>URCR01000038.1 GCA_900546325.1 uncultured Lachnospiraceae bacterium | reverse complement strand
GGGATGAGTGGGGATTTGAAGGATATGTGGTCAGTGACTGGGGAGCTGTAAATGACCGGGTGAAAGGACTGAAAGCCGGTCTTGACTTGGAGATGCCGGGATCAGGAGGATATAATACAAGAAAGATTATTCAGGCAGTGGAGAATGGAGAACTGGAGGAAGAAATTCTTGACAGAACGGTGGAACGCATACTGAAAGTAGTCTTCTCCTACACAGATAACAGGAAAGCGGAGACTGTATTTGACAGGGAAAAGGATCACAAAGCAGCGGCAGATATCGAAACAGAGTGTGCCGTACTTCTGGAAAACAGGGGAGTGCTGCCGCTGAAAAAAGAACAGAAAGTAGTCTATATCGGGGAATTTGCAAAGAAACCGCGATACCAGGGCGGGGGATCGAGTCACATCAATACGGACAGCGTAGTGTCGGCTCTGGAAACTGCGGTGAGAAAAGGCAGGGCAGTGGAGTACGTGAAAGGCTTCTCGTCAGAGCGTGACGAGATGACAGAAGAGGAGCTGAAACAGGCGTGTGAAGCAGCAGCAGGTGCAGATGCGGTTGTAATTTTTGCCGGACTTCCAGACAGTTTTGAGTCGGAAGGATATGACAGAAATTCCATGGAACTACCAAAGTGCCAGAACCGTCTCATAGAGGCTGTGGCAGAGATACAGAAGAATGTGGTTGTGGTTCTTCATAATGGAAGCCCCGTAGAAACTCCATGGGCGGAGTCTGTAAATGCCATTCTGGAGATGTATCTGGGAGGAGAAGGCATTGGGGAGGCCAGCGACCGGTTGTTATTTGGGGAGGCAAATCCGGGAGGACGTCTGGCGGAGTCGTTCCCATATCGTCTGGAAGACAATCCGAGTTACCTGAATTTCCCTGGAGACGGCAGGACTGTTCTCTATGGAGAAGATATCTTTGTCGGATACCGTTACTATGATGCGAAGAAAGTACCGGTGCGCTGGGCATTCGGCCATGGACTGTCATATACGGAATTCAGCTACAGCAATATGAAACTCTCTTCTGCGGAAATGAAAGATGGAGATATTCTGAAGGTGAGCATTGATGTGGAGAATATAGGAAAGAGACCAGGAAGTGAAGTGGTTCAGCTCTATGTCAGCGGCAAAAACAGTACAGTGCCAAGAGCAGTGAAAGAACTAAAAGGGTTTGCGAAAGTATTTCTGAATCCGGGTGAGAAGAAGACTGTTACAATGGAGCTTTGCGCGAGAGATTTTGCTTACTACGAGACAAAGATTCACGACTGGTATACTCCGTCAGGTACATATGAGATCCAGATCGGGCATGCCAGCGATGAGATCAGAGAGGCTGCAGAACTTACATTTACCACTGATGTGCTGCTGCCGTTCACTGTGGATATGACCACTACAATGGGGGAATTGATGAACCACCCGAAGACAGCAGGGAAAATGATGGAGTATCTTGAGGGAATATCACAGGGAGAAGAACCTAAGAAAGAAGATGGGGAGGTACAGCTTGTGACTCCGGAAATTATTGCGCAGATGCCGCTGAAATCATTTTTAAGCGTTATTCCGGGCGAAGCGATCGAGCAGATGATCGTGGAGTTAAATGCTCTGTGTGCAGAAGAGGGAAAGTGAGAATAAAATATGAATCAAGATAAGATAAAAATGAGAGAAAGTGAGAATAAAATATGAATCAAGATAAGATAAAAATGAGAGAAAAGCTGTCATTTGCAATGGCAAACTTTGGAAACATTCCGGTTATGACACTGATCAACGGATATTTACTAATTTTTTATACCAATATATGCGGCTTGAGTCCTGCTGCATGTGCGACACTGTTCCTGATCGCACGCTTTCTAGATGCCATTAACGATCCGTTAGTTGGATTTATGATCGACCATCTTCCGACCAGAAAGATGGGACATTTCCGACCAACATTGATTCTGGGAACAATTCTGTGTAGCGCCAATTTCCTTCTACTTTGGTTTGGACCTATGTTATCAACATCGGGGAAACTGGCAATCGCATATGTATCGTATATTCTGCTTGGTGTGTTGTTCCCAGTCATGGATATTTCGCTGAACAGTCTTCTGCCGGTTATGACAGAAGATATGAAAGAAAGGAACAGCTTAAGTTCAATCAAAGGGCTTGCATACGTGATCGGGGCGCTTGTAATCGGTGTGGCAGCTCCACTTATTCTTGGAGATACTTCTAACAAACAGGGATATATTAATCTTGTTCTGATCATGACAGCAGTGATTTTTTTCTTCTCTATTATAGGAACCATGGGAGTAAAAGAACGTGTAAAACCACAGATGGAGAACAGCTATTCTGTAAAAGAATTATTCAAGATTCTCAGTCAGAAGCCGGTGTACATTACATTCCTTGCTGTACTGTTATATTCGATTGGAAGCAATATCGTGAATGCAGCAAATACATACTTTTATACATATATTTTTGAAGATCTGACGTTGGCGTCTATTATTACGCTTATTACATGTGTTACTGTTTTTCCGGCTACAATGGTCATTGGTAATCTGATTGGAAGGTTTGGAAAGAAGAAAATGTATGCGATTGGACTTGCACTTGCAGGACTGACACCAATCATCCGTCTGTTGGATGTGAGGAGCATTCCCCTTCTTATTGTCTCTGTATTGATTGCAGGAATAGGAGCCGGCTTTGCAGCACCTCTTAATTATGGAATACAGGCAGATAATACAGATTATATCGAAGTGTCTATGGGAATTAGGGCAGAAGGTGCTGTCGCATCTCTTTCCAGCTTTGTCTCCAAGTGTGCAATGGGAATCGGTGGTGCGATTCCGGGGTATCTGCTGCAGTTAGCAGGATTTGACAGTAAGGCGGCAGTACAGAATGACGATGTGATTAATGTGATCGTCCTCTGTGTGCTAATATTGCCGGCAATCGTAAATGTGGTGGCCATTGTGATCTTCTCAAAAGGTTATCCTATTACCAAGGAAAAATTGAATGAGCAGATATGTCTGATGAGGGAGAAACGGTCAAAAGCGGGTATAAGTGAATAAGAATGATAGAGAAGGAGTATCAGCATGGGAAAGATTTATGCAGCAAAAACAAATCATATCACAAACCCTTTAGGGTTTTATCTGAAACCGTTGGTATTTTCATGGAAAGTGAAAGGATGCAGAGGACAGGAACAGAAATATGCAAGGATTGTAATCAGCAAGAACAAAACCTTTACAGATATCTGTTACGATACAGGTGAAACAGAGTTGGACAGCCTCTCTACAAGAGTAGAATTTGAAATACAGCCGTATACAAGATATTACTGGAAGGTCATTGTGACAACAGATGTAGAGGAAGTAATCGAATCAGATGTACAGTTTTTTGAGACTGCCAAAATGGATGAACCATGGACTGGAAGATGGATTACCTGTGACAGCAGTCAGGAACGGCATCCGATTTTCTCAAAGAGAATTCGTCCGGCAAAAGAAGTGAAAAGCGCAAGACTGTACATTTGCGGCCTGGGATTGTATGAGGCATATTTTCTCGGGGAAAATAAAGAAAATCCGGAGAAAATCGGCGATGAGTATCTGACTCCGTACTGCAATAACTATGACCGGTGGATCCAGTATCAGACGTATGACATCACAGAACAGGCAGAACGAGGAGGTGTGCTGTCTGTTCTTCTCGGAAACGGTTGGTATAAAGGCAGGTTCGGTTTCAATGATCCGGAGCGGGAAGCATATTACGGTGACGAGTGGAAGCTGATTGCGGAGGTTCACATAGAGTACAAAGACGGAACGAAAGATGTGATCAGTTCTGATGAAACCTGGTCAGTTACAAGAAGCAATTTGTGGTTTTCCAATATCTATGACGGTGAGAGAAGAGATGATACGCTGCCGCCGGTTGAGGAGTCTCCTGCGCGGATCGCAAAGGCTCCGAAAGGCCGGCTTATGGAACGGTTATCGCTTCCGGTCAAGGTGCAGGAGCAGATAAAACCGGTGGAACTAATTCATACTCCTGCCGGAGAATTGGTATTTGATCTGGGGCAGGAGATAACAGGAATCTTCCAATTGCGTGTAAATGAACCTTCGGGGACAATAATCAGGATACAGACAGGGGAAATACTTCAGGACGGATGCTTTTATAACGAGAATTTAAGAACTGCGCTTTCTGAGTATGTCTATGTTTCCGATGGTACGGAAAAGGTGATTATTCCACATTTTACTTATTATGGATACCGTTACGTAAAAGTCAGTGGTGTTACCGATCTGTCATGCGAGGACTTTATGGCAATTGTGCTATACAGTGATTATGAGAGTATCGGTACAGTCGAAACGGGCAGTGAGCTTGTGAATAAACTGATTTCCAATATTGAATGGGGAATGAAAGGGAACTTTCTGGATGTGCCTACAGATTGTCCACAGCGCGATGAGAGAATGGGGTGGACAGGGGACACACAGGTATTTTCTGCGACTGCAAGCTACTTGGCTGATACCTATGCGTTTTACAGAAAATATTTATATGACTTGTATCAGGAACAGCTTCTGGCGGACGGAATGGTTCCAGAGATTGTCCCTACATTCGGACCGACAAAATGTTCCTGCGCATGGGGAGACGCTGCATGTATCATCCCCTGGAACGTATATTTGTTCAGCGGGGACAAAACAATACTCGAAAACCAGATTGAGAGCATGAAAGCGTGGGTCGATTATATCCGGAGAATTGACGGAGACCATCATGGATGGAGACAGGTTTTCCATTATGGGGACTGGCTTGCTCTTGACCGTACAGGTGCCGCAGTGAACAGCGTGTATGGAGCGACTGATGAAGCATACATTGCAGACATCTACTACGCGGCAAGTGCACAGATTGTTGCAAAAGCAGCAGAGGTGCTTGGACTGGAAGAAACGAGACAGGAGTATCAGAAAATCGCAGACCGTCAGTGGCAGGTCGTGAAAGAAGAATATTTTACTGCTACAGGCAGATGTGCGGTGAAGACGCAGACAGGGCTTATTCTTGCACTGAAATATCATCTGTCTGAAAATGAAGAACTGACAAAGCAGATGCTGAAAAAACTTCTTCGGGATAATAAAAATAAATTAAATACCGGGTTTGTAGGAACACCGCTTTTGTGCAATGTCCTGACTGATCATGGAATGACAGATGCGGCATACAGGCTGCTTCTGAATGAAGAATATCCGGGTTGGCTCCATGAAGTGAAGTTGGGAGCAACAACGGTGTGGGAGCGTTGGAATTCACTGGATGAGAGCGGACATGTCTCCAGTACGGGGATGAACAGTCTGAATCATTATTCGTACGGAGCTATATTGGAGTGGATCTTCCGCCATGCAGCTGGAATTGATGTGATGGAACAGAGCCCGGGAGGCAGGGTGATGCGAATCAGTCCAAAAGTAAATAGCGAACTGAAATATGTAAAAGCTGTTTATGATTCGGCAACCGGATGCTATCAGTGCGGCTGGGAGATATTAGAGGGGAATAAAATCACCATCACTGTTACAGTTCCGTTTGGAGGCAAGGCAGAAGTGGTTCTCCCTTATGCACCAGAATGCATATATGAGGATATAGAAAATCCATTATTTGAAGCTGTGGAAAACGGAATTTGCCATGTGAAAGCCGGAGAATATGAAGTTGTATATGAAGCATCAGAACCATTAAAAAAGAGATATAGCATAGACTCTACAATGGAAGAACTGCTGAACCATCCGGATATCCGCGCGTTTCTTTCTCAAATGGTGGAAGTAGATATGATCCCCGATATTGCATATGGGCTTTCGCTTAGAGATGTCGCGAAAACATTCGCAGGAGAAATCAAACCAGACGAGGCACAAATGTTGGATAAAGCACTGGCGAAATTCTAATCAGGAGGTCTGCTATGGAGCTTATAAGACTTAAAGTAAACAGTCAATATAGACCATGCGTGGACGAAGCACCTTATTTTTCATGGGTAATCACTAGTGATGAAAAGAATGTGATGCAAACATCCTATCATATCACAGTGAAAAATATGGACGAAGTAATGTGGGATTCTGGAATGGTAGAAAGTGATAAAAGTATTTTTGTGGAGTACTCCGGGAAACCATTACAAAGTCTCAGTGACTACAACTGGACAGTGGAAGTGACAGTTAATAACGGAGAAAAGGCGGCGGCATCCTCATCCTTTGAGACAGGATTTATGAAGAAAGAATGGACGGCCGAGTGGGTGAAATCTCCGTTTCCGATGAAAAAGGTAAAACCCGGAACCGGCGGGCAGAACCCGGCAGAATATTTTCGCAAAGAATTTGGTGTACGAGACGGCATAAAACGAGCGCGCGTTTACGCCACCTGTCACGGAGCATATCAGCTCAGCATGAACGGAATGCGTCCGGATGACAGAGAGTTTGCGCCGGAATTTACCGTCTATTCCCAATATCTGTGTTACCAGACCTATGATGTGACCTCGTTTTTGAGAGAGGGAGAGAATGTCATAGGGATGCTGGTGGGGGACGGCTGGTATGACAGCGCGAACTTTAAGCCGCGCGACAGGAAGTTTAAAGCCGAACATTCTGTGTTATTTCAGATAAAGATTGATTATGAAGACGGAACGAGTGAAATGGTGCTGTCAGATGATGCGGTGAAAGTTTCGGAAAGTCCGGTTCGGTCTTCCGATCTGTTTGCAGGTGAACTCTATGACGCACGGATGGAACAGGAAAACTGGAACTGTTGCGGATTCGATGACAGCAGCTGGAAAGCAGGTATCCCATGCAAAAAATCTTACGCCAACCTGGTAGCTCAGTACGGGGAACCGGTGCGCCCGGTAAAGGAATTACCGGCAGTCGGAATGACGGTCAGCCCGAAAGGCGAGACGATCATTGACTTCGGGCAGAATCTGGCGGGTGTTCTGCGGGTAAAAACCAAACTGCCGGCCGGAACAAAAATGGTATTAGATCATTTTGAAACTCTGGATCAATATGGAAACTATTTCAACAATATTTTCATGTCAGAGAAAACAGGGCACAAGCAAAGTGATATTTATATTTCAAACGGTAAATTCACAGAATATACACCGCATTTTACATATCATGGATTCCGCTATGTGAGAGTGACATGCGATCAGCCGGTGAGCCCGGAGGATTTCACAGCGATTGTCCTGTCTTCTGACAATGAGGATCTGGGAACTTTTGAGACGTCCAACGAAGATATAAACCGGCTTTACGAAAATACAAGATGGTCTCAGCGGTCGAATCTGTTTTCAATACCCACGGACTGCCCGCAGAGAGAAAAAGGCGGATGGACCGGAGATATCCAGATTTATGCAAGAACAGCCATGCTCAACGAAAATGTAACCCCGTTTCTGACAAGATGGCTGCGTAATATGACCTGCAGTCAGCAGAAAAATGGGGCAATCCCCAATGTGATCCCCCTTACCGGAATCTATGAATTACTGGAGAAACTGAATCGGATCGTATACCGCAATTTTGAACCGGTGGGAGAAGCAGGATGGGGAGATGCCGCCTGTATCGTACCGTGGAGCATGTATCAGCTTACAGGAAATATCAGGATACTGAGAGAACAGTATGACACAATGAAAAAGTGGTGCGACTATATCATCAACACTGCAAAGAAGCGTAGAGGCAAGATGAAACATCCAAAAGAAATTGATCAGTATCTGTGGAATACAGGACATCAGTACGGGGAGTGGCTCATACCGAGCCAGACAGTAGATGGAGCAGACCAAAGCGCTGCAAAACCTGTCAACACTTCTGCATACTGCGCGCCAATCTTTGGATGGAATTCCTGCCGGATCATGGCAGATACGGCAGCACTCCTCGGGTATACATCAGACGAATTATACTATGATGACATTGCGTCCAAAATGAAATCTGCCATTCAAAAAGGGCTGATCGATGATGACGGGAAGATGCCTCTTGATTTTATGGGCAGTTATGTGCTGGCAATCGCATTTGATCTTGCTCCTGAAAGGAAGAAAAAAAGTATAGCCGGACATTTGATTCGCAAGATAGAAGAAAACGGGGATTGTCTGGATACAGGGTTCCTGACGACGCCGTATCTGCTGGATGCACTCTGTAAGATCGGCAGGATGGACAAGGCATATAAAATCCTGCTTCAGACAAAGTGCCCGTCATGGCTTTATGAGGTGAAGCAGGGAGCGACAACAATTTGGGAAAACTATATTTCTTATAAGGAGGACGGGTCTCCGGTTATGACAAGCCTGAACCATTATGCCTTTGGATGCGTGGACGATTGGATGTTCCGGAAGATAAGCGGCATTGATATGGCTGCTCCCGGATTTAAGAAGATTGTGATTGCGCCGGAGACGGATGAGGCGTTTACCAGTGCAAAGCGTACCTATATGAGTGAGTACGGTAAAGTACGGACAGAGTGGAGCGTGGAAGAGGGAAAATTTGAGTTGAAGGTGGAGATCCCCTGCAACACGACTGCCACTGTAAAGATGCCGGATGGCAGATTGTATGAGGTAGGAAGTGGAACATATGAGTTTGAATGTAAGGAATAACTGCCGAAAATCAGCAGGATATCAGAAAGAGGGAAATAGATACCGTAAATAACAGGATCCGGAAAACCGGAAGATTATAGAAATAGGAAGGATTATGAAAAAGAAAATATTGAAGATTACCTTAAGTATCGTTTTAATTGTGATTCTGGTCGCGGGAATCGGCCTGACATATTTAGTAGGAGCAGTAGGCGGTGGAGGACCGTTTGATTTTGTCTGGAAGAACAAACTGAAAAAAATGCCGGGAAACGCAGAAAAATACAGTCTGGAAAATATAGAACCGTTAGAAAACAGCCCTCTTGAAGGGAAGCGTATCTGCTACCTTGGATCATCTGTAACCTTAGGTCTGTACTCAATGGATGTTTCTTTCGCAGATTATATCTCTTACAGAAATGGCTGTGAGTATGTAAAAGAAGCCGTCAGCGGCACTACTTTAGTGGATAACGGAAAGACGTCTTATATCCAAAGGATGAAAAATAATATTGGTACAGATGAGAAATTCGATGCGTTTGTCTGTCAGCTTTCCACGAATGACGCGTCGAAAGAAATGCCGATGGGAGAACTTAGCAGTTCAGAAAATTTGGAGGATTTTGATACACAGACGGTAACAGGAGCAATGGAATATATCATTGTATATGCAAAGCAGACATGGAATTGTCCCGTAATCTTTTATACCGGAACAAAATATGACAGCAAACAGTATCAACAGATGGTAGATGTATTGTTTGAGCTTCAGGATAAATATGGAATAGGCGTGATCGACCTTTGGAATGACGAGGAGATGAATGACGTTTCAGAAAATGAATATGAAGTTTATATGGCAGATCCGGTTCATCCGACGCAGGCAGGATATCTGGAATGGTGGACTCCTAAGATGGAAGAATACTTATATCAGTTTTTAGAAAGATGATTATTATATTAAGTTTCGTCGGTAAACTGCTTATATATCGTTGATGATTTGTCCTTTGGGATTATTTATAATTGAATCAAACAATGAAAGGATGGGTAACGAAATGGAAAATGCAGTTACAAAAAGAGAAAAAATCAGTTATGGTTTGTATTTTATGGGACAGAATGTATTCTATGGACTGATAGGATATATGACTACATATTTTACAGATATCGGCATAACGGCAGCATTGGTTGCGATCGTGGCGCTTATCACGAAAGTGTGGGATGCCATCAACGATCCAATCTTCGGTATGATCATGGATAAGGTGAATTTTAAGAAAGAGAAATTCCTGCCGTGGCTTCGAATATCTGTCATAGCGATTCCGGTGGCAACTATTCTTCTTTTTATAATACCTACCGGGATTTCCATGATGGCTAAAATCATATGGGCAACACTTGCTTATATGTTATGGGATACAGCCTATACCCTTTGCGATGTGCCGATTTTTGGTATTGTTACCACGATGACAATAGACCAGAAGGAACGTATTTCACTAAACAGCATAGGAAGAGTGTTTGCTATTTTTGCAGGTATTGTTACAGGAATTGTCCTGCCGTTGGTACGGCAGCGGTTAGGCGGCTGGTCAACAACAGTAATTGTGTTATCTCTTTTGTCATGTGTTATGATGATTCCGATTTGTCTGTTCGCAAGGGAGAGAGTAATTGAAAAAGAAAGAGTCCTGAATGACGGGGCAGAAGAAAGTTATACATTGCGAGATATGGTAGAATGTCTGCGGAAGAACAAATATTTATTGCTTTTCTTTGCGGCTCCGCTCATCAGCAGCCTGCTTAATGTTGGTGCAAATTGGGGCTTATACGTGGCCCGGTACTGCCTTGGCGGTGAAGAAGCTGCCTCATATGTTTCGATGGCGGGAATTATTCCGACCTTAATCGGTGCGGTTATGGCAGTAGAATTATGCAAAAAGTATGATAAATTTAAAGTCTTCTATATTTCATATGTTTTCGCTTTACTTCTGGGAATTGTAAGATTCATGGCCGGGTATGAGAATATGACGGTGTATGTGATTTTAAATGCCTTAGGAGGAATTCCACTGGGAATAGCAGTTATACTGCAGTATCAGTTTACGCCGGACTGCTACGAGTATGGACAGTACAAGACAGGATTAAAAATGCGTGGTGTAACGTTTGCGGCGCAGACATTTTTTGCAAAATTAAATGGAGCGATCACAACAGCAGTCAGTGTATTTGCATTAACTTTAATCGGCTTCCGAGAGGGAGAAGGTGTTGTTCAGGCGGCAGGATTTGCCGATAAACTATGGATATTCAGCTGTCTTGGCAGCATTATCGGGGGTATTTGTACTCTGCTTATACTTCGCTTTTACAAGCTGAATGACCATGATGTCCAGCTGATGGCAAAATGCAACAATGGCGAAATCAGCCGTGAAGAGGCAGAGGCACAGATGATCAATCAGTATTAAGAAAAGAATGGAGGACTTTTGCGATGGACAGAATAAAGGAACTGATTTCAAAAATGACGCTGGAAGAGAAGGCAAGTCTCTGTTCAGGAGCTGATAACTGGCATACGAAAGAAATCAAACGACTGAATATTCCGTCAGTTATGATGGTGGACGGCCCTCACGGCCTGAGAAAGCAGGAAGGGGAAACGGATCATCTGGGATTGAATGAAAGTGTGAAAGCCGTTTGTTTCCCGGCAGCCTGTGCAACAGCCTCCAGCTTTGATGTTGACCTGATGGAACGGATGGGAGAGACGCTGGGAGCGGAGTGTCAGGCCGAGAATGTAAGCATGCTGCTTGGTCCGGCGGTGAATATTAAAAGGAGCCCGTTATGCGGGCGGAACTTTGAGTATCTGTCGGAGGATCCATATCTGGCAGGCAGGATGGCATCGGCATATATCCGTGGAGTACAGAGTCAGGGCGTGGGGACAAGCATTAAGCACTTCGCGCTGAATAATCAGGAAACACTCCGTATGACGATATCTTCCGAGGTGTCAGAACGTGCGCTCAGGGAAATCTACCTGCCTGCGTTTGAGGAAGCAGTAAAAGAATCACCCCCAAGAACCGTCATGTGCAGCTACAACAAAATAAATGGAGAATATGCTTCAGAAAACAGATATCTTCTGACAGATATCCTGAGAAAAGAATGGGGATACAAAGGCTGTGTCGTCAGTGACTGGGGTGCTGTAAATAACCGGGTGAAGGGGCTGCAGGCCGGACTGGATCTGGAGATGCCTTATTCCGGAGGATACAATGACAGACAGATTGTGAAAGCAGTACAGGAGGGAAGACTGGACGAAGCTGTGCTGGATGAAGCGGTGGAACGGATATTGAATGTTGTATTTGCCGGTGAAGAGCATCACCCGGAAGTTATATCTGATAAGGAAACAGATCATAAAAAAGCAGCGGATATAGAGACTGAATGTGTGGTTCTGCTGGAAAATAACGGTATACTTCCGCTGAATACAGACAGAAAGGTTGCCTATATAGGGGAATTTGCTGAAAAGCCGCGGTATCAGGGCGGTGGCTCCAGCCATATCAATCCGTTCAGGGTTGTCTCGGCATTGGATGCTGCCGGAGAAAAAGGGCGCAGCGTAACTTATGCAAAAGGATTTTCTATGGAAAATGACGCGATGACGGAACAGGAGCTGGAAAAAGCGCTTCGAACTGCTGCAGAAGCAGATGTTGCGGTAATCTTTGCCGGTCTGCCTGAGATATTTGAGTCGGAAGGGTATGACAGAACATCTATGAAGTTGCCCCAATGCCAGGACCGTCTGATCGAAGAAGTGTTGAAAGTACAGCCTAATGTTGTAGTTGTACTCCACAATGGAAGCCCGGTAGAACTGCCCTGGGCTGATAAAGTAAGCGCGATCCTTGAAATGTATCTCGGAGGTCAGGGCGTTGGCGAAGCCTGTGACCGGCTGTTATACGGAGAAGCGAATCCGTCCGGCAGGCTGGCGGAGACATTCCCGTACCGGCTGGAAGATAATCCGAGCTACCTTCATTTCCCAGGAAATGGAAAGCGGGTGTTATATGGTGAGGATATCTTTGTCGGGTACCGCTATTATGATACAAAGAAGGTTCCGGTGCGGTATGCATTCGGACATGGGCTGTCTTACACGGAATTTGCTTATGGGGACTTGAATTTGTCATCGGCTCAAATGACGGATGAGGATATCCTGACGGTCTCCTTCAAGGTGAAAAATACAGGAAAGACAGAAGGAAAAGAAGTCGTACAGCTGTACGTGGCTGACATGTGCGGCATATCGGAGAGACCGGTCAAGGAATTGAAAGGATTTGCCAAAGTTCATCTCCTGCCAGGAGAGGAAAAAACGGTGTCGATGGAAATTTCGGCGAGGGATCTTTCCTATTATGAAGAACGTCTCGGGGACTGGTATGCGCCATCCGGAACATATCGGATCCTGATCGGCCATGCTTCTGATGACGTCCGATTACATGCTGATATTATATTTGAAACACAGAAAGAACTGCCCCTTTGCGTAGATTTCACAACAACGTTCGGAGAATTATTGGATCATACGAAAACCGCTCCCGTTATTACGGAACTGCTGGCTCCATTGGCAGCAGCAGCCGCATCAGCAGAAGGTATGAGTGACGAATACAAGAAGCTGGGAGAGCAAGTTATCCGGGAAATGCCGCTGAAATTTCTGCTGGGACAGATGCCGGGAGAACAGGTGGAACAGCTGATCGGTCAGTTGAATTGCTTACTTGCACAATAGGATAATTGAGGAAGGATGTTCAAAAAATGAAAAAAGAACACGAAATTTTATTTGAACCATTTAAAATTGGAACGGTAATGATTAAAAACCGTTTTGTTCTGGAACCAATGGAAGGTACAAACATGATAGACTGCTTACCTATTTTTAAAATTGGTGAGGATATCCATGATTATTATGTGGAGCGTGCAAAGAATCATGTAGGTTTAATTATTCCCGGAATGGTTACTCTGCGTAGTATGGTGGGGAAACAGTGGCTTTATGAGCAGAAAGAAATATTCGAAGGACTAAAGCCGCTTTTAGCAGAAATTCATAGTTACGGTGCAAAAGTGTTTTTGCAGATTGGTGCAGGATGGGGACGAACATTTACCATGCCACTGGCATTAAAGTGAACTTTATGAAAAAGAGAAGGAAACCGGACAAAAATCCATGTTTGACTGGGATAATCTTCTTGTAGCCCCTAGTGAACTACCTAACCGTTGGCTTCCAGAAATTATACATAGACCACTGACGGAAGGTGAAATTCTTGAGTATGTGGATGCCTATGGTAAGACAGCCAAACTTTGTATGGAGACAGGGTTTGACGGTGTGGAAGTGCATGCCGTGCATGAAGGCTATCTGCTGGATCAGTTTACAACGAAGTATACGAATCGGAGAACAGATCAGTATGGGGGGACTTTTGATAACCGCTACAGGTTTGCGAAAGAAGTTGTAGAGGAGATTAAGCGACAGTGCGGTGACACATTCCCTGTATCCCTTCGGTATTCCGTAACCAGTAAGACAATCGGCTTTGGTATCGGGGCAGTTTATGGTGAGAAATTTACAGAAGCCGGCAGAGATCTTGAGGAAGGGCTGAAAGCCGCAAAATATCTTCAGGATGCAGGATATGATATGCTTAATGCGGACAATGGGACTTACGATTCATGGTACTGGGCGCATCCGCCTGTATATATGCCTTTAAACTGTAACATGGCGGAGGTGACACGATTAAAAGAAGTGGTAGAAATTCCTGTGGTATGTGCAGGAAGAATGCAGCCGGATGAAGCTTCAGCATCTATATCAGAAGGAAAACTGGATGCTATGGGAATCGGACGTCAGTTCCTGGCGGATCCGGAATACATTGTAAAACTGGAACAGGAGAAATTTAGTGACATTCTTCCTTGCATTGCATGTCATAATGCATGTCTTCCGATTTATCATTATGAAGGCGTTGGCTGTGAAATCGATGAAGAGGATGGAAAAACACAAGGGCATTGTGCGTTGAACCCTAGGACATTCTGTGAGCAGAAATATGATTTTGGGAAAAAAGCAGCTGTAACAAAAAGTATTGCGGTCATCGGCGGGGGTATCGCTGGGATGACTGTAGCACGAATTGCGGCAATCCGAGGTCATGAGGTAACAATTTATGAAAAGAGTGACCGGCTCTGCGGTGTGTTTAACGCTGCAGCAGCACCTGAATTTAAAGAAAAAGATAAGGAATTTATAAGATGGATTCAACAAGAAATAGAAAGCCTGCCGATTAAAGTGGAATACAACTGTGAAATTACAACTCTGGCTGAGCTGACAGCAGATGAAATTATCATTGCTACGGGCGCGAAACCTAAAAAGCTAGATGTTCCGGGACAGGAAAAAGCTATTGAAGCAACGGAATATCTGCTGGGGGGGAAAAGTAGGAAAGGACGTCGCTGTAATCGGCGGAGGTTTGACGGGGTGCGAGATTGCCTATGACCTTGTGCTGAAAGGAAAACGACCGGTTATTGTGGAAATGGCAGACGATATTTTAAAGACCAAGGGACTCTGCATGGCAAACTCCAGTTGTCTGAGAGACTTATTGCGGTATTATGAAGTTCCTATTTATAAAAACGCAAAGCTCTTAGAAATCATTGAAAATGGAATTGTCATTGAGACAGCGGAAAAGACAATACAGCTGGAATGCGACGACGTGATAATGAGCTGTGGTTATATGCCAGACACGAGGCTTGTTGACGGCGGAACACAACAGGGGAAAACGAATATTCATATAGTCGGCGATGTTAAAAAGGTTGGAAATTTGAAAACAGCAATCTGGGAGGCTTATGATTTAGCATTTTCTTTGTAAGATTAAACTCTTAAGCGGACAAAGAGGCTTTTAATATATTATAGAAACACTGCTATAAGAATTATTGATACCATTAGGCTGTCGATTTTTGAGGGATGTCATATACAGAATTATACTGACTAATATTAAGTTTTAATCGGTATTTCAATTTGTGTGATGTAATCATCAAAGGAGTCAATGCCCTGCTATAATTCCATTGACGGAGAACCGGCCTCGGTTTCCCACAGATTACTGACAGAACTTCTTCGGGAGAGAATGGGATTTGACGGACTGTGTATCAGTGATTACGGCGGCATCAGCAATGCCCACGAAGTCCAGCGGATCGGAGAGACTATTGGAGAAACAGGATTTCTTGCCATGGAAGCAGGGATGGACATGGAGATGCCGAAAGCGATCGGTTATGGCGAAAAACTCAAAGAAATGTTCCGAAGCGGACAGGCGGATACAGAATTGCTGGACCGGACAGTTCTGAGGGTGTTGGAAGCGAAATTCCGCATGGGCCTGTTTGAACAACCTTTCGCAATGGACGGTGAGTCCTGCAAAAAGATTTTTGAAGAGAAAGAGGGGGCGGAGCTGTCCCTTCGGTCGGCAAGGGAATCCATGGTGCTTTTGAAAAACAACGGGGTACTTCCTTTGTCAGGCAAGATCAAGAAGCTGGCCCTGATCGGGCCTCATGCAGACTGTGCCCGTAAGTTCTTCGGCGGATATACTCATCTGTGCATGATGGAGTCGGTCTACGCGGCCGCAAGTTCTATCGCAGGGGTAGAGGGCAGCCCGGAGTCCGGACAGATCGGCGGGGCAATGCTGCCAGACGGCGAACCGGTGAATTATGTCCCGGGTACAAAGATCCAGTCAGATGAAGCAGAACTCTTTAACGACATCCTGCGCTTACAGAAGCCGGGATGCAGAAGCCTGTTAGAAGAACTAAAGGAGCGTATGACAGATACGGAGATTCTGTATGTGTATGGATACCCGGTTGCCGGAAAGGATCAGAGCAGATTTGAGGAGGCACTGCAGGCAGTCAGGGAAGCTGATGTTGTGATCCTCACTCTGGGAGGAAAGCACGGTACATGCTCTATGGCGACCATGGGAGAAGGTGTGGACGCTGCCGACATCAATTTGCCGGAATGTCAGGACGCATTTATTAAAGCTGCATCGGTGTATGGAAAGCCCTTAATCGGCATCCATTTTGATGGCAGGCCGATCTCCAGTGACACGGCAGACCAATATCTGGATGCCGTCATAGAAGCCTGGAGCCCGGCGGAAACGGGAGCGCAGGCTGTGGCAGATGTCCTGCTGGGAGCATATAATCCGGGCGGCAAACTGCCAGTATCCGTGGCATATCACGCCGGACAGATTCCAATCTACTATAATCACCCAAACGGTTCCGCATGGCATCAGCAGGAGAGTATCGGATTCGTCAATTATGTGGATGTTCCCCATACACCGAGATATTGCTTTGGACATGGATTGTCTTATACACAGTTTGAGTATTCAGACATTCATATATCGACGGCAGAGATTGGAGCAGAAGAATCGGTACAGATCAGCTGTGTGGTAAAGAATGCGGGAAACTGTGCCGGGGATGAAGTGGTACAACTTTATCTCAGGGATAGATTTGCAAGTATGACACGCCCGGTGAAAGAGCTTGCCGGATTTAAGCGAATCCATATGGAACCGGGAGAGAAAGTACGGGTAACATTTACAGTACAGGCGGATCAGTCAGCATTTCTTGACAGGCAGATGCGCTGGAAGGTGGAAAAAGGAGAGATAGATGTAGAAATTGGAAGTTCTTCTGAGGATATACGGTTAAAAGGAACATACCGGATCACAGAGGATAGATGGATAGACGGCGCAAAAAGAGCATTTTATGCGAAAGTACAGAAAGACAAAGTATAGCTTAGGCATACACTTACAGCGGGTCGGGTAAGATATCCGGCAGGACAGGAGGAAAACAGATGGATAGAAAGTTACTTGCCAGAAGGATTGCAGAAGAATCCATTGTATTGTTGAAAAACGAAGATCATATGCTTCCTTTAAAAGAGAAGAAAGAGATCGCGTTTTTCGGGAGGACGCAGATTGGCACTTTATATTCCGGAAACGGATCCGGCGGTGCAAATGTGGCCGGATGCGGCACGATTCTGGAAGAATGTGAAAATTGCGGAATCAGACCTGAGCCACTTTTAAAGGGCTTTTATGAATATAAGATAAATAAGGAACGGGTCACGGAAGAGGATGAGTTTGACTGGACTAAAGTCAGTGAGATGGTAAACAGTGGAATTATGTATGAAATATTCGGCAAATACCGCGCTCCGCTTGATGAGTACGAAGTGCCCGGCACACTTATTGACCAGGCGGCAGAAAAAACTGACACAGCACTTATTGTAATTGGCAGAAATTCTGGCGGTGAGGAGTGTGACCGTCACCTTTCAGAGGATTATTACCTGACTAATTCAGAAGAAAGTCTGCTGAAGGAAGTCTGCAGTCATTTTACAAATGTAGTGGTAGTCTTGAATGTTAACGGGCTGATCGATCTGTCCTGGGTGAGAAAGTATGCAAATATAAAAAGCCTTCTGTTTATTGGAATCCCAGGGGAAGAAGGGGCTTCTGCGCTAGCTGGCATTTTAACGGGGGAGACCAATCCCTCCGGGAAACTGGCGGTGACCATAGCGGAACATTATGAAGATTACCCGTCGGCAGACCATTTCTCATGGGATAAGGAGCATCTGGAGAATGTTCTTGACTATGAGAGCTACGGCCTTTCCTCAGAAGAAAACGGAAGTACAGGTTTTTCTAAAAGCCCGGTGAGTGTGTACTGGGAAGATATCTATACCGGTTACCGATATTTTGATACATTCGGGAAACCGGTGCTTTACCCCTTTGGTTATGGGCTTTCTTACACTGAATTTGCAATCAGCGATGCCTCGGCCGAGAAGCAAAACGGCGGTATTATGGTGACAGCCAATGTGAAAAATATTGGGGAAATATCAGGGAAAGAGGTAATCCAGGTTTATCTGTCCAAGGTAAATCCGGCAGAGGGTGTGGAACGTCCTTATCAGGAATTGAAGGGATTTGAGAAAACCGCGGACCTTGCTCCGGGAGAAAAAGAGAAGGTTAAGATTTGGATTCCATGGAGAGAACTGGCGGTTTATGACGAAGGAAGAGCTGCGTGGGTCATAGAGTCGGGCGATTATCTCCTGAAGATGGGAAATTCATCAAGAGACACCTCCCTGGTGGGAATGGTACGCCTGGGGGATACAGTCCTTACAGAACAGTGCGCGAACCGTATGATAATCTTAGAATGCAACAGAGATAAGCTTTCGTTCCTGACACAGAAAGACTACGCAGGGTGCCATCTGGAAGACAGATGTGAGAAGAAACCTGATGGAGGCGTGACCGGGATGGCGGTAATTTCTGTAACGGAAGAGGATATTCTTGCAGGAGGGGAGAGCAGACAGGCTGAAAAAGAAACGCAGCAAAATCTGCCGGAGCTCTCCATCGAAGAACTCGCTTCTCTCTGTGTGGGCTATGGGCCGGGCACTCCCTTTGCGGCTGTGGGGGACCGCAGTGACCCGTCTGCGATTTTCGATGGTGAAGGAAAACCGATTACAACAAACAACCACCCGACAGGATATCCGGGATATGTTTCTCCGGCAATTGAGGAAAAAGGGATTAAGTCCATTTTCTATAAAGACGGCCCGGCCGGGATCGGCGGTATTGCCTGGCCGACGGAAATGCTCATAGCCTGCTCGTTCGACAGGAAACTGTGGCAGATGTTTGGAGATGCAGTAGGGAAAGAATGTGAAGATCAGCAGGTGAATGTCTGGCTTGCTCCTGCTGTGAATCTCCACAGAAATCCGCTGTGCGGCAGAAATTTTGAATATTTTTCTGAAGATCCGTACCTGACAGGAGTCTGTGCCTGCGAGATCACAAAAGGCGTACAGAATGGCCGGCCGGTTATCGTGTGCCCGAAACACTTCGCGGCAAATGAGCAGGAGACATTCCGGCGCGGAAATGCAGGGAAAAAGGTAGACGCTGTTGACTCTATACTGACAGAGCGCTCGGCCAGGGAACTATACCTGAAGCCTTTTGAAATGCTGGTGAGAGAAGCACATATTGCCTGCATTATGACGTCTTTTAACAAGATAAACGGCGTTTTCGCCGGGGGCAGTAAGGATCTGTGCACCCGTATCCTTCGGGAAGAATGGGGATTTGACGGCGCTGTGGTGACAGACTGGGGCGATATGGATATTGTGGTAGACGGAGCAGACGCCGTGGCTGCGGGAAATGATATCGTCATGCCGGGCGGACCGCCGGTGATTCGTCAGATCCTGAAAGGATATGAAGAAGGAAGAGTGACCAGAGAAGAAATGGAAACAGCGGCAGGACATCTTCTGTGCATGATCCGCAGGATTCATGGAAAGGAGAAATAGAAGTATGGGAGAAAAAATCTACAAAACAGTTGAAAATTCAGGCGTCATGAATGTTGTGGCCGGAGCCCTTGCGATTGCTGTGGGAGTGTCTGCTCTGGTGAGCGGGATACGGCTTCTGATTACTCGGAGAAAGCTGCTTTTTTAAGGGGACTGCCAGATGAAAAAATATAAAAGGGAAAAACTAATTGTAAGTATTTTTGCCGTCATATTTGTTGTTATAGTGGTTATTCTTGGAAACTTTTTGGTTACATATATATCTTCTGACTTGAGTTTTGGCCAGAATTGTCTTTTGCGAATACCATTTTATGGAACATTAGTTTTTACATCTTCGCTTATAGGACTGCTGTTTAGAAACGATAGTAAAAAAGATATTGTCGAAGAAAATTCAAAAGGAAGGATTCAAGATGAATAAAATTACAGAAGTAAAAATAGAAAGAGGAATCCCGACTCTGTATGTGGACGGGCAGCCTTTTTGGGCGTTTGCAGGGGAGGTGCACAACTCAGCCGCCTATGCCCCGGACAGGATGGAGGCAGAGATATGGATGAAGATGGATCAGAGTCATCTGAATACACTGATTGTACCGGTGTACTGGGAGACGCTGGAGCCGGAAGAAGGCAGCTATGATTTTTCGCTTGTGGATTCACTTCTTGAGCAGGCTGTCAGATTTAAGAAAAAGCTGATCCTGCTCTGGTTCGGTCTATGGAAGAATGCAGAGTCGGCTTATGTGCCGGCATGGATGAAGCAGGACAGTGAAACATTTTTCCGTGCGGAAATGTATGGTGGAGAAAGGTTAAATACGATTTCTCCTCTGTGCTGGGAGGCGGTGGAGAGAGATGCCGCTGCATTTTCCCGTCTGATGGGACATCTGCGGGAGGTTGATAAAAACTCATCGGTCATCATGGTCCAGGTAGAAAATGAAGTGGGACTGCTTGGAACAGAGCGTGATTACTGCCGTCAGGCAGAGGAGGCGTTTACAGGAAATGTGCCGGATAAACTGATGGATGCAGCTGTAAAATCAGGAAAAATCCGTGCCAGGGAAACAGGATGGCCTGAAAAGGCAGACTGGACTGTCGTATTCGGAGAAGACGCAGGGGAGATTTTTTCCGCATGGTTTTTTGCCTCCGCTCTGGAGAGGATTGCATCAGTCGGAAAAAAAGAGTATCCTCTGCCCTGCTACGCCAATGTGTGGCTGAAACAGTTCCCCTGGTATGCTGGTTCTTATCCGTCGGGAGGCCCGGTGGAGGATATGCTCTGGGTGTGGAAAGCGGCGGCGCCTTCCCTCTTTACTATTGCCCCGGATATCTATGTCCCCTATGTGTCGGAGATCATGGAGAAGTATACCCGTCCGGATAATCCCCTTGTAATCCCGGAGGTGCGAAAAGACGCTGTAACAGCGTCATACGCTCTGTATGCTTACCTGAACTGCCATGCCCTGTGTTACGCACCGTTCGGGATTGAAGACCTGTGGCAGAAGGAGCCGGATGTGATCCCGAAAGAGGTGACGGAGGCTTTGAATATAGACCCGCTTTCTTTTGACATGACCGGGACAAAGGAGACTCTGGGAGAGGTATACAGACTCCTTGGCGAGATTAAGTCGCTGTATCTTAGGTACAGGGGAACAACTCATCTGAAGTGCTTTCTGAAAAATGCGGAAGGAGAGCAGGGATGTTATCTGAAGTTTAAGTCTTACGATATGGAAATCCGGTATCTGCCGCAACAGGTTGGAATGCCAACGGCAGCCGGGGCTGTGTTCGAGTTGGACGAAAATAATTTCCTGATTGTGGGGATGATGTGCAATGTATGTGTGCATACAAAACCGGGTGATCACAGAAAGGTGGATTTCATCAGAAAAGAAGCAGGAACATACAGTGACGGACAATGGAGATGCAGGCAGAGACAGAACGGCGATGAAAAGATTGTGACTATGCTATATGATATGCCGGAATGTGTGAAGATGGAACTATTTAAGTATTAGGGCTTCACAGGCAGAAAGGAATAGGATTTAAGGGAAGAAAAAATATCAAAGAACTGATCTCACAGATGACCTTAGAAGAGAAAGCAAGTCTGTGCTCAGGACTGGATTTCTGGCACACGAAAGGCGTGGAGCGCCTGGGTATTCCATCGGAAATGGTATGCGATGGTCCTCACGGTCTGAGAAAACAGGACGATGCATCGGATCATCTCGGGATCAATAACAGTATCAAAGCGGTATGTTTTCCGGCAGGCTGTGCGACGGCTTCAAGTTTCAATCGTGATCTGGTAAGGAAACTGGGAGAGACACTGGGGGAAGAGTGTCAGGCGGAACATGTAAGTACCATCCTTGGTTCTGCGATGAATATCAAACGTTCACCGCTCTGCGGACGGAATTTTGAATACTATTCTGAAGATCCTTATGTATCCACAGAGATGGCAGGAGTTCTGGTACATGGTGTGCAGAGCAAACATGTGGGGACCAGCCCGAAGCGCTTTATGGCAAACAACCAGGAGTATCACAGGATGACCAGCTTTTCTGAGATGGGTGAGCGCACCATGAGAGAAATCTATCTGGCGTCCTTTTAGAGGATGGTAAAGAAAGAGAAACCATGGACGATTATGAATTCCTACAATAAACTGAATGGAACTTATCTCTGTGAAAATAAAGAAATCCTGTCAGATATGTGGAAAGCGGCGCATATGAGATACAGATTGGAGAAAATGCTCAGGATATCGTCCTTTCCAGTAGGGTAACTGTGAATTCAGTAACGGACATTCCAAAGGTATATACCAGAAATTCCACGATAGGGGAAATTTTGGCAGATACAAATGGAAAAGAAATTTTCCAAAAGACAATGGCCCAAATGTTGGGTGACAATGCACAGCTTATAGCAGCGCAGGAAGATAACAGCGGAGCGATTAATGAAGAAATGATGACGGCAATGGCGGAGGGAATGTCGCTAAGACAGTTGCTCAGTTTTATCCCGGGAGTTAGCCGAAATGTCCTTGAAGAACTAATAAACAAATTAAATAAACATAAATTTAAGATGGAGGAAGCGCAGCAATATTGGATTATGCGTTCTCTGCTCTCCCCCCCATTTTTCCCTTTATACTCGAAAAGCAGTTCTTCCTTTAGATATTCATTGTACATCAAAAAGCAATTAGATTAAATGTGTAGTGAAATACGGGAATAATGTCCGACAGACCAAAGCCCTCTGGTCTGCCGGCTTACGGAGAATTATCAAAATCAGAATTGTTTTGTATTTCTAAAAGTTGTTCTACAAGAAAATTTAAGGAGTTTATGAGCAATTTTTGATTTTGCTTGTTACAGGCATAAAATTTACCTAAGAAGTATTGGAGAGCTTCTTCATCAACAGGAGCTTTAGAAGGAAATATAGTATTTCCGGAAATACCGAGTCGATCAACTAAAAGACATAGGGTTTCGTAAGTGGGATTTTTTCTTCCTTTTTCTATATCCTGAATGGTTTTTACCGCCAGTCCAGACTGATCAGCAAGTTCCTGTTGAGTTAATTGACATTCTTTTCTTGCGGAACGTATTCGTTTCCCTAGAAAAATAAATTTATCTTCCGGCATAGTTGTTCACCTCAAATCTATTCTACTGTGCTGGTTTGACTTTTTGCATTGCCTTATAATGCCGGGAAAATACATATTAGTATGCCGGTTGCTTTGGGTGAATATCGCTGGCTTTGCTGTAAGAAAATAAAAAACAGTTTCTTACAGCAGGGCTTATTTTTCGTGCCGTCTGTGAGTTTCTGTTGGGAGAATCATGGACGGCCTTTTTTGTTATTATCTTTACCACTTAAAGTATAGGAAACTTTTCTTAAAAAAAATCTATTGTGGTTATGGGATTTTTATTGTTGGAAATCGGCACTAATCTACATAAAAAATCTATATAAAAGCTCAGGTCAACAATTCCTTAATTATGATGCCAGGAAGCGTAAAAAACTCCCTGGCGTTTTTCTTTGTCGAATTTTGTGGAACTTTCTCCAAAAACCTCGAAATCGTGGGCCGCCGATCATCAGAGTAAGATTCTGATGAAAGGTTTTGGAGAGGTTGGAGAAAAGTTTTTTAAAAAATTTTCCCGCTTTTTCGATTTTTTATCGGTTTCTCTCCTGTCCTCGCTGTGAAAGGGAGGAACAGGTATCTTTTACTACGGCTTTAAGCAGAAGGGAGGTGATCCCTTTTGAAATTGAACCGTCAGGAAAAAGAAATCGTGCGGAGAAAATTTTGTACCTATTGCATTAAAGTTTTGCATGGTGAGGCACTGAATTATCTTGATGAGCTGGATCGGCAGAGAGAGCGGGAAGTGATCTTTTCTGAACTTCTTAAGAAAGATCTGGACGCTCTGTATTGCTGTGACGATTATGATATGGCAGATTATTTTACCGTTATGGGCAGACAGGTTCCCGTCCGTGACGAGTGGATCAGCATGGCGCTGAAAAAACTTCCTGTAAAAAAGCGGGAAATTATTCTGATGCTTTATTTTCTGAATATGACAGAGAAAGAAATCGCTGATTGCCTGAAATTGGTGCAGAGTACCATATATTATCATAAAGATGATTCTTTAAGGCTTTTGAGAAAATTGATGGAGTGAATTTACATATGAAATCAAAGAAACACAGAGAACTACCGGAGTTTGAAATTATCCAGGCAGCTATCGAAGGTGACGCCGAAGCAATCAATCAGATACTTTCCTATTTTCAGCCATTTATTAATAGTGAGTGCAAGAGAGAATATAAGGATGAATTTGGGAGAGTTCATTATGTGGTTGATGAATATATGAAAAGGCGGATGGAGACAAAGCTGATTACAAAAATTCTGGATTTTAAGATCCGTCTATAACAAAAGGACGGGAATATTCCCTTTCTATTCCCGTCTCTGAAAGCACTGTACCTTGATAATTGAATATTTTATCCTGCAGGACGTAAGGAAACAGTGGAGCCGGGTGGCAGATACGCCAGGATGATCCAACATCAATTCTAACTTTGCGACACTGTGTCGTAAAGTTCGTATATATAGACAGAGCAGAAGTTGAAGATGGATAGGAGCGAAGAAATATCATGCTGCGGGCAGAGCCTGGGAACTTTGCGGCGAAGATACTGTTTCTGATAATGATACTTCCGGAGAGGCTGCTCTGGTCTGAAAAGATGGTGAGATACCAATGAGGCTGTTCCCCGACAGCCGCCTGCAGGATTTTTGCAGTAACGAAAGGGGAGAATGAAATGGATACAAAAAAATTACTGCGATATACAATGCAGTTGGCTATGCTTAAACAGCTTTTAACAAAGAAGTTGATTGACGAAAATGAGTATTCGCTGATACAGAAAAGACTGATGAAAGATTATGGCATTATTTCCAATATTACCGCTTGACGAATCATTTGTGCTGATCTATAATAAAATCATCACTACGATAGGAATACAAAAAATAAAGGAGCGGAAAATGGAAATAGAATTGATTAAGGCAAATGAATTTTCTGAAAGCTCTGCCAGAAAACGTGCCGAGCGATTAAGAGTTGCCGCTTATTGCCGTGTGAGTACGGATGATGAAGATCAGATAAAAAGCTATAATTCTATGGTGAGGTATTATACAGACCTTATCCAGAATAATAAGGACTGGATATTTGTAGGTGTATATGCGGATAAAGCCATTACGGGAACAAAGATAGACAAGCGGGATGAATTTCAGCGGATCATTCAGGACTGCATGGACGGCAAGATTGATATGATTATAGCTAAGAGTATTCCCCGCTTTGCCAGAAATACATTAGATACTTTGAAATATGTCCGCATGCTGAAAGAAAGGAATATCGCAGTCTATTTTGAAGTAGAAAAGATAAATACGTTAAAGGATGGAGAATTTCTTATCACGATTTTAAGCTCTGTTGCACAGCAGGAGGTTGAAAATACCTCAGCCAATGTGAAAAAGGGACTGAAAATGAAAATGAAACGGGGAGAACTCGTTGGCTTTCAGGGGTGCATGGGCTATGATTATGATGTGGCTACAAAATCCATTTCCATTAACGAAGAAGGTGCAAAGGTTGTCCGCTATATATTTGAACGGTATGTAGCGGGAGCCGGAAGTACAATGATTGCCAGAGAATTGAATGAACAGGGAATAATGACAATAAAAGGAAATCCCTGGGTGTCATCCAGTGTCATGGGAATTATAAATAATGAAAAATACAAGGGTGACATTTTACTAGGAAAAACATTTACAGTCGATCCTATCTCAAAAAGACGGTTAGAGAACTTAGGAGAGGAAGATCGGTATTACATACACGATCACCATGAACCGATTATTTCAGAAGAAATGTTCGCCAGAGCGCAGGAAATCAGGAGCCGCCGAAACGGGAATCGCAAGCATGGTGTTACTCCGAGAAAACGGGAGAAATTCAGCCGACAGTATGCTTTTAGCTGCTTGCTAGAATGTGGATTCTGTGGTGGTAATCTTTCACGCAGACGCTGGCACAGCAATTCAAAGTATAAGAAAACTATCTGGCAATGTGTGAAGGCTACGAAAGAAGGTAAGCGTTTCTGTCCGGATAGTAAAGGAATCCCGGAACAGGTAATAGAGGAAGCCTTCGTGGAGTCGTATCGAATGCTCTGCAGAGACAATAAAGATGTCCTGGAAGAATTTCTGAAACGCACGGAAAAAGCTCTCGGGGAAAATTCCGCAAAAGATCAGTTGAACAAACTTCAAAAAAAGATTGATAATCTCTCATATAAGAGAAAGAAGCTGTTGGACAATTATTTGAGCGGTATTGTGGAACAGGATATTTATGAAGAAACAGACGTGAGTCTTAAGACCGATTTAAGCAATGCAAAAGCTAAACTAGAGTATTTCCTACAGCAGGCGGATGAAGAAAGTTCACTGCAAAGGAGGATTGCAGATTTTAAGAAAGCGTTGTCTCAAAATGAGGTGATGGAGGAATTTGACAGAGGTATCTTTGAGAGTATAATTGAAAAGGTAATCGTTGGCGGTTACGATGAAAACGGAGAAAAAGATCCCTATAAAATCACTTTCATATATAAAACAGGATTTACAAACGGAATTGGAAATGCAAAGAAGCGGTTTGGAAAATCCGCTGGTGTCGGAGACAAAACGAAAAAAATGTGTTCCGATGTCAGTGACAAGGTGAAGGATGTGTATTCCAATATTAGTGACAACACATGTGGAGACGGTGGTGCTTTTGTCCCGTAAGTAACTAAATAGTGTTATCAGTGTGACAGTAGAATTTGGAGAAGGTGATGATAAGATATCGTTGGACACGATTGCAGAACGGGCGAAGAAATATCAACCGAAACCGAAAATTACATATAAAATGATACAGAAATATGTGAAGGGAAGTATGGATTCAAGGCGCATACCGCTTATATTGCGGAGGTAAAGAGGTTATTAGGTCTGACAATGTATGATGAGTCTAATGCGACAGAGGGATTGAAGTAGCAGAGGAAACATCCGCTGAAAGAAAAGGCAGAAGCGATAACAGATGCACTTAAGTATTTTGAGGTAATCTAATGGATGAAAATAGTTACCAGATTGCAGAGCAGATAGTCCAATTACATCAGAAAGCCTATGCGGTTTATTTGCCATTGGTTGAAGATGTGTGCAGCAGAATTGTGCCAGAAGATGAATTGTCACATTTGTTAGATTATTTACTGGACTTTGCGTGTGATGAAAAAGTGTTGGGATTGTATAAAAGGGTATGTAGAAAGTATTTGGATGTATATCCCGGTTGTATTAAGGATTATATTGAAGCATATCAGGAAATGTGGGGAGAGGAGAATAGTTATGGCGAAAATTGTTAAGGAGACGATCCATGCAAAAGGTATTGACATTGGAATCTATACTACAAATTTTGAAAATGAATTTATTTCATTAACGGATATTGCAAAATATAGAAATGAAGATGACCCAAGATTTGTGATTCAAAACTGGATGCGCAATCGTAATACAATAGAATTTTTAGGTGTATGGGAAGAATTGCACAATCCAGAGTTTAACCGTGTGCAATTCGAGGCGGTTAAAAATGAGGCGGGATTAAATCGTTTTGTCATGACACCGACAAAGTGGATTACACAGATGAATGCCATTGGTATTGTTTCAAAAGCAGGACGCTACGGAGGAACATATGCCCATAGCGATATTGCTATGTCCTTTGCAACTTGGATTTCTCCGGAGTTCCAGTTATATATTATGAAGGACTATAGGTGTTTAAAAACAGACGAGAACAGTCGGTTGTCTTTGAATTGGAATTTAAATAGAGAGATTTCTAAGTTGAATTACAAGATACATACAGATGCAATTAAAGAAAAACTGATTCCGCCAGAATTAACGCCTGCACAGGTGGCGTATACCTATGCTAATGAAGCAGATATGTTGAATGTTGTTTTATTTGGCAAGACGGCAAAGCAATGGAAAGATGAAAATCCAACGTTGAATGGAAATATGCGGGATGCAGCAACTCTGAATCAATTACTGGTGCTTGCAAATCTGGAAAGTTATAATGCGGTTTTGATTAATCAGGGGAAGGAACAAAGGGAGAGAATGGAGTTGCTTCGTCAATTGGCGGTACAGCAATTACAGACATTGGAAATGGTAAGTTTAAATAATTTGCCGAAATTAGGAACGGATTTGCAGAAGGTATAAAAGTATTTTGCAAGTTGTATGAATAATAAGGCATAAAGAAGATTGACGCATATGGATGGCCAAGATGTGCATAGAGGAATTTTGTTCATATGAAAATGGAGCCCTTGCTTTTTATACAAAAAGCTCCATTACTGTTTATTTATTTGAATTTATGATTCCTTCA
>URCR01000037.1 GCA_900546325.1 uncultured Lachnospiraceae bacterium | reverse complement strand
AAGGAATGACAGAAGAGCAGGCAAAAGAGATCCTTCTGACAAACTATTTATACTATGGAGTTATGATGGTGAAGATGGGAGATGCTGATGGTATGGTATCCGGAGCGTGCCACTCCACAGCAGACACATTAAGACCATGCTTACAGATTTTAAAGACAAAACCAGGTACAAAGTTAGTATCTGCATTCTTTGTTATGGTTGTTCCGGATTGCGATATGGGAGAAAATGGAACATTTATCTTCGGAGATTCTGGTCTGGAGCAGAATCCGGATCCGGAGAAACTTGCAGCAATCGCAATTTCTTCTGCAGAATCCTTCCGCACATTGGTCGGAGCAGAACCGAAAGTGGCAATGCTTTCACACTCTACAAAGGGCAGCGCAAAGCATGCAGATGTCGATAAAGTTGTAGAGGCGACAAGAATTGCGAAAGAGACAGCACCGGAATTAATGTTAGACGGAGAACTTCAGTTAGATGCAGCAATCGTTCCGGAAATCGGAGAATCAAAAGCACCGGGAAGTAAAGTGGCAGGACATGCTAACGTACTGATCTTCCCAGACTTAGATGCAGGAAACATCGGATACAAACTTGTTCAAAGACTTGCAAAGGCAGAAGCATATGGACCGCTTACACAGGGAATTGCAAAACCGGTAAACGATCTGTCACGCGGATGCAGCGCAGCAGATATTGAAGGTGTAATTGCGATCACAGCAGTACAGGCTCAGGCAGCAGAGTAAGAGTGCATCAGACGGAAGAAATGCAAAAGTGGTGGCATTTCTTCTGTTGAGATAAAATATCATAACCAAACGGAGGAAAGAAACATGAATATTTTAGTGATTAACTGTGGAAGTTCTTCTTTGAAATTCCAGCTGATCAACTCAGAATCAGAAGGAGTTCTTGCAAAGGGACTTTGTGAAAGGATCGGGATCGACGGAAAGCTGACATATCAGCCGGAAGGCGGAGAAAAGACAACATCTGATAAGGCAATGCCGACACATACAGAGGCAATCCAGTTTGTAATCGATGCGCTGACAGATGAGCAGACAGGGGTTGTGAAGAGCCTTGACGAGATTAACGCAGTTGGACACCGTGTTGTACACGGAGGAGAGAAGTTTGCAAGTTCTGTAGTGATCGATGACGAAGTTCTGAAAGCGATTGAAGAATGTAACGACCTCGCACCATTACATAACCCTGCAAACTTAATCGGGATCAATGCATGCCGCGAATTGATGCCGGGCGTTCCTATGGTAGCAGTATTCGACACAGCATTTCATCAGACAATGCCAAGCAAGGCATATATGTATGGACTTCCATATGAATATTACGAGAAATACAAAGTGAGACGTTACGGATTCCATGGTACAAGCCACAGCTTTGTATCAAAGAGAGTTGCAGAGATTGTTGGAAAACCATACGATGCAACCAAGACAATCGTGTGCCATTTAGGAAACGGAGCAAGTATCTGTGCAGTTGAAAACGGAAAATCTGTTGATACTTCTATGGGACTTACTCCACTGGAAGGACTTGTAATGGGAACACGTTCCGGAGATATCGATCCGGCAATTATGGAATTCCTTGCAAAGAAAGAAAATCTTGACATTGCAGGACTGATGAATGTGCTGAATAAAAAATCAGGAGTATATGGACTTTCTAACAACTTATCAAGCGACTTCAGAGATTTAAGTGAAGCGGCAGCAGAGGGAAATGAGATTGCAGCGCTTGCATTGGATGTATTTGCATACAGAGTGGCAAAATATGTCGGAAGCTATACAGCAGCAATGAACGGAGTGGATAATATCGTATTCACAGCCGGAATCGGAGAAAACTCAGCCATCGTCCGCACAATGGTATGCAAATATTTAGGATACCTTGGAATCGAGATTGATGAAGAATTAAACGGAAAACGTGGACAGGAGATTATCATCTCTACACCGGAATCCAAAGTAAAAGTGCTTGTAGTTCCTACAAACGAAGAACTTGCAATTGCTCGTGAGACAGTTGCGCTGATCTAATTTCTGACTGTTTTGTGGAAAGAAGATAAGAAAAAAGTCTGTATCAGACTTTTTTCTTATTTTTGTGATATAAAAGCATTGACAAACGCGTTCAACGTGATATAATAATTGAGGTGTGAATAGGAGAATTGTTTTATGATAATCAGCCTATTGAAAGTCGTGACAGCAGAAGATAAGACGATGCATCTGAATGCAGAGATCGAGATGGAAGAGTTTTGCACAAAGGCAGGAAGATTTCCGATTGTAGAGAAGGAACCTGTGCAGTTTGTGATCCGGCATGTGAAGAACCGTCAGGTACTCATATCCGGAAAGACCAGAGTTGTGATTTCAATTCCATGTGACCGCTGCCTGAAGGAAGTGCCGTACGAGTTTGCGATTGAGTTTGAGAAGGATGTGAACCTGAACGAATTGAATCAATCAGAAGCGCACGATGAAACAGCAGAAGAAAAGAATTATATTGACGGATATAATCTTGACGTAGACAAATTACTCTATAATGAGATTTTGATAGGATGGCCGATGAAAATTCTATGTTGTGAGGACTGCAAAGGAATCTGCAACGTATGTGGTCAAAACCTAAATGAGGGAACTTGTGACTGTGAAGACACAAGCCTTGACCCTAGAATGTCAGTTATCCGTGATGTGTTTAAGAATTTTAAGGAGGTGTAACCTATGTCAATTTGTCCAAAGAATAAATCTTCAAAAGCAAGAAGAGACAAAAGAAGAGCAAACTGGAAAATGAGCGCTCCGAATTTGGTAAAATGCAGCAAGTGTGGAGAATTAATGATGCCTCACAGAGTTTGCAAAGCTTGTGGATCTTATAACAAAAAAGAAATTATCGCTCAATAATCAGAGGATAAGGTTGAAAAGGAGGTTGGGAATCAGCCTCCTTTTTTCGGTTCTTTTTACTTAGAAAGGGGAGGAAGCATATGCAGGTTGATTTGTGGAAAGTCCTCGAAGTCTTTCTGGAGAATTTTAATGTAAATCTGACGCTGGTCTCTTCTGAGGAAGATGACATTACAAAGTTTGATTTGGGAATCAGAAAGATTTTCGGTAATGAGAATACTTATGAGAAAATTGCGGAACATGTATGCCGGACTTGCGAAAGCGGGAGATTGTATATGTTGAGGGATGTCTTTGATGCAGAATACTGTATGTTCCGCCTGCCGGAAGCGGAAAAGAAATGGGGAAATTACTGTCTGATCGGTCCGTATCAGAATGAGAAAGCGGACGAAAGCTGGCTGAATGAACTGGTACAGTCGAATAAAATTCCTGCGATTTACATGGGAGAACTCCAGGAATATTACCGGGCAATGCCGATATTGTCAAATTATCAGGAATTTAAAGAATGTCTTGTGTCAATCATACGCATGCTCTATCAAAATGAGAAGAAGCTGGAAATTTGTTATCTGGATCAATTTACATGGACGGAAGAACTGACTGCTCCGGAAAGTCAGGAAGAGTCAAATCTGTCCGCGAAGCTGATCGAGGAGCGATACCGGATTGAAAATGAACTTATGAAGATGATCTCTCAGGGGAACATTGACGCGGCGCTGAACGCAACGGCAAAAATGGCAAGTTTCCGTATTGCGGATCGTTTTAAAGAGGCGAGCAGAAATTACAGAAATCTTCTGATCACCGGGAACACACTTTATCGAAAATCGGCAGAGATGGGAGGGGTGCACCCATATTTGATTGACAAAGTCTCCTGTGCGCTGGCAAAAAAGATTGAGACGATATGTACCCGTGCAGAATACACCCATTTTAACAGGGAAATGGTTAGAAGGTATTGTATGCTTGTGCAGAATTACTCGTTTCAAAAATATACACCGCTTGTCAGAAAGGCGATGAACTATATCGAACTGAATATTGCCCAGGGAGTCTCCCTAAAAGATCTTGCGACGGAACTTAACGTTAATGCCAGTTATCTTTCTACCGTCTTTAAAAAAGAAATCGGTCAGACTGTGACAGAATATATCAACCAACGTAGAATTGAAATGGCAATTCTATATCTGAATACAAGCACGATGCAGATTCAGGACATTGCTTTTCAGGTCGGTATTTGCGATGTGAATTATTTCAGCAAGGTTTTCAAGAAAATCACAGGGATGACTCCGACAAAATACAGGGAGAAAGTTCTCTCGGAAACGAAAATGTAAAATGCATGGAGAGCAGGACAACAAAAAGAAAGCAGAAGCGATAAAAGCAGCAGAAACAAGATGGTTTCTGTTGTTTTTTTACATTAAAAGTCAAAAAAATAACAATTTTCCCTATTTCAGACAAAATTTTACTTATCTCTTTTCGGAATGCATGGTAGAATAAATGGCATAAGGAGGAATGAATAAAAGGGGAATTCTGAAATACCGTCTGCCTCGAGTATTTTCATTGATTGAGAAGTGAAAGAAAGAGGAAAGTAAGAATGAAAAAACCTTTAGAAGAAAACGGTATCCACCGTGCAAAGTTATGGGAGATTGGATTCTATGCATTGAACAATACTTCCACAAATATTTACATGATGTTAATGGGATACATCAGTTACTATCTGATTGGTATTGTAGGTGTCGGAGCGGTTCTGGCGGGTTCTTTTGTAACAATCATGAGAATCTGGGACGGGGTGACTGACCCGTTTGTTGGATATTTCGTAGATAAGACAAATTCCAAGTTTGGTAAGAACAGACCATTTATTGTGGTTGGACAGATTATTTTATTTGTTTCATCATTTATACTGTTTAATGTGACACCAAGTATTCCGAAGGCGGCGAGATTTCCATTCTTCGTTGCGATCTATATGATTTACATCATCGGCTATACTTGTCAGTGTGTTGTCACAAAATCGGCACAGTCTTGTCTGACAAATGATCCGAAGCAGAGACCGATCTTTGCGATGTTTGACTCTGTTTATAACATTTTGGCACTGAGTATGATCATTCCTGTTTATATCTCCGGAACGTTGATCCCGAAGTTCAATGTAACAAATGATGCCGGAGAAGTAACCTTATCTGCATTCTATAACCCGGAGATGTTCACTCATCTTCAGTTAGTATTTGGGGGGATTGCGGCAGTTTTTGCAGTGCTGGCAATCATCGGACTTTGGAGAAAAGATCGCCAGGAGTACTTTGGAACGGGCGATGCTGTAAAAGTGGGATTCAAAGATTACATTGATGTGCTTGCACATAACCGTGCGATTCAGATGCTTGTTGCCTCAGCGTCTTCAGACAAACTGAGCAACTCTATGGCTACAAATGCAACGATCATGATTACATTGTTTGGTGTTATTTGTGGGAATTATGCATTCTATGGATCTGTTTCGGCTATTACATCTATTCCAATCTGTATTTTGTCAATTTTAGGAATGGGCGTGATCGCAAGAAACTTAGGACAGAAGAAAGCACTTGTGATTGGAACAATAGGATCAATCGTATTTGCGCTGGGGTTATTCCTGTTAATGTACATAGGTGATCCTACTTCTATGAAACTTCCGGTTGTATCTGGAATCATGGGTGTCTTCAAGGGAAGTACATGGTCGTTGGAAAACTGGAGTTTATATGGAATCGTATTTATGCTTCTTTACATTTTAATGCGTGGTTTCATGAGTGTGGCTGGATCTATCGTTATTCCGATGACGGCAGACTGTGCAGATTATGAGGTATATCGTTCGGGAAAATATGTACCGGGGCTTATGGGGACATTATTCAGCTGTGTTGATAAGATCATCTCCTCACTGGCTTCTACATTTGTAGCGGTAATGTTTGCGGCAATCGGTTTTGAAAAAGAACTTCCGGTAGAATCAACACCATACAGCGAGGGAATTTTCTGGGTGACAATGGCATGCTTTATCGGAGCACCGTTGATCGGATGGATCATCAACCTTGTCGCAATGAAATTCTATCCGCTTACAAAAGAGAAGATGGAAGAGATTCAGGAAGAAATCGCAGCAATCAAAGCAAAAGCGATGGCAGAAAAATAATATTTTGTAAAATATTTATTTATGAAAAAGGGGGAGGATTCCTGGCTGACAGTCTTTCCCACGAGAGGTAACAGACGTGAAGAAAAGGAAAAAACAGGAAAGACTGGACAGTCCGGAAGACATCAAGAAGTTTTTAGAGTTAGAAAATGAATTACAGAAAACAAAAGAGGCATATGGTATTGAAGAAAAAGAGACTCTGCTGCAAAGGTTTGCGGGCTGGTATCATGACTTGGTCAACAGCAGAGAAAAGCGGCTGGTAAGCCGTAAAACATACATATGGCTGGCAGTGCTCACGGGATGGATGGGCGGGCACCGATTTTATACACACCAGTATAAGACAGCGCTTATCTACCTGCTGACATGCTGGGCGGGATTTCCGATGGCTATGACAGTTGTCGATTTAATGATTGTCATCCCTATGCGGCCGGATGACAACGGAAAGATATTGATTTAACATTTTAGAAAGAGGTGGAAGAAATGGAACATATTTTAATTTCTGGATTTGCAGATGAGATCAGTCCAGACTTTGATGAACAGCTTCGGGTTGTGACTTCTCTTGGAATGGAATACATTTCTCTGAGAACCGCAGATGGGAAAGGTGTTGCAGATTATACAGCAAAAGAGGTTGAAGAAAAACTTCTGCCAAGATTACAGAAAGCGAATGTAAAAGTCTCTTCTCTTGGATCCCCGATCGGTAAGATCGATGTAGAGGACGAGGAAGCGTTTGAAAAACAACTTGTGCAGATGGAAGAACTCTGTAAGATCTGTAAAGTGCTTGACTGTAAATTTATTCGTATGTTCAGCTTTTTTATTCCGGAAGGGAAGAATGCTGACGATTACAAAGAGGTTGTTATTGAAAAATTAAAGAAATTTGATGAGATTGCAGCAAGATATGATGTCGTGATGATTCATGAAAATGAGAAAGATATTTACGGCGATGTAAAAGAGAGATGCAAGATTATTCTGGATGCACTTGGAAGCCCACATTTTAAAGCGGTGTTTGATTTCGCGAACTTTGTACAGTGCGGGGAAGATGCAATGGAATGTTGGGAGATGCTTCATGATCATGTTGCATACATCCATATTAAAGATGCCGTGACAACGGATAAAGAAAATGTTCTTTGTGGAACAGGTGAAGGAAAGATTGCAGAAATCTTAAAGAGAGCGATCAAAGAGGAAGGATACCAGGGATTTTTGACACTGGAACCGCACCTTGTTCTATTTGATGCACTTCAGTCGCTTGAGACAGAAAATGCAGAAAATATTATTAAAGAAAATAAAGCGAAAGATGGTGCAGAAGGTTATTCGATGCAGTATCACGCTTTAATAGATATTTTAGATTCCATAGAGAAATCAAATTAAGGAGGAAGATAACATGGAAAAAGTAAGATTTGGTTTAATTGGTATTGGTGCTCAGGGTGGTGCTTATGCAGGATTTTTAACAGGAAAGGGTGGATTCCCGGGGATGCCGGCACCAGAATGCCCACCACACTGTGCATTAGGAGCACTGTGTGATATCGATCCGGAGAAGGAAGCAATGTGCAAAGAAAAATATCCGGACGTTCCTTTCTTCAAAGACTGGAAAGAAATGGTTGCTTCAGGAACAGTAGATGCAGTGATCACAACAGTTCCGCACTATTTACATACAGAAATCGCAATCTATTGCCTGGAACACGGAATGAACGTGCTCGTAGAAAAACCGGCAGGTGTATACGCAAAAGCTGTTCGTGAAATGAACGAATGTGCAGCAGCTCATCCGGATGTGGCTTTCGGAATCATGTTCAACCAGCGTACAAACAAATTATACCAGAAAGTAAAAGAGATCGTTGCTTCCGGAGAACTTGGAGAAATCCGTCGTTCTAACTGGATCATCAACTCTTGGTGGCGTCCGGACAGCTACTACCGTCAGAGTGACTGGAGAGCTACATGGGGTGGAGAAGGCGGAGGTGTCCTTGTAAATCAGGCTCCTCATCAGTTAGATTTATGGCAGTGGATGTGCGGAGTTCCGAACAAAGTATATGCAAAGATCATCTGCGGAGCTCACAGAGATATCATTGTTGACAACGATGTAACAATCGTTACAGAATATCCAAACGGAGCAACAGGAAGCTTCATTACATGTACACACGACCCAATCGGAACAGACCGTTTTGAGATCGATCTTGAGGGTGGTAAGATTGTTGTGGAAGACAGCAAGAAAGCAACTGTATACCGCCTGAAAAAATCAGAAAAAGAATTAAATGACACAATGTCTATGATGGAACTTGCAAAACTGACTCAGGGAAATTCTTCAGGAGCAGACGGACTGTATGACATCGAAACATTTGAGAATACAGATGGATGGGGAGTACAGCATACAACTGTTATGGAAGACTTTGCAAAACACATCATTGAAGGAACACCGTTACTGGCTCCTGGAGCAGACGGAATCAACGGAGTAAACCTTGCAAATGCAACACTTCTGTCAAGCTGGTTAGGAAAAGAAGTAGAACTTCCGGTAGACGAAGATTTATATCTTGCTGAACTGAATAAGAAAATTGCAGAGGAAGGAAAATTCCCAACACGTTAATTTCACAGATGGAAATGGGAGGAGTCAGGATGAAGAGAGCAGCGATAATTGGATTAGGTGATATTTCCAAAATTCATATTGCGGGTATTCTTGCAAATCCAGAAATAACACTCTGCGGACTGTGCGACATCAATCCGGAAGCTGAACAGGGGCTTCCGGAAGGTGTCCCTTTCTTTACTGATTATAAAGAAATGGTAAGAGAGACAGAACCGGACTGCGTCCATATCTGTCTGCCGCACTATCTGCATTATCCGGTTGCAAAAGAAGTGGCTGAGATGGGGTGCAATGTGTTTTGTGAAAAGCCGGTGGCGCTTACAACAAAAGAAGCAGAAGATTATGTGAAACTGGAAGCAGAACATCCAGAGCTTCATATTGGAATTTGTCTCCAGAACCGCTTCAATGAGAGTGTGGAGATGTTAAAAGAATTGATCGACAGTGGGAAATACGGCAAAGTTACAGGAACAAGAGGGATTGTTCCGTGGTACCGTCCAAAGGACTATTACGATGTAAAACCGTGGCGCGGTAAATGGGAGACTGCCGGTGGCGGATGTATGATCAACCAGTCTGTACATACACTGGATCTTTTATACTATCTCGGGGGAACCATCAAAGGGTTACATGCTTCGGTAAGCCAGATTTTAGATTATGGCATTGAAGTGGAGGATACCGTGACTGCAAGGCTGGAGTATGAAAATGGTGCGAGAGGTCTGTTTTTTGCGACAAACGCAAACCATAAAAATGAATCGGTACAGATTGCAGTTCAGCTGGAACATGGAGAATTTCTGATCCGTGATAATATACTTTATGAAGTATTAAGTGACGGTACACAGAAAGAACTGATTGAGGATGAAAAGATGCCTGGAAGCAAGTTTTACTATGGTGCAAGCCACAGCAAACTGATTGCCAGGTTCTACAAATGCCTTGAAGACGGCACAGATAATTATATCAAAGTGAAAGATGCAAAGATGAGCATTCAGCTGATTGATGCAATCCAGGAGTCTGGAAGAACAAATAGTTATGTGCCGGTAAAATAAAAGATGTCATGGAAAGAGACAGATCAGCTCTGCCACGGCAAACGTATTGCAGAGAACTGTAACAGATAGTTTTTATAAATTTAGGAGGAACATCGATGAAAAAAGGATTAATTGGTATTCAGATGAGTACAATCAAAGATAAAATCGCAGAATTAGGTGCATATGGAACATTAAAGGCATGTGCAGAACTGGGATATCACTGTGTGGAAGTATCTCAGATTCCGATGACAGAAGAAAATGTAGCAGGAATGAAAAAAGCATGCGAAGAGTTCGGAATTAAGATCGCGGCTCTCAGCGCAGCTTTAGAGCCAATGATGCCGGGAATGCCGGGAGAATATCTTACAACAGATTTCGATAAGATTGTTGCTGACTGTAAGACATTAGACTGTGATATGCTCCGCATCGGTATGCTTCCGATGACATGTATGGGAAGCCGTGAGAAAGCACTTGATTTTGTGAAACGTGCAGATGAGATCGCCGGAAGATTAAGAGAACACGGAATTGATTTATACTACCACAATCACCATGTAGAATTTGTAAAATATGATGGAGAATATTTATTAGACATCATCAAGAACAACACAAAATATATGGGATTTGAGTTAGATATCCACTGGATCCACAGAGGAGGAGAAAATCCGGTAGAATTTATTAAGAAATACGACGGACGTATCCGTCTGCTTCACTTAAAAGATTATAGAATCGGTGAAGTAAAACTTCCGGAAGGAAAATTTGATCCTGCAACATTCATGGCTGCATTTACAAGCAACGTGGAATTTGCGGAAGTTGGAGAAGGTTCGCTTCCTGTAAAAGAATGTATCGAGGCAGGTCTTGCAGGTGGAAGCGAGTACTTCCTGATCGAGCAGGATACTACTTATGGAAGAGATCCATTTGAAAGCTTAAAGATCAGCAAAGAAAATCTGGAAAAACTGGGATATGCTGACTGGTTTAACTTAGACTAATTTCAGACAGAAAACAATGAAATAAAACAGGCAGGAAATCAAAAAATCCTGTAACAAAAAATCGCTTTGTGGACAAACATGGAGCGATTTTTGTTATGTATGCAAGACCGAAAAAATTGTATTGATTTTTATAGAGATGTCTAGTAATATTATTAATAGTAATGCTGGGAGGAATGAATATGTCTGATTTAACAAAAGTAGCTCTTGATGCGATGGGCGGTGATCATGCACCTGGTGAAATGGTGAAGGGTGCTGTGGAGGCCGTCAAGAGACGTCAGGATATCAAAGTATTTCTCGTCGGGCAGGAAGCTGTGGTCAGAGAGGAACTTGATAAGTATACATACCCGAAGGAACAGATAGAGATTGTCAGTGCCACTGAGAAGATAGAGACTGCGGAGCCTCCGGTTATGGCGATCCGTAAGAAGAAAGATTCATCCATTGTTGTCGGAATGAACCTTGTGAAGAAAGGCAAAGCAGATGCTTTTGTTTCTGCTGGAAATTCCGGGGCAGTACTTGTCGGAGGACAACTGATCGTTGGCAGAATTAAAGGGGTGGAGCGCCCGCCGCTGGCACCGTTGATTCCGACGGAGAAGGGAGTATCTCTTCTGATCGACTGCGGGGCGAATGTGGACGCAAGGCCATCACATTTGGTGCAGTTTGCAAAGATGGGCTCCGTTTATATGGAGAATGTCATGGGAATAGCAAAACCGAGAGTTGCAATCGTCAATATCGGTGCGGAGGAAGAGAAGGGCAATGCACTTGTAAAAGAGACCTTCCCTCTGTTAAAGGAATGTAAGGATATTCATTTTATCGGCAGCATTGAAGCAAGAGAGATTCCACATGGGATGGCAGATGTGATTGTCTGCGAAGCTTTTGTCGGGAATGTTATCTTGAAGTTATACGAAGGTGTCGGAGCGGCACTCACAAGCCAGATAAAAAAAGGAATGATGTCTACATTGCGAAGCAAGATCGGTGCGCTGCTGGTGAAACCGGCTCTGAAGCAGACGTTGAAATCATTTGATGTCAGCGAACATGGAGGGGCACCGCTTCTTGGACTGAATGGGCTTGTCGTGAAGACACATGGAAGTTCTTCGGCAAAGGAAGTCTCCAATTCTATCATACAGTGTGTGACATTCAAAGAACAGAAGATCAATGAGAAGATCAAAGAACACATTCAGAAAGAAGAAAAAATATCCTAAAAATTAAAGTGGAACATCAGAAAGGAAACAAAGTTATGGAATTTGAAAAATTACAGGAAATTATTGTGGACGTATTAAATGTAAATCCGGATGAAATTACAATGGATACTACTTTTGTAGATGATCTGGGAGCAGATTCACTGGACATTTTCCAGATTATTATGGGAATTGAGGAAGCATTTGACATTGAGATCGCAAATGAAGATGCAGAAAGCATTGTAACAGTTGGAGATGCAGTAGAACAGATCAAGAATGCTACAAACTAACAGCAGGCGATATTTCTATTATTTTATAAATGAAAAAGCCCATCCGGGCTTTTTCGTTTTATCAGAGGAGAATCAGAATGCAGAGATTAAAGGAATTAGAGAAGAAAATCGGTTATACATTTCAGAGAAAAGAACTGCTCCAAAAGGCAATGATGCACAGTTCCTATACGAATGAAAAACATATGAAAAAGCAGGATTGCAATGAGCGGCTGGAATTTCTCGGTGATGCAGTGCTAGAACTTACAACGAGTGAAGCACTCTTTTTTGAGAACCCTGCCATGCCGGAAGGAGAGTTGACAAAGACAAGGGCAAGTATCGTCTGTGAGCCTGCGCTTGCATTTGTCGCAAAGGAACTGACACTGGGAAGCTATCTTTTGCTTGGAAAAGGTGAGGAAGCAACTGGTGGAAGGCAGCGGGATTCCATTACCTCGGACGCGGTGGAGGCGTTGATCGGGGCGATCTATTTAGACGGTGGTTTTGCTAGTGCAAAAGAGTTCATTCAAAAATTTATTTTATCAGATCTGGAGAATAAAAAGCTCTTTTATGATAGCAAGACTATCCTTCAGGAGATGGTTCAGGCGAAATTTACAGAAAACGTAAGATATGTGCTTGAGAAGGAAGAAGGACCGGATCATAATAAATGTTTTACGACATCCGCCTACATCGGAGATGTCTGCTACGGGACCGGAAGCGGAAGGACAAAGAAAGCTTCAGAGCAGGAGGCGGCATATCAGACGATCTTGAAGCTGAGAAAGAAAGAACAGTAGGTGAAAGATGTATTTAAAAAGTATCGAAGTGCAGGGATTTAAGTCTTTTGCAAATAAGATTTTGTTTGAGTTTCATAATGGAATTACAGGGATTGTAGGGCCGAATGGAAGCGGAAAGAGCAATGTCGCGGATGCAGTGCGATGGGTGCTCGGAGAACAGAGGGCAAAACAGCTGCGCGGAGGATCGATGCAGGATGTTATTTTTTCGGGGACAGAAAACCGCAGGCCCTTAAGTTATGCTTCGGTTGCGATCACACTGGACAATGCAGATCATCAGCTTCCGGTTGACTATCATGAAGTGACTGTCACAAGAAAGCTGTACCGTTCCGGGGAAAGCGAATACCTGATCAATGGAACGGCTTGCAGACTGAAAGATGTCAATGAACTTTTTTATGATACCGGAATCGGGAAGGAAGGATATTCGATTATCGGGCAGGGGCAGATCGATAAGATTTTAAGTGGGAAGCCGGAGGATAGGAGAGAACTTTTTGATGAGGCGGCAGGAATTGTCAAGTTTAAGCGGCGAAAGTATCTTTCTGTCAGGAAGCTGGAAGACGAGAGACAGAATCTCGTTCGTGTCAACGATATCTTATCGGAGCTTGAAAAGCAAGTGGAGCCGTTAAGGCGGCAGTCGGAAACGGCGAGAATCTATCTGAAGAAAAAGGAAGAATTAAAAATCTATGATATTAATATGTTTTTAATGGATACCATCCGTTTGAAAGAGCAGATAGAAACGGCTCAGATATCTCTTGATGATGCTGTGAGGGAATTAGAGGAAGCGAAGGAAAAGCATGAAGAGTTGAAAAACGCCTACGAGAAACAAGAACAGAATCTTTCCGAGACCGAACTGCAGATGGAAGGGTGCCGTACAAGAAGGAATGAAAAAACTTTAACAAAACAACAGACGGAGAGTCAGATTCAAGTACTGGAAGAACAGATCCGGACTGCGAAGATGAGTGATACCCATTATGATCAGCGGCTTCTTGTGATCGCAAAGGAGTTAAAGGAGTATGGGGGGCAGAAAACAGAGTTCTCAAAAGAAGAGGAACAATTGAGGGAGAAGCTCTCCGGGGCAAAGAAAGAAGAGATGCAGGCGGAAGAAAGCCTGAAGGAAATTCAGAGCCAGATTGCAGAGCTTCTTGCTGCTGTGGAAGGAAAGAAGAATGACACGATGCAGCTGTTAGAAAACCGTGCTTCTACGAGAGCAAAACTCCAGCATTATGATACGATGATGGAACAGACAAAAGTTCAGCGGGCACAGATGAATCAGCGACTGATCGAGATGAAAAGCAACTCCGGAGAGCAGGAAGCACAATTAAAAAAATATGAAGAGGAACTTCTTGCGGTTCAGCAAGAGATCGAAAAGCAGCAAGCGGAGAGCAGCCGGCTGGAATGTGAGATTGAACAGCTTCAGAAACAGCTGAAAGATCAGAATGAACAGCTGCGAATCGGCCAGACAACGTTCCACAGGGAGCAGTCAAGGCTGGAATCTCTCAGAAACCTGACGGAGCGGTACGATGGCTATGGAGGAAGTATCCGCAAGATTATGGAGCGGAAAGAAGAGGAAAGAGGACTTTTAGGGGTTGTGGCGGACTTGATCAAAGTGGATAAAACTTATGAGATTGCGATTGAGACAGCCCTTGGAGGAAATATCCAGAACATTGTTACCGACAGTGAAGAGACTGCCAAGCGCATGATTGCGTTTCTAAAGCGGAACAAATATGGACGTGCAACATTTCTTCCGTTGACCGGAATCAATGGAACTGCCGGAATCCGACAGCAAGAGGCGCTCCGGGAGAAGGGAGTCATAGGCCTTGCAAGCGCACTGGTAACCGCAGAGCCGAAGTATCAGAAACTGGTAGACCATTTGCTTGGAAGAACGGTTGTTGTCCATACGATTGACGATGGAATCGCACTGTCGAGGAAGTATAGACAGTCCCTGCGGATCGTGACACTGGAAGGGGAACTGATGAACCCTGGCGGTTCAATGACAGGAGGGTCATTTAAAAACGCAAGCAATCTCTTAAGCAGAAGACGTGAGATCGAAGAGTATGAGAAGGCAGTCCGCAGACTGTACCAGGAGATGCAGGAGATGCAGTCTGCTGTCATCCGGGATAAAGAAAAGCGGACGGCCTGCTATACAAATCTCGAAAAAATCCGTGAAATACTTCAGACTTTGTATGTGAAGCAGAATACTGCAAAGATGAATCTCGCGCAGGCGAGGGAAAAGCAGGGAGAGACCAGTCAGGCATTTACCGATATCCGCCGGGAGGGGATGCGTCTGGAGAGCCAGATGGCGGAGATCCTTGAAAATCAGGAGTCGATCCAGATGGAACTGGAGACATCTGAACTGCTGGAGAAGGAATTTCAGCGCAGAATCCAACTCCTCCAGGAAGAAGTCGGGCAGAAGAAGGAGAAGGAATCACTCTGTCTAAAACGAGCAGAGACAGCACATCTTGAGGCGGCGGCATTGGAGCAAAAGGAAGTGTTTCTGCAGGAAAATTTAAAACGAATGGAAGAAGAAATGCTTCGCAGATTACAGGAGGAGGAAAAGCTCCGTGCAGGAAAGAAACATGCTGCAAACGATATTTCGGGGCGGCAGCAACAGATTTCGGAGCTGCAGCAGCAGATCTTGCAGCTGGAAGAAGAATTGGATGCTGCCAAAGAGGAGCTTGCATCTTATGTGGCGCAGAAAGAAAAGTTGCAGACTGTGCAGAAGGAGATTTTTCAGAGAAGAGAAGAATTATCCCGCCATATCTCTGAGCTTGACAAAGAAATTTTCCGGTTGGACAGTAAAAAAACTAGTCTGGATGAACAGACAGAAAAGCTGATGAATTATATGTGGGAAGAGTATGAGCTGACTTATTCTCATGCGTTAGAGATGAGGAAGGAGGAACTTCTTGATCCGGCTCTGTTAAAGAAAGAGATTCACAGATTAAAAACAGAGATTAAAACGCTTGGCACGGTCAACGTCAATGCAATTGAGGACTATAAAACGGTACTTGAGCGTTATGAATTTCTAAAAGGACAGCATGATGATCTTGTGGAGGCAGAAAAGACGTTGATCCAGATTATTGAAGAACTGGATACCGCCATGCGGAAGCAGTTCCAGGAGCAGTTCGCAAAGATTGCAAAAGAATTCGACAGTGTGTTCAAACAACTTTTCGGCGGAGGAAAGGGGACACTCGAACTGTTAGAGGAAGAAGATATCCTCGAAGCAGGAATCCGTATCATTGCGCAGCCGCCGGGGAAAAAGCTTCAAAATATGATGCAGCTTTCCGGAGGGGAAAAGGCGCTTACGGCTATTGCATTGTTGTTTGCGATCCAGAATTTAAAGCCGTCCCCGTTCTGTCTTCTTGATGAGATTGAGGCGGCGCTTGACGATTCAAATGTAACACGCTTTGCAAAATATTTACATAAATTAACAAAACATACACAGTTTATCGTGATCACCCACCGGAGAGGTACGATGACAGCGGCTGACCGGTTATATGGAATTACGATGCAGGAGAAGGGAGTATCGACCCTGGTGTCGGTAAACCTTTTGGAAGATGAGCTGGAAAAGTAGGAGGGAATTATATATGGGAGAGAAAAAAGGATTTTTCAAACGGCTGGTATCCGGACTTGCAAAGACAAGAGATAACATTGTATCCGGAATCGACAGTATTTTTAATGGATTTTCAAGTATTGATGAAGATTTCTATGAAGAACTGGAAGAGATACTGATCATGGGAGATCTTGGAATCCATGCGACGATGAAGATCATTGAAGATCTGAAGGCGAAAGTGAAAGAGAACCATATCAAGGAGCCGGCAGAGTGCAAACAGCTTCTGATCGACAGTATCAAGGAACAGATGAGTATCGGAGATACCGCATATGAATTTGAAAACCGCACTTCTGTTGTGCTTGTCATCGGAGTAAACGGGGTCGGAAAGACGACAACGGTTGGAAAGCTTGCGGGAAAACTCAGAGAAGAAGGAAAGAAAGTTGTGCTGGCGGCTGCGGACACTTTCCGTGCGGCAGCCGGAGAACAGCTCACAGAATGGGCAAGAAGAGCGGATGCCTATATGATCGGAGGACAGGAAGGTGCAGACCCGGCCGCGATTGTCTATGATGCAGTGCAGGCTGCAAAAGCAAGAAAGGCAGATGTACTTCTCTGTGATACGGCAGGACGTCTGCATAATAAGAAAAATCTGATGGAAGAGCTAAAGAAGATCAACCGGATCATCGACCGGGAATATCCGGAAGCATACAGGGAGACACTTGTTGTGTTAGACGGAACAACCGGACAGAATGCACTCGCCCAGGCGAAAGAATTTAAAGAGGCGGCAGATATTACCGGAATCGTGCTCACGAAATTAGACGGAACAGCCAAGGGAGGGATTGCTGTGGCGATCCAGGCAGAGCTTGGCATTCCGGTAAAATATATCGGTGTCGGAGAACATATCGAGGATCTTCAGAAATTTGATCCGGATGAATTTGTAAATGCACTGTTTACAACAGAAGAGTAGCAGGAAGACAGCTGGAGCGGAACTTTACAATTCCGCTCCATTACTGTATAAGAAGCTATGTTACCGATGAAACTTGTTTGTCATGTGGAGCAGCCCGCTTAATATTTTTCTTATAGCAGCTTGGAGTCACACCGACCGCCTTTTTGAACAGCTTTGTAAAATAGTTGACATCATTCATTCCTACGTTCCAGGCGACATCCTGAATTTGGAGGTCGGTTGTATTCAATAGTTTGACCGCAATATGGATTCTCTGCTGATTGATAAATTCTGTCAGTGTGACATCAAGTTCCTTTTTGAAAATGGTCGACAGATAGTTTGGATTTACATTCAGCACTTCTGCAATCGATTTCAATGAAAGCGGATGATGCAGATTGAAGTGGATGTAATTCAATGTCTTGCGGATAACCGGGCTGTAATTCAACATGGACTGATTCTGGACAAGCAGACAATATCTACGGATCATATCAAGCATCAGAGCATTCAGTTCTTCCACAGAAGTGGAGTCTTCGATCTGTATCGCATAGGCTGTCGAGATTTCATTTAAGTAAATCGGGTGGACAAAACTCTTTTCAGCGGCTTTTCTGCACAGTGTATTTAAGATTACAAGCCGGTTTTTTGAGTCGCGCACAAGATCTTTGGTCCGGCTCTCAAAACGGGTGCTGCTAAATGCGTGAAAAGATTTCAGTGCATTTCTTCTGTCTCCTCTGGAAATTGCTTCCAGCAGTTCGTTTTCCCTCCGGTAACGCTCTTCCATAACATCCATAGAAAGGTATAGTTCAGGGGTAGATGCAGATTCATAACTGACATCATTCGGCCCCCAGTTCTCAGTAATAAAATGAACGAGGTAGGATTCCGGGCCGCCGTACAGATAGCTGCCAACAGTATTGAGTGTGGCGATGATTGTCCGCATTTCGATTTCCGGAATCGTATTATAATAAGTGCGGAGGGAATCCCTCATATTCTCGGAGAGATGATTCTTCAGAAGAATCTCCGAAAGAAAAGCATCGTCTGCAGTCCTGGTGAGAAATGGACCTACATAATAATAACTGCCGGTAAATTCAGGATGTTTAAAAATTACATAATGTGAATAAAAATTATCTTCCATGAAATAAATAGAATTATCATATGTAACATTTGGAGCATCGGAGAGCAGACTGTGGTAGTCGAAATCACTCCAGATTTTCCTGCGGAGTCCGAAGTCAATCTGCTCCAGATGTTCAAATGGAGGTGTCAGGACGGCGGACTGTACTTTGAGCGTAGAGTGTAGAAGGTCTGTAAGAAATGCGAAAATATTCGGTTGTTTCATAATCATCTCCTTAAAATTATTTTATATACTAATAAAATACATGAAAATAATACGAAAATCAATGAGAATTCTCCTCTCGCTTATAAAAAATATGTGTTAAAGTAATAACAAGGTCGAGACAGGCCGAAAGAGAAAAGACTTTTTGAGCCATCTGACAGCGGAAACAGTATGCTGCAAAACTGCCCGCAGCCGGAAGGGAGCAAAAAGCAAACATGCCGAAAGAAAAAGATTTTAGGAGGATGAAAATGGCAAGTTCAGTAAATAACAACAAACCTTTCGGAATGAAAGATAAGATCGCTTACATGTGTGGAGATTTTGGTAACGACTTTTTCTTCATTCTGGTCAGCCAGTTTTTGATGGTGTTCTACACAAGTGTGCTTGGAATCAGTGCTGGTGTAGTCGGAACATTGTTCTTAGTAGCTCGTGTGGTAGATGCGTTCTCAGATATCGGAATGGGACGAATTGTAGACAGCTGCAAACCAGGGAAAGAAGGAAGATACCGTCCTTGGATCAGAAGAATGAGTATTCCGGTAGTACTCGCGGGAGTATTAGTATTTGTTCCTTGGGTAGCAGAACTTTCTTACACACTGAAAGTTGTTTATATCTTTGTGACTTATATCTTATGGGGAAGCATTTGCTATACAGCTATTAATATCCCATACGGATCTATGGCGGCAGCAATCTCAACAGACCCGGTAGAGCGTGCACAGCTTTCCACATTCAGAAGTGTAGGTGCTGCATTCGCAGGCGTTATCGTTGGATTTGTGGCTCCGATGGTTGTATATGTGAAAGACGAAGCAGGAAATCAGGTATTAGTTGGTGAGCGTATGTTCATCCTTGCATTAATCTTCGCAGTATGTGCATTTATCTGTTATACAATCTGTTACAAATGGTCTACTGAGCGTGTGATTACACAGCCGAAGACAGTTGAGAAGAAGACATCTGCAAAAGAACTTGTGAAAGGACTTGCTGGAAACCGTGCACTTGTATCTATCATTGCTGCAGCGATCGTTCTTCTGCTCTCAAGCCTTCTTGCACAGTCTATGAACGTATATCTGTATCAGGACTACTTCAAGAACACAAGAGCAATGTCAGTTGCAAGCTTATTAGGTACCGCATGTACATTGATTCTTGCACCGTTTTCTGGTAAAATTACTAAGAGATTCGGAAAGAAAGAGGCATCCAGTGTAGCACTGCTTTTTGCAGCAGCTGTATATGCAGTCTTATTTGTGACAAAGATTCAAAATGCGTGGTTATTCTGTGGAATCATCTTATTAGGAAACCTTGGAAGTGGGCTTTTCAACTTGATGATCTGGGCATTTATCACAGATATCATTGACTATCAGACAGTGACAACAGGATCTGAAGACGGTGGTACTGTATACGGTGTATACTCTTTTGCAAGAAAGCTTGGACAGGCACTTGCGGGAGGACTTGGTGGATATGCACTTGCATTCATCGGCTACCAGTCAGGAGTTGGAATTGATCAGACAGCTGAGGTAAAACAGGCAATCTATGCAGTTGCAACAGGTATTCCGGCAGTAGGATATTTCATTATTGCATTAATCTTAATTTTCTGGTATCCACTTTCTAAGACAAAACTGGAAGAAATCAGAGTACAATTAGAAAAGAGAGCAGCAGGAAAGTAATCCGCTGTTTCTGAAAAGTTATCCGGCAGTCAGCAATTGCGGCTGCCTGTCGGTATTGAAAGTGATATTTTGCGTTTCATTATAACGCATAATAATATAAATAAAAACGAAAGGAGAAATGTGTATGAAAATGACATTTCGCTGGTATGGACCAGATGATCCGGTAACTCTGGACAACATTCGTCAGATTCCGGGAATGACAGGTGTCGTGACAGCTGTTTACAGTGTTCCTGTCGGAGAAGTATGGCCGGAAGAAGAAATCCTGAAATTAAAAGCCCAGGTAGAAGAAAAAGGACTTGAGATGGAAGTCATCGAGAGTGTTCCGGTTCATGAGGATATCAAGCTGAGGAGAGGAAACTATCAGCAGTATATCGAGAATTATAAGGAGAATATCAGACGTCTTGCAAAAGCGGGTGTGAAATGTATCTGCTACAATTTCATGCCGGTATTTGACTGGACAAGATCACAGCTGGACAAGGAACTGCCGGATGGATCTAATGCGCTTGTGTACTATAAAGAACATGTAGCTCAGATGGATCCGACAAAATTAGCTCTTCCGGGATGGGATTCTTCCTATTCAACTGAGGAAATGGCAGAGCTGATCCAGGCATACAAAGATCTTGGAGAAGAAGGACTGTGGGAGAACCTTGCTTATTTCATCAATGAAATCATGCCGACAGCGATCGAGTTTGATGTCAACATGGGAATTCATCCGGATGATCCACCGTGGTCTATTTTCGGAATTCCGAGAATCATCACATGTGAGGAGAACATTGATCGTTTCTTAAGTCTCTACGATGACAAACACCATGGGCTGACACTTTGCAGCGGAAGCCTCGGCTGTGCGACATTTAACAACTACGCAGAGATGGTGAAGAAATATGCGGCAATGGGACGGATTCACTTTGCGCATGTAAGAAATGTCAAGATTCTGGAAGATGGTTCCTTTGAGGAAAGTGCACACTATTCTCCGTGTGGATCATTAGATATCGTTGAAATCTTAAAGGCATATCACGATGCCGGATTTGAGGGATATTTAAGACCGGATCACGGAAGAATGATCTGGGGAGAGACCGGAAAACCGGGATACGGACTGTATGACAGAGCGTTAGGCGCAATGTACATGACAGGAATCTGGGAAACCCTCGATAAATTAGACAAATAGTTCGTAAAAATGAAAAGATTGGAGCGTGGAAAATTATGAAACTTCCATTTCAAATTGATCTGAAAGATAAAGTAGTAGTTGTGACAGGAGCGGGCGGAGTTCTCTGCTCTATGTTCGCGGCAGCTGTTGCTGAGACAGGAGCAAAAGTTGCTCTTCTTGACCTCAATGAGGAGGCAGCAAAAGCAAACGCAGATGCGATCGTCAAAGACGGAGGAATCGCAAAAGGATATGCATGTAACGTACTTCAGAGAGAGAGCATCGAGGCAGCAAGAGATGCGATTCTTGCAGATTTCGGAACATGTGATATTCTGATCAACGGAGCAGGCGGAAACAATCCGAGAGCGACAACAGACAATGAGTTCTTCCACAAAGAGGACTTAAATCAGATGAAGACATTCTTTGACCTTGATGTATCCGGAGTAGAGTTTGTATTTAACTTAAACTACCTTGGAACACTGCTTCCGACACAGGTATTTGCTCAGGACATGATGGACAAGAAAGGTGCAAGCATCATCAATATTTCCAGCATGAATGCGTTCACACCACTGACAAAGATTCCGGCATACAGCGGAGCAAAGGCTGCCATTTCTAACTTTACACAGTGGCTTGCAGTACATTTCTCAAAAGTTGGAATCCGCTGCAACGCAATCGCACCGGGATTCTTCGTGTCAAAGCAGAATGAAAAATTATTATTTAACGATGACGGAACACCGACAGCACGTACAGAGAAGATTTTAAGAAATACACCGATGGATCGTTTCGGTAAATCAGAAGAGTTGATCGGTACATTATTATACTTAATGTGCGAAGATGCTTCAAGCTTCGTAAATGGTGTAGTAATTCCGGTAGACGGCGGGTTCTCTGCTTACTCAGGCGTATAATAGTAATCAGATAGAAAAGACACATTGCCAATGCAGAAGAACATGCAGAGTCTGTTTTTCTGCATTGGCGTTCTTTATCCTGTAAAAGGATAAACGACAGATCTTCCGGCTAAGGCGGTGCCTGCCCGGGAAGATTAGAAAAGAGTAGACAAGGAGAAAATAAAAATGAAAAAATTTATGGACAAAGATTTCCTTTTAGAGACAGAGACAGCGAAAGTATTATATCATGATCATGCGGCAAAAATGCCGATCTGTGATTTCCATAACCACTTGAATGTACAGGAAATCTACGAAGATAAAGTGTTCAACGACATCGGGGAAATCTGGCTTGGAGGAGACCACTATAAGTGGCGGGCACTCAGAACAAACGGGATCAAAGAAGAGTATGTGACAGGAAAAGAAGTTTCCTTCCAGGAAAAATTCAGCAAATGGGCTGAAACAATTCCATATACATTCGGAAATCCGCTGTACCACTGGACACACCTGGAATTACAGCGCTATTTCGGTATTGAAGAGCCGTTAAGCCCGAAGACAGAGAAAGAAATTTACGAGAAGTGTAATCAAATGCTCAACACAAAAGAATTCTCTGTAAGAAATCTTCTCCGCATGATGAACATCACAGTGCTCTGCTCGACAGATGATCCGGCAGACGATCTGAGATACCACAAAGCATTAAAAGAAGATGGATTTGAAATTCAGGTACTTCCGACATTCCGTCCGGACAAAGCACTTGGAATCGATAAAGCTGATTTTGCAGAGTATATTGCAAAACTTTCAGAAGTCGTAGGATATGAAATCAATTCTATCGAAACATTAAAGAAAGCACTGGAAGAGAGAATCAACTACTTTGCAGAAGCCGGCTGCCGTGTCAGCGACCATGGATTAGATGAAAATCTCTATATCAAAGCATCTGAAGAAGAGGTAGATGCAATCTTCAAAAAAGCGCTGGCAGGAGAAAAACTGACCGCAGAAGAAATCAAGAAATTCAAAGGAAATGTTCTTGTATTTCTGGGAAGCAATTACCACAAGAGAAGCTGGACGATGCAGCTTCACATCGGAGCGGTCCGCAATAACTCTACAAGAATGTTTGAAAAATTAGGACCGGATGCAGGATTTGATTCTATCGATGATATCTGCTATGCAAAAGAATTAAGTGCACTCTTAAATGCAATGGACTACAATGCAGAACTTCCAAAGACAATTCTCTACTGTCTGAATGCAAAAGACAATGAGATGCTTGCAAGTATGGCCGGAAACTTCCAGGATGGTTCTTGCAAAGGAAAGGTTCAGTTTGGTGCTGCATGGTGGTTCCTTGATCAGAAACGTGGTATGGAAGCACAGTTAGACGTATTAAGCCAGATTGGTCTTCTGTCTGCTTTTGTCGGAATGCTTACAGACTCAAGAAGCTTCCTTTCTTTCCCGAGACACGAATACTTCCGCCGTATCCTCTGCAACTACATCGGAAACCTTGTTGAGAATGGAGAATATCCGGCAGATATGGAATTCCTCGGACAGATGGTAGAAAATATCTGCTACAATAACGCAATGGAGTATTTCGGATTTTAGGAGGCATACATGTCAACGATATTTGATTCTTTCGAAAGAAAACATGACTTTTTGATCTGCGTCGATTCAGACGGATGTGCGATGGACACGATGGATATTAAACATTTCCGCTGTTTTGGACCGTGTATGATCGAAGTATGGGGACTCCATGCTCATGAAAAAGAGCTTCTTGCACGTTGGAATGAAGTCAATCTTTATACAATGACAAGAGGGATCAATCGGTTCAAAGGGCTTGCGATCGCATTGAAAGAGGCAGAAGAAAGCTATGACGATGTGCGAATCGAGGATCTGGAGACATTTCTTCACTGGACAGAGACAACGAAAGAACTGTCAAATCGTGCAATTGAAGAAGTACTTGCTCAGAGAGAGAGCAAGTCACTTCGCATGGCGCTGGAGTGGTCCAACCAGGTCAATGCTGCAATCCAAAACCTTCCGGAAGAGGAGAATCTTCCGTTTGAAGGTGCGAAAGCAGGACTTGCAGCAGCCCATGCTGTGGCAGATGTAGCGATTGTGTCTTCTGCAAATGCAGGAGCAGTCAAAGAAGAGTGGACAAGGCACAATCTGATTGAACATACGGACATCATGCTGGCACAGGATGCCGGAACAAAGGCTTACTGCATCAGTCAGCTTTTGCAGGCAGGGTATGAAAAAGACCATGTGCTGATGATCGGTGATGCTCCGGGGGATCAGAAAGCGGCAGAGGATAACGGAGTGCTGTATTATCCGATTCTTGTAAAAAAAGAGAAGAGTTCCTGGGAGCAGTTCCTGTCAGAGGGGCTGGAAAAATTCCTCTCCGGAACCTATGCAGGAATATATCAAGAAGAAAGAATTGAGGAATTTCAGAAGAATCTTTCCGAATAAGTCATTCAAAATGAAAAAGGAGGCAGCAACGTGAGAGAAATTATTAATATCAATGAAGGATGGTCTTTCAGCAAAGAACAGAAAGAACTGCCGACGGTGTGTGAAGAGAACTGGGAAGTAGTAGATCTTCCACATACATGGAATCAGTATGATGGTCAGGATGGAGGTTCGGACTATTACCGCGGAGCCTGCTGGTATGTAAAAGAACTGGGTCCGTATACAGTGAAGCCGCACAGCCGTATTTACTTGGAATTTCAGGCAGCAGCAAATGTATGCACGGCTTATGTAAATGGAAAGAAAGTGTGCAGCCATGAAGGTGGGTTCAGCATTTTCCGCGCAGATATCACTGATGAGCTGGAGGAAAACGGAGAAAATCTGATCGCCGTATGCGTGGACAATGCACCGAAATCAAATGTTTATCCACAGATGGCAGACTTTACTTTTTATGGAGGACTGTACAGAGATGTTAACCTTGTTGTTGTAAGTGAATCTCACTTTGATCTGGATTATCATGGGGCACCGGGAATCAAAGTTTCCTCTAAAATCCAGGGGAAGAATGCACTTGTAGATATTCATTCTTATGTGACAAATGCTTTGGAAGGCGACCGCGTAGAGTTTGAGATCTATGACGAAGACGGGGAAACAAAGGTGTTTGCAGTCCGTCCGGCCACACAGGACACACAGGTATCTGTGGAACTTCTTGATGCACATTTGTGGCAGGGAGTGGAAGATCCATATCTTTACACTGTTTGTGCGAGACTGGTACGCCACAATGAAGTAATAGATGAAATCGAAACAAGGCTTGGAGTTCGTGAATATACGGTTGATCCGCAGAAAGGATTTTTCTTAAATGGAAAAAGTATGCCACTCCGCGGAGTATCAAGACATCAGGATAAATATGATCTTGGAAATGCGCTGACATTTGAGGATCATTATGAAGATATTCTGCTGATCAAAGAAGTTGGGGCGAATACCATCCGCCTTGCACATTATCAGCACAGCCAGGATTTTTATGATCTTTGCGATGAGGCGGGATTTATTGTCTGGGCAGAGATTCCGTTTATCTCAGCAATGAACGCAGATCCGGATGCTCATGAAAATTGCAGAAGTCAGATGAGAGAGTTGATTTTCCAGAATTTTAATCACCCGTCCATCTGTTTCTGGGGAATCTCAAATGAGATTACAATCGGGGGAGAAGTTCCGGGACTCGTAGATAATCTAAAAGACTTGAATGCACTTGTGCATGAGCTGGATGATACAAGAATGACGACGATGGCTCAAGTGTCAAACCTTCCAATGGAAAATGAACAGAATGCGATTACAGATGTGGTAAGCTATAACCATTATTTCGGATGGTACGGCGGAAAACTGGAAGATAATGAGGCATGGCTGGATGCATTCCACCAGATGCACCCGGAAAGACCGGTCGGAATTTCCGAATATGGATGCGAAGGCATTACAACATATCACAATGATGATCCAAAAGGCGGAGATTACAGTGAAGAATTCCAGGCGGTGTACCATGAGCATATGGCGAAGATTATTGAGGAACGCCCGTGGCTCTGGGCAACGCATGTATGGAATATGTTTGATTTTGGATGTGATGCAAGAAATGAAGGTGGTGTCAAAGGGCGCAACAACAAAGGGCTTATGACAATTGACCGTCTGATCCGCAAAGATGCTTTCTACCTGTATAAGGCATATTGGACAGAGGAGGAGTTTGTCCATATTTGCAGCAAGCGTTATGCACAGCGTACAACAGATACTGTGACAATCAAAGTTTACACAAACTGTCCGGAAGTTACACTTTCTATTGGTGGGACGGTAATTGAGAAAAAGACAGGAAATAAAGTGTTTACATTTGAAAATGTACCGCTGAAAGAAGGTTTTACAACAATTGCGGCAAAAGCCGGAAATTGTACCGATACGATCACGCTGGAGAAAGTGATGGAGGCAAATCCATCTTATACTTTTGAAGAAAGTGAAGAAGATAAAGTTGCAGGTGTGACAAACTGGTTTGACAATGTAGATTTGTCAGTGGTACGTCCGATGGAATTTAAAGAAGGATACTATTCTTTAAAAGATCTCGTAAAAGATATTATAGAGAATCCAGAGGCGTGTCAGGTTCTGTTAAACGGTCTCAGCAGTACGATGGGAATTAATATTAAGAAATCGATGCTCGGAGTGATGGGAGACCGGCCGGCGATGGATATGGGCGGAAATAATGCAGATGAGAAAAAGAAGGCCGTAATGGCATATATCAATGCAGAGCTTCAGAAAATAAAAAAAGAAAACTAAAACTTGTTTTGGTGAAATGCATACGGAAAAACATAGAAGAAAATGGGGATGTTCATATAGCAGCATCCCTGTTTTTTTATTACATAGAATACATAGAAAATTTTTTCGGAATCTTATGCAATAAAAATCTTCTGACAAAATAAAAAGTCAAATAATTATTGACATAATCTGCATAAAACTGTAAAATATTAAAAAATTTGAAATTTAAAAAGATATTCAGAATATATTTAGAATGTTTTGGATGGAGCTGTGGAAGGAGGAACTTATTATGGGGAAAATTCAGATGACGACACCGCTTGTAGAGATGGATGGCGATGAGATGACGAGGATTTTGTGGCAGATGATCAAAGAACATTTGATTCTGCCTTATGTGGATTTAAAGACAGAATATTATGATCTCGGGCTGGAATATCGCAACGAGACAGATGACCGGGTTACTGTGGATTCTGCAAATGCAACAAAAAAATACGGTGTCGCCGTAAAATGTGCGACGATCACGCCGAATACTGCCAGGATGGAAGAGTACAACCTGAAAGAGATGTGGAAAAGTCCGAACGGGACAATCCGGGCGATGTTAGATGGAACCGTATTTCGTCAGCCAATCGTTGTGAAAGGAATTGAGCCGTGTGTTCGAAACTGGAAGAAACCGATCACGCTGGCGAGACACGCCTATGGAGACGTGTACAAGGGAGTGGAGTTGAAGATTCCGGGTGCCGGAAAGGCGGAACTTGTCTATACTGCCGAGGATGGCACTGAGCTGCGGGAGTTGATCCATACCTTTTCGGGTCCGGGGGTTGTACAGGGAATGCACAATCTGGACAAGTCGATTGTAAGCTTTGCGAGAAGCTGTATGAATTATGCACTGGATAGGAAGCAGGATCTCTGGTTTGCGACGAAAGATACGATCTCTAAAAAATATGACCATACGTTCAAAGATATTTTCCAGGAAATCTACGATACAGAATATGAGGAGAAGTTTCAGGAAGCCGGAATTACTTATTTTTACACACTGATTGACGATGCGGTGGCACGCGTGATGAAATCAGAAGGAGGATTTATCTGGGCATGCAAAAATTATGATGGAGATGTGATGAGTGATATGGTATCTTCCGCGTTTGGATCTCTTGCGATGATGACTTCTGTGCTCGTTTCTCCGGATGGATGTTATGAGTATGAGGCGGCACACGGGACGGTACAGCGTCACTATTACAGGCATCTGAATGGTGAGGTGACTTCCACGAACTCGGTGGCTACCATTTTTGCATGGACCGGAGCTTTGAAGAAGAGAGGGGAACTGGACGGCAATACAGAACTGGAGGCATTTGCGGAGCGACTGGAGAAGGCAACACTCGATACCATTGAATCTGGAAAGATGACGAAGGATCTTGCGATGATCACATCGATTCCGGATCCGGTTGTGCTGAACAGTGAAGAATTCATCAGAGCAATTGCATCACATCTGTCATAAGATTCCTGTATCGCTGCTTTATCCAATGTGTCGTAAAACCCCTTGCTTTAGCTATGGAGATATAAGACACTTCCATCGAATTTACGCAAGTAATTGAAGATGGAACAAAATAC
>URCR01000036.1 GCA_900546325.1 uncultured Lachnospiraceae bacterium | reverse complement strand
GTTTTTCGGAACACGAAAAACTACACAATGGTAAACAGGGCTATGCCCTAACAAAGACATGTCAGGATTCTCCAGTTTTCGATTCCTGCCACCTGGAAATAAAACGTCGAGAGCAATGCCACCGCAACGCTTCCCCAGCAGTAAAAGGAGTGAAGTACGCTCATCATCCCCTCTTTATTCTCTGTCGGACATGCCTCAACGATCGGACTGACGAGCACTTCCAGCAGCCCTCCTCCGATGGCATAGATCGTAACCGACAGCAGCAGTCCTGCATAATGATTCCCTATCAGATCCGGTAAAAAAGACAGACTAAAAAGCCCTGCTGCCGCAGTCACATGTGCAGAAACAATACAGATCCGGTATCCGATCTTGTCCACAAACCGCACCGCGAACAGATCGACCAGCAGCTGTATTCCAAAATTAATGGAAACAAGCAGTGCGATCTGCTCCAGCGATATCCCATAACTCTTTTGAAACGTCAGAAACAGAAGCGGCGCAAAATTATTGACAACCGCCTGTGTGACGTATCCCAGATAACTGGCATAAATCGTATGCCTGTAATTTTCTCTTATCTTCTTCATTCGATTTCAGTTTCTCTCCTTTCTTCTTTTCTTTCCACTCTTTCTCATCTCTTTCGTTCCTTTCTTTTCCTCTCTTTTGTATATCGTGACAATTTTACCACATTCCCGCAAGAAAGCAACCATTTTCTCTCCGGCAAAAAAAACAAAAAGCCGATAACTGCGGACAATTTCTTGCTTCTGTCCGCCGCCACCGGCTTTCCTGTTTTTCAACCTCGTTTTACCAACTTTTCATCGATTCGTCTGCGAATATACTTCCATCCACTTCTATGCGATCGCATTCGCCGCATCGTATCCTGATTTCACTGCATTTTCAATATCAGATGCACGATCCTTACAGTCTCCGATCTTTGCGACTGCAATGCCTGCTTTCTCTAACTTTTCTGTCTCAAATGCATTTGCTCTTGCTCCGACAGCCATCACAACGAAATCATATGGAATTTCTTTCGTCTCATCGTCTGCTGTCCTGCATACAACTGCTTTCTCCCCGATGCTCTCTACTTTGTGAGATACATACTGGGCAACATGATTCTTCTCAAAGTTTTCCATCAGAGTCGGAAGGATCGTAGTGCTCTCTCCGTTTGCGATCTTATCCAGCATTTCGATGATGCTTACTTCGCATCCTCTCTCTGCCAGATATTCTGCGGTCTCACATCCTACCATTCCGCCGCCGATCACAGCTGCTCTTCCATATACCTGTGCAGTTCCTTCCAGCACATCCCATGCACTGCATACGCGTGTGCTGTCTGCCCCCGGAATCGGAAGCATCATATTAGAAGCTCCGGTCGCAACGATCACTGCATCTGCTCCATAAGCAAGTAGATCCTCCTCTGTCACTTTCTTTCCACAGAAGATCTCCACACCTGCCTCTTTCACTGCATTTGTCAGGTAAACAAGCGCACGTTCCATCTCTTCTTTTCTCGGCGGAACTTTGGCGATCTGGATCTGTCCCCCGAGGACTGTCTTCTCTTCAAACAAGGTCACCTGATGTCCTTTTAATGCAGCCACTCTGGCAGCTTCCAATCCTGCCGGACCTCCTCCGACTACGACAACCTTCTTTGGTGTCTCTGCCGGTGTGATCTTCCTCTCTAATTCATATCCATTCTCCGCATTTAAGACACAGCTTAAGAACTGACGGTTCTGAATCCGGTCTGTACATCCTTTGTTGCACATGATACACTGGCGGATCTGATTTCCATTGCCTTCTGCAAGTTTTTTGCCCCAGTCAGGATCTGCAAGCAGCGGTCTTCCAAGTCCGATGATGTCTGCCTTTCCACTTTCCAAAATGCTCTCTGCAAGTGCCGGGCTTACGATTCTTCCGACTGTGCTGACCGGAATGTTAACCTGTTCTTTCACTTTTCCCGCAATGTCAGCGAAGAATGCATATGGCTGAACACCCATCGGCGGGATCGTATCTGCCATATTTCCGGTGTGATTTGCCTGTGCCACATGAAGCATATCTACTCCGGCTTCCTCAAGCCATTTTGCAAATACGACTGCTTCCTCTGCAATGACTCCGCCCTTTCCTCTCTGAGGTGTGACAACAGCCAGCTTGTAGTCAATGATCATATCCGGCACTGCTTTTCTGAGTGCTGTCACAAGCTCAATGGCAAATCTTGTACGGTTCTCAAGGCTTCCGCCATACTTATCTGTTCTGTGATTTAAGATTGTGCTGGAAAGCGCTCCGACCAGTCGGTCTCCATGTACCTGGATCGCATCGATCCCTGCTGCTTTCGCCCGCTTTGCACATTCACACATTTTTTCGATGATCTCATGAAGGCTTTCTTCTGACACTTCATCGATAAAATGTGTCATATCATGTTTCATCTTTGCGCGGAGCCCTTCAAAATCGCCTTTTAAGAACAGTTCTGTAATACTTGCTGTGTCATATTCCGGGTGGAAGATCTGTACTCCGATCTTTGCACCATGTTTGTGTACTGCATCTGCCAGTTTACGGAAACTTTCAATCTGGCTGTCATCACATAACTTCGGAACCGGTGTAAATGTCTTGATCGGCGCTACATCTCCGAGAACGATATAAGCTGCTCCACCCTCTGCAAGTCTCTCATAAAATGCCTGACTCTGCGGTGTGATACTTCCGTCCTTTGCCTCATACCCTGTTGTCAGAGGTGGAAACATGATCCGGTTTTTCAGTGTTGTATTTCCTACCTGAATGCTTTCTAATAATTTCATCTTATTCTCCTGCCTTTCTTATTTTTTAAATGATCTCTTTTACATAGTTTACAATTTCTGCCTCGCATGCCTCCCTTGCCGGAATACTTGCAAAGTTGTGATTGCCGCCTTCGATCTTCACAAATTTCTTCACTCCGGTGTAGCAGTCCATATAAGTCTCACAAGTGTTATCATCGACCAGCTCATCCTTTGTTCCGCGCAGAATCAGAACACTGCCGTCATATCCTTTTGCGTCTTCAAACGGTGAATACTTTGCAAGGTCATAGTTAAAGTCCAGTCCAAACTTCAATCCTTCCATGTCTGCGAAAGTCATACCGAGATTTTTGAAATGATCTGCCCGCTCCTTACAGCCATACCACATGCCTGCTCCCGGACACATCAGAACCAGACCATACGGCTGAATGCGCGGAGCGGCACTTGCCGCCACAAATCCGCCCATACTCTGACCGGATAAAATAATTTTCTCTCCATCGATAAATGACTGCCCTTTCAGCCATTCATAAACATCTTCTGTATCTTCGAGCAGTCCGGTAAATGTCATTTCATCGAACTCTCCATCGCTTTCCCCACATCCGTAGAAGTCAAACCGCATACACGCGATTCCTTCCGCTTCCAGCGTTCTTGCCAGATGTGTATGTGCATATTTATATCCGGAAAGACTTCCACCGAATCCATGCAGGTTTAAGACAACCGGCGGGCACTGCACACCGTCCGGAAGATTTAAAAAGCCGCGCAGAAGCTTTCCTTTTCTGTTTTTTACTTCAACATAACGAACCATTTATCTGCCTCCCTTTCTTTCTGCTCTTCTCTTTGCAAGTTCTTCTAACATTTCTTCTGTCTTTTTCTTTGACAATGGATATACAAAGAATAAGATCAGTACCGCGATCAGATATCCGACTGCATAGATTGCTGTGTATGATTTCCAGATATTCGCTTTTACAGCTGCTGTCTGTACTGCTTCATTTACGTTGTATCCGATCATTGCAAGCGTGAAGCTGCTAAGACTTGCGCTGACTGCAGAGGCCAATTTGCGGAAGAAAGAATATGTAGAGTATACCATTCCTTCATTTCTCTCTCCGGTCATCAGTTCCTGATAATCGATGGCATCATTTACCATTGCCCAGATCAGCACCTGAAAACCACTTGCTCCAAGGTAGCAGATTCCGTTGACCGCGATAAACACAAGCGGGTTTTTCAGAGGTACAAAGAATAAAATACCAAATACAATCGCCGCAAATCCTGCTCCGTACATGCACCATTCTTTCTTACCGAATTTTTTGGAAACATATTTTGTTCCGATAAATGTGATGATCGCATAGACGGTACTTAACATTCCTGAGATGGACATTACTTTTACATCTCCGAAGTAATCTTTAAATAAGTAAGTGTTCAGTCCGTTTACGACACTTGCCGCGATCATTCCTGCAAGGCTTGAGAAAATCAGTCCAAGCAGCGCTTTGTTCTTTGCAACATTTTTCAGTGCATCCAGATAATTAAATTTCTTTCCTTCCTGCACTTTCAATTCTACACGTTCCTTACACCAGGAACTTGTCACGATCAGACAGAATACTCCGATGGTCGCACAGAGAAGTGCCATCAGTGTAAATCTGGAAGCAACCGGCTTGTTGTCCTTGTAAAGTACAAGCGGTCCCACAATTACGATCACTGTCATGAAAATTGTTCCGCCAAGACTTCTGTAACGGGATAAATCCGTACGGTGATTGACGTCATCTGTCATCACACTGGAAAGTGAACCAAATGGAACATTTACGCATGTATACATTGCTTCATAAAGGATATACGTAATCAGGATATATGCCAGTTTGAACTTATAATCCCAGCTGCTGACATCTAAAAATCCGATCACACACAACAATCCCATCGGAACACAGAATGCTTTGATCCATGGAATAAATCTTCCTCCTTTTGTCGACTTCCTCGAATCAATGATCGCTCCGATGATCGGATCATTGATCGCATCCCAGATCTTTGTGATCAGAAGAATGACTCCGACGTGCATAGGATTTACTTTCAGTACAAGCGTGTAGAACACTGTCAAAAACATTGCTCTGAACTGCTCGGTACAGCAGCACCCTAAATCCCCAAGGGTGTAGCCGATTTTGTCTTTCATGGAAAACTCTCTCACAATAATTTCCTCCTCGCATGTTTTTCCCTTTTGTATCCCGGACAGAACCCGTTTCTGTCGTTAAAAAGTATTATAGCCTCCCACACATGCAAAACATATCCATTTTTTGCTTGAAAACTATCAAAAATTGATATATTATCTATATTAGTTATAATACCTAAAATCTAATTTTAATTTTTGTGTATTTTGAACACAACTTTTTATTCAGGAGAATCATCCATGCGAGAAGAATACTTTGCAAAAGAATATTTATACTCCGGTGCGAAAAAGAAAACGTTTTCCTCCGGCAATTTTTATATGATTCTGTTCATCACCTCCGGAAAATGCAGCTACACCTACGATCAGCAGACATTTTTCTGTGCCACCGAGGATATCATCCTTGTCAATCCAAATACGACCTTTCTATTAGAATATACCCCATCGAAAGTGCCGCTAAAATTTCTCCAGGTCGGATTTACAAGTGACCTGCTTGCGCGCCTCTCCGATGAAAATACCGATCTGGAATCCTGTTTTCATGTTGTGCCATACGAATGTACCTGTGTCCACTCCTCCTCGGAGATCACAATGCTGATCAAAAATCTGTCAAAGAGACTCCTGACTCTGCCGCAGGAACAGACGGACTTCGGCCATCAGCTCTTTGAGGACAGTCTTCTGACAATGCTGATCGTGCTTCTTCTGCGCGCCTGTATCCGCACAGAATTTCAGACAAACACAAAAGTACGCCCCCGCCTTTCTCTGGACGACATTTTTATTTTCATCAAACATCATCTGCACGAAGAGATCTCTCTGGAGCGCCTGGAGAAAGAATTTTACATCAGTAAATATCACATCTGCCGGGAATTCAAACGGCAGACCGGGATGACAGTCCACCGCTACATCGTCAAATCCAAGCTGGATCTTTGTAAACGGCTGTTGGAAAAAGGCTACCCCATGATCGAGATCTACAAAATCTGCGGACTCGGAAACTACAATCACCTGTTCCGCGCCTTCAAAAAGGAATTCGGAATGACACCAAAAGAATATGTCCGGCAGATTCAGGAACATACCGGACAGACTTCAGACAAATCTTAAAATCAGCATACGGTTCCGTTTGCATTTTGCGAAAAAGCGGCTGCCGCAGATCTGCACAGTTTTCTTCTGTGCCATCCACGGCAGCCGCTTTTTTCTTTCTTCTATAGTTGTCCGGGGTATTTTCCCCTGCGGGTTTTTCCCCGACAGTTTCCGTTTACACAGGCTCTCTACGAATGTTTTCTCTCGTATTTTACGAATTCATATTCCAGGTCAAAGTAAGTCTGTTCCTCACTGATTCCTGTAATTTCCCACTCCTCATCTGCATCCAGATCCGGGAAGTAAGTATCCGCCTCATAGACATGATCGATCTTCGTGACATGTGCAGTGTCACAGTAAGGAAGCAGCTGTCTGTACACACTCTCCCCACCGATCACATAGATGTCTTCCTGCGCATACTCTTTTAGCGTCTGCAGCAGTTCCTCCACCGTATGCACGACGATCGCATCTTTCACCTTATAATTCTTATCGGAAGTCAGCACGATATTGGTCCGCTTCTTCAACGGCTGTCCGCCCGGAAAGCTTTCTAACGTCTTTCTTCCCATGACAACTACTTTCCCTGTTGTCGTCTCCCGGAAAAACTTCATATCAGACGGAATGCTGACAAGCAGCTTGTTATCTTTTCCGATTGCCCAGTTTTTATCTACCGCAACAATAATATTCATTCTTATTTCCTCCAAAACGTTTCTTCTCTCTGTTACTTTACCGGTATCCGGTCTGATTGCTGCTTCTCTAGACAGCGATCGGAATATTTTTGATCTGTGGTCCGGTCTGATAATCGTCTAACCGCACATCATCCCTTGTAAACGCATAAAAATCCTTGATGTCCGGATTCAGCCAGAACTTTGGCGCCGGAAGCGGTTCTCTTTTGATCAGCTCCTCGATCAGCGGAACATGTCTGTCATAAATATGTGCGTCTGCGATCACATGTACAAACTCTCCGACCTGCATATCACACACCTGCGCCAGCATATGCAAAAGCACTGCATACTGGCAGACATTCCAGTTATTTGCCGCCAGCACATCCTGTGAACGCTGATTTAAAATTCCATTTAACACAAGCTTCTCGCTGTCTTTTCTCTTCGTCACATTGAAAGTCATACTGTACGCACACGGGTAGAGATTCATCTCATGAAGATCCTGATGTACATAAATATTGGTCATAATCCTTCTGCTGTACGGATTGTTCTTCAGATCATAGATCACGCGGTCTACCTGATCCATCATCCCCTCCCGGTACTGATGCTTTACCTGCATCTGATAACCGTAAGCCTTTCCGATGGAGCCATCCTCATCTGCCCAGCTGTCCCAGATATGCGAATTCAGATCATGGATATTGTTGGATTTTTTCTGCCAGATCCAAAGCATCTCATCCACACAGCTCTTGATTCCTGTCCGGCGGAGTGTCAGTGCCGGAAATTCTTTTGACAAATCGTAGCGGTTTACTACCCCGAATTTCTTGATCGTATACGCATCGCTTCCATCTTCCCACTTCGGACGCACCTTCTCGCCCTCTGTACTGGTCCCGTTATCAATAATATCACGGCACATTTCTATAAATACTTGATCTGCATAACTCATATTTCCACCTTCTTCTTTCTCTTTGTCTTCTATTTCTGAATCTATTTCTCACTTTAGCGTCTGGAATTTTTCTCCAGAACTTCCCTCGTATTGTAACATGAATTTAATCGAAATCCAACACTTTCTGCCTTGTTCTTTCACGGCAGATCTCTCCCGCCGTTTTCCCTGCGAGAAATTCATTCACCGCCCACACCTTCATTTGATCATAGAGGGCAAACAGCATTTCCTTTTCCACTCTGTGTCCATAGACTTTCCAGTAACCGGACAGCACGCATTCTTTTCCGGAGTTTCCGGCAAATCCTTCCACATCCTCAAACGGATATCCGAGAAAAATCCCCGCCTCCTGTGGAAATGTCCCCTTCTCTTTTTCCCTGGAAATCCGCTCTGCAAATTGTCTGATTTTCTCTTGCAGACTCCCCCTTCGATAACCACAGTTCAGAAGGAACGCTTCCTGCTTTGCCCGCATCAGATACCGGCTAAGCTCCTCTTCCCGATAAAGAAAGATCAGTACTTCTCCGCGCTTTCGATCCAGTCTCTCACAGAAAACGCCCATCTCGTTTACAAGACTCTCCAGCTCCTCTGAAAGCACTTCCGGCATCCAGATCATCGCTGAAATCTTCAGCCGTTTTAAAAACGGCGCACAGTACAGTACCAGCCGCGCGAGCACTGCACGTTTTCCTTTCTCCTGCCTCAGCAGGTACCGCACCACTTCCGTTTCCATCATTCCTCACATCCATTCCCTGATACACTCTCTTACAGTTCCCCCACATCCTGCCGCCTGATATCCTTTTTAGTTTCTATTCTTTTTCTCGATTTTATCCCCTCTCCGACAGATTTCTTCTCCGTCCGGAAGTGCTCTTTTTCCGTTCTATGCAGAACTTTCAAAAAAGTCCGCAGGAATTTTCTATGTAGTCTATGCAATAAGAAAAGCAGCCAGCCGGTAAAAAATCACGACTAACTGCCTTTTCACACTGCTTTTTTGGACTGTATACTAATGCTTTGCCCGGACTTCTGAGAAAAAGTGTGCTTTCCCCAGTGTTTTTACAATAAGATAAAATAATACCGATTCTACCGGGACCGAACACACCTGCTTAAGCGCCCTCGCCGGAAGCAGCACAAGAAATCCTTTTCCATAAAGCATGGACAGCCAGTAGGTTCCGAGAAGAAGATTTACGAAAACTGCAACGATCACTTTCGCCGCGAGAATCCGCGGGAAACTCACCGGTTTCTTATACAGCATGATTCCATAGATGACCGGGCCTAAGATTGCGCTCAGTGTAAATCCAAAGAAATACGGACCTTCCGGCTTGATCAGATATTTGATAATATCTGCAATTCCGCCCATAACACCACCGACCACCGGTCCAAATAGAAGCGCCGTCAGCTCATTTGCAATAAATGAAAATCCGATCCTCAGATACGGAGTCAGCGTGATGGAAAAATACCCAAGGATAATTCCGACTGCAATCAGCATCGCTGTCACAACGACCGTCTTCAAGTGTCTTAACTCATGCCAGGAGTCTACAAACTGTTGTTTCATTTGTCTCATAAAAAAATACCTCCTTTGCAGTAGTCCTGAAGCCACGCATAGAAGGTATTCACATATCATTTCTATGTGCAGCAGCGGGATGCGAAATATGTACCGCAAGCATGCTTCTGCTCTTCGTCCAGCCGGCAACTCCCCGTCCGTCTGGCACTTAACGCACACATCTCTACTCTGCTTTTTCTATATTTATTTCCGCTCCAATTCTAACATATCCGGTACCTCCGTGCAAGTCCTTCCGCCACTTTCTCCGTTTTCTTTTTCCCTCTGATTCCGATTCTTTTATTGACTTTGAAAAACTTTTATATTAAACTGCTAGAGCGTATTTTTTATTTTTCAGATCATTGCTCCAAAGCAATATTACTAAATATTTTTTTACTGGAAATGCTATTTTATAAAAGAATGTCAATACTTTTATACGCAGTACTGAATGACATTCGGAAACAAAGGAGATGACTATGAACAATTTTTTATCACATGTAAATGATTTTCTGTACAGCTATATTCTGATCTTTTTATTGGTAGGATCTGGAATTTATTTTACGATCCGGACACGGTTTGTCCAGATCACACTTCTAAAAGATGCTTTTCTCGCACTGAAGGAAAAGTCTTCCGAGGAAGAAAATACTTCCGAAAAGCCGGTTTCTTCTTTTCAGGCACTTATGATTTCCACCGCTTCCAGAGTCGGAACCGGAAATATCGCCGGAATTGCAACTGCGCTGGCAGCAGGCGGACCCGGGGCAATTTTCTGGATGTGGGTCATGGCAGTGATCGGCGGCGCTTCCGCCTTTGTAGAAAGTACACTTGCTCAGGTATATAAAGTGAAGGATGGGGATTCTTTCCGCGGAGGTCCTTCCTATTACATTGAGCGCGCACTAAAAAAGCGCTGGCTTGGTGTCCTTTTTTCTATTCTTCTGATCTGCTGCTTTGCCTACGGATTTAACGGACTGCAGGCTTATAATATTTCCTCCTCCCTGGAATATTATGTCAAGGACTATTCTGATACAATGCTCCCGGCAGTTGTCGGAGTCATTCTTGCTCTGCTTACGGCAGTCGTTATTTTCGGAGGAGTTCACCGGATCAGCTTCATTACTTCCGTACTCGTCCCGATCATGGCAGGAATCTATATTCTTGTAGGGCTCTATGTGACTGTGACAAATCTGTCTGCCGTTCCGGAAATGTTTCGGTCGATCCTTGCCGGAGCCTTTGACATCCAGTCCATCCTCGGAGGATTTGCAGGCAGCACTGTATTGATCGGTATTAAGCGCGGTCTGTTCTCAAATGAAGCCGGTATGGGAAGTGCACCAAACGCATCTGCTTCTGCCTCCGTCTCACACCCGGTCAAGCAGGGGCTTGTACAGATCTTATCTGTGTTTATCGACACACTTCTGATCTGCACAACAACCGCATTCATTCTGCTGCTTTCTAACGTCAAAGGAGTGCCGGGAACACTTGACGGCATCCCATATGTACAGGCAGCACTTCAAAGCAGTATCGGAACATGGGGAATCCATTTTATTACATTCTCCATTTTTGCTTTCGCATTCACAAGCCTCGTCGGAAACTACTATTATGCCGAAGCAAATATTCTGTTTATCAAAAACAGTCCGCTTCTTCTGAACGTATTCCGCATCACCTGCCTGATTGCCATCTTTTTTGGTGCGCAGGCAAACTTCTCAACCGTTTGGAACCTCGCCGATGTTCTGATGGGACTTATGGCACTCGTCAATATTTTTGCGATTCTTCTTCTTGGAAATATCGCTTTCCGTGTCCTTGATGATTACCGTGCACAAAAAAAACAGGGCAAAGACCCTGTCTTTAAAGCTTCCAATATCCACCTGTCCGACACGGATGAATGGAAATAATATCTGTTCCGAAGGAATTTCCTGAGTAACAAAAGGAAGGCTGGTATCTTGCAGCACTGTCACTGAACTTTTGGTTTTTGGCATTGCTTTTGTACCGGCCTTCTTTTTATTGAGAATTTTCCCGGAGAAACTTTCTCAATTCTATTTTTGACTCCCCTTCTGCTCCATGATTCACTCTATGGCAGATCATCCCCATCTTCCTTTGGCACAGTCTCTGTCCTTGGAATATATTCGATCACATCCTGAATCCTGCAGTTTGTATAATCACAGATTCTGCACAAAAGATTCACGTCCAGCCTCTGCACATCTCCTTTGCAATAACGGTTCAGCTGTGTTCTCTGTATCCGCAGATCAAAACAGATTTTGTTTTTAGAAATATTTCTCTCTTTCAGTAACTCTTCAATTTTGACTTTTAAATATCCTACATTTTCCATTTCGATTCACTCCCTGTACTTATCTGACTGTTATTATATCCAAGTAATGCTAAATAAATAAGATATAGCTTTGACAGGTGTGCTATTTATAAGATATAGTATATATGCAGGGGGTGTGAATCTTTGAAGAGAAAAAAATTACTCAGGCTTCTTCTCCTTTTGATTCTTTTGGGAATCATTTGGAACTATTTTCATCCAGCTTATCATATTGTAGGACAGCAGCGCTCAGAATCCGGTAATCTCTCTGAGCTTACACTTCATGTCTCCGTTCCTGAATATTATTCCGAACAAAGACTGGCCCGTTTAAAAGACACAATCCTCTCTGAACAAAAAAGAATCAATTATGATCTTCATACGGATATTTACCACATTTGCTTCTACTTATCCGATGCATCGTCCGCTCCATTCCGGGAATATCTGGTCTATAATTGATGCTAAATTACAGAAAAAATAAAAAAAATAAATTTTTTTAATTTTTCTGTTGACAAATCCTTTTTAATCATGTATAGTATGTATTGTTCAAGGGAACACAAACAACTTAACAAATGCACGAGTGGCTCAGTGGTGGAGTATCGCCTTGCCAAGGCGAGGGTCGCGGGTTCGAATCCCGTCTCGTGCTTTTCAGAAGGGGCGCTACCCCATAGATACGTAATCATCTATGGAGCAGCGCTCTACTTTTATGTTCAAACATAGGAAACGGACTCCGAAGAGCCCGCAATCTATAATAAAAAGCCGCCTATCATTTCCCTATGTCCTGTCATAATATCTTTCCGTCATTGTTTATCGGATTTAATCAGATTCCGTATCGCCTCGACTGCTACCTGTATCGACATGTCTGTGTCATGTACGACCGGGTTTTCCATTTGAAGTTTTTCCCTCTCCTGATTAGCAACTACAAGAAAACAGGAACCTGCCCTTACTTTGAGATGGCTTGCAACAATAAACATAGCCGCAGATTCCATCTCAGATGCCAGACAGCCCATTCTCTTCCACGCCTCCCACTTGTTCATCAGCTCGTAGCTCACAGGCTTTGTTTCCGGCTCATGCTGTCCGTAAAAAGCATCCTTACACTGCACGACACCTGTGTGGAAAGTAAATCCCTTTTTCTTAGCAGCCGCCACGAGTGCATTTGTCACACCCAAATCAGCTATCGCTGGGAATTCGATCGGTGCATACTCTTTACTCGTTCCTTCCATACGGATTGCCCCCGTCGCGATTACCACGTCTCCACTCTTCACATCAAGCTGCATTCCTCCGCACGTCCCTATGCGAATAAATGTATCCGCTCCACAGCGGTAGAGCTCCTCCATTGCAATGGAAGCAGACGGACCACCAATTCCTGTTGATGTCACGCTGATCTTCACCCCATCTAATGTCCCTGTGTATGTCACATATTCTCTGTTATCCGCTACGAGTACAGGATCGTCAAAATATTTTGCGATCTTCGCGCACCTCTTTGGATCGCCCGGCATGATCACGTAGCGTCCGACCTCGCCTTCAGCTACCTGAATGTGATACTGCCTACTCGCATCTTCTGAATAATTCTTCATATCGCCTTACCTCTCTTTTTGCACGTTTTTTAACCTTTTAGCTTTCATTTATATTCAGAGCAGCTCTTTTTCGAGCTGCTCTCTTCCTACTGTAAATCAGATATTTTCTTAAAGAATTATTTTTCTCTCTGATGAAGTTTGTACAGTTCCTCATAAGATGGTTTAGTATTTCCATACAGATCTGTTGAGCCATGAATACGACGTCTAAATCTTCCTTGCCCTGCCTCACCCATACATGTGCGATAATCATTCAGTGAGAACCATATCCATCCTGCAATCTGAGGTGTTTTTATATAAGTTTCAATACGTTCTTTCAAGATTCTGCACCGTCTCTCATCGCCGCCTTTCAGCTTTGGTTCACATAATCCGAATTCCGAGATAACAAGGGGGATATCCTTACATTTTTTTGCAACTTCTTGAATTCTTTCACAAATCGGCTCTGAACATTGATGCCATAAACCAAGATAGTCGTTCCACATTGCAATGTCACCATATAAAGTTGCATCATCTTTGTGCAGGTTTTCTTCCAACCCCAACGTATATGACACATAATTTACAAGTCTGGTCATATCCTGCATTTTAAAATATTGTTTCATTTCTTCTACATATTGTATAGTTCCAGGTTCCGTTGCTTCATGTAATTCATTTCCACACCCCCAACAAACAATAGACGGATGGTGCCCGTGGGCCGATACCATAATATCAGCTTGCTCTTTTGCAAGAATTTTTGTATTTTCCAGCGGTGTGTCAGGTGTCTGCCAGTATGGAATTTCTTCCTGCACCATCAATCCATTTTCATCACACCAATCGAAAACCTCATCCGCCTGCTGCCAGTGAAAACGTGTAAAATTACATCCGCTCTCTTTAAGCTGCCTTAAACGAAAAATACTGTGTTCTAACGGTTCAGCCATCCCATAGTCAGGATGGGAACCCGGCATCCACTCGCATCCTTTCAAATAAATTTTCTGCCCGTTGAGGAATATCTGTCCGTTCTTCACTTCAATCGTTCTAAAACCGACTCTTATACGGACAACTTCCTCTCCATATGCAAGGCGCACTATGTAAAGCTGAGGAAATTGAGTGCTCCACAATCGTACATTTTCTACTATAAGTTCCGTCATTTCTCCGCAGACATCTACATCTTCACTGAAAACAACACCTCCGCTTTGATAATCCATTATTTCAACATTCACATTTTCTTCCGGTTTTACATCCAGTCCATTCCAACGGATTTTTAAGGCTCCATTGGAATGCGTATCATCCAGAATCTCTGCATAAGCCTGCACCCTTACACATTCAAGACTATTCTGATTCTGAATCTTCAAAAAAACGCCGCGTATGATTCCTCCGTCACAAGCCCAATCAAAACTATCCATCCTCGGAAGCATATCCTCCTGGTAACTATTGTCTACAATTACTTCTATTTCGTTCTCTGAACCCAGTGCCACTTTATCAGTAATATCTACTTCAAACGGAAGAAAACCTTTCCCTTTCTGCCCACCGGCAAACTTACCGTTTATGTATACCTCTGCACTGTGATATACTGCTTTAAAACAGAGCAGTATACGTTTTTCTGCATAGATCTGATCAATATAAGTATGTGTGTGGTAAACCGCTTTCCCCAAGTATTCTTCTGTATCAGGTTCCACACTCCATGTATGCGGGATTTTAATATTTTTTTCTGCTCCGTTGACCTTAAATACCCAATTTGTAAGTTCCATTTTTGTACCATATTTCGTTCCTCCTTTTAAACAACTGCCTTATCTGTCCGACTCATTTCCTTCTTTTTTTCATTCTGACGCATCTTGAGTTCTTTCAGGATATCTTCTACAGTTTCTCTGTCAAGTTTCATAAATTTTAAAAATACCACCATACTGATCAATGCGAAAACAGCCGGAAGTACAATGGACACGATCCTGATTCCCATTAATGTTGCCTCTGACTGCACTGAGTTAGGCACATATCCTGTCATAGTCAAACACCAGCCAACCAGCATCGTGCTCAGCGCTGATGCAAATTTTGTCAAAAGTGTCTGGCATGAAAATGTGACACTTTCATTTCGTTTTCCAAGCTTATACTCGCCATAATCCACTGTATCTGCAAGAAATACCGTGACACTTCCTAACTGTAGTCCCTGTCCGATGGCAAAAACAAATCCTGATACCACGGCAACTACTGCACTTTCTGGTACGATAAAAGAACCAATAAAGAGTATCACCATACCCGCCGCCGGAAAAATCCCTGCCCATAAATATACTGTACGTCTTGAAAGTGTACTTACAAGTTTCGGATATACGATAAGGCCGAGCGCAACTGCCGCTCCCTGTGCCAATGTGTAATAAGAAAACAGATTCTCATTCCCTGATACATACTTGAAGAAATACAACAAACCACCCTGGGCAAAACTAAGTGCGAAGTTGAACGTTAATATGATTACGATTGCAACAATGAGCTGGTCATTTCGAATGACAGCTCTAAAAGCATCTTTCAAAGTTGTCCTCTCTTTTTTCACTTTTTCTTTTGTATCTTCTGTTTTTATGCGATTATCCTGATTTCTAATTCCCAGCACGGTTATGAGCGATGAAATAATGAACATCGCCGCAATGATCCATGCGAAACGGGAATATCCTGTTTGTCCACCACCCAGACTTTTTATAATTGGTATTCCAAATCCACCTACAATCACAGTTGATCCTATTATGGCAAATATCCTCGGAATCACGGAAATCTGTTCTCTCTCCTTTGGATCCTGTGCCAGGTTCGGCAGCATAGACCAGTAGGATATATCAAACATTGTAAATGTCATCCCCCACGCCACATACGCGATTGTTGCTACGAGCATGGCTGTTTCAAGAGACACGTTCCACGGCGAGAAAAACCATATAAGTACAGCAGAACTTGATAAAGTTCCTGCGAGTATCCACGGTTTAAATTTTCCAAATCGGGTATGCGTGTTATCCACTATCATTCCCATGATAAAGTCATTGACAGCATCCCAAAATTTCGCTGCAAAAAACATCGTTCCCACAAAGCCTGCCGGCAGTTTCACTTCATCGGTAAGGTAGATCATGCCAAACGTTGCGATAATACCATAGATCATATTGCTTCCCAGGCATCCAATCCCATAAGAATATTTTTCAATAACAGAGAGACTCCCTCTTCTTTGTTTTGGCTTTTTCATATCTGTTCTCCTTTCTTATTCCTCATTCTGTTTCGCTATTTTCAGATAGGCCTCATGCCATATTTTCTCTTTTTATGGCTTATTTTTTTCTGTTGCAGGGTAGGACACATCTTTCCGGAACTTCCCAGATATACTCTTTTTTCAAAAACATTGTTTTTATCTGACTGTCCTGTCACGTATATCGGTATAGCAACCTCTTCCTCCCAGATTTTCATTTTTTACAAAACCGCTCCCCCTTTTATGTACTTGTTTTAGTAGATATATTAATAATAAACACATTTTTTATAAAAGGCACTAATCTATTTTGCTCAAACCTTTAAAAAAATTGCTATATTTTTATTGCTTTATGTCCAAAATCTGCTATAATCACATAATGAATATCGCATTCTGTAGTTACAAAAAGAGCGGTTGCTGAAAGGAGAAAAACGATATGTTATTTTGCGAAGAGTATGTTTCCTTGGGTTCTGACTATTATGGCTATACACCGAATACTCAGACACAGAAATTATTTTTTTATCCTGTTCGTGTCGGTCATTTTTTCTACAAACCGGGTTATTTTTTAAAACGCACACAATATGATAGTTTCCTTATCATGCTAGTCACATCCGGAACCTGCACTATAATTGTTTCCGGCAAAACATTCACTGCTTGCGAGGGTGATGTTGTTCTCCTTGACTGTTATGCCCCACACCAGTATGGAAGTTCAGAAGGATGGGAGGCTCTGTGGCTGCATTTTGACGGACCTATGGCACGAAGCTATTACGAACATATTACTGAATGCTCTGGCATTGTCCTGTCCCCCAGAGACGGGAAAACAGTGGAGCATATGCTCTCTAAAATATATCAGATATTTCGAGATGGAAAACATATTATCGAGGCGTCTCTTTCAAAGTATATTACAATAATCCTTACAGAACTGATTCTTTCTGACACAAAAAAAGAGGCCACACCTAGGATACATCAATCCCTGTTTGATGCGGTCTCTTATATCAACAAACATTTTTTTGAGTCAATTTCACTTGATAGTCTTTCAGAACAGGCAGCGCTAAGTCCATACCATTTTACAAGAATTTTTAAAAAACAGCTTGGAATGACTCCTCATCAATATATTGTTGCCACAAGAATAAACGCAGCCAAATTCCTTTTGAAAACAACGCAGCTTTCCGTAAAGGAAATCTGTTTTCGTACAGGTTTCAATAGCGAAAGTTCTTTTTGTATCGCCTTTAAAAAGCATGAACTGCTTACTCCGAGCCAATATCGAGAGACAAACCTTTAGCTCCTTATCTCAAATTTTTTATAGAGCAGCTTCCAGCATAACGTCCTCAATTTACCTTTTCTTCATGATAAGATCCCAATCTTGAAGAAAAAACAGAGTAAAAGACCGCTTGAAAAATGCTCTTTAAAAGAGAAGGAATTCGATCATCTGGAAATCCTCTATTCTTTTGCAAAAAGTTAAGGAGCATCGCTCCATAACTGATTTCACCAGTTATTTTGCGACACTCCTTTTTAGGACCTCTCCATTTTACAACAATGCTCCATTAAATGACTCACTGTTTTTTCTTCTTATTTCGAACAATCACACATCCTGCCAGTCCCGCTGCTGCAAGTACAAGGATCACATAGAGTAGTATCTGGCTGGTATCTCCCGTCTTCGCCGCTTTCTTGGCAGCATCTTTTCTTGCCTGTTCTTCCCTCTGCGCTTCTGTTCCGGCTTTGATCGTTACTTCCTTCGTGTCTGTCTGATCTGTATTCTGCCACGTTCCGCTCTCAAACTTCTGCTCTCGGAAAGATGCCATCACCTTATAAAATCCTGCCTTGTGTATTTGAAATCCGGATTCTCCGTCGGTACTTCTCCAGTCAAACTGGTTTTCAATCTTCCAGCTCTCCGGAACATACCTCGTATCGCCCTCTACCGGTTCGGTATTATCCTGACCCGCTCCATAAAGATGGAATGTGATGGTCTCATCCAAAGGATAATTGATATCTGTCCTTAGATCTGCAATCTGGTTTTTTCCGGCATCCGCCTTCCGGCTCAGACGCTCTAAACTCTCTGTCTCTCGATAATCACAGTGTTTACAATTTCGTGTCCGTTCTCCCTTCTCAGTCGTTGTACTTTCCTTTGTAACGATCCAGTCATTCATATCGTGACCAAGTGGCTTTCCTTCTGTGTAATTACAGCCTTCCCTCTGACATGTTGCTGCTTCCGTACAAGTCGCCTTGGATAGATCGTGACCAAGCGCTTCTCCTTCTGTGTAATCACAGCCTTCTCTCTGACATGTTGCCGGCTCTGTGCAGGTTGCCCCGGACAGATCATGACCGAGTGCTTTCTCTGTGTAATTGCAGCCTTCTCTCTGACATCTTGCCGGCTCTGTGCAGGTTGCCTCAGATAGATCATGACCGAGTGCTTCTCCTTCTGTGTAATCACAGCCTTCCCTCTGACATGTTGCCGGTTCCGTACAGGTCGCCTCGGATAACTCATGACCAAGTGCAGGTTCTGTATAATCACAACCACTCCGCTGACACTTTGCTTTTTCGGTACAAGTTGCTGCCAAAAGATCGTGCCCCAACTTTTCTGCCAGCAGCATTCCACATGTCTTACATACAGAATCGTTTGTGCAAGTCGCCGGATCTCCCGCATGCGGAAGCGTACTCACTGTCACCGTATAAGAAACTGTTTGCCCCTGATACTCTACGTTACATGTTCTTGGCACTGAAAAGTCTACCGCTTTCAATGTACTTCCCTGTTCTGTCCTCTGCTGTCCATCGTCCGCCAACGGCTTCAACGGCTCAAACTGTACTATGGCATCTGTGGGATTACAAGTGATCTCCGGGATAAGTGCTGTAAGATCAGTATTACATGAAAGCCCTGACACCTCAATTTTCCGCTGCTGTTCATCAATTGTTCCTTTTACTCCCTGAATCTTAAATTCTGTAATCTTAGGAGTAACTGCTGCCGGCAAAGTATCTTCTGCCAGCACCTGCACCTGCGACATACTGCATAACATCATAGCTGTCATAAAACATGCAAACCATTTTTTGATTGTCTTCATAAAATCCCCTCCTTCCAAATCAGTGCACTGCCTCACATCTATTCTGCAGGATTTACCGGAAGGAAGTGAGACAGTCTACTTGAGATTTTGGTATTCTTTTTTTCATTATACTATATTTCAGTTTTTTTATCTACTTTTCATTAATATTCTGTATATTTTCGTTTTTATTCACAATTTTTCTGTTCTGTTGCCACCCCATACGAGACCTTTTTCGTATTGTCTACACAAATTTTTCAAAGTTTACACACATACAAAAGCATTCTGCTTTTCGATTTTCTCTTGCCCCCTCAAAAAAACTGCGGTATGATAATACAAAAACAGGGCATTGCAAAAGGACTAAAAAGTTTCCTTTTGCAATGCCCTGACAGACAGATTTTTATAAGGAGGTATCTCTATGACACAGACTACTGTCACAACACCAAAACAACAGGCTCGCGCAGCGCTGGCAAACACGATCATTCAAAAACTGGAAAAACGAAATATGGAGGGTTACTACTGTCCGACCGCTTCCGAGGCCGTTCAGCAGGCTCTTTCCTTTATTCCTTCCAAATCCTCCGTAAGCTTCGGAGGCTCTGTCACTCTGGAAGAGACAGGAATGCTCCAGGCACTCCGCGAAGCAGATGTAGAACTCATTGACCGCGGGCTTGCCCACACTCCGGAAGAACGAAAAGAAGTGTACTTAAAAAGCGCAGCTTCGGATTTCTTCTTTATGAGCTCCAATGCCATTACGATCGATGGAGAACTGATCAATATCGATGGAAACGGAAACCGTCTCGCCTGTCTGATCCACGGCCCAGAGCATGTTATCATTCTTGCAGGAATGAATAAAATTGTCACAGACGTTCCATCAGGGATCGCACGTGTCCAGAACCTTGCAACCCCTGCCAATGCGGCAAGACTGCAGACAAATACACCTTGCAAAGTAACAGGCGCATGTGCAAACTGCCATTCTGCCGACTGTATGTGCTGTCAGGTCGTTGTCACAAGGCACTCCAGACATACCGGACGGATCAAAGTCATTTTGATCGGAGAAGATCTTGGTTATTAAATTTCTTTGGGCAGGAGAACAGTTACAGTTGTTCCCTGCTCTTTTTCGCTTGTAATATTAATTCCATAATCCATCCCGTAGATCAGCTTAATTCTGTCGTCTACATTATTAATACCGATTCCGGTAAAATGTTCACTTTTTTTGTCTGTTTTATTCTGAAGCGCATGGAGTTTCTCCGTATCCATTCCCACTCCGTTGTCCACAATTTCAAATCGCAGATAATGCTTTTCCTCTCTGATAAATACTGATATTTCTCCCGACATTCCTTCCGGAAATGCATGAAAAAAGGCGTTCTCTACAAATGGCTGTAAAATCAATTTCGGCAGCTTGTATGACTTACAGGATTCTGCCACATAAAATTCGACACCGACACGGTTTCCATATCTCGTCTGATTGATCAATACATAATTCTTTAAATTTTCTATTTCCTGCGCAACGGTCACAAATTCTTCTTTGTTGCTGATCGTATTTCTGAGCAGAGAAATGAAAGCATCGATCACTTTTGTTGATTTTTCTGCATCTCCCTGCCAGATCAGCCATTTGATACTTGCAAGTGTATTATACATATAGTGTGGGTTGATCTGCATCTGAAGCGCATGGATCTCTGCATTCCGCTTTTCTTCCTGAATCTTCATCCGCTCCTCGATATAGCGGTTGATCTCTTCAAGCATCCGGTTATAAGTCTTTGACAGTTCCTGAATCTCTTCGGTTCCTTCTACCGGCGCAAACTCTTTTAAGTTTCCCGCCTGCACGAGACGCATTTTCCTGACCAGTCTGGACAGTGGCTTTGTCTGCTGCCGCACGAATACAAAAAGCACTGCCACGATCAAGACCGTGATTCCCGACGTCAGAAGAACAACTGTCCTGAAATTATATTGCTTCAGAAATGCCTGCTCCGGGTCGATGATTCCAAGCATCTGAAAATTGGTTCCCTGTATTTTTCTGGAAAGATAGTTTTCCACCTGATTCCCGTCATGCTGGCGCACTTCTGTTTTCCCTTCCTGCTCAAGCAGTTTCAGAATCTTCCCGACTTCCTTCTCTCCGTTCAGATACTCCTCATTATTTGACGAGATTACCTGTTCCTCCTGATTGAGTATCACAATATCATTTGTTTCAGAAGTAAAATAATCATATATCTTTTCAAACTCGCTCTCTTTGATCGTAAACAGCACAATCCCATCACATGGATTTCCATTCTGATAATCCAGTGTCCGTGCAATCAGAATCACCGGCACATTTTTCGTGTCGTCGGTATATCCGCTCTCTGCATATTCACATACAAGTTTCCCCGGATCTTTCAAAGCATTCTTTACGACTCTGCTCTCCAGAATCGTTTCTACCGGGACCGTTCTCTTCGCACTGTTGTGCAGGTAAGATTTTCCATTCATTCCCAGGATCATCGCGCCCAGATTTCGAAATTCATCCAATCTCGTTTCTTTCAGGTGCACCTTCATATAGTAGATCGCTTCCATCTCTTCCCGCGCTGTCCGATCTTCCTCTGTCAAATACTGCCGGACCGCCCAGCTTGTATCTGCCCGGACTGCAACTTCCCCTGCTGCGGAGAACAGGTCATAAAATCCCTCATCAATCTGCAGGAATGCTTTTTTCTGGGATTCTGAGAAATTTTCTACAAACACATCTTTGGAAACTGCAATATTGACTACGCTCAGCAAGGCTGCAAGGCAGAAAATCCCTATGATCACTGTCAGGATAATCTTTACCGACAACCGGTTAAATGGTAGCTTTCTCTTTTTACTCATCGTCTTCCTTCCCCTTGAAACTTCTTCGGTAGCTGCTTGGCGTCTTCCCTGTCATCTTCTTGAACACACGGCAGAAATAGCTGTGATCCGAATATCCGATTGCAGAACTGATTTCTGCAATACTGTCTGGCTGCCGTTCCAGAAGTTCACATGCCTTCTCAATTCTGATCTTATTTAAATATTCCGTAAATCCCTCTTTTGCATGTCTGTTAAAATAAGACGAAAGATAGTGGTAGTTAAAGTTAAACTGCTCTGCGATATCTGCCAATTCCAGCGGATCACTGTAGTGTTCTTTGATATACCTTCTGATTTCTATGATCTTCACATCGTCACTTTCTATTTTCTGTGTGAGAAATTCCTCCAGTTCTTGCGTGATCCTGCCGAACACTTCCCGGAATTTTCCTACATAACTGACGTCATCCAGCGCATGAAAATACTTCTGCTTCAGCTTTTCGCTCTCCACATCATACTGCTCCATCTCCATCAGATAATTATACAAAAGATTTTTCGTAAGATTTTTCAGCCTGTATTCTTCTGTCTGTCTTTCTAAAAGATACGATACATAACGGGTAAACATCTCAAGTGCTTCCCGGAAATGTCTCCTCTGCAAATTCCCGGCATATTCCGCAAACGGAAATCTGATTTCCTTCTCCTCACATCCTCTTCCTTCTGTGACAAGAAGATTCTGATGTTCATAATAAAATTGTTTTTGCACCATTTCCCTTATTTCTTCCGTATAATGCTTTTTGATCTCCTGCATATTTGAGAAGCTTTTTCCGGTGACAAAGAAGGCACTTCCATACCGGTGTGCAATTTTATCAACACAGCTTTCTATATCTGCCAGTAATGTTTTTTCATCCTTTACCCGGAAGTTAAAAATGTAGCACAAAATCTCCTCTTCCAGAAACACAGCAAGAGAGACTGCCGTCTCCCTCTCATGAAAAAACTGATGCATCATTTCTTTTATATGTGACATGTTTTCTTTCTGGTTCCCACATGCTTTCTTCAAGTCAATTCCAAGCATCCGGTAGAGCGTATGCGGAAAATATTCCGCATACAGCGTCTCATCCAGACGTTCCTGATATCCACTCAGCACTCGCTCCATCTGGCTCTGGCACGAGCCCTTCTGCTCTGCCTGAAGTTCCAGTCCCGGAATTTTCTCGACAGTCCGCCTGAGTGTATCAAGAAGTATCTCGGGATTTAAAGTAGGCTTCAAAATATAGTCTGCCGCTCCGTTTAAAAGTGTCGATTTTACATACTCAAACTTATCATAGCTGCTTAAGATGATCAGCTGAATCTCCGGAAATCGTCTGTGAAGGATCTCTGAAAATTCAATCCCGTCAAGAACAGGCATCACAATATCTGCCAGAACGATATTGGGCTGCACCCGCTCGATCACATCAAGACCCTCCTGACCGTTGGAAGCTTCCCCTACGATCTGAAATCCTTCTTTCTCCCATTCCAGCATGTGTTTCATCCCCTGACGCATAATAAATTCATCATCAATAATGACTACTTTACAGTAATGACTCATCTTTTCACCTCTTTACCGCTTCCGTATCATAAATGCCAGGTTCATCTCCCGGTCTGCCGGAATCTGATATTCTTCATGCACCGGCGCCCCCCAGCTGTCGTCGCCTCCGACTCCCATCTGTGCCGCCAGAATCCGCACCCATGAATAATGAACGCCTGGGAGTTCTTCCGCATGTGTGGCATTTTCCAGTTCATATGCACTGTAAGGCAGAACACTTCCTTCAAAGGAAGCACCTTCTCCCTCAAAACGAAGTCCTGTTCCCTTCTCATCCGTCACTTCCATCCAACGGATTCCCGTTCTGTTTCCGCATTCCTGCGGTACAAGGTAATGAGACATATTTTCCTTTGCAGTCGTCTCAAAAATACCAAGTTTTGCGCCTTCCTTCCGGTCTGTATAATTTTCTTCCGGTCCATATCCATAATATTTTACACAGTGATACTTTTCCTTCAGTCTGAAATCCATACCAAATGCAGGGATCGACGGAAGACCTTCTGCTCCCTCATATCGAACCCGGATATGGATGATTCCGTCTCCAAAGACTGTGTAAGTGACCTCATGGTGCGCGCCCGGTATCATCGGAAGCTCATAGACAAATGTAATCTCAAAGAACTCCTCACCCTCTCTTTGTCTGACATCCGAAAGCTTCTGATAGAGCCCTGCCGTCATCCACTGCGCGCGGTCAAATCCATGCTTATTTCCACGGTCATTATCGGTGCATGCCCTCCAGTAATTCACTTTCGGCGCCCTTGTAATATATTCGATCCCATCATACTGAAGAGACGCAAGTCCGCCTTCACTGAGAGAGAACATTGCCAGGAAATCCTCTCCTTTCACCCCGAGATTGACATCCCCACAAATAATCTCCAATGGTTTTCTCCGATCTTCGATATTTGCTTTCTGTTCTTTCAAGATCTGGCTTACCTTCTGTCCGAAACAGATCTCATATCCTTTGTCCGCCCACATGGTATCTTCCCGAAGCCTTGCTGCCGCCTCATATACATATTCTCCCAGCTCTGTCAGTTCCGGCGAAGACACTCTTACATACTCCTGCTCCCCTGCAGGGATATCTGTCAGCACAGATTTTTCAAAAATCAGGCGTCCTTCTTTCAAAATCCGGTATACGATCTCGTAGATTCCCGATGAGACAAACAGGTTCTTATTCTTGATCAGCACACCATTCTCATCCGGAAACAGACCAAGACCGGCATAGAGCTGTTTGACCTCCTGTGCCTTCGGAGAAATCTTTCTGTCCGCATATACAATTCCATTTCCACAGAATTCATAATCCGTTGCACGGTCATCATAATCTCCTCCATAAGAGAACACTTCTTCTCCCTGATCATTTTTCCGAAGCATGGACTGATCAATGTAATCCCATATAAATCCGCCCTGGTATTTCTCATAAACCTCTTCCAGATCTGTGTAAAGTTTCATACCTCCGCAGGAATTTCCCATGGCATGCATATATTCGCAGCTGATGTATGGTTTTGCCGGATCTTGCTCCAGATATGCTGCAATCTCTGCCGGCTTTGCATACATTCTGCTCTCCATGTCACTGATGAAATCAAAATCGCGGTTCCAAAATACACCTTCATAATGGACAAGCCTTGTATCGTCCTTTTGATGAAAATAGTCTGACATCGCCGCAATACACGTTCCTGCATAAGATTCATTCCCGCAGGACCAGATTAAAACAGAAGGATGGTTCTTATCCCTCTCCCACATGGACGCCGCCCGGTCTACCACGCATGCCTCCCACTCTTTTTTATTCCCCGGCACATTCCATGACGGCTCACAGCTTCCAAGCTTCTGCCAGGAACCGTGACTTTCCAGGTTCGCCTCATCGATCAGATAAATTCCATATCTGTCGCAGAGTTCATACCAGAGACTCTGGTTCGGATAATGAGAAGTCCGCACTGCGTTGATATTATGCCGCTTCAGAAAACGAATGTCCCAAAGCATGTCTTCTTTTGTGACGGCACGTCCTCTGCGGACATGAAATTCATGACGGTTCACTCCTTTAAACACGATCCGTCTGCCGTTCAGGCACATGATTCCATCTCTCATCTCAAACCGCCGGAATCCGACCTTCTGCGGCACGATCTCGATCAGTGTTCCATCTTCCTTCTCTACATGAAGTTCCAGCTGATACAGATACGGATCTTCCGCACTCCAGCAATGCACAGCGGGAACCATTCCCTCGATCTTACAGTTTTCTTCTCCCTGAATGCACTTTTCCAGAACTACTTTCCCACAGGCATCCCTCAGAACTGCCCGGATACGATATACTCCTGCTCCTGTCATCTTTAACTTTGTCAGAAATATTCCGTTTTCACAGCTGTCATCCGGAATGCTCTTCACGAAGAAATCCTGCACATGGATCTCCGGAACTGCATACAGATATACTTCCCGGAAAATTCCGGAGAATCTCCAGAAATCCTGATCCTCCAGCCAGCTGGCACTGCTTCTTTTATAGACCTCCACTGCCAGCTTATTTTCCCCTTCCCGCAAAAAATCCGTAATCTCAAATTCTGACGGTGTGAAACTATCCTCGCTGTATCCAAGAAATTTTCCATTGATCCACACATAAAACGCTGTTTCCACTCCCTGGAACGAGATAAATGTTCGCTTTCCTCTCAGCGCCTCATCGACTTCAAAATATTTCACATAGCTGCCAACCGGATTCTCCTCTTTGGATATCATCGGCGGTCTCAGCTCTTCTCTTCCATCCCACGGATACATGGTATTGATGTACTGGCAGCGGTCATACCCCTGTGTCTGTAGATGACCAGGCACCTCAATTCTATCAAATCCCTTGCATGGAAACTCATCCCGGTAAAATTCCCGGATGCGGACATCCGGATTTTTGGCAAATTGAAAATACCAGCTTCCATTCAGAGACTGTCTAAGAGACATCTCCGCTTCCCCTCTTACCTCTTCTTCGCGCTCATAATACAAATGGTCTGAATGCGCTTCTATCCGATTGACTGCAAATACCTCCGGGTTTTCCAGCCATGAAATGTCTGCCTCTTTTACTTTCATACCACACTCTCCTTCCTCTGTCTCTGCTCCGTTCTGTCTTCTCTATCCCTTGACAGAACCTGTCATTCCTGCAACAAACTGCTTCTGCATAAAGAAAAAGATCAATGCGGTCGGCAGTGTCGCGATCACGACTGCTGTCATAATCATACCATAATCCGGCGTGTATGAGGAGCCCATTGCCGAAATTACAAGCGGTAAAGTACGTTTTTCCGGTGACTGCAGAGCGATCAACGGCCAGAGATAGTTGTTCCAGCTGCTCATAAACGTCACGACGATCGCCGCCGCATACGTTGATTTCATCGTCGGCATGAAAATCCTTGTAAAAATCTTTATCTCAGACAGACCGTCAATCCTTGCCGCTTCGATCAGTTCTCTCGGAAAGTTCTGGGCGTTCTGTTTGAAAAAGAAGATCAGAAACGCTGTCGCAATTGAAATAATGACAACGGACATCGGTGTATTCAGTGCGATGACTTTTAACGGTCCCATATTTCCAAATTTACTGAACAGTCTGAACAGCGGTACCATCAGAGCCGCAAACGGCACCATCATAGAGAGAAAAATAAAGTTAAAGATCTGTTCCCTCCGCTTGGTCTTATATACAACAAATGCATATCCTGCGGCAGAAGATACGATCATCGCAAGTGTAGTTGTGACAATTGCTATGACCAGTGAGTTTTTAAATGCCGACACATACTGAAGATCAGATGCCAGCAGTGTCTTCAAATTTTCCAGAAAATAATTTCCCGGGATCAATGTTCCTTTTGTCACATCAACAGACCGGTTAGTAGCCGCAACGATCATCCAAAAAAACGGAAAAACGGAAATCACAGATACCACGGTCAGAAATATGTATTTTGCTGTTGTCGCTATTTTTTTACGCATCTTTTTCTTCCCCCACTTTCTTCTGAATAAAAGATAATACTACGATCAGAACCACTACCACATAAGAAACTGCGGCCGCATATCCGAAGTCCGGTGAATATTTAAATAAAATATTATAAATGTACTGTGAAATTGTGACCGTCGCATTTGCCGGACCTCCCTGAGTGATATTCATTGTCTCGTCAAAGAGCTGAAGTGTTCCGATTGTCGAGTTGATCGTTGTAAATAAAATAATCGGTTTTAAAAGAGGAAGTGTCATGTAACGGAACTTCTGTACCGCCCCGGCTCCATCGATTTCAGCTGCCTCATAAACAGAATCATCGATGCTCTGCAGCCCTGACAGATAGAACACCATATTGTATCCTGTCCAGCGCCATGTGATCGCTATGATGATCAGCACCTTTGCCCAGACCGGGTGAGTGATCCACGCGATCGGCTCCTGAATGACATTCAGATTCATTAAAAGCGAGTTCACAAATCCATCTGTCGCAAATAAACTTTTGAAAATGATTGAATATGCAACAAGAGACGTTACACACGGAAGAAAAATCGCTGTACGGAACAGCCCTCTGCACTTTAATTTTTTATCATTTAACATCGATGAAATGATCAGCGCCAAAAGGATCATAACCGGTACCTGGATCACAAGAAACAAGACTGTGTTGACCAGCGCTTTCTGAAATGTCGTGTCCTTCAGCATCCTTTTATAGTTGGCAAGTCCTGCAAATGTCAGATGATTTCCGGTTCCGGTCTGAAACGATGTCAGAAATGCCTGCACCATAGGATAAAATACAAACAGGACAATCAGAACTAAACTCGGAACAATAAACAGCCAGGCTGTCCGGTTCAGTTTCGGATTCATTCCTTGTACTTTCTTTTTCATTTTCCTTCTCCTCCTTCTTTCTACCCTGATTTTGAGTAAACATAAGGACGGGTCAATCTCTTCCGCCCGTCCCCTGTCATAAATCTTTTCACTTTTTGCCACTATTTGGCATTTATCCGCCCTTGTTCTATTTTGTCACTGCCGCTTCTACCTGCTGCTGGTAGTCAGAAAGCACCTGATCCATATCTGCGCCGGATAAAATCTGCTGGAGCGCCTCTGTCATCATATCCTCAATCTCATATGTGTTCTGTCCGTAGTTGACTGTCGGTACCTGATTCTGCCACTCAGAAAAATCTCCGAATACTTCCTGTCCTCCGTAATACTCAACGCCCTTGCTGTAATTTTCGGCTGACTCTGCTGCTTTTAAGGTACTTACCAGATTGATATCTTCTGCAAGCTGGTTCATCAAATCTGTATCTGACGCAAATGTTGCTTTCAAAAAGTCTTTTGCAAGATCTTCATGTCCTACATTTTTCAGAACATACCATCCGCCGCCTCCGATTGAGGAAGCATTTACAGAATCTTCATTTTCTGCCATTTTCGGGAATGCTGCGATTGCCCATTTTCCGCTCTGATCTTCTGCTTTTGTGATCGAAGGTGAAATCCAGCATCCTGTCGGAACACTTGCCACGTCACCGTTGTTGAAAGCTCCTACGAACTGATCCCAGTCAGCCACCTGTTTTGAGATTCCGGAATCTACGATCTTCTTGTAAGTATTCAGCGCATCTTTTAATGCCTGATTATCTTTAATATCTACATTGCCTTCTTCATCTGTGTACCATGAACCTGCACTCTGCAGCATCATACGAATCTGTCCTAAGTCACTTGGATCAAGTGTCAGCATGTATTTTCCTGTTTTCTCTTTTACCGCCTCACCAATCTCAATATATTTATCCCATGTCAGATCCTTCATATCTTCCGCTGTATATCCCGCTTCCTCAATCAGATCTGTCCGGTAGAACATCCCTGCAACACCGCTGTCAAACGGGATTCCATACATTTTTCCATCCACCTGATTGACTCCTGTTTTGTAACCTGCAAAGTCATCCGGGCTAGCAACCTCACTTAGATCAGCGAATTCATCCTGATATGCTGTCAGATACCCCTGGATTCGATAGTCTTCAATCAGCACAATGTCCGGAAGACCTTCATAAGAACCTGAAGATAAACTTGTATTTAATTTTGCTACAATGTCATCCTGCGCCATTGTGACAACATCGATTTCCACATCTTCGTGTTCCTTCTGATAAATTTCTTTTGCCTCGTTTGCCGCTTTGATATTAAACGACTCATCCCATGCCCAGATTGTCAGCTTTTTATCATCTTTTTTCGTTGCCTCTTTTTTCTCTTCTCCTCCTGATGAACATGCCGCCAGACTCACTGTCATTGCTCCTGCCAAAGCTACTGCTGCCGCCTTTCTCCACTTCATACTTGATTTCCTCCCTTTCATATTCGGATCACCTTGTCCGTATCTCTTTTTGATAATGAAATTTTATCATAGCGGCATTGGAAATCCATAGGACTATTTTCATAGTAATTTTCACTATTTTTGTCATCCCCAGAAGATGCTGTCTGATATTTGGACTATTTTTATATTTTTTCACTTTTTTAAGAAGCAATCTTGTCGCCGCCAGAAGTGTTTCATAAAGCATGATATTGATTCTTTTTTCCTGAATAAAGGCGGTCAATCTGGCAATCCACAGAACCATTCACCACAGGGACAGCAGAAAAAATAATCGGCAAAGCATATTTTTATTGTAGGTGATACTGCATAGAGGTATAATATTGTTCAGACCCTTTAAAATATTTAATTTTAGCGTATGTAAAACATTTTTTGCAGTCTTATTATAGGCATGTAAAAGGCATTTGATAGCGAGAAAACATCTCATACTATAGGATAGAGGCAGGAGGAGTATTAACAGTGGAAGTTGGAAAACAAATAAAAAAATTCAGACAAGATTTAAAACTTTCTCAAGAGGAATTGG
>URCR01000035.1 GCA_900546325.1 uncultured Lachnospiraceae bacterium | reverse complement strand
GAAGATTGTCCACCTGTATTAGAGTAAACTTCTGTATCAAATACCATAATGTTGATGTCCTGACCAGATGCCAATACATGGTCAACACCACCGAATCCGATATCGTAAGCCCAACCGTCTCCACCGAAAATCCATTGAGATTTTTTCGCTAAGAAGTCTTTGTTATTTACGATGTCTTTGCAAACTTCGCAGTCAGCACCTTCTAATGCTGCAACTAAGTTATCCGTAGCTGTTCCGTTTGTAGCTCCGCAGTTGAATGTATCTAACCATTCTTTGCAAGCTGCTTTTACTTCTTCAGAAGCTGCTTCAGAAGCTGCAACAGATTCTACTTTTGCTTTCAATCCATTTCTCAACGCTTTTTGAGCTAATAACATACCGTAACCAAACTCAGCATTGTCTTCAAATAATGAGTTAGACCATGCAGGACCTTGTCCTTTTTCGTTTACTGTATATGGTGTAGATGGTGAAGAGTTACCCCAGATTGAAGAACAACCTGTTGCGTTTGCGATGTACATTCTGTCACCAAATAACTGTGTGATTAATTTTGCGTATGGAGTCTCTCCACAACCTGCACAAGCTCCTGAGAACTCTAAAAGTGGTTGTTTGAACTGGCTTCCTTTTACTGTAGTCTCTTTGAATTTTGCAACTACTTCTGGTTTTACAGGAATCTCTCTTCCGTAATCGAAGAAATCTTGTTTTCCAGCATTTTCTTCCATGTTCTTCATAACAAGAGCTTTTTCACCCTTCTTACCTGGGCATACGTTAGCACATGAACCACATCCTGTACAGTCATAAGCAGATACTGTCATTGTAAATTTCAGTCCCGGCATACCAACCATATCGATTGTTTCTAATCCTTCTGGTGCATTTGCAACTTCTTCTTCTGTCAATGCAACCGGACGGATAACTGCGTGTGGACATACATATGCACAGCGGTTACACTGGATACAGTTCTCTGGTTTCCATACCGGGATATCTACTGCGATACCACGTTTCTCGTATGCAGAAGAACCTGATGGTGTAGAACCATCTACATATTCTGTAAATGCAGATACCGGAAGTGTATTTCCTTCCTGAGCATTTACTTTTGCCTGGATATTCTTAACGAAATCAACAACTTCTTTTCTTCCACCCTTTACTTCCGGTGTGAATAATCCTTCGTCCTCTGCGTTCTTCCAGCTTTCCGGAACCTGAACTTCTACAACCTGTTTTGCACCTGCATCGATCGCATCGTAGTTCATCTGTACGATCTTGTCACCTTTCTTACCGTAAGATGCTTTTGCAGCTGCTTTCATTAATTCGATCGCATGTTCTTCCGGAATGATGTTGGCAAGTTTGAAGAATGCTGACTGGAGAACTGTGTTGATACGTCCGCCAAGTCCGATCTCTTTACCGATCTTGATACCATCGATCACGTAGAACTTAATGTTGTGATTTGCGATAAATGCTTTCACTTGTCCCGGAAGATGTTTCTCAAGTCCTTCCATATCCCATGGACAGTTCAGTAAGAATGTACCACCGTCAACTAATTCCTGTACCATGTTGTACTTATTTACATAAGATGGGTTATGACATGCTACAAAGTTAGCCTGTTTGATCAGGTATGTAGATTTGATCGGGCTCTTACCGAAACGTAAGTGAGACATTGTCACACCGCCTGACTTCTTAGAGTCATAATCAAAGTATGCCTGTGCGTACATATCTGTGTTGTCACCGATGATCTTGATAGAGTTCTTATTCGCTCCAACAGTACCATCTGCTCCAAGTCCCCAGAATTTACAGTTGATTGTTCCTTCTGGTGTTGTAACTAAAGGAGCACCTACTTCTAATGATAAGTTTGTAACATCATCCACGATACCGATTGTGAATTTCTGTTTTGCTGTGTTGTCATATACAGCAACGATCTGAGCAGGTGTTGTATCTTTGGAACCTAATCCATAACGTCCTGTGAATACAGGTACTGCATCAAATTTTGTTCCTTTTAAGGATGCAACTACGTCTAAGTATAATGGTTCTCCAAGAGCTCCCGGCTCTTTTGTTCTGTCTAATACTGTGATCTGTTTTACAGATTCCGGAATTGCATTGATCAGAGCTTCCGCAGAGAATGGTCTGTAAAGACGAACTTTTACGACACCGACTTTTCTTCCTGCTGCTAATAAGTAATCAACTGTCTCATCGATTGTATCACATACAGATCCCATAGCGATGATTACATGTTCTGCATCTTCTGCTCCATGGTAGTTGAATAATTTGTAGTTTGTACCGATCTTCTCGTTGACTTTGTCCATGTATTCCTGAACAATTGCCGGCATAGCATCGTAGAATGGGTTACATGCCTCTCTTGCCTGGAAGAAGATATCCGGGTTCTGAGCAGAACCTCTCTGGCATGGGTGGTTTGGATTCAGTGCATGTGCTCTGAATTCAGCGATCGCATCCATATCTGCCATATCTTTTAAATCTTCATAATCCCATGTCTCGATCTTCTGGATCTCGTGAGATGTTCTGAATCCGTCGAAGAAGTTGATGAACGGAATCTTTCCTTTGATTGCTGCAAGGTGAGCAACCGGTGTTAAGTCCATAACTTCCTGTACACTTGATTCACAGAGCATCGCACATCCTGTCTGACGACATGCGTAAACGTCTGAGTGATCACCAAAGATTGATAATGCATGGCTTGCTAAAGCACGGGCAGAAACGTTGAATACACCCGGTAACTGCTCACCAGCGATTTTGTATAAGTTAGGAATCATGAGTAATAATCCCTGAGATGCTGTGTATGTAGTTGTCAAAGCACCTGCTGCGAGGGAACCATGTACGGTACCTGCTGCACCTGCCTCTGATTGCATTTCTGTTACCTGAACTGTCTGTCCAAAAATATTCGTTCTACCTTGAGTAGCCCATTCATCTGTAGCTTCCGCCATAACTGATGAAGGTGTGATAGGATAAATAGCTGCAACATCTGTAAATGCATAAGAAGCATGAGCTGCTGCGTGATTACCATCCATGGTCTTCATTTTTCTTGCCATTGGTTTTTTCCTCCTTCAAATTCTAGGTTTTTTCCTATTTATTCATATTATATTCCTCTTGTATACAAAAGTCCAGTAGGAATTTGTTCCTTTTAGAATACAACAGATTTTTTTGTTGTCTATATTCGGATTGCTCTATCTTTTCAACTTAAAACTCCCCACCTTCCACAGCCTTTCCTGGCCATTTCCGGTGAGGAGTTTTTCTCTCACAATCTTATTTTATTAATTTTTCTCCATCTCGCGTTCTCTGCGAATCTGTCTTCTTTTTTCCATCCGCCGCTTCCGCTCAACTTCTTTTCTGAAGTGCGTGATCAGCGCAATACTTACCACCGCTGAAACAACCGCAAAAATCAACGAAACCGGGAGATTTCCAAAAGGAAGACGGAGTTTGTCCACACGGAGTGCCTCGATCCATGTCCGCCCGATTCCATAGAGTGCTACATATATTAAAAACAGTTCTCCCTCGAACACTTTTTTCTTACAGTAAAGCAACAGCAGGACAAGAATGATCAAATTCCACACCATCTCATATAAAAATGCCGGATGTACCTGGATATAGGAAATTCCTTCCAACTCTACGATATGCTCCCGCATTTTCTCTGTGATATCCGCAGTCCGCACCGCATCGACCGGAATCTGCATCGCCAAAAGGCTGTCTGTATATCCGCCAAACGATTCCCGGTTAAAGAAATTTCCAAAACGTCCAATGATCTGTCCGACAAGCAGCCCGATGCAGGCAGTATCTAACAGACGCATTGTTTTTTCCCTTTTGCGCTTCGCATAGAAAAACACAAAGAGTACCGCTGCGGCCAGCGCCCCGTAGAACGCAAGACCGCCCTGTCTCAGATTGAAAATTCTGAAAAAATGTCCCCGGTAGCTGTCCCACGAAAACAGTACATAATAGAGTCTTGCCCCGACGACACCCCAAAGCACTGTCCCGATCACAAGATCTAAATAATGCTCAATATTCTGTCTGCTTTTTGCCGCAAGATAGATAGTAATTAAAATCCCTGTGACAAGTGCTAGACCTGTCAATATTCCGTAGTATGTAATATGAAATCCAAAAATGGATATGGACTGACCCACGTGTTCCAGTTCGATTCCCAAATGTGGAAAGTTGATATTCATATTCATACTGTCTCCCCCTCCTCTGACTTTCTACACGTTGAAACGGAATAAGATGATGTCGCCGTCCTGAACGACATACTCTTTCCCTTCCAGACGAACAAGCCCTTTCTCTTTTGCATTTGTATACGTACCGCATTCCATCAGATCATCATAGCTTACAATCTCTGCACGGATAAATCCACGTTCAAAATCAGAGTGGATTTTTCCTGCTGCCTGTGGAGCCTTTGTTCCTTTCGTGATTGTCCATGCTTTGACTTCCTGTTCTCCGGCTGTCAGATAACTTAAAAGTCCAAGCAGACTGTAACTTGCACGAATCAATTTTTCCAGACCGGACTCGCTGAGTCCAAGATCTTCTAAAAACATTTTCTTCTCGTCATCATCTAACTCTGCAATCTCCTGCTCGATCTGTGCGCAAACAACAAACACTTCACAGTGTTCTTTCTCAGCATATGCTCTGACCTCTGCCACACCGGAATTGTCTGCACCGTCATTTGCAAGATCATCTTCCGTCACATTTGCCGCGAAGATTACCGGTTTGTAAGTCAGAAGATTATAGCTTTCGAGCCACTCCTGCTCTTCCTCGTCTTCTGCCGTAAAGCTGCGCGCCATATTTCCTTCTTCGAGATATGCTTTCAGCCGCTCTAACAATACAAGTTCTTTCGCTGCTGTCTTGTCATTTCTTGCAACCTTTGTCGTCTTCGCAATACGTCTCTCTAAAATCTCAATGTCTGAGAAAATCAACTCCAGATTGATCGTCTCGATATCTCTAAGCGGAGCAATGCTTCCGTCTACATGTACGATATTCTCGTCTTCAAAACATCTCACGACATGAACAATCGCATCCACCTCACGGATATTTGCAAGGAACTGATTTCCCAGACCTTCTCCTTTGGAAGCCCCCTTCACCAGACCTGCGATATCTACAAACTCAATCGTTGCCGGAACGATCTTCTTTGTATGGTACATCTCCCCAAGCACTTCCAGACGCTCATCCGGCACCGCAACAACACCAACATTCGGATCGATCGTGCAAAATGGGTAGTTTGCCGACTCTGCCCCTGCCTTTGTCAATGAATTAAATAATGTACTTTTTCCTACGTTCGGCAATCCAACGATTCCTAATTTCATTTTTTCTATTTCCTCCTATAAATCCTTTAATTTCAAGGCTTTTCAGAACACTCATTTTAACAAGTGGGTCTTCACATTGCCATAAGAGCATCTGATTGCAAATATATGCCTTAGAATAGTGCATGGAAAACCTCAGAAATTCTGAAATCCTCTTATTCTTTTCTTTTTGTTTTTCAGTATGGTAACCTCTTTCTCTGTCAAAGGTACTGTACGATAGCCCGATTTACTCTTTGGCTCTCCAATACACCACTCTTTTACACTATAATCCTATACCTTCTTGAGTTATAACAACACCAAGTTCTTTGCCTTTTAAACCTTTTCCCCATATTTCAGCTCCTTTCAAAAGAAGCCCTAATACAGCAACTTATATTTTACCACATCATTATGCCTTTGTGAATATTCAGTTTCAAATTCTAACACAAATCCGCCCTTTCCCTTTCATACTCAGCACATAACGCTTCAAGTGCTTGAAAATCCAGTGCTGATTTCACATACCCAGCCGTTGTATCTTTTGATACTTTTTGATTGTACATCACTTTGGCATTTGAAATAATTTTCTTAATGACTTTATTTGCTCCTGTAATTTGATAATCCGAATCTTTGGGCAATGACATCGTAACATAATAATGATATTTCCCCATCTGTAAAACCACACTCAAGTATTTTCTAGTATGTATTCTAGAATTAATTTTGTTAGAATATACGTTTGGAAAATCCTTACGCAGCAATTCCACATAATCGTCCGAAACACTATATAATTTAAATTCTTCTATTCGTATCTCCTTTTATTTCTCTTTATGCGAAAATAAGGGAGCTAATGCTCCCTCTGAGTTTAAAATTCTCCACTTATATGGTATGATATCTTCAAAAAATAGCAACTCTTTTTATACAATTGCTACACTCTGTAATTTTCATACTCCTCTTTAAGCGACTCCAAAAAAGAATCACAATCTATTTCTTAACTTTCAATTTTTTTCTTATAGGTAAAAATAAGCATTCCCATGCAAAAACTAATTCCCAAAAAAACTACGCTGCTAATACAGCCACCGGTTGTTGCCTGCTTTGCCAATTCATAATATGTAGTACTGTCTGAAAAATACATAGATAAACGATATGCAAAACTTCCCGGGATAACATATCCAAATTCACTTCCAATAAAAAAGCAGGACACAAATCCATAAATCACACCTATAATACTTGTTACAATAATGTTTCTGCTGATATTGATGATTATTGCTGCAATACAAGTTGTAATCAAAATAACAATTATAGCTTCTAATATAAATCCTACTGTCAATAATACACTTTCTTGAATATCAATAGATACTTTCCCCTCGATTGCCAGTATTAAAATCAAAATATGAAACAGGCACAATAGCGAAAAGGCAAATATACTCCCAACAACAAATCCGACCACAATTTTTGCACTGAATAATTGTCGCTTTGAATATCCGTAAGTAACCCAGTTTATATAGGTTTTGTTCTTATATTCCTGATAAAAAAGTGACCCGGTTAGAATAACAATTACCATGGGAAAAAACATGGAAAACTGATTATTCATAAAGAAAAATAAATCGTCTACTGTTTTTGCACCATCATTAAGGACTGCACCCGCTCCACCAGTTAAAACTGGTATCCATGAAAGAAGAATCAAGAATAGTACAAACCATTCGCGTTTCAATTTAGTAAATTCGTTTTTTATCAAAACTTTCATTGTACTTCCTCCGTATCTATGGAAGTCATAAGATTTTCATAAAGAACTTCCAATTCTTTCTCATCATATTTATTTTCAACTATTTCTATAATCTGTCCATTACGGATAAAAACAAGTATATCTGTGATTGCCGCAATTTCTGTCAGATTATGGCTTGATACAAAAATGCAATGCTTTGAGTCTTTTAATTTGTCACGTAGCAATATCCGAATTTCCTTTATACCCATAGGATCAAGTCCATTTGTTGGTTCATCTAATAGCAGGTATTTGGCATTTCCCAGAAAAGCGCGGGCAATCCCAAGTCGCTGCCTCATACCAAGAGAAAGCTGTGAAAAAAGTTTGTTTCTTGCGTCCCACAAGTTGACTTGCTTCAAAGAATTTTCTAAGTCAGGATTTGTAAGTCCAATATAGCTTGCATGAAGTTTCAGATTTTCCATGACGGAAAGTTTTGGATAAAATGCCGGATATTCAATTAAACTCCCAAACTCACTACTTTCAGCAGGTTTTTTATCTGAAAGAATTTCGCCTGTATAAGCAGTCAATCCTAGCATAGACTTAAATAATGTCGTTTTACCTGCTCCATTGGCACCAAGTAGTCCGTATATCTTTCCTTGTTCTAAAGAAAGATTAATATTGTGAAGCAATGTATTGCTTCCGACACAAAGATTTACATTTCTAATTTCTAACATTGGATACCTCCGTCATTGTGAAATTATAAAAGTCAAAAAGGTTACTGCATAAATACAAAATGCAATACTAAGTATTTTTGCTTTTTTTCGCAAGCCTTTTATACCGTCGCTTAAAATCCCATTGATTGCAGCTATAAAGCATACAGCAAGTGCAACAATCGAAATGATTAAGGAAATTTTAGATACCATTTTGTCACCTCCCTTGTAATTCATAGTAGCAAAGAGAGTTATGATTTTTTTAGAAAAAATCTAAGAAAAGTCTAAAGATACGAAAACAGGACAGCCATAGCCATCCTGCTTTCATAAGATTGTAAAAGAAATATATATTTCAAATATTCCATTGTGTAAATGTGCAGATATTTCTCCGCCCATTTGTGTAGTCAGCCTGCGTGCGATTGCTAAACCCAGTCCCGTTGTTTTTTTTGTGCGAGAACTGTCTGTAGTATAGAAACGTTCAAACAAATGAGGGATATCTTCTTTGCAAATTGTATCTGAATGGTTCGAGATACTTATATGATAACACTTTTTTTCAACTGCCGCATGAATTTTATAAACATCATCTCCATGTACCAAAGCATTATATATGATATTTGAAAAAACTCGAAATAATGCGTCTTTGTCCGCCCAAATCATAGTGGGACTATCAGGAATGTCAATGGCAGGGACAATATCCTTTGTTTCAAAGTCATTATAGTACGTTGCTAAAGCATCCCGTAAAATACTGTTGGCATCTATTAACTGATTGTTTAATTTCAGCTCATTTGCTTCAATTCTTGCAAATTCAAAGAGCTGGTCAAGCAATATTTTGACTGCTGAAACTCGTTCATTTGCTATTTTTACATATTCTTTCTGTTCTGTGGATAAAGGTTGTTCCAAAAGTAGTTGTATATACCCATTCGCAGTTGCAAGCGGAGTACGCAAGTCATGGGAAAGACTTGTAATTGTATCACGAAATAAACTGTCATTTCTTTCGATCTTTATTCCTGTCAATCTATATTTTTTCAAAAGATGATTGATACTAACAGCAAGTTGTTCTGTCTGTTGATCTAATTTTTCTAAGGTTATTTCTGCTTGTGTATCTCTGGAACATAAAAAATCTATTTGATTTTTGATTTTAGCTATTTGGCATTTTTGAATAATTATTTTTAATAGTAATATCAAAGATACAACCATAAATAAAAGACACAGTATACTCATATCATTTACCGCCTTTCCTGCTTACGCAAGTCCATTTTTTTGTAGATAAAGAATCCACCTAATGTAGGGAAAAGCACATATCCGGTAATGGTAAGTACTATGGCTGGTAATTGCGGCAGCACTAACTTGATTTCCATTGCATGAGATAATCCCACTATCCAGTAACAATATAGCGAATAGGATAAATCTAAGGCTGAACTTATTTTTGTAAGATAGAAGTATAATGCTCCCAATAAAAAAACAGAGATTGTGAGGACAAGGTTGCGATAACGAAATAAGTTACTTAGTAGACAAACAAAAGATGCATATCCCATAAAGCATAAAATCTGCAAAAGCAGATAGGTACCGATTAGCAGAAATGAACAGTCAATATATGGTTGGTTTGCCCACATAGCAAGAATAAAAACATATGCCATAAGAAAATTAAGCAGCATATAGATAACTGTAACGATCCATGAAGAAATTAGCTTGCCAAAGTAAATTGATGCTCTTGTAACTCCTTTTGATAAAAAGACAGAACAAGTACCTGTTCGACTGTTTTCTGTAAAATAGCAACATAGGAATATCGTAATGGGAAGTATCAAGCTATAATCTGAAAATAGAAATTGCGTATAATCATTTAAGGATGCTTTCTGAGTAACGGCAGTGGAAAGCTTTATCGTATTGTAATGAAAAGTCAATGCAAGGGAAAACACAAAAAATATGGATACCGCCAAGCATATCTTAAATAAATGATTTTTGCGAATACGAAAAAGTTCTCCCTGTACTATTTTAATCATAACCTATTTTCCTTCTTCCGTTAAATTTAGCAAATATTCTTGTGGCACAGCTCCGGCAATCCAAATTTCCGCCACCTCTATTCCGGCAGATACTAACAGTGTATTTAATTTAGCAGAATAAGACAAAGGGCAAAATACCCTGATTAAATCGTCTTCTAAAACTTCATATTGCGGGAACTCTTTTTCTAATAAAGGAATTGCAGAAAGTAATTGTGGTGTCCTTATTTTGATACACCGTTTGCACTCGTCGTTTATTTTTTCCGGGGTAAGTTCCATTAGGAAACGACCATTTTTAAGAACGCCATATTTTGTTGCAATTCGGGAAGCAAGTTCATAATTATTCCCAGTCAGCAAAAAAGTGATATTATTATTTTTATTCAGATTAGATACAATTGAAATAAGTTCATCACTTTCTTGCATATCAAGGCCCCCAAAGATGTCATCTATGCAAACCAAATCAGGATTTCCCAAAAGTGCAATCCATAAATTTAGTTTTCGTTGAGTAAATACAGGTAAGCAGCGAACAGGCTTCTTTTCTTTCGGATTAATGTTTAATATCTCTACAAAATTTTTTTCTAATACCCCAAATGCCAAAGAAAAATAGTTTATCATATCTGCTATGGTCATTCTGTCAATGTAATATGTGTTTTGGGGTACATACCCAATACGTCTTTTTTCCTGCAAAAGATCAGGATTTTCAAAGAACTTAATGCTGCCCTTTTGTGGCGAAATTATCCCAAGCACTGATTGTAATATCAGGCTTTTTCCGGAATTATGGCTTCCGTACAGATAATAAATATCATTACAATCTATTTGAAATCCTATGTCCGTAATACCTACACCATTTGGAAAGACATAGGATAAATTTTTTACCTCTAAAACAAACCCCACATTTCCATCTCCTCCTGTTATCGTATATTTATCATAGCAAAGATTGCGGCATTATTTATAAGAATTTTCTAAGGATTATTTTTCATTTTAAATCCCAACCCCCATACCGTCTGTATATATTGTTCGTTTGGATTTATCTTAGCAAATTTTTTCCGAAGATTGCTTATATGAACATTGATTGCATTATCATCTCCACAGAAATTTTCGTTCCATACACTTTCAAAGATATTGTTTTTCGTAAAAACTTTATTAGGGGCAGTCATTAGTAACTGTAAAATCAAATATTCATATCTTGTGAGAGTGAGGGAGATATCCTTTATTTTCACTTCCATTGTTGTTGGATTCAGGACTAAATCTTTAAACTGCAATAAAAAGCAATTATCGTTCCTATGACAACGACGCAAAATAGCTTCCATTCTCGCCAACAACTCTTTATTATCAAAAGGTTTTGTAATATAATCATCAGCACCATTTTTTATCAAATGAACCCTGCTGTCAATATCTGTTTTTGCAGATATACCAATAACCGGAGTATTTTTCTTTTTCCTTATGTTTGTCAAGACTTCTTCGCCGGATATTCCCGGCAGCATTAAGTCCAGTAAAATCAAATCAAAGTTTTCTTTTTCAAGGATCAACAGCGTTTCACTTCCTGAATAAGCTGCAATCACTTGATATCCATTTTTGGATAATAAACGTTTCAACATATCACTAAGTAAAACATTATCTTCAACGATTAGAATTTTGGGTATGTGCTTCATTTTGCATTCTCCTATCAATTTGAAAATCATGTCTGGTGCTTCAAAAGCTATAGAGGAAGCCAACAATAACAAGACGAGGGAATAAAATGCCCTCGTTGTTCTCAATTTATTTGTACGCTTTTTCTCTCGTCTCCATCAAAATAACCATTCCCTCTCCAAAGGTTATGACCGCTTCCTCCCCGGCAATCTGATTGCTCACACAGAGGCTGTCATAAGGGACAAGGGTGTGATCTGTCAACGGATATTTTGCGCCGCGGATATAGAGATGTCGTATCTCTCCTCCCAGCGGAAATAACGAGAAATATTCCCCATAGGTCTCTGATTTTTTCAGACGCACTTCTTTTTCCACAATCCGGATCCGGTTATACCCGTCAATGATCTCTGCCAGGATCCCCGCCCGTGCCGGGATGGAAAGGACTTGAATGTTCGCCATCACATGATCCAGCCTCGTTCCGGTTCCTCCGAGAATCTGTATACTGCCGCACCCGTGCTCCACCGCATACCGCACTGCGATCTCCGTATCAGACGCATCCTTGACCGGATCAAACTCCCGGATCGGAATCTCTGTCTGCTCCTTGTACCAGGCAATGATCTGAGGTGCAATGCTGTCGAAATCTCCGACAATATAATCCGGCCTGATTTTCTGCCGGTAGAAAAATTCCAGTCCCCGATCGACTGCGATCCGAAATGCAGACGGTTCTTTTTTCAAAATGTCCAGCGCAAGTTTTTCTTCCACCGTTCCGCCGCTGACGATCACGGCATGCTGTCTATTCATAAGCCCTTAAGATCTCCATCATATTTCTTGTATTTTCTGAGGCGTCTCCGCGGAAGACCGCAGAACCTGCCACGATCACATTTGCCCCTGCTTCCAATACTTCTCTTACATTCGTCGTATAGATTCCGCCGTCCACTTCAATATCCGCAGTTGGGTTTACACGGTCAAGCAGTGCTCTCGTCTCACGAATCTTCTCCAGAGAAGATGGAATAAAGGACTGACCTCCAAATCCCGGATGCACGCTCATGATCAATACCATATCTACCAATTCCGCATATGGCTCCAGCTCTGCCACCGGTGTGTCAGGACAGATAGAAATTGCCGCTTTTGCTCCGCAGGATCTGATTTTCTCCAGTGTCGCCTTCACATCACTGCACGCCTCCAGATGAACGGTGATGATATCTGCCCCCGCTTTCTGAAATTCTTCTACATAACGGATCGGCTCTTCAATCATCAAATGCACATCGAAAATCTGGTCCACCGCATTTCTGATGGATGCCAGCACCGGCATTCCAAAAGAAATACTCGGCACAAACTTTCCGTCCATCACATCAAAGTGAATGTACTGTGCGCCTTCCCGCTCTGTCTCTTTCATCTGCTCCCCTAATTTTGTAAAATCTGCCGCCAGTATGGACGGCGCCAAAATCATTTCCATATTAGTATCTCCTCTTCTCCTGTAATTCCTTGTACATCTCTAAATAATTCTGATAACGTACTTTGTGGATCTCACCAGCCTCCACAGCCTCCTTGACTGCACACTTCGGCTCGTGGATATGGTCACATCCCTGGAATTTACACATTCCTTCATAATGTGCAAATTCCGGAAAATAATATTTTAATTCTTCTTTTTCAAATTCATTCACATACAGCGAACTGAATCCCGGAGTATCCATAATATAAGAATCCTCATCGATCGGAATCAGCTCTGAGTGTCTTGTCGTATGCTTTCCGCGGGCAATCTTTTTACTGATCTCCCCTGTCTCCATCTTCGCCTCCGGCTGGAGAATATTGATCAGTGACGACTTTCCTACACCCGAAGGTCCCGCCACTGTCGTTGTCTTTCCTCTTAAAAGCTCTTTTACGAGCGCGATATTTTCCTCTTTCTTTGCACTCGTAAAAAGAATCCGGTAACCGCACCTGCGGTAAATTTCCTGCAATTCCTGAATCTCTTTTTCTGTCGCAATATCCTGCTTATTAAAACATAAAACTGCCGGAATTCCTTTTGTCTCCATCATGATCAGAAATCTGTCCAGCAGATTGAAGTGCGGCTTTGGATCTGTCACCGCAAAGACAACGAGTGCCTGATCGATATTTGCCACTGCCGGACGGATCAGTTCATTTTTTCTTGGAAGAATGCGGATGATATTTCCGGTCTTCTCTTCCTCACTCAGACAGTCAATCTCTACATTGTCTCCCACAAGCGGTTTTTTCTTCTCTTTTCTGAAGATTCCTTTTGCCTTACATTCATAAATACCGAATCCTACTACATGAACGTAGTAGAATCCGGCAATTCCTTTTACAATCTTTCCCTGCATGAATTTTCCCTTATCTGTTTATTTGGTCCGCCTTGAGAGTGCAGATACACCTGTATCCCGCGCACCCTCATTTTGGTGTACTAGTGCCCTGAATTTCCTTCCTGGCCGCTTGTACTTCCATCCGTGCTGCCGTCACTGTTGTCACTGCCGCCGTTATTGTCTGTATTTCCGTTACTGTTTCCGTCTGTCGGCGGTTGTTCTGCCGGTCCGTCACTGATCCAGATTTCAACAGTTGCTCCTTTTTCCAGCTCGTCTCCGTAGTTGGCGCTTGCATAGAATACAGATCCTTTCGGATTGTCATTGGCTTCGTGATAAATCACAGGTGTCAGTCCGGCTGACTGAAGCTGCGACTTCGCATCTGCCTCAGAAAGACCGATCACTGCAGGCATTTTGGCTTTTTCTTTTCCCTTGCTGACCGTATAGCCGACACTTCCGCCGACCTCGATCTTATTTCCGCCTGCGATATCCTGAGAAATGACGGTTCCCGCCGGCTCATCGCTGTACTCTTCTTTTCTGTCTCCGGCATACAATCCGACTGCCTCGAGGGCTGCGATCGCGTCTACCTCTGTCTTTCCGGTGATCTCCGGCACTTCCACCTTCTCGATCGGCTCTTCTCCTTTACTTACCTGCATGCCTACTTCCGTACCTTTTGCAATTTTTGTACCGGACTCGTAAGTTGTGGAGATGACTTCTCCCTCTTCATACATTGAACTATACTCATAGGTGACAGAAACTTTCAGGCCTAATTTTTCCAGTTCTTTCTGTGCTTTGTCCTGATCCAGTCCCCTCACATCCGGCATAGTCACTTCTTCCTTTTTCTTGCCGCTGCTTACGACAATTTTGACTCTTGTGTTCTTCTCTACTTTCGTACCCGCCTTTGTGCCCTGCTCCATGACATATCCCTTTTCGTATTTGTCAGACTCTCCGCCATCAGCAAGTTCATAGCCAAGATTTACTTTATTCAGAGCTTCAATCGCATCTTCCTGTGTCTTGCCGACAACATTTGGCACTTTTACTTTGTCTTTGGAATCTTCTGTTACAAATCCAAGGCCGGATCCAAATATTCCTGCTGCTTTTCCTGCCATCATGATCACAAAAAATGCAATGAGTACCGCGACAACAATCATCAGGATCTTAATCAGCTTGTTCATCCGCGGGTTGACATCACTGCTTCTTTTGCGGGATGTTCCTCTTCCGTAATCATCGTCGTCATAATCATCATCCTGATCATAATCGTCATCATAGTCATCGTCGTCGTAGTCATCATCGTCATACTCGTTGTCGTAACCGTCATCATAGTTCTCTTCATCATAGTCATCATCGTCATATCCGTCATACCGTCTCGCGGACATGTTGTTCATCTGAAGCTGCTGAAGTTCTCCTTCTGATAACATGACAGTGTCGGAACCCGGCACTCGTCTGATCCGCACAAAGTCCCCTTCCGGGTCCACGAGCGAACGCTTTAAATCAAGCACAAGCGATGCCACATCCGGATATCGGAATTCTGCACGCTTCTGCGTACATTTCAAAATAATCTGTTCCAGGCTGTATGGAAGTTCCGGCACATATTCTGCCGGGGATACGATCTCTTCCTGAAGATGCTTCACTGCAACCGCAACTGCAGTATCCCCGTCAAACGGAAGTCTGCCGGTCACCATCTCATACATCGTAATACCAAGCGAATAAATGTCACTTCTTGCATCGCTTGCAGCTCCCCTTGCCTGCTCCGGCGATGTATAGTGCACAGATCCAAGCACAGTAGAACTCATTGTGTTCGAGTTTGCCGCCTTTGCAATGCCAAAGTCGGTCACTTTTACTTTTCCTTCTTTGGAAATGATCACATTCTGCGGCTTGATATCTCTATGGATAATATTCTTATTGTGTGCAGCCTGGATTCCGTTTGCCATCTGAATCGTGATGCTGATGGCTTCCTTTGCAGAAAGTCTCCCTTTCTTCTGAATATACTGCTTCAGTGTAATTCCTTCCACAAGTTCCATGACCATATAATTTGCACCCTGGTCTTCTCCAACATCATACACATTTACGACATTTGGATGCATAAGACCGCCTGCCGCCTGTGCTTCACTTGTAAATTTCTGGATAAATGATTCATCCTCATGAAATTCTTTCTTTAATACCTTTATTGCAATAAAGCGGTTCAGTTTATGGTCTTTTCCCTTATAAACATCCGCCATTCCCCCGGCACCGATCTTGCCGAGGATCTCATACCTGCCACTTAACATGGTTCCTTCATTTAACATATACTCACCTCATCTGCCAATGGCTCAATGACAACAACCCCTATATTGTCCTTCCCGCCATTTTCATTTGCCGTTTCGATCAAGTCTTCTGTGATCTCTACAACGTCTCTTCCACTCTTTACAATCTGGAATATTTCTTCGTCCTCTATCATATTGCTGAGTCCGTCCGAACACATCAGAATGATATCCCCTTTCTTCAGACTGTGTTCAAAGAAATCCGGCTCCACCCCTTCTTTCGCTCCGATCGCGCGCGTAATGATATTCTTGTCCGGATGATTTCTCGCCTCCTCCGGCTTGATCCCGCCAAGGCGCACCATCTCTTCCACAAGCGAATGGTCCTTGGTCAGCTGCGTGATTGTATGATTGATCAGATAAAGACGGCTGTCTCCCACATTTGCAAAATAAATCATATTATGTACGATCGTCGCGGCAACGAGGGTCGTCCCCATGCCTTCCAGCTTACTATCTCTTTCTGCCATCTCTATGATCTTCTCGTTTGCTTTATATATTGCCTGTCGGATAATGTCCTTGATATTGGTCTCCGTGCTCTCCTCGATCTCACGCTCCAGTATCTCAACGGTGCACTTCGATGCAAGATCTCCTGCATTATGTCCTCCCATACCATCTGCCACTGCAAATAAATTCGGAAGCTTTCCCACCGGCTTCGTTCTGGCATAGACATAATCCTGGTTCGTCTCCCTTTTTCTCCCCACGTCTGTCTTAGAAAATGTTTTCATGATGTTCTCCTTTACTTCCATTTGTTTCAACATAACGCTTTCTTAGTTGTCCACAGGCTCCATCGATATCAGAACCCATTTCTCTTCTTATAGTAACATTTATTCCGCTTTTTTCAAGTTTATTTTTAAATTTCTCCGCTGCCTCCCTTGTCGGCCGCTCAAAATCACGCTCTTTGATCGGGTTGACCGGAATGAGATTGATATGACAGTTTTTGTGGGAGAGAAGCGCACTCAGTTCCTTCGCGTCTTCCTCAGTATCGTTGACTCCATGGACAAGACTGTACTCAAAAGTCATTCTTCTTCCCGTCTTTTGGAAATACGTATCACATGCCTCCAACACTTCGGAAAGCTCATACTTATTTGCCACAGGCATCAGGTTCTTTCTCTTTTCCTGTGTGGAACCGTGAAGAGACAGCGCCAGTGTGATCTGCAAACGTTCTTCTGCCAGTTCCAGCATCTTTGGAACAATTCCGCATGTAGAGACAGTCAGATTTCTCTGACTGATATGAAGCCCATGTTCATCGGTCAGAATCTGAATAAACGTCAGTAAATTCTCATAGTTATCCAGCGGTTCCCCGGTTCCCATCACGACAACATTTGCCACGCGCTCCCCGGAAATCCTTTGGATCTGATAGATCTGTCCGAGCATTTCAGACGGTGTCAGGTTCCGCTCAAGTCCTCCGATCGTCGAGGCACAGAAACGGCATCCCATTCTGCAGCCGACCTGCGAGGAGATGCAGACAGAATTGCCATGCTTATATTTCATCAGCACACTCTCCACCACATGTCCGTCACTTAACCGGAATAGGAATTTATTCGTCCCATCCATCGCAGATACCTGCCGGTCGAGCATTTCCACCTCCCGAATCTCATACTGACGCGCAAGTTTTTCTCTGAGTGCCTTGGAGAGATTTGTCATCTCATCGAACGAACGCACAAGTTTCACATGCAGCCATTCGTAAATCTGTTTTGCGCGAAATGCCTTCTCCCCGATTGCCGTCATCTCTTCCTTCAATTCTTCAAACCGGAAAGATCCAATATCCTTTTTCTCCTGCTTCATAACCACCTCTTACTTTCTCTTCCTTCTGAACTTTGCAATAAAAAATCCGTCACTGTCATGGACTCCCGGAAGAAGCTGAAGACACCCTTCCCTGACATCTTTCTGAAGCTCCTCACAGAGAAACGGTGCAACATTCTCCGGCTCAAATTCCGGACAGGTATCAAGGAACCATCTGACATTCTCCAGATTCTCAGCAGGATTGATCGTACATGTACTGTATACGAGCGCTCCGCCATCCTTCACATAATTTTTCACTACACCGAGGATCTCCCTCTGAAGTTTTGCAAGGTTCTCTGTCCCTTCCTTTGTCATCTTATATTTCAGATCAGTCTTTTTTGCCAGAACCCCAAGTCCGGAACACGGAAGGTCTGCGATCACAATATCCGCCGTCTGCTCAGAAGCTTTGTCAAAAACAGTCGCATCCTTCTGCTCCGCCCTGATATTTTTGAAACCAGTCCGGCAGATATTTTCCTCGATGAGTCCCACCTTATATTCCGTTAAATCTCTCGCCGCTACCATCCCGCTTCCATCCAGCAGATCCGCGATGTGCAGTGCCTTTCCTCCCGGAGCCGCACAGACATCAATCACCTGATCTCCTCTCTTCGGAGCTGCGATCTCTGCGACAAGCATCGAACTGATGTCCTGCACCTGAAATGCCCCGTCCCGGAAGCTCTCCAGTCCACCGAGATAATCATAACCGGAGATCTTCTTTGCATAGGAAAGATATGGATGATCTTCCACCTTCACGCCTTCGTTCCGAAGTCTCTCCGTCAGATCCTTCTCCGACTGCTTGTGAAGATTACAGCGGATCACTGTCGGATGTTCCTCCAGAAATCCTTTCAACATCTGCTCCACCGTCTCTGCACGGTACTCCGAAAGCCACAGCTCTATCATCCACTCCGGGATGGAATAGCGGATGGAAAGCCATGACACGAGATTTTTGTCTTTCTCCGGATAATGGATCCGGTCAATATTTCTTGCAATCGCACGCAGCACTCCGTTGACAAACCCCTTGAGACTTCGGAACCCTTTTTTCTCCGCAAGCTTGACTGCCTCATTGCAGACAGCAGAATCAGGAACGCCGTCCATATACTTCAGCTGATAGACTGCGCTCCTAAGAATCGTCCGGATGACCGGCTTCATTTTGTTTACTTTCACTTTTGAGAACTGATTGATAATATAATCGATCTCAATCATTCTCTCCAGCGTTCCCTCCACAACTCTCGTGATGAAGGCACGCTCTTTTTTATCTAAATACTGGTATTTCTCCAGCACATTTCGAATGGCGATATGGCTGTACACTCCATCCCTCGTAATTTCAAGAAGAACGCCGAGTATCAGTTCCCTATCATCTGTCATTTTCGCCATTTCCTCTTCCTCCTGTGATCAATATGATACGGATCAGCTGTAAGATTGCCGATGCTGCACTTGCGACGTACGTCAGAGCCGCCGCGCTGAGTACTCTCTTGGTTCCGCTGATCTCGTCAGGATAGAGCATTCCACTCTCCCCGAGAATCCGGATTGCCCTGCCCGATGCATTAAACTCTACCGGCAGTGTAATGATCTGAAACAACACGGATAATGAAAATGCCAAAATTCCGATCTGGATCAGAAGGCTGGAAGAATTTCCGGAAAGAAACAGTCCAAAAATAATCAGCGGCCACGCAATGGTCGAGCCAAAGTTTGCCACCGGCACAAGTGCGCTCCGGATATTCAGCGGTGCATACCCGACCGCATGCTGGATTGCATGTCCGCACTCGTGGGCCGCCACGCCGACGGCAGCGACCGAAGCAGAACCGTACGTACTGTCCGACAGCCGTAATACTTTATTTCTCGGATCATAGTGATCTGTCAGATGACCGCTCACATGCTCGATCCTCACATCAAAGATTCCTGCACCTCTTAATATCCGCTCTGCGGCATCTCTTCCGGTCATCCCGGAATGATTTCTCACCCGCTCATATTTTGCGTAAGTTGTCCGCACTCTTGCAGATGCAAACATGCAGAGCAGCACTCCCACAATCACAAACAGGTATGTTGGATCAAAATACATTGGATAATATGCTGTATACATTTTCTCGCTCCTATCTGATAAAGATTTCTTCTGTGAATCGCCGCTTTTTGCGGCTGTCAGAATCATTATATACGAATTTCCTTTAGAAATACTTTGTTTTATAATTTTTTAAGAGAATCTTTATCGTTTTCTCAAATTCTTTCATGCATGATCCTTCTATCGTAAGATTTCTCCCTCTTTGATCTGATATCCTCTCAAAAATGCTCCCGCATCCATCCGCTTTTTCCCCGGAATCTGTAATTCCAGCACAGTCAGCAGTCCTTCTCCCGTCTGCACGGAAAACCGGTCTTTCCCGACTGCCATAATCGTTCCCGGTTCTGGCTGTTTTGTTCCCGCTGCCGGCATTTCCTTTCCTTCCCGGCTTTCTTCTGCTTCTGTGTCTGCAAGCCAGATTTTCATCACTTTCTGATTCCAGTGTGTATAGGCACTCGGCCATGGGTTCAGGCCCCGGATCAGACGCTCGATCTTCTCTGCCGGCTGATTCCAGTCGATCTCTCCCATCTGCTTTGTCAGCATTTTTGCGTAAGCTGTCGTAGTCTCTCCCTGTTTCTTTGCCGGAGCTGTTCCTTCCTCCAGTCTTTTCAGTGTTTCCACGCACAGCGCCGCTCCTTCTGCTGCGAGCTTGTCATGAAGACTGCCACCTGTCTCTTTCTCATCCAGAACGACTTCTTTTTTCAAGATCATATCACCGGTATCCAGCCCTTCGTCCATCTGCATCGTTGTCACCCCTGACACCTTCTCGCCGTCAATGACTGCCCACTGAATCGGTGCTGCTCCCCGGTATTTTGGAAGAAGCGATGCGTGCACATTAATGCAGCCATACGGTGTCAGTTCCAGAATGCTCTTTGGAAGAATCTGTCCAAATGCAATGACGACGATCACATCTGCCTCATAAGATTTTAACACTTCCACGCACGCTTTGTCACGGACTTTTACCGGCTGATATACCGGAATCTCATGGCGGATGGCAGCCTCCTTTACCGGAGTAAACTGCATCTCTTTTCCTCGTCCTTTTGGCTTATCCGGCTGCGTGACCGCAAGCACGATCTCATGCCCTGCCTCCACAAGGGCCTCCAGTGTCCCTACCGAAAATTCCGGTGTTCCCATAAAAATGACTCTCATCGTATTTCCTCCTAGTCTTCTTCGCAGTACATATCTTCCAGTTCGCCTTCTACCTTCTCCACATACAAATGCCCGTCCAGATGATCGATCTCATGGCAGAATGCACGGGCAAGAAGTCCTTCCCCTTCCAGCACGATTTCTTCCATCTCTTCATCCAATGCACGTACTTTGACATAACTCGGTCTTGTCACCACACCGGATTTTCCAGGCACGCTTAAGCATCCCTCTTCCCCGGTCTGTTCTCCTGATGTCTCAATGATCTCCGGATTGATCAGAAGGATTGGTCCTTCTCCCACATCGATCGTGACGATTCGCTTTAACACTCCGACCTGCGGCGCAGCAAGTCCCACTCCCATCGCGTCATACATCGTATCAAACATATCCTCAATCAGCACTCTCGTGCGGGGTGTCACCTTTTCTACTTCTTTGCAGACCTTCGTCAGCACGTCATCTCCCATTTCACGAATTTTTCTAATTGCCATCTTCTTTCTTGTATGGATGCATTTCTGATAAAATGCATCCATACTCTCCTTTCTTCTTAACTTTATTATCATTCATCGTGACACTGCAGATTTTCCATTTGATCTCTTGTTCTGAAAAATCTGCCGCCACCGGACTTTCTCCTTTTTTCTAAAAATGTACCCCCGAAATGTGCTTTCCTAAAATACACTCATCGGATTAAAGTCAAACTGCACCCAAATATTCTGAAATCCGCTGTTAATCTCAATATATTGTTCCAGCTGATCTTTCAGGAATACAAGCACCGCTTCCTGCTCTGCTTTCAGATAAATCACTCTGCGATAAATATCTCTGACCTTCCCCACATAGGGAGTTGCAGGCCCGATCAGCTGGATATTTGTTCCTGCCTGTTCACACTTTTTCCTGCAGGTTTCTGCATAAGCCTTCAGATAGTGGCATGCTGTATCAAGAAGCTTTTCCTCCTTGCAGGAAACGAGAACCGCCAGAAGCTGACTTGCCGGAGGGTAACCCATCAATGCCCGATAAGTCATCTCCTCCTGGAAGAACTGTTCATAATCCTGCTTTGCCGCTGCCACGATACTATAATGTTCCGGACTATATGTCTGGATCACAACTTCTCCAGCCTTCTCGCCTCTCCCCGCACGGCCTGCCGCCTGCGTCAGAAGCTGAAAGGTTCTCTCACCCGCACGGTAATCATCGGCATAGAGTGATAAATCCGCGGCAAGCACTCCGACCAGCGTGACATTGCCAAAATCATGTCCTTTTACGATCATCTGTGTCCCTACAAGAATGTCCGCCTCCCCATTTGCAAATGCCGCAAGGATCTTCTCATGTCCGTCTTTCTGCTTCGTCGTATCCATGTCCATCCGAAGGACTTTTGCCTGCGGAAACTCCCGCATGAGCAGTTCTTCGATCTGCTGGGTTCCGGCACGAAACCCTCCGATATGTCCGGAACCGCATTCCGGGCAGGATGTCACCATCGGCTGTTCATAACCACAGTAATGGCATACCAGCTTCCCATTCCTGTGCGAAGAAAGGGACACATCACAGTGCGGACATTTTACCACATGACCGCAGGAGCGGCAGGAGATAAATCCTGCATACCCGCGGCGGTTCAAAAACAACATGATCTGTTCCTTCTTCTTTAGCCGGTCTTCCATCAGCCCTCGAAGCTCATCGCTGAAAATAGACCGGTTTCCCTTTTCCAGCTCTTTTCGCATATCTGCCACTGTCACATGTGCCATCTCTCTTTGCTTTGCCCGGCCCGGAAGCCTGAGCAGACGAAATTCTCCGGTCACCGCTTTATAAAACGCCTCCATCGACGGAGTCGCTGACCCAAGCACAACACTTGCCCCTTCCATCCCGGCACGAGCGATGGCAGTCTCTCTCGCATGATAGCGCGGTGTCTGCTCACTTTTATAAGTTCCCTCATGTTCCTCATCGATGATGATCAGTCCCAGTCTCTCAAACGGGGTAAACAGTGCCGAGCGGGGACCGATCATCACATCGATCTCCCCTCTCTTTGCCCGGAGCATCTGATCATACCGCTCCCCTTTTGACAATCTGGAATTGATGATCGATACCCGGTCGCCGAACCTCTGGTAAAACCGCATGACTGTCTGATACGTCAGGGCAATTTCCGGGATCAGAACGATCGCCTGCTTCCCTTCCGAGATCACATGCTCGATCATTTCCATGTAGACTTCTGTTTTCCCGCTCCCGGTCACACCATACACGAGATAAGTGCCGCGTATCCCCTGCCGGTACTCTTCGCAGAACGTATGGATCGCCGTCTGCTGTGCCTCGGTATAGCAGACGGACTGCTGTTCTTTCTTCTTTGCAGTCACCGGGTTGCGGTACACAACCTCGGCTTCTGTCCGAAGGATTCCCTGGTCTTCCATCGCCCGGATCACCGCCGCTGTCACCTTCAGCTGCCCTGTGGCATACTCATACGGAAGAACCGGATGATCTGACAGCGCCGCAAGAAGCCTTGCCCTGGCAGTCTGATTTTTGGAGAGAAAATATTCCAGCCTTTCCTCTGCTTCCCGCCTGTCAAGAAGCAGCCGGATCCTTCTCTGCTCTTTCTGCTTCTCCTGCTGCTTGATTGGAAGTACCGTCTTTAATGCCTGTATCATTGTGCCGCCATAATGTTCCTTCATCCATGCCGCGAGCGCCACCAGTTTTGCCTCGATTGCAACATGATTTTGGCTGATCCGTGTGATCTCCTTGATCTTCTTGGGATCGTAACTGCATTTTTCCGAAAATCCGATCACATATCCCCTTGTCTCGCGGTTTGCTCTGCCGAACGGAACAAAAACTTCCATCCCTGCCCGTATCAGCGTTTCCATCTCTTCCGGGATCCGGTATTGAAAGATCTTATCTAATTTTTCATGGGTAATATCTACAATGATATCCGCGTACATTTACTGCTCCCGTTCTCTTTCTTCTGCCAGAATGTCCGCGATCAGATCGCGCTCATCCATGGCATACTTGACTCCTTTGATCTCCTGATAATCTTCATGTCCTTTCCCTGCAAGTACGATCACATCCCCCGGCTGCCCGTTGACGATCGCATAGCGGATTGCTTCCTTCCGGTCACAGATCTCCACATATGCTCCATCCGTCTTTTTCATTCCGATCTTAATATCATCAATGATCTCCTGCGGCTCTTCAAATCTTGGGTTGTCCGATGTGATGATCGTCAGATCTGCCAGACGGCCGGACACTTCGCCCATCTCATAGCGGCGGGTCTTGGACCGGTTCCCCCCGCAGCCAAACAGACATACAAGGCGCTCTGGATGATATTCCTTTAGCGTTGTCAGAAGGCTCTCGAGACTCATCGCATTGTGTGCATAGTCGATCATCAGTGTAAAGTCATCGGAAACTTTGATCATCTCAATGCGCCCTTTCACTTTCGCTACCTTCAGCGCTTTTTGAATCTTCTCCGCCGGGACATCAAAATGTCTGCACACTGCAATGGCTGTCAGAGAATTATACACGCTGAACGTCCCCGGAATGTCGATCTCCACATCAAAATCCATCAGACCTGCTACATGGTAGGTCACTCCGAGGTATCCCGGTCTTGTCACAAGCTCTGCATGTTCGGCGCGAAGATCTGCCTTCTCTGAAAATCCAAATGTTTCTATGTCACAGGTCGCCCCCTGAAATACATCCTGAAAATATGGATCGTCTACATTTGCAATCCCGGTCTTACACTGCCTGAAGAGCATTCCCTTACATCTCTTATAATCTTCAAAATCCTTATGTTCATTCGGTCCGATATGATCTTCACCCAGATTTGTAAAGATTCCGATCTCAAACGGAATTCCTGCTGTCCGGTGGAGCATCAGCCCTTGCGAGGACACTTCCATCACGACTGCATCACAACCTGCATCGACCATCTTCCGAAAATACCGGTGAATCGTAAAAGACTCCGGAGTTGTATTGACCGCCGGGATCACCTCATCCCCGATGATCGCCTCAATCGTTCCGATCAGCCCTACTTTATGTCCGACTCCCTCCAGAATAGATTTCACCATGTAAGTTGTTGTTGTCTTCCCTTTTGTCCCTGTAATTCCGATCACCTTTAACTGCTCTGCCGGATATCCGAAATATGCCGCCGATGCAAGTGCAAGTGCATATCTCGTATCTTCCACGCGGATGACAGTCATATGCTCCGGCGCCTCTACATCCTTCTCCACAATGACTGCCGCCGCACCCTTGCCGGCTACTTCTTCAATATACTGATGTCCGTCTGACACGGCTCCGCTGATGCAGACAAAGACACTTCCTTCTGTTACCTTTCTGGAATCATTTGTCAATTCCGTAATTTCTATCTCTTTCGTTCCCTGCACAACTTCATATTGTAAACGTTCTAACAATGCTGTTAATTTCATGCGGTTTACCTCCTGATTTTCTACATACCGTTTTTGCGGTATGGATAACAGTTATAGAATAACACACTCGGATATAGTTGTAAAACAGTCTTCCTCCATTTTAAGAAGATTTCCCGCGGGATTATTTGGTCCGCCTTTACAAATATCTGAAAAAATGATATAGTTGCGTAATAATAAAAAGGAGGTAGGAATTATGAGAGAACTGATCACCTTTGTATTGAAACCACTGTCTTTTTTGCCGGCACTGGCAATTATGTATATCATCTATTCCTTTTCCGGTCAGACAGGAGATGAATCCGGAAATTTAAGCTATGAAGTAAGTGTGAAAATTGTAGAAATCGGAAATCAGGTCCTGGACAAAGGCCTTCAGGACTGGGAGATTTCTGAAGTGGCTGCAAGTATCGAATATCCGGTCCGCAAGCTTGCACATATGACCGAATATTTCATTCTTGCCGTCGCAGTTTCCTTCCCGTTCTATGTCTATGGGCTGCGCGGTTTCCCGCTCATGCTTGTGGCCGGATTGATCTGTGTCGGATTTGCCGCCGGCGATGAGTACCACCAGTCTTTTGTAGACGGAAGAGGCCCTTCTGTGATCGATGTAGGAATCGACAGTATCGGTGTATTCTTCGGAATCCTGACCGTGCGGATCGTCTGCTTTATCTGTCTTGCACCTGCACGCATTCTGGAGCGGAGGCGGCGCCGTCTGGAACGGAGAAACGCAGGACGCGGCCGCACTTCCCGCAGATCTTACGGATCCTATGAATGTCGTTCGGCCCCGGCAAACAATTACCGCCGCTATGACGATGCCGATTACGAGGATGATTATGATGACTACGAGGATACTTACGAATCCGACGACTACGGCTATTATGAGGAAGATTACGAAGAAGAAGATTACAGAGAGGCGGTGCATGCCTCCAGACAACGGAAAAGAGACACTTCTTCTTATCGGACCATCTCTCTTGGAAATGAGCTGCTCGGCGACCATTTTGAAGAGCAGCTTGGCAATGAAGTAAAAAAAATTATTGAAAAACATTGATCTGATTTGGCTCTTTTTCTATCATTCTCTTTCCGGTGGAAGAAGAGCTCCTCTCACCACTGCATTCTCCCCGTATTTTTTCCGAATCTCATCCACCGCCTTCTCAAGCTTTTCATATTTTTTATCGCGGGCGGCCTTCTTCTGCCGCTGTGCCTCCTGCTCGATCTGATAATCAAACAGATTCATCTGCCTCGGCGCACTCTCATCGATCAGCTTTGAGGTGCGTATCCCTAACAGCCGGATCGGGCTTCCATCCCACAACTCTCTGAAAAGACTGCAGGCATTCTCATACAGAGCACTGTCCGAACTGGTCGGAAACGCCAGCTGTCTCTGGTGTGAGACACTTTGAAACGTAGCATATTTAATTTCAACATTGACCATCCCCGCCTGCTGCTTTGCTTTTCTGAGCCTTGCACCGACACTTTCCGCCAGCATCAGAAGCACCTTCTGTGCCTCCTCCTCATTTACAGCGTCTCTGGACAATGTGGTCGAATTGCCGATTCCTTTTGCCTGTGCCTGATCCTTTTCCACTTTGGAATGTGTGATCCCGTTTGCAAACTCCCACAACATCCTGCCATGGCTTTTCAGATGCAGTTCCAAAAGCTGCGGGTCCATCTTCGCAAGATCTCCGATCGTACAGATCTCAAGTTTCTCCAGCACCTCGACACTCGCCCTTCCTGCCATATAAAGTTCTGACACCGGAAGCGGCCACATCTTCTCTTTCACCTCATCCGGAAACAAGGTGTGCACCTTGTCCGGCTTCTCGAAATCTGATGCCATCTTGGCAAGAAGCTTATTCGAAGAAATGCCAATATTTACTGTAAATCCAAATGTCTTTTGCACCCGCGCTTTGATCTCCTCCGCCGCAGCAACCGGACTTAAGAAGCGATAGGCAATCCCTGTAAAATCCATGTAGCATTCATCGACACTGACCTGCTCAATCTCAGGCGTATACTCTTTCAGGAATTCCATCAGTCTCTGACTATACCGTCTATACATCTTATGATCCGGCGGTTTGATCAGCAGTGTCGGGCACTTCCTGAGTGCATTTGCCACAGGCTCCCCGGTTCTCACTCCATATTTTTTTGCAGGGATTGATTTCGCCAGAACGATCCCGTGTCTGGATTCCTGGTTTCCTCCTATGATGGCAGGGATCTCCCGCAGATCAATCTCCGCTCCGTTTTTCAGTTCCTCCACCGCCGTCCAGCTTAAATAGGCGGAATTTACATCAATGTGAAAAATAATTGAGGACATCTCTGTCACTTTCCTTTCCCTGTCCCCGCATCAAAAAAAGAGAACATCTGTACTGATTCTATCATTGCACAAATGTTCTCTTTCGTCAACGAAAAATGTCTTCCCTTTCAGACCGCTTCAACGAATCGTTTCAGCTGCCCCTTCGGCTGCACTAAGATCTTACCCACGCCTTTACTCTCGCTTTCAGCGCTCCGTCTTCCACATCGATCAGAATCGTATCCTCCGCTCCGATTTCCCCGGAGAGAATCAATTTTGCTGCCAGTGTCTCTACATTTTTCTGTAAAAACCTCTTGAGGGGTCTTGCACCGTACATCGGTTCATATCCACCGTCAACAACAAACTGTTTTGCAGTTTCTGTCAGTTCAATCTTCACTTCTGACTCCTGCAGTCTGTGATTCAGGTCTTTGATCAGCAGTTCTACAATCGCATAGATATCCCGCTTCGTCAGCGGTTTAAACATGATCGTCTCATCCAGACGATTTAAAAATTCCGGCCGGAAATGTGCCCGCAGATCGTTCATAACAAGAGCTTCACTCTCTTCTTTGATGTCTCCGTTCTCATCGATTCCATCTAACAGATAGGTAGATCCAATATTAGATGTCATGATCAGAATCGTATTTTTGAAATCAACCGTACGTCCCTGCGAATCCGTGATCCGTCCATCATCCAACACCTGAAGTAAGACATTGAACACATCCGGATGTGCTTTTTCAATCTCATCGAACAGAACAACCGAATACGGCTTCCTTCTGACTGCTTCTGTCAGCTGTCCTCCCTCGTCATATCCCACATATCCCGGAGGCGCTCCGATCAGACGTGACACGGAATATTTCTCCATATACTCACTCATATCGATCCGGACCATATTGCTCTCATCGTCAAACAGACTCTCTGCAAGCGCCTTGGCAAGCTCTGTCTTACCGACACCTGTCGGGCCGAGAAATAAGAAGGAACCGATCGGTTTTGTCGGATCTTTGATCCCTGCTTTGGAACGTATGATCGCTTCTGTCACTTTCGTCACACCTTCATCCTGACCGATCACTCTCTTGTGAAGTTCTTCGTCCAGATGAAGTGTCTTGCTTCTCTCGCTCTCATTTAACTTCGCCACCGGAATTCCTGTCCAGCGGGAAATAATTCTTGCGATTTCATCATCGGTGACACTTTCATGCACAAGTGTCATTGATTTTCCTTTCACACGCTCCTCTTCCTCCTGAAGCTGCTTTGTCAGCTGCGGCAGTCTTCCGTACTGAAGTTCTGCTGCTTTCTCCAGATCGTAAGAACGCTGCGCCTTCTGGATCTCCTGATTTACCTGCTCAATCTCCTCACGGATCTTCTGGAGACGTTCTACAGAAGTCTTCTCATTATCCCACTGCGCCTTCTTTCCTGCAAACTCATCACGCATCTCTGCCAGCTCCTGCTGCAAATGTACCAGACGCTCCTGACTGAGTCTGTCATTTTCCTTTTTCAGCGCTGCTTCCTCGATTTCCATCTGCATAATCTTTCGTCTCAGTTCATCCATCTCACTCGGCATGGAATCCAGCTCTGTTTTGATCAGCGCGCACGCCTCATCTACAAGGTCGATGGCCTTATCCGGCAGAAAACGGTCGGTAATATATCTGTTGGAAAGTGTCGCTGCAGCCACAAGCGCACTGTCCGTGATCTTCACACCGTGAAATACTTCATAGCGCTCTTTTAATCCACGGAGAATGGAAATAGCATCTTCCACTGTCGGCTCATCTACCATGACCGGCTGGAATCGTCTCTCCAGTGCTGCATCTTTCTCTATATACTGTCTGTATTCGTCCAGCGTCGTTGCACCAATACAGTGCAGTTCGCCTCTTGCCAGCATTGGCTTTAACATATTTCCGGCATCCATCGCGCCATCCGTCTTGCCTGCACCGACAATCGTGTGAAGTTCGTCGATAAAGAGGATAATATTTCCATCACTGTTCTTCACCTCTTCCAGCACCGCTTTCAGACGTTCTTCAAACTCACCACGGTATTTGGCCCCGGCTACAAGTGCTCCCATATCCAGTGCGAAAATCTTCTTATTCTTCAGCCCTTCCGGCACATCTCCTCTGACGATTCTCTGTGCAAGTCCCTCGACCGCCGCGGTCTTACCGACACCAGGTTCTCCGATCAACACCGGATTATTCTTCGTCTTTCTTGAAAGGATCCGGATCACATTCCGGATCTCTGCATCACGGCCGATGACCGGATCCAGCTTCTCCTCCCTTGCGCGCTCGACAAGATCGCTGCCATATTTATTCAGCGTATCGTAAGTTGCCTCCGGGTTATCACTTGTCACCCTCTGATTTCCGCGAACGGTGGAAAGTGCCTGCAGAAATCCATCTCTTGTAATTCCAAATTCTTTCAAAATCGCTTTTATCTCGCGGTTTGGATATTTCAGCAGCGACAGGAAAATATGCTCCACCGAAACATATTCGTCTCCCATCTGCTTTGCTTCATCTTCTGCGTGGATCAAAGCCTTATTCAGATCCTGTCCGACATAGATCTGTCCGCCCTGCACTTTCGTGCGCTTGCGAAGACCTTCTTCCACACGATTGACAAACAGCTGCTTCTGGATTCCCATTTTCTCGATCAGATTCGCGATCAAACTGTCATTTTGTATGATAAGAGCATACAGCAGGTGCTCCTGCTCTACCTCCTGATTGCCATATTCATAGGCAACTTTTTCACATCCTTGTACCGCCTGCAATGAATTCTGGGTAAATTTATTAATGTTCATCTTGTTACCTCTCTTTCTTTTTTGTTCTATAATAGGTATAACACATATTATTAGCCATGTCAACCACTGAGTGCTAATATTTTTTAGTATTTTTTTGCAACCTCATTTTCAATCCTTGTCAACTCTCCGATATGATTATACACTTCCATTGTTCCATCTATATGAGCGTGTCCCATAATATATTGAAGAACCTTTACGTCCATACGACACTCTGCCATTCTGGTAAAACCGCGGTCTTGTGCGGTATCGGTTTCATACCACTTATTTTCCAGTGTCATGGTACGAAAAAAAGCAGTCAATCCTAAGACTAACTGCTTTGTGTGTATGGATATAAAGTTGTCAAGCTGGAATTCATCAAATTTATGCTTAACTAAAAAACCCTAAAATAAAGGTAATAACTATAATTATGATCGGCATATACCGCATATCACCCTGTTTCTTGGAATCATTTATTGAATGCGATTTAGTTATTCCTATCTTTTGTGTAAACCTAAAACAAAAATAACCTATAAGTGTTAGTGATTTCATGAGATGTCACAAGATTCCTCACATCAGTTGACGCTCATTT
>URCR01000034.1 GCA_900546325.1 uncultured Lachnospiraceae bacterium | reverse complement strand
CCTCAATTATATTATTGGGCGTGGATGCCCCTGCTGTAATACCTACTGTTTCCACGGACCTTAATTGATTCATATCCAAATCGTCAAGTGTCTGTATATAGTACGTATTGTTACATGCTTTTTTACATATTTCAAATAATTTCTGGGTATTTGAACTATGCTTATCGCCAATCACGATCATAGCATCAACACCCTTTGCAATGCTTTTTGCTTCTGTCTGGCGCTCTTTTGTCGCATTACAAATCGTATTTAAAACACTTATATCATACCTCTTTTTGGAGATAATTTCAACTAAATCTTTGAATTTATTGTAATTAAATGTCGTCTGTGATACAATACATATCTTTTGTTCCTCCGGCAAAGACAGTTGCTCTGCGTCCTTTGCATCCTGAATCACAGTTGCCGGCAAAAGTGACCATCCCATGATCCCCTGCACCTCCGGATGCTCCGGATTTCCAATGATGATCACATGGCTTCCTTCCTCACTTGCCTTCTTCACAATATTGTGTATCTTCTTTACAAACGGGCAGGTCGCATCTACATATTGCAGCTTCCGTTCTTCCAAAAGATCATAGATCCGCTTCGGCACTCCATGCGAACGGATGATCACAATCCCGTCTGTCAGAGCCGCAAGTTCTTCTTCCGAGTGAAGAACTTCCACTCCCCGGTTCCTAAGATCTTTCACTACTTCTTCATTGTGAATGATAGGTCCATAGGTGTAGATTTTCTTTCCTTTTTCCTTTTCCGTCTGTTCATATACCTGGTCTACTGCCCGTTTTACTCCAAAGCAGAACCCGGCAGTCTTTGCAACATTTACCTCCATCTACTGCCCTCACTTTCCATATTGCTTTTACAGCTTCTACTTACACACAGCTAAGATTGCCTGCACGACTTCCTCGATCGTCATCTCAGAAGAGTCGATCAGCACCGCATCCTCCGCCTGCCTTAGCGGAGCAGTCTCCCTTGTCATGTCACGTTCGTCGCGCTCCTGAATGTCTCTTTCAATCTCTTCGAGAACACATGGCTGTCCGGCTTCCTGAAGTTCTTTGAATCTTCTTGCTGCCCTCGTCTCGACACTTGCTGTCAGATAAATCTTAGCATCTGCATTCGGAAGAATATTCGTCCCGATATCACGTCCATCCATCACAACATCATAATCTCTTGCCAGCTTTCTCTGAAGTTCCAACAGATGTGCCCTCACTTCGGGAAGCGCTGAACCGACGGATGCGAATCTGCCGACGGCTTCCTCTCTGAGTTTTCCTGTGATATTCTTTCCATTTAAATATACCTGCTGACTTCCATTTTCATAGCGGATCACGACTTCTGCCTCACTGCATATTTTCTTCATGCATTCCAGATCTTCCGCAGTAAGTCCCTGTTCCTGAAAGTAGACCGCCATTGCCCGGTACATCGCTCCGGTATCTACATAAATATACCCCAGTTCCTTTGCCACTCTCCTGGCAATTGTACTTTTCCCGGCGCCTGCCGGTCCGTCTATTGCAATATTATATCCCATATTTCCTCTTTTCTCGGCAGTGCCCCGCCAGCTCTTCTTTTTTGTTTTCCCGATTCCGTTTTCAGAATCCACAAAATCTCTCATCTATTCTATACTATTTCCCGCTGCATATGCTGTCGACCATGCAATCTGCAGGTTGTATCCGCCCGTCAGTGCATCAAGATCCAATACTTCCCCTGCAAAATAGACTCCCGGCACCAGCCTGGACTCCATCGTTCCCGGATCGATCTCTTTTACTTTCACGCCGCCTTTTGTGATGATCGCCTCATTGTAACCGCGCAGTCCAAGGATCGTCAGTTCAAAATGCTTGATCAGTTTCACAAAATTCTGCCGCTCTTCTCTCGAGATATCATGCACCTTTTTCTCCGGATCGATCTTGCTCTGTTCGATCATCACCGGGATCAGTTTTGCCGGGAACAGCCTGGTCACGGCATTTTTAAACTGCTTATTGATATTTTGCTCAAAATCTCTGAGCACACGCTGATCAAGCTGCTCTTCAGTCAATGCCGGTTTGAGATCGATGATAAGCTTCAGCTTCTTCTCCCCTGCTTTCTTTGCGATATGGCTGCTGCCGCTTAAGATCAACGGACCGCTTACCCCATAGTGTGTAAACAGCATCTCCCCGAAATCCTGGTACAATTTCTTTTTCCCGTCATAAATTGCCGCCTCTACATTTTTCAGAGACAGCCCCTGCAGTTCCTTTACAAATTCCTCCTCAATCGCCAGAGGGACCAAGGACGGATACCGATCTGTCACTTCGTGTCCCAGTTCTTCTGCAAACCGATACCCATCTCCGTCAGACCCTGTTGTCTGATAGGAAAATCCTCCCGTCGCAATCACGCAGGCATCTCCCCGGACACACTCTCCATTTGCAAGCTCGAGTCCGGAAAATTTCCCATCTTCTGTCAGAATCTTTGACACCTTTGTATAGAGGTGTACTTTGACACCGGCGTGCTCCATCTCCCTGGAAAGTGCTCCGATCACATCAGAGGAGTGATCGGACACCGGGAATACCCGGTTGCCGCGCTCAATCTTTGTGGGAACCCCGAGACTTTCGAAAAAGGAAATGACATCTTCATTTGTATAACCATAGAAACTGCTGTATAAAAATTTCCGGTTACTCACAACATTTTCAAACAGGTCTTCCATATCTCCCGCATTTGTAATATTACAGCGCCCTTTTCCGGTAATGAATAACTTCTTTCCAAGCTTTTCGTTTTTCTCAAATACATGTACCTCATTCCCATTGCGCGCCGCGAAAACAGAAGCAAACATTCCGGCTGCTCCTCCGCCTACAATCAACACTTTGCTCATCTTACTTTTCTCCTATTCCCAAGGTAGCTTCCTCTTCAATCTCATCATTTCCGTAAACTTGATTCTCATCCCAGATTTCTTCCAGAAATGCCAGTGTGCGCCGCATTTCCTTCTGCTTTTTCATACAGAGCGCCACTACAAGTGCATTGATCACACTGAGCGGCGCCACAAGAGAATCCGCAATCGACGCCATATCGCTCCTTGCAATCAGGTTGCAGTCCGAATATTCTGTCATCGGTGAGCGCTCACTGTCTGTCAGCGTGATGACTTTTGCCTCTCTTTTTTTTGAGAATGCAAGTGCCTTCCTTGTCAGCTGCGAATACCTTGGAAAACTGATCCCGATGATTGCATCTTCCTTCCCGATCCGGATCAGCTGTTCAAAGATCTCACTGGAGCAGTTGGTATTGACAAGGATCACGTTATCAAACAGAAGATTCAGATAGAACTGCAGGAAATTGGCAAGCGGTGCACAGCTTCTGATCCCGATCACATAGATTTTCCTCGCCTGAAGGACAATATCAACCGCCCGGTCAAATGCGCTCTGATCAATATTTGTCAGTGTCACTTTAATTTTCTCAATATCAGACTGAAGTACCGTCTCCAAAATTTCCGACTGGCTGATCCTGCCGTAAGTCACTTCCATCCTCTGAATGGAATTCAGCTTATTTCTCACAAGTTCTTCCAGCGCTTTCTGAAACCCCGGATACCCACTGTATCCAAGCTGTGTGGCAAAGCGGACAACCGTGGACTCGCTGACACCGACGACTTCGCCAAGCTTTGCCGCCGTCAGAAAGACAGCCTTGTCGTAGTTCTCTATAATATAATCAGCCAAAAGCCTCTGCCCTTTGCTGAACGTCTCATACTGCATCTCGATTCTCTTCAGGAACTCATTTCCACTTGTTCCACCTGTATATTTCATAATTTCCCCACCATTTCATCTAAGTCTTCACTTATTATACACAACTCCCTCCTTGAAGTAAAGAAAGGATTCTAAATCAGCCCGTAATGCTTCATGGCCCAGGCAATTCCGCCGTCTTCCACTGTCTTTGTCACAAATTCCGTATGCGGTGCAAGACCCGGCGCATGGTTTCCCATCGCGATTGTATGTACCGCATATTCAAACATTGGCAGATCATTCATGCTGTCCCCGAATACATAGACCTGATCTTTTTCCAATCCGAATTTCTGTACCAAAAACTCGCATGCTGTCGCCTTTGAAAATGCCTTCTGGGTCAGCTCATATGTATTTTCTCCCCGGTCAATTACCGCAAACTCCTTTTCCATCAGATGGAAAAACCGTTCTTTCTCACTCTGTTCATCTGCATACACAAAAATTTTATCATAGGCAAATCCGCCTTCTTCTATATATGTTTTCTTTCCCAGACCCAACTGTCCAAAGTAGCGCCTGCCTTGTTCCAATTTTTCGAACCGTGAAATCTTTGACGGAAAATAGAGATCTTCCGTCCCTTCCAGTACACCGTCCAGCCCGCATTCCCACATCTGTTCGATATATTTTTGTCCACAGTCTGCATCAATATGACTTTCCAATAAGACCTCCTCACGAAAGAGAAGATACGATCCGCACCCGCACAAATACCCGTCAAACTCAAACTGATAAAGTTCTTTCGGAAGCGCACAGACAGTTCTCCCCGTATTGATAAACAGAAGATGTCCGTTTTTCTTCGCCTCTGCAAGAGCCTCAAGGGCACTGTCCGGAATTTTCCCCGTCTCATCACTCAAAAGTGTCCCGTCAATGTCAAAAAATAAGATTGATTGTTTCATCCTGTATCTCCTTCTCCATTTATATCTTCATTTATCATAGCGGAGATTCTGCATTTGTCAACCCTGTCTGTCTCTCATCCGCACTCCCCGATTTTCTTAAAAACGAAAACAACCCCGCAGGAACAGTCAGCATTTTCCTGGCTATTCTCCCGCAGGGTCTTTCAATTGCCGGGAGAACTGGTCAGCTGACCGTTTCTCCCGGATCTGTCTTCTTTTTATACCGGATAAGATCCGTTCTTTGTGTCTGCAACCGTCTGATCGACTTTTGTCTGCTGTGCTTCTCTGTATTTAAAGAAGTCTGTTGCCACCTGTGGGAACAGCGCATAAGAAAGCACATCTTCATCCTGCTGTGACCACTGTTCCATCTCGCTGCGCAGTGTATCCAGCTCATCCGGGATCAAATCTGCCGGACGGCATGTGATCACTTCTGCATCTCCGATACATTTCTTCTGCACTTCTTCGTTGAACGGTTTGACCGTTTTCCCGTATTTTCCGCTCAGAAGGTCTTTTGTCTCCTTTGTCGCCATCTTGTAGCGTTCTCCCATCAAAACGTTAAATACTGCCTGTGTTCCGACAATCTGGGATGACGGTGTGACAAGCGGCGGCTCTCCTAAATCTTTGCGGACTCTCGGCACTTCCTCGAGCACTTCATAGTACTTGTCTTCTGCTCCCTGCTCTTTTAACTGAGAAGTCAGATTGGAAAGCATACCACCCGGCACCTGGTACAATAACGTCTTGATATTTACACCGAGGTTCTTCGGATTGAGAAGTCCTGATTCTAATGCCTCATCACGGATCGGACGGAAGTAATCTGCAATCTCCGCAAGCAGATTCTGGTCAAATCCGGTGTCATATGGCGTTCCCTTAAAAGTCTCCACCATAACTTCTGTGGCCGGCTGGGAAGTTCCGAGGGCAAACGGAGAGATTGCTGTATCAATCACATCCACTCCAGCTTCCACTGCTTTTAAATATGTCATGGAAGCTACTCCGGAAGTGTAGTGTGTATGTAACTGGATCGGAATGCTGACATTTTCCTTCAGCGCACCGATCAGCTCTGTCGCTTCATATGGAAGGAGAAGTCCTGCCATATCCTTTAAGCAGATAGAGTTGGCTCCCATATCCTCGATCCTCTTTGCGATATCGATCCAGTATTCATGGGTATATGCATCTCCCAGTGTGTAAGACAACGCCACCTGTGCGTGCCCTTTTTCCTTGTTTGCCGCCGTAACTGCTGTCTGAAGATTCCGAAGATCGTTTAGACAATCAAAAATACGGATGATGTCAATTCCGTTGGCAATTGATTTCTGAACAAAATATTCTACCACATCATCTCCGTACGGACGGTAACCTAAAATATTCTGCCCACGGAACAGCATCTGTAATTTTGTATTTTTAAATCCATCGCGGAATTTCCGAAGTCTCTCCCATGGATCTTCTTTCAGGAAACGGAGAGAAGCGTCAAAAGTAGCGCCGCCCCAGCACTCTACGGAATGATATCCGACTTTGTCCATTTTATCGATGATCGGCAACATCTGTTCTGTCGTCATTCTTGTCGCGATCAGTGACTGATGCGCATCACGCAAAATCGTCTCTGTAATTTTAATTGGTTTTTTTGCTATATCTGCCATGTTCCTTCCTCCTAACATTTCACTTTCTCAACTTACATTACACCGAAGATCGCCATAAAGGTACCCGCTGCAACGGCTGTACCGATGACCCCGGCCACATTTGGTCCCATCGCATGCATCAGCAGGAAGTTTGTAGGATCTGCCTCCGCCCCTACTTTCTGTGATACCCTTGCTGCCATAGGTACTGCGGATACTCCGGCGGAACCGATCAGCGGATTTACTTTTCCTCCGCTCACCTTACACATCAGTTTCCCGAACAATACACCTGCCGCTGTACCAAATGCAAACGCGATCAGTCCAAGCACAACGATCTTGATTGTATCCCAGTTTAGAAATGCTTCGGCGCTTGTTGTCGCTCCGACAGAGGTTCCAAGCAAGATGACAACAATGTACATCAGCGCGTTACTTGCAGTGTCCGTGAGTTGTCTTACGACACCGCACTCTTTAAATAAATTACCAAGCATCAGCATACCGACTAACGGCGCCGTTGTCGGAAGAATCAGTGATACTACGATCGTGATGATGATCGGGAATAAAATTCTCTCCAACTTGGATACCGGACGGAGCTGTTCCATCTTGATCTTTCTTTCTTCTTCGGTTGTGAGAAGTTTCATGATCGGCGGCTGGATGATCGGGACAAGTGACATATAAGAATATGCCGCAACGGCGATCGGTCCTAAGATTGCCGTCTGCTGTAATTTTCCTGCAAGGAAGATTGATGTCGGTCCGTCAGCTCCTCCGATGATAGAGATCGCTGCCGCCGCCTTGTCGCTGAATCCCATTGCCATTGCCCCCAGGTAGGCCGCAAAGATTCCAAACTGTGCTGCCGCTCCGAGAAGGAAACTCTTCGGATTCGCAATCAGCGGTCCGAAATCCGTCATTGCTCCGACTCCGAGGAAGATCAGTGACGGTAAAATTGCCCACTCATCAAGCAGGTAGAAATAGTGAAGAAGTCCTCCGACTCCGTTTGAAGAATCTTCAATGGATAACATAATATCCGGGTAAATATTTACCAACAGCATACCAAATGCGATCGGAACCAGAAGAAGCGGCTCAAATCCTTTGGCAATCGCCAGATATAAAAACGCGCATGCTACCGCAATCATGACGTAATTTCCAATTGTCAGATTGAAAAAAGCCGTCTGGTGCATGAGGTTATCCAATGTAGTCATAATGTATTCCATACTTTAACCTCCAGTCTGTGTCCGGGACATCCCTAGTTCAATGTAGCCAGCACTGCTCCTGCTTCCACTGCATCGCCCACTGCTACATCAATACTGGCTACGGTTCCTGCCTCCGGAGCTACAACCGGGATTTCCATTTTCATTGCTTCGATCACAACAACCGGCGCTCCCTTTTCTACCTGCTGTCCAACAGCCGCCTCCAATTTAAATACTTTTCCTGCTGCACCTGCAGTCACCTTGATGCTGCCTGTTCCAGCAGCTTTTTTCGGTGCCGGAGCTGCCTTTGGTGCCGCCGGCGCTTTCTTTTGTGCAGGTGCTGCCGGCGCCGCTCCCGCTGCCTTTTCCTCTACTGTCACATCATATACGTTTCCGTTCACTGTAATTGTATAGCTTTTCATCTTCTACTTCCTCCTGAATTAATTCCATTTATTTGATTTTCTTCTGCGGATCGATCTTACTACAAATCCGTCAGACACGCTTTCATCTGCCGCTGCAATTGCTGCCGTGATCACTGCCACAAGCTCTTCATCATCGGTCAATTCTTCTTCCGTCACCGGTGCTTCCATCTTCGGAGTCTCTTTTGCCGGCGCTTCCTCTTTCCCTGTCTTCTTTGCAAATCTTTCCTGAAGCATTGGTATGTATTTTAGAAGGGAGATTACAAATGCGAGGAAGATCAAAACAGCAAACACTGTCCCCATTCCAAGGATCGTATTCATTCCGGCTTTCTTTAAAATTTCTCCGGTTGTATATTCTGCCGCAACGTCCATTGACTCCAGATCCAGATTCTCGTCAAATTTAAATTCCATCACTGCTTCTCTGTCTTTGTATTCCACTTCTGTCGACACAGTCACACCGGAATTGGAACTCTCAAACAGATATTCACCATGTTCTACGTATTCTCCGCATTCTTTTTCTGCGGCCTCCCACGCATCCATCATAGAAAGGAGTACTTCCGGTTCGATTGAGGTCCCTGCATCAGACATGATTTTGTTGATCTGATACTCGGATAACCCACGGTAATCGTCAAACACATCCTCGTCCATCATCTGAAAATTCACAATCACAAACTCTGTTACATCTGTAAGCTGCGCTTTGTCATAGTCCAGTTCTTTTTTGCTTCCACATCCGGTAAAACTAAGTGTCAGAGCCAATGCACCGATTAATAAGCTGATTCTTTTTTTCACTTTGCCTCACCTCTCTACACTGTTCCATGTTTCTTTGACGGGCGGTCTTCTCTCTTTGTAAATAACATTTCAAATGCACCGACCAGATATTTTCTTGTATCCTTCGGATCGATCACTGCATCTACATATCCTCTTCCTGCCGCAGCCAAAGGGCTTGTCTGCATTGCTTCATATTCTGCCGCCTTTTCCCGGATCACTTCTGCACCTTCTTCGGCATACATGATCTTGGCAGCAAGATTTGCGTCCATCATCCCGATCTCTGCCTGAGGCCATGCATATACCAGATCCGCTCCCAGTGCCTTGCTGTTCATTGTCACATAGGCACTTCCGTACGCCTTGCCGATGATGACGTTCACTTTCGGCACCGTCGCATTTGCAAATGCATAAGTAAGCTTTGCCGCAGCGGAAGCAATATTTCTCTCTGAGCACATCGTCGCATGGTACCCTTCTACATTGGTAAGAGACAGTACCGGAATATTGAATGCATCACAGAAGTTCACAAAATCCGCCGCTTTTCTGCATCCGCGCACGCTTAATCCACCGTCGAATTCCTCCACGGTATTTCCCTCTTCGTCATAGATCTTGCGGCGGTTTGCCACAGCACCGATCGTCACGCCGTTGAGACGGATGAACCCTGTTGCCATTTCCTTTGCATAGTCTCTTTTTGTCTCAAAAAATACATGATTATCAGAAAGAGTGGAGAGCACGACTGCTGTATCTTCCGCTGCATTTTCGATTGCGTCACAGAGACGGTTCAGATCATCTGTACATTCGTCGTAAGAGTTATCATCTTCATTGTTCGCAGGCAGAAGACATACAAGAGAACGGATCTCTTCCAAAATTTCCTGTTCTGTTCCGATTCCGTCTACCAGGCCTGCTTCTTCACTCTGGAATTTTGCAGAAGACGTGTCACACTTTGTAATGACATTTCCTTCCAGTGCGTTTGGAGAATTGACGAACAATTTTGCATGCTCCTTCTCCATAAATGTAAAGTCTGTCAGAGAAGGAATCACTGCAAGTCCTCCCCCGCATGTTCCGAAAATCGCTGTGATCTGAGGGATCACACCGGATGCCAGTGTCTGCTTCATATACAGACTCCCAAATGCATGAAGTGCATCCGTCGCTTCCTGAAGACGAAGTCCCGCACAGTCCACAAGACCAATCACCGGCGCCCCCATTTTCATCGCCAGGTCATAGATTGCTGTAATCTTCTTCGCATGCATCTCACCGATTGCTCCCTGTAACACAGAGGCATCCTGGCTGTACACATACACGAGATTGCCATCGATCACTCCGTATCCGGTCACAACACCGTCTCCCGGAGTCTCTTTTGTCCGCATGTTAAAATCAGTCGCCCTCGCTGTAATGGCAGCACCGATTTCAACAAAACTGCCCTCGTCAAGCAAAGCGGCAATTCTTTCGCTTGCGCGGTTCTCTGTTGTTTCGTAACTCATATCTTTTAGCCCTCCAATTTCTAAAATTTCATAAAGTTTAGCCGAATTTTCTGCCTATTATATTATATAATACCGTCTGAAAAATAGCAATTGCTTTTTGACATTTTTTTCACATATTTATTTAGCACGTTACTTCTCAAAAATATCCTTTCTGCCTCATCAGTCTTTTCCACTTCTAATTTCTTTGGTTTTGTATATTCTGTATATTTCTTTCATATTTTGTTTGATTATACTCACTATTATGATACAATAGAAAAGGCATGTAACGGGGACATCGGTTTTGTTCCCGCACATTATAAAATGTATCTAAGGAGGAAATAGAAATGAGTGTAACAGACAGAATCGCAAAACTCAGAAAACTCATGGAAGAGCGGAACATGGATGCTTATATCATCCCATCTGCCGACAATCATCAAAGTGAATATGTAGGAGAACATTTTAAAGCCAGAGCTTTTATCTCAGGATTTACCGGATCTGCCGGAACGGTGATCGTGACAAAAGATGACGCAGGTCTCTGGACAGACGGGCGCTACTTCATCCAGGCAGAGAAACAATTAGAAGGAAGCGGGATCAGACTTTTCCGCATGGCAGAGCCTGATGTACCTACCAAGGAAGAATATTTGGAATCTGTTCTTCCGGATCACGGAGTGCTTGGATTTGACGGGAAGGTCGTCGGTGCTTCCGAAGGGCAGAATTATGAGAAAGTATTAAAAGACAAAGAAATCTCTGTTTCTTATGAGGAAGACCTGATCTCCTATATCTGGGAAGAGCGACCGGCACTTTCAGATGCTCCGGCATTTTTACTGGACCTTGCATACGCAGGAGAAAGTACTGCTTCCAAATTAGAACGTCTCCGCGAAAAAATGAAAGAATCCGGCACCACGATCCATATTCTTTCTTCCCTCGACGATATTGCATGGCTGCTCAATATCCGCGGCGGTGACATTATGTACACTCCGCTTGTACTTAGCTATGCTGTGATTACGATGGATGAGGTGCACCTGTTTATCAGCGAATCAAAATTAAATCAGGAAATTTTAGACAGCTGGAACGGGCTTTCTGTCATCTTACATCCTTATGAAGAGATCTACACATTTGTAAAGACACTGGATGAAACTTCCCATGTTCTTTTAGATCCTTCCCGGATCAATTATGCGATCTACAAAAATCTTCCTGAGGCAGTAGAAAAAGTGGAAGCACCAAACCCGACAACTGCATTTAAGGCGATTAAAAATGAGACAGAACTGAAAAATGTCCGGGCAAGCCATATCAAAGACGGTGTCGCTTTCACAAAATTTATGTACTGGTTAAAGAAAAATGTCGGAAAGATGCCGATCACAGAGCGCAGCGCCTCTGACAAGCTGGAAGAATTCCGCAGCCAGCAGGACGGATTTATCAGTCCAAGTTTTTCTCCGATCGTCGCATACAAAGAGCATGCTGCAATGATGCATTACAGCGCAACTCCGGAATCTGACTATGAATTGAAACCAGAGCATTTCCTCCTTGCAGATACCGGCGGAAATTATTATGAAGGTACGACAGACCTGACTCGTACGGTTGTCCTCGGACCGGTAAGCGATGAGCTGAAGACACACTTCACTGCCGTTGCCCGCGGTATGATGAACCTCGCAAGAGCAAGATTCCTCTATGGCTGCCGGGGTGTGAACCTTGACATCCTTGCAAGAGAGCCAATGTGGTCTCTGGACATCGACTACAAGTGCGGTACCGGACACGGAGTCGGATACCTTCTGAACATCCATGAAGGACCTGCTTCCTTCCACTGGCAGTTATACCCTTCCAGACTGCTCCCTGCAGTGCTTGAGGAAGGTATGGTCATCACAGATGAGCCTGGAATCTACATTGAAGATTCTCACGGAATCCGTCTGGAAAATGAACTCGTTGTACGCAAAGGTGTAAAAAATGAGTTCGGACAGTTCATGGGACTGGAAAATGTGACCGTCGTTCCGATCGACTTAGATGCAATTGTGCCGGAAGATCTGAATAAAGATGAACGTGCTTATCTGAACAGCTATCACAAATTTGTATACGAAACACTTTCTCCTTACATGACAGAGGAGGAGAACGAGTGGCTCAAAGTATACACACGGGAAATCTAAATACAGGCAAGCGCTGCCGGGGATGAATGCAGCAGACCTGACACAGTCAACTAACAGAGGGCACTTAAGATCATTTTCACACGATCTTAAGCGCCCTTTTTCACTTTCCATTTGTAGTTCTTACAATCCCTATCTTTCATTCAGGAAATAACGCCCGCTGATTTTTTGAAAAATCCAACGAAAATCTATTTTCCTGACTTCCTCCTGCGCCACAATCGGGTATTGCAGGAGCACTTCCCCATTCAGTACATAACGGACCGTTCCGAGCTTCTCATACCGCTTAACCGGCGCCTTTATTTCTTCCGGCAGTTCCACAACCGTCTCGATTTCTTCTTCCCGGTGCAAAAGTACTTCCGCCGGACTATTTTTCATCTTCTCGACTTTTACCGGAACATGGGCTTTTTCAAAAAGCTTCCCACTTTCAGGAACCCCGTCCTCCACGGCCACGTCGCGGAGCATTTCCTTCCCCGAAAATGCCTCCCGCAGCTCGTAATTTTCTATTCCATATGTCATCAGTTTTTTCGTGTCTGCCCATTTATATCCTTTATTGTTCGGCCAGCCACAGCCAAGAAGGGCAACTACAAACGTTCTCCCTTCGCTCTCAAGTGCACCGACATAACAATATCCCGCCTTTCCGGTAAATCCTGTCTTGCCGGACAATGCCCCATCCATCATTGTCAGGAACGCATTGTGATTATTGCAGGAAAAAGAACGGCGGCAGTCTACATCCATAAAATGATAGCTTTCCTTCTGAGTTATGGCAAGAAACGTCTCTTTCTGCGGCGATTTTAAAATGCAGTAACTCATGATCTTTGCCAGATCTTCGGCTGTCGTCGAGTGTTCCCCCTTGTCATCTGAGGCATCCAGCCCGTTTGGTGTAATAAAATATGTATCACCGCATCCGATTTCTTTTGCCTTTTCATTCATTTTATCAGCAAATGCCTGCACACTTCCACCGATATGCTCCGCGATCGCCACCGCACTGTCATTGTGTGATTCCAGCATCAGGGAATACAGAAGATCCCTCAGATAAAATTTCTCATCCATCTGCATCCCGAGATGTACTTTCGGCTGTCTTGCGGCGTATTCTGACACATTCACGACATCCGTAAGATTTCCTTCCTCCAATGCCAGAATGCATGTCATGATCTTTGTCGTGCTCGCCATCGGCTTTTTTTCCGAACCGTTCTTTTCAAATAAAACACGCCCATTGTCCGCGTCCATTAAGACCGCTGACTGGGCGTATAACTGTTCTATCTCTTCTTTTGCGCTGACAGGGCAGCTGACCAGCAGGATTCCTGTCAAAATTCCGATCAAAACTTTCTTCATAAGCATACACCTGTTGTTCTGTTACTTCATTGTATGACCGGACTTTCCCGATTATGTCCATCCGAATAGCTTTTGATCACACATCCAGCCGGTCCTTGATCTCCCGCTCTGCCTCTTCCTTAAAGTCTTCCAGCTGCTCCGGTGCAATACTTGGAAGCTCCTCCACAGACTGCACTCCGAATCGGCGCAGAAATTCTTCGGTCGTTCCAAAAAGCAACGGCTTCCCAGGCGCATCCAGTCTCCCCACTTCACAGACCAGATCGTATTCCACGAGCTTATTCACTGCATGATCGGACTTTACTCCACGAATCTTTTCAATCTCAATCTTTGTGACCGGCTGCTTATATGCCACGATTGCCAGTGTCTCCAGCAGCACATCCGTCAGCGCATGCTTCTTCGGCTGCTTCGCAATCTGAATAAGATAGTCATATAATTCCGGCTTTGTACAGAGCTGGTAGGAATCTTCCAGTTCAATCAGCTGGATTCCCCGCTCTTTCTTTTGATACTGTTTTTTCAGTTCTTCCAAAAGTTCTTTTGTCTCTGCCTCACTCTTTCCGACAGCAGATGCAAGCTTTGAAAGGCTCACGGATTCCCCCATTGCAAAAAGAATTGCCTCCACAGCCCCCAGCAGTTCCTTCTCTGTTTTCTTTTCCACTCTATCTGTTCCTTTCCTGTTCTCGTACGATTTTTGCCTCTTTTTGTAGTGCTTTTGTACTTCACCTGTACTACATCATGGAGGTGATCATAATCTCCGAAAATGTCTTCTCCTGTGTAATCTGTATCTTACCTACCTTCATCAGTTCCAGCACTGCAAGAAACGTGACGATCACATGCATCTTGCTGCGCTGTCTTGCCAGAAGCTGCCGGAAACTGAAGTATCCATTCAGCATCGCATATTCTTCCACATAGGACATCTTATCTGAGAGTGTCACTTCCTCTTTCTCAATCGTTCCGAATTTACTCCGCACCGGATCCATCTTATCAGCTTTTTTCCGCATGACTTCCTGGAAGACCTGATTCAGCCTGCGAAGATTCAGATCTCCGAGCAGCTCATCCAGATTCACCGGCTCTGTATATTCCTGCACTTCCCGCGGAATCGCCGGTTCTTTGAACAGTACTCTGTCCGAGTCCATTTCCCGGTCCCGAAGTTCATAAGACATATATTTGTACAGCTTATACTGCAGCAGCTGTTCAACCAGTTCCTGCCTTGGATCTTCCTCCTCGCCTTCTTCATTGACCTCCTTGGGAAGGAGCATTTTCGACTTGATGTCCAGAAGTGTCGCCGCCATCAGCAGGAATTCACTCATGATATTCAAATCTGTCCGCTCCATCTCGCGGATATATTCCATGTACTGCCTTGTGATCTCCACAATCGGAATGTCGTAGATATCAATCTTATTTTTGTCAATCAAATGCAAAAGCAGATCAAGCGGTCCTTCAAACACCTGAAGCTTTACCGGTATTCCCATTATTGTCTTCCTTTCATATGCAGCACAACTACTTCCGGCGTATTAAACAGCCGGATCGGTATCGTATGCTCTCCGATCCCTCTGCTCACGACCGTCGTCGTCTGCCCTTCTCTGTAAATCCCTCCGCTGTAAGAGGGAAACAATTTAAACTGCGGTGTAATAACCGCTCCAAGGAACGGAATCCTTACCAGCCCTCCGTGAAAGTGCCCGGAAACAACAAGGTCTGCCCTCCACTTTTTGTATGCCGGCACATGTGTCGGATTGTGCGCGATCAAAATCTGATAACTGACTCTGCTCGCCTTCCCGATCCGCTGTTCGATCTCAGTCTCTGTTACTTCGTGATACTTCTTTCTTGCATATCCATCATATGGAATCTCCAGTCCGGAAATAGTAAACAGATCTCCATTCCACTCCCGGACAACAGAACGATTCTCAAGAAAGATCACCTGCTCTGCACTTAACTCTTTTTTGTACCGCTCATAGACATGGCTGTAATTCTCCGGCTTTTCCTTCATCCGCTGCTCATGATTCCCATTCGCATAAAATACCGGACAGATATTTGCAAGAGATTTCACAAATTCCATCGCCGGTTTTGGAGATACCCCCTTTTTCCCCACAAGCATATCCCCCGCGATCAAAATTGCCTCCGGCCGCTGTTTTGCAATGGCAAACAAAAGCCTTTTATTATGTTTTCCATATACTTTGTTGTGAAGATCACTGAGCAGGACAAACTTCGTCTCTTCCCCTGTAAGCTTCGGGGATGTCACCGTATAATGCGTAACCTTAAATGTGTGGATCTCCCGTATCATCTCCAGCACACAAAGGACCGATGCCGCCGCAATAATCCCTATGACCTTTACAATTTCTCTTTCCATATCTGTTCCCTTATCCTCTTTCACTGTCTCATTTTCTCTCACAGCAATGCTGATTTGCTTTCCATTATATAATTTTTTTCCGTGTTTTACAACAAAAAGCTTTTCAGCATCTGTTTCAGCACATGTCCATAAGTAAGCTTATCTACTTTTTCTGTCGTTCTGACCGGGACAGATCCAATGGTTTCTCCCTGCAGTGTGTAGACAAGTTCCCCGACAGCCGCCCCTTTCTTTAACGGTGCCGGAAGTTCTTTTTTTAGCACCAGTTTTTTCTTGATCTCAGACAGGTTCGCCCCGGTCGTATCGACATACTGAAACGTTGTTTCCGGCTCGATGTTTACTTTTTCCTTTGTCCCCCCAGACACTTTTGCAGACTTTAATCCGCCTTTTTCTTTATCCACATACCTGGTACATTTTCCAAATCCATAATTTAAAAGTGTTGTCGCATCTTTCACGCGCATCTTAGAATCCGGCGCCGCCATGATCACCGCGATCAGATCCATCCCGTCCTTTCTCGCCGTGGCAGAGATACAGAATTTTGCCTTACTTGTAGATCCGGTCTTAAGCCCTGTGGCGTATGGATAGTGCCGCACCAGTTTATTTGTGTTTGACAAGCCAAATTCACTTGTCCCCTTACTTGTTTTATGGGTAATATTTTCCATCCAGATCATCGAATAGTTTTCAATCTCCGGATGCTTTGTGATCAGTTCTCTGGACATCAGTGCAATATCGTAAGCCGTCGTCAGATGTCCGTCTGCGTCAAGACCGTTGCAGTTTACAAAGTGGGTATGCTCCATCCCCAACTCTTTTGCCCGTGCATTCATCTGCTCTACAAAAGCTTCCTCACTTCCGGCTATGTACTCGGACATCGCAACACATGCATCATTCGCACTTGCGACTGCAATGCACTTTAGCATCGTATCTACCGTCTGCACTTCCCCCGGCTCCAGAAACACCTGGCTCCCTCCCATAGATGCCGCATACTCTGATACAGTCACTTCATCTTCCAGTTTTATCCTTCCATCCTCCACTGCATCCAGGATCAAAAGCATCGTCATGACTTTCGTCACACTCGCCGGTGGAAGTTCTTCTTCTTTCTGTTTCTCGTAAATAAGCTTCCCTGTAGATGCCTCCATCAAAACTGCCGACTGTGCTGTCAATTCCAACTCCTTTTTCTTATCCGCCTCTCCATCTTCCTGCAGTACTTTCCTGTCGGGCGGCATCGCACAGACAGTTCCGGTACATAGAATCACGCTCAACACTACTGCCAGAATCGTTCTCATTTTGCAACTCCTTTTGATTTCGTCTACTACCATTGTAAGCGTTCTGCAAAAGATTTATGACTGTTCCTACCGCTCTTTCTCTTTGAGTTCTCCTTCGCGGTAAGCCCGGATCAGATCCTTTAATTCGGCGATCCTTTCTTTCATCTTATTTCCATTATCTGTATCTCCGACAAGCTGACGTCTGTCGGTATACTTGACTGCCACCTGTCTGGAGACGATGTCTTTCTCTTCGTGGATCGCCATCTCTGCCGATTCAAAGGGTTCATGTGCCGTCAGCGTCATACCGTACGAATTATAGATCAGAGTATACCCCGCGATCCCCGTCTCCTTATGGTATCCCTTTGAGAACCCTCCATCAATGATCAGCACTTTCCCGCCGCACTTTACAGGACTTTCCCCTGAACTCTGGTGCACCGGCACATGCCCATTGATGATATGTGCATCTTCCCCCTGAAGACCAAACTCCTCCAGAATCCGCCCTGCAGTACTGCTCTCTTCCAAAAATCGATAATATGCATTTTTCTTTTCCTGGTGTGCCCCGGGCTCTGCAATCAGATACCTCTCAAATGTAGCCATCTTGCTTCTTCCAAACAGAGGAGATTTGGGTCCGCTCCAAAGATACCATAAAATATCCCGCCCTTTCTTTCTCTCTCGTTCCTCCAGAGCAACGAAAGCTTTCCGCACATAAGTCTCAAGCACATCGTAAAGCTTTCTCCCTTGATAAAATTTCCCGAAGATATTGACTTTCTCAAAGCTTCCGTCTTCTTCCAGCGGCATGCATCCGTGATAGAGCAGATTATGATTATACACTTTATAAAGGCTTCCGTTCTTCAGGAGCAGTTTGACATGCCGCTGCAATTTCTCACAGTTCTGAAATGCTGTTTTCAGTTTCTCCATGATCTCCTGCTCCCCTTTGCTCAAATCATACGGCGCTTCTTCGGAAATCGTAGGAAAATACCGGTCCTTCAGCCGATATTCTTTTCCCTGTATCTTCACAGTCCCGTTCTTTTTATCAAATGTCTCAAGAAAACATCTATCTTCCATACCAAAATCAGGATTCTCCCGCAGCAGCATTTCTTCCAGTTTGAACTGGATCACCGCAATTGCTTTGTGCATTCTTCTCTCTAACAGAGAGGAGGAGTCTGTTCTTCCCTCTCTCCCTTTCACAGCGAAACATACACAGGAGTCTTCTCCGTAGATTTCCATGGCAAATGCTGCTAGTGGAAGCAGATTGATCCCGTACCCATCCTCCAGAAGATCCAGATTGCCATAGCGGAGACAGATTCGGATCACTGTCGCAATGCATGCCGCATTTCCCGCAGCCGCTCCCATCCAGAGGACATCATGGTTTCCCCACTGGATATCAAACGAATGATAATTCATAAGGCAGTCCAGTATTTTATCCGGCGCCGGACCTCTGTCAAAAATATCTCCGATAATATGCAGATGATCGATTACAAGTCTCTGGATCAGTTCTGACATGACAATGATAAAGTCTTCCGCCTTTCCGATCTCCAATATCGTTGTGACGATCGACTCGTAATATGCTCCTTTGTTCAGCACTTCTGATTTCTCCGTAATCAGTTCTTCAATGACATATGCATAGTCTGACGGAAGCGCCTTTCTGACTTTTGATCTTGTATATTTTGAGGAGACTGTCTTACATATTTCAATCAGGCGGTACAATGTGATCTTGTACCAGTTTTCCATATCCGGCTCTGTCTTCTTGATCTCAGCGATCTTTTCTGCCGGATAGTAGATCAATGTCGCCATCGCGCATTTTTCCGCCGTACTCAGTGTATGCCCAAATACATCATCGATCTTCTTTCTGACCGCCCCCGATCCATTGCGCAGCACATGTGAAAATGCCTCGAATTCTCCATGAATGTCCGATATAAAATGCTCTGTTCCTTTCGGAAGATTTAAAATCGACTGAAGATTAATGATCTCCGTCGATGCTTTTCCGATTGTCGGATATAATTCCGCGAGATATTCTAGATAATTTTTACTGTTTTGTTCCATGTTTCTTCCTTTCACTCTTGTTGTTTCCCTCTGCGCTGCCAGTCCCCGCAGACAGGATCTGATACAGCCAAAATAGCAGGGAAACTCCCTGCTATTTCAACTGCTCTACCCTCTCCTGCACCGTCTTGTTAAAATTCTCTACTTTCCGGTAATATGGTTCATTCATATATTTCGAATGCAGCATGAAGTCGGCTGTCGCCAGATTGTTTGCAATCGGAATGTCATATACGACTGCGATACGAAGAAGTGCCTTAACATCCGGATCATGCGGCTGTGCCTCTAACGGATCCCACAAAAAGATCATAAAATCAATATTTCCCTCAACGATCTTTGCACCGATCTGCTGATCTCCTCCAAGCGGTCCACTGTTATATCCTTTGACCGGAAGCCCTGTCTTTTCTGCGATCAACCGGGATGTCGTCCCTGTTCCGCAGAGAAAATGTCCTTTTAAAATCTCTTTATTCTTATCGCACCACTCTACCAGTTCTTTTTTCTTTCCATCATGTGCAACTAATGCAATATGCTTCGCCTTACCAATCTCAAATGTAACATAATCGTCCTGTAACATAAGCGTCCTCCTTTTCTTTAGGCTTTTGCCTTTTCTCCTACGCAATCCGCAGCTTTCTCAATCGCGCTTCTCTTCTATTATACACAATTTTTCCGCACTTAGGAAGTCCCCTTACTGTTTTGTGACGATCTCGCCCTGTTTTTTGTAAATACTTCCTGCAGGAACCACTCCGCGCACCATGGAAAGAGGATAAATGTTCGTATGACTTCCGATCACACTTCCCGGATTGAGCACACTTCCGCATCCGACTTCCACCTCGTCCCCGAGCATTGCCCCGAATTTCTTCAGCCCGGTCTCAATCGTCCTTCCGCCTGCTTTTACTTTCACAAGCGATTTGTCCGATTTTACATTTGATGTGACCGCTCCGGCTCCCATATGAGATTTGTATCCGAGAATCGAATCCCCTACATAATTGTAATGTGGCACCTGTACTTTGTTAAATAAGATTACATTTTTTAACTCTGTAGAATTTCCTACAACAGCTCCTTCTCCCACGATGGCATTCCCGCGGATAAACGCACAGTGTCTGATCTCCGCCTCTTTTCCGATGATCGCCGGCCCATGAATGCTTGCAGTCGCTGCAACCTTGGCCGATTTTGCTACCCAGACATCCTCTCCTATCTTCTCATACTCCTCTTTTGGCAGTGTGCTGCCAAGTTCCACAATAAATGCCCCGATCTTCGGAAGCACCTCCCATGGATATGTCACGCCTTCAAAAATCTCACTGGCGATAGTTTCCTTTAATGTATACAATTCTGCTACTGTCATCTGCTCCATACTTTCTTTCCTTTCCGTCTTCTAATCTGATTTTATCATGCCGCTGTCTGAAACAGGCACGATTCTTTGTTTCCGTTCCTATGAACGATTTTTTGCAGCTTTTTTCTCGGATGTCTTTGCCGGCACTTTCGGCTTCTGATAAAATCCCGCTGCCTTGTCATAGCAGGCACGCAGCTGATACTGGTTATTCAATCCCAGCACACCGTTTGTATGGTTCTGTACGAACCGCTCCAGCTTCACCATGTATTCCTCCGGAGTGATCTCCCCCTCCGCCACATAGTTCAATCCTTTCTCCCAGCTGGCCGTCAGCTCCGGATTTAAAAGGGAACGGATCGAGTGTCCGACCACATCGAACACCATCTCCCCGAGAAGCGTAGGAGTGATGATCTGTGTCTTTTTATTCAGTGCAAGATACTGAATATGAATCAGCTTCTTTAATATTTCCGCCCTCGTCGCACTTGTGCCAATGCCGCTTCCTTTGATCTGTGCACGCAGTTCCTCATCTTCAATAAGCTGCCCGGCATTCTCCATCGCCAGGATAATGGAACCGGAGTTATATCTTTTCGGCGGGGATGTCTCTCCTTCTTTGATCTGAAATCCGCGTACATCCAGCTGCATCCCTTTCCGCAGCTTCTGCACAAGCGCAAACAGACCTGCATCTTGATTGTCACCGTCCTCGCCTGCATCCTCTCCTTTTTTTGTCCCCGGTACACCGGTCACCTTCAGGTATCCTTCTTCTGCAAGCACCTTAAAAGAAGAGAAAAACTGTTCTTCCTTCCGCTTTGTCACAATGGTTACTTTCTGATACACCGCCGGAGGATAAAAGATACTTAAAAACCGTCTGACGATCAGATCGTATACCTGTCTGGCAGTCGGCGCCACCGCCTGTAATGCAGGAAGCCCTTGCCCGGTCGGGATGATCGCGTAGTGATCTGTAATCTGCTTGTCATTGACATAACGGGTTTTCTCCAGCCCTTTGTGGCTTCCAAACTGCAAAATGTCAGATAAGAACGGTCCTGCCATCTCATATTTGGAAAGACCGTTCAGATTTTTATGGATCTCCTTTGCAACCGCAGTCGACAGCACACGCGCATCGGTTCTCGGATATGTGACCAGTTTTTTCTCATAGAGCTCCTGCACGATCCGAAGTGTCTCATCCGGACTGATCTTAAACCGTCTGGAACATTCATTTTGAAGCTCCGCCAGATTGAACAACAGCGGCGGATTTTTCTTCTCCTTTTTCTTCTCGATGGAGAGGATCTCACAGGTGAGTGGAAGCGGCTCACTTAAATATTCGATCAGCTCCTCTGCCTTCTCCTTCTTCTGAAATCCATTCTCCTTGTAGAGGTCAAACGATTCAAAATACCGTGATCCTTTGACCGCCCTCCATTCGCCTTCAAATGTCTGTCCTTCCACATCGATCGTGGAGATCACACGGAAAAACGGTGTCTTTACAAACTCCCGGATTTCCCTTTCCCTGCGGACGACCATTCCAAGGACGCAGGTCATCACCCGCCCGACAGAGAGTACCGTATAATTGGTCCGCAGATAATTTGAGATACTGTTCCCATACTTTAATGTCAGCAATCTTGAGAAATTGATCCCCATCAGATAATCTTCTTTCGCGCGCAGATAGGCAGATGCACTCAGATTGTCATAGCTTTCCAGCGGCTTTGCCTCCTTGATCCCGCGGAGAATCTCCTCCTCTGTCTGGGAATCAATCCAGACGCGCTTTCTCACCTTCCCTTTCACACCCGCCATCTGCTCTACCAGCCGGTAAATGTATTCCCCTTCCCGCCCCGAGTCGGTACAGACATAGATCGTGTCCACATCATCCCGCGTCAGCTGCTCCTTCACAATCCGAAACTGCTTCTCAACTGCCGGAATGACTTCGTACTTAAATTCTTTCGGAAGAAACGGAAGCGTATCAAGACTCCATCGTTTCAGCTTTGCATCATATACTTCGGGATAACTCATCGTGACAAGATGTCCGACACACCATGTCACGATCGCACTGTCCGCCTCCAGATATCCGTCTTTTCGTCTTGTATTTAATTTTAATGCCTTTGCAAATTCCTGTGCGACGCTTGGCTTCTCCGCAATATATACTGATTTCCCCATGTGTACCTACTTTACTGTAAAATGATATGCCGTTGTTGTATGATATGTGCTGCCGGCTTTGCAGACTGGTCCTTCGAAGTGTTCCTTGTGGATCGCATCCGGAAAATACTGCGTTTCAAAACATGCACCGCTTCTCTTTCCATAACAGATACCATCTTTTCCTTCTTCATGTTCCACAAAATTAGCGGTATAAAACTGCATACCCGGAAGATCTGTCCACACTTCCATTGCAATTCCACTCTCTGCCCCTTCCATCTCTGCCACTTTGCGGTAAGTACCCGGATGGTTGAGTACCCAGTTGTGATCATAGCCATTTCCAAGACGGACTGCCTCATAATCACTTGCAATCTCTTCTCCAATGATTTTACCTGCACGGAAATCCATCGGTGTTCCTTCAACCAAAACGATTTCTCCTGTCGGGATTGATTCTGCATCTGCCCTTGTAAACGCATCTGCATCAATCCAGACACGCTGTGCAAGTACGTCTTTCTTCTCATGTCCGTCAAGATTAAAGTAGCTGTGGTTTGTCATATTCAGGATCGTATCCTGATCCGGCACGGCATGGTACTGGATTTCAACCGTGTTATCTTCTGTCAGCGTATAAGTCACCTCGATTTTCACCGCTCCCGGATATCCCTGATCGCCCTCTCTGCTGTCCAGCGCAAATGTAATCTGATCGCAGCTCTCCTTTGTCACATCCCAGATACGGACATTGAAGAAATCCATTCCGCTGTGCAGATTATTGCCGTTATTATTTTGTGCAAGTGTATATGTCTTCCCATTCAGTTCAAAAGAAGCCCCTCCAATCCTATTCGCGCATCTCCCGACGATTGCGCCGAAAAACTTATCTGCCTCCTCATATTTCTGTGGAGTGTCATAGCCGAGCACAACATCTTTCGGATTTCCATTTTTATCTTTGACGATCACCTTTACTAATGTCGCACCGAGATCTGTCACAGCGATCTCCATTCCCTGCTGATTGGAAATCGTATAAAGAGACACTTGCTCTCCACTTCTTGTCGTTCCAAATACTGTTTTCTCTATACTCATCGTCCTTGTTCCTCTCTGCTTTACTTATTTTTTATGAAAAATTTGAAGAAGTCTTCGGACTACTTCCGGTTCCCGCCTCTTCTCTGACGGTCTTTCCTGAAGCGCTTCCCTCATAAATACTTCCTGCGCATTCACTTCGCGCTCTCCTTTTTCTTTCTTCTTGTATGTGCCGTCACTTGTCAGAATACGCGCTTTTACATTATCTGACAGCATCACCTTTAAAAGATGGTTCAATTGCCGCTTCACCACCGGATCATGCACCGGGCATGCGACTTCCACCCGCTTTTCTGTATTTCTTGTCATCATATCTGCGGAGCCGATATAGAGCTTCTGTTCTTCTCTGATACCAAAACTGAAGATTCTGGCATGCTCCAGATATCTTCCTACGATGCTTATGACTCTCAGATTCTCAGTCTCCCCCTCAATTCCCGGTAAAATACAGCAGATTCCGCGCACGATCAGATCCACTCTGACACCTGCTCTGGAAGCTTCCGCGATTTTCTCAATGAAATCCATATCTGTCACAGAATTCATCTTCATCACAATTCTGCCATCCGGTCCTTTCTTGATCTCCTCATCGATCAGCATGAGAATCTTCTGCTTTAAACTTGTCGGTGCCACGATCAGTTCTTCATATCTCCCGTCAAGATTGCTGATCGACATATTTTTAAAGAATTCCGCCGCATCTTCCCCGATTCTCCGGCTGGCAGTCATCAGTGAGACATCCGTATACATCGCAGCTGTCTTCTCGTTATAATTCCCTGTCCCGATCTGAGTGATATACTGAATCTCATTCCGATGACGGTAAGTGATCAGGCAGATCTTAGAATGTACCTTATATCCCTCGAATCCATAGATCACCCTGCATCCTGCCTCCTCAAGTCTCTCAGACCAGTCGATATTGTTCTGCTCATCAAACCTTGCCCGCAGTTCGATCAGAACCGTCACTTCCTTTCCGTTCTCTGCCGCTGCACACAAGTACTCTACCAGTCTTGTCTTCCTTGCAAGACGGTAGATTGTAATCTTGATCGTCATGACATTCGGATCGGTGGATGCCTCCTTGATCAGCCGGAGAAACGGCTCCATACCCTCATACGGATAGGAAAGCAGGATATCTCTTTTTCGAATCTGCTTCATCATACTGCCCTCTTCCACCATCTTCGCCGCCTGCGGTGAGAATGGCTCGTATGTCAGCGCACGTTTCATAGAATCGGGCGCCTTATCGATCACCGAGAACATGAAATCAAGCTTCATCGGCACTTTTGTCCGGAAGATCTGCTTCGGTGTAATGTTAAATTTGCTGCAAAAATACTGTTCCCGCTCTTTACTCAGATTCTCCGCCACCTCAATCCTCACAACAGCCATCCTTCTGCGCTTATGCAGAGTCTTTTTCATCCGGTAACGGAAATCATCGTTGATGTCAAAGGCTTCATCATCCGGGGAAATATCCGCATTCCTCGTCACACAGATATAATTGCGATCCGAGATTTCATACTGTCCGAAGACCAGTTCCAGATATTCCATGATCACTTTCTCCATGCGGATATAGCGGATATCATGCCCCGGAAGATATAAGATATCTGAAATGAACTGCGGTACCGGCACAATTCCAAGTAACGATCTGCCGTTCTCTTTCAAAGTCGCAGTCACATAGATTTCGTTGTTCAGAAGATGTGGAAATGGGTGATTCGGGTCTACGATCTGCGGTGACAGAAGCGGAAGGATCTGTTCCCTGAAATACTTTTTTACAAACTTCTTCTCCTGCTGCTCTAGCTCCTTAAAAGACAGCCCGCAGATTCCATAAGGCCCTAACTGTTTTTTGATCTCCGCGTATGTCTTCTCCCGCTCCTTATAAAGCGGCGCGACCGCTGCATAGATCTTATCCAACTGCTGCCTTGCACTCCATCCGGTCTTGTCATCAATGTGGTTTTCTCCCATCATTCCCATATCATAGAGACTTCCTACCCGGATCATAAAAAACTCATCCAGATTACTCGTAAAGATTGCAACAAACTTCATCCGCTCCAAAAGCGGCACTGTCGAATCCTGTGCTTCCTGGAGTACCCGCTCATTGAATCGGAGCCAGGATAACTCTCTGTTCTGTGTGTAAGTCAATAGTTCTTTCCTCATTTGAACACCTTCCTCTTTTTCGCAGTTCCAATCGTTCTTTGTCATCTTCCAGTATAGCAAATTTCTAATTTCATTTCCATACCCTGTCCCAAACTCCTCCAAAAAGAGAAAAAAGAGGCTCTGCAAAACTGCGGTTCCCCTTCTCTCTTTTTATTTCTATTTTGCCTTGATATATCCTTTTGCAGTCAGTGTTTCTGCGCAGAGTACAGCGCCTCCCGCTGCACCTCTGACTGTATTATGGGAAAGTCCGACAAACTTATAATCATACACGGTATCTTCCCTCAAACGTCCGACAGAGATTCCCATTCCCTTCTCAAAATCTACATCCAATTTTACTTGTGGGCGGTTATCTTCCTCAAGATACTGAATAAACTGCTTTGGCGCACTTGGAAGCTCTAATTCCTGCGGCAGGCCGCGGAATGATAAAAGCTTCTCAATCAGCTGTTCTTTTGTCGGCTTCTTTGCAAATTTTACAAAAACTGCCGCTGTATGTCCGTCCAGAACCGGAACACGGATACACTGTGTTGTGATGACAGGGCTTTCTGCCTTCACAATCTCACCGTCTCTGATCTGTCCCCAGATTCTAAGCGGCTCCTGCTCGCTCTTTTCTTCTTCTCCACCGATAAACGGAATGATGTTCTCCACCATCTCTGGCCAGTCTGCAAATGTCTTTCCTGCCCCCGAAATTGCCTGGTAAGTCGTCGCAACCACTTCTGTCGGCTCAAATTCCTTCCATGCAGTCAGCACCGGCGCATAGCTCTGGATAGAGCAGTTCGGCTTGACTGCCACAAATCCTCTCTCTGTTCCAAGCCGCGCTTTCTGTGCTTCAATGATCTCAAAGTGTTCCGGATTGATCTCCGGGATCACCATCGGCACATCTTTTGTCCAGCGGTGCGCACTGTTGTTTGACACAACCGGCGTCTCCGTCTTTGCATAGGCTTCCTCGATCGCCTTGATCTCCTCCTTTGACATATCTACTGCACTGAATACAAAATCAACGCCCGCTGCCACTTTCTCCACTTCATTGACATTCATGACAACTAACTCTTTCACTGCCTCCGGCATCGGTGTCTGCATCTTCCAGCGGTCCCCGACTGCCTCCGCATAAGTCTTGCCTTCTGATCTTGGACTGGCTGCGACTGTCACCACTTCAAACCACGGATGATCTTCCAAAAGAGAAATAAATCTCTGTCCTACCATCCCTGTTGCTCCAAGAATTCCTACTCTTAATTTTCTCTCCATCTTTCTTTCCTCTCTTTACTGAACCATTGTATTTATCAATCCTGTCCGGAAAAGGTATCCGGCTGAGACAGATAGCTTTTCTGCAGGGAAATCACCTGCTCCATCGCCTCCCGCCCTGGTGCGCCGAGCGTATTGCGCTTCTCCACACAAGTCTTCAGACTGATCGCATCGTAGATATCTTCCTGAAATACCGGGGAAATCTGCTGATACTCTTCCAGCGTCATCTCTTCCAGTGAGATGCCCTTCTCGATACAGCTTAAAACAAGCTGTCCCACAATCCCATGTGCATCACGGAAAGCCACACCGTGTCCGACAAGATAATCTGCGGCATCTGTCGCGTTGGTAAATCCATTTCTTGCGCTTTTTTCCATCTGCTCCTTCTGAAATTTCATCGTGCGGAGCATGTCTGTAAACAGTGACAGACATCCTTTCGCCGTGTCGATCGCATCAAAAGCAAGCTCTTTATCTTCCTGCATATCTTTATTGTAAGCGAGAGGCAGTCCCTTCATCGTCACAAGGAGTGACATCAGCGCCCCATAGACACGCCCAGTCTTCCCGCGGACAAGCTCTGCAATGTCCGGGTTCTTTTTCTGCGGCATAATACTGCTTCCGGTGCTGTACGCATCGTCAATCTCAATGAACTGATACTCATTGCTGTTCCAGATGATCACTTCCTCTGAAAAACGGCTTAAGTGCATCATAACTGTCGACAATGCCGCCAAAAATTCAATCAGATAGTCTCTATCCGCCACAGAGTCCATACTGTTCCATGTGGCACCTGCAAATCCTAACAGCTCCGCTGTATATTCTCTATCCAGAGGATACGTTGTTCCAGCCAGTGCCCCGGAACCAAGCGGGCAGTAGTTCATCCTCCGGTAGACATCCTTCATCCGGAAACGGTCTCTCTTAAACATCTCAAAATAAGCTCCCATATGATGTGCCAGCGTGATCGGCTGTGCCTTCTGAAGATGGGTAAATCCCGGCATGAACGTATCGATATGCTCCTCCATGATTCCAAGAAGCACTTCTAACAATTCTTTCAAAAGATGATCCGCTGCATACACCTCATCTCTGATATAGAGCTTCATGTCAAGAGCGACCTGGTCATTTCTGCTCCTTCCGGTATGCAACTTCTTACCAGGCTCCCCGATCCGCTCAATCAAAGTTGCCTCCACAAAACTGTGAATATCTTCATATCGGTCCGAAATCTCGAGCACACCGTCCTCTATGTCTCTTAAAATCCCTTCCAGACCGGAAATCATTTTCTGTTGCTCTTCTTCCGTCAGGATTCCCTGTTTTGCCAGCATCATCACATGTGCGATGCTGCCTCTGATATCCTGCGCATAAAACCGCTTATCAAAAGAAATCGATGCATTAAACTGATATACCATCTGATCTGTTTCTTTTGTAAAGCGGCCGCCCCATAATTGTGCCATATCTGTTCCTCTTTTCTGTTGCTTATTTTTCATAGTCTATCATATTTTTGTATAATTTTCCAATATTATCTTGTTTTTTTACATATTTTTTCTTTCTCTTTTAGAACTTTTTACATATTTTCACTTTTTAGCATTTCTTTCTTCTGCGCTTCCCTCTCCTGTTTGGAGAAGATGCAGCCACAGTAATCCTGCCGGTAAAGCCCAAACAATCCCGAAAGTTCCACCGAACGCCTATATCCGTTCTTCTTCTTAAAATCGGACAGAAGATAGGAAACTCCCTCCTCTTTCCCGATCCGCTCACCGATCTCATTTAACTTTGCGGCATTTTTCATCGGACTGATGCTGAGTGTGGTCGTAAAGTAATCAAAGTTCCCTTCTTTTGCCACTTTTGCAGCCTCCAAAAGCCTCAATTCATAGCAGCAAAAACAGCGCCTGCCACCTTCTTTTTCTTGCTCCAGTCCTTTTACTGCATCATAAAACAGCTGCTTATCGTACTCTCCCGCAAGAAAAGAGATTGGATATTTTGCCGGAAGTTTCTCAATCAGTTCTTTTTGTTCCTGCACCCGCTTCTCATATTCGCTATCCGGATAAATATTGGGATTGTAATAGAACACCGTAATATGAAAATACTGAGATAAATACTCTAATACATAACTACTGCAAGGTGCACAGCAGCTGTGGAGCAAAAGGGACGGCACTCTTCCTTCTTTTTCAAACTGCTCCAGCAGTTTTTCTAACTCTTTCTGATAATTTCTCTTCGGCTGTCCCTGCACCTTCCGGTTTTCTGCTTTTTCTTCCATTTTCTTCACCCTTTGCTCTTTTTCTTTTATTCCCTGCTGATATTATACACAACTGCTCAGAAAAAACAATCCGGATTTTTCAGATTGATCTGCCGCCGCACCATTTTCCTTCTTTTGCATAAATTATATAGAAACAGACTGGAGGCTCTTATGGAAACTATATTAGAATTTCAAAATGTCAGTTATGCCTACCATACGCTGGATGGAGAGACACCTGCCTTAGACCACATCTCCTTTTCCGTGAAGAAAGGAGAATTTATTGCCATCGTCGGCCCATCCGGCTGCGGGAAATCCACGCTCTTGTCACTGATCGCCGGACTTCTTCACCCGGAGGAAGGACAGATTCTGATCCACGGAAAGTCCGTGGAACTGCACAATTCCAACATCGGCTACATGCTTCAGAAAGACCATCTGTTTGAATGGCGCTCCATCTACCGCAATATCATCCTTGGTCTGGAGATCCAGCACAAGCTGAACCCCCAGACAAAAGAAAAAGCGAAGGAACTGCTCGCTACCTATGGACTTCAGAATTTTGCCAAAGCAAGACCTTCTGAACTTTCCGGCGGTATGAGACAGCGAGCCGCCCTGATCCGCACACTGGTCCTTGATCCGGATCTTCTCCTTCTCGACGAACCGTTCTCCGCTCTGGATTATCAGACCCGCCTGACGGTCGGAGATGATATCGGACAAATTATCCGAAAAGAAAAAAAGACAGCGATCCTTGTCACTCACGACTTGTCGGAGGCAGTCAGTCTCGGCGACCGGGTCATCGTCCTTTCTGCCCGCCCTGCTGCCATTCAGCAGACAATCCCGCTTCACTTTGAGATGAAAGAAGACACCCCGCTTCTTCGCAGAAATGCACCTGAATTTAAAACGTATTTCAATCTTGTCTGGAGGGAGTTAAATGGAAGTGAATGAGATTTCCGTAAAACAACAGGAATTTTTAAAAGGCAGGCAGAAGCACCGGACCATCGTCTCTGTCTTCCGGGTTCTGATCTTGGTCCTCTTTCTGATCCTCTGGGAGATTTCCTCGGCGACCGGACTGATCGACTCATTTATCTTCAGCAGTCCGTCAAAGATCGTCCGCTGTTTTTGGAATATGGTGCTTGACCGGAGTATCTTTCTCCACGTTGGCATCACCGTATATGAGACGGTCGTAAGCTTTCTTCTTGTCATTCTGATCGGTCTGCTCTGTGCCGTTCTTCTCTGGTTCAGCCCGAAGCTTTCCGAGATTATGGAACCTTACCTTGTTGTCCTGAACAGCCTGCCAAAATCTGCCCTGGCACCACTTCTGATCGTATGGCTTGGCGCCACCCGCACAACCATCATTGTCGCCGGAATGTCTGTTGCAATCTTCGGAAGTATTTTAAACTTATACACAAGCTTTCATACCGTCGACCAGGAGAAGATCAAACTCATCTACACACTGCACGGCACCAGGCTCCACGCCCTCACAAAAGTTGTGATCCCCCACTCAATTCCGGCGATCATCAGCAACATGAAAGTCAATATCGGACTGTGCCTTGTCGGTGTCATCATCGGAGAATTTCTCGCAGCACGAAACGGACTTGGATATCTGATCATTTATTCCAGCCAGGTCTTTAAACTCGACTGGCTCCTCATGGCCATCGTCCTCCTCTGTATCCTTGCAATGTTTCTGTATGCCTGCATCAGTCTGATTGAAAAACTGTATCTCGGAAAACACCGTTCCTGATCACTAAGACACTTCCTTTCGCGAGCTGCGCATTCTCACACAAAGTGCATTTTATTACATAGGATTCCAAAGAAATTGCCTATGTAGTCAAGACCACCGGCTTAGCCGGTGGCTTGCTTTGACCCTATAAGGGTCTATTA
>URCR01000033.1 GCA_900546325.1 uncultured Lachnospiraceae bacterium | reverse complement strand
AAGTATATTTTCTAAATCACCTGAACCAAATTCTTTGTAGCTCCCATTTATATTACCCCGCCTTTCTGCTAGAATTTTCCACAAGCTGTCTATCCTTTAATGCGCTTGCATAAATGATAATTTGCTTCATATCTGACTCTGGTAGATCTTCTAAGATCTGAATCAGTTCTTTACCTTCTTTCAGATCTTTGTCTGTTAAGTGTTTTAGCATTCTTTTCACCTCTTTCTTTTTTGAATCTTTATTGTCATTTGCTTCCGTATCTCCTATAATTTACCTACAAGGCACTGCCATGCCTGAGTAAATAGGAAAGGAGCATTTTATGAAGTCACTTTTTGAAAATATCACTGAAGACGAATTCCAAACTTTAGAATCAATCCTGCAAAATCCAGGAAGAACACCAGCTTCCTTTTTCTTTACTGCCCCTACTATAGATGATCGTATAGAAGAATTGGAAAAACACGGATTAATTAAATTAGAGTCTTCTGCACAAATGACAATTACGGAACTTGGACGTGCTGCTTTAAAAGAACATGACTCCATGTTGCTAAAAACTAAACACGCAAAACATATAGAATTATTAAAATTCTTGATTCCAACACTTATCTCCTTAGCTGTTTTAGCTGTTTCTATCATTGCGTTATTAAAGACATAGCTAATAAAATAATGGAAATCCCCTGCACAATCTGGAGAACAATTAAATGCTGTATTTTTCTTTCATATTTCACGAAAACTTCACTTTTTGTTCTCTGGATTGGCTTATTATCTCTTATAAATGCCTGTGTTATCATATCCGCTTTTTTGAACATCAGCTCTTCGTATTCCGTGATGAACGTCCTAACTTCATATCCTAATGTTGCATTTCTGAGTTTCTGAATACAGTTACTCAACTCTTCATCTAATACTACATTGATATCTTCTTCCATATCTTCTCTCACCCCGCTTTCGTATGTGTTGTTTTGAACAACTACGCCACTTCCTGCTCGATCACCGGATAAATATCATTTTTCTTAAGTTCCTCATACAAGAAGAGCCGACCTTTCTGCGTCCACTGTGTCTGCATTGTCACATCCGGATCTCCATTGCTTCTTGTAATATCGATTGTCTTACTATGTACATACCCACAATTCTGATATTTTGAATAAAGCACCCACTGTTTATTGACCTTATACTGGATTTTTAAGCTGTTTAGAATCTGATTGAACCGTATTGCAGACATTCCATAGTCTTTTGCGATCTGCGTTGTAGCCACCAGTGACTTTGATTCTAGAATATGGTCAACATAATTTGCTTTCGGTGTCATTTCCTCGATCAGCTTCTGCTGCTCTACAACTTGTCCTCCGAGGAACTTACATCTGTCTTTTAGGCTGTCAATCGTCTTCCCTGCCATCTTTAAGGCTCTTGCCATTACCTGCTCTGGAGTGTTCCATGCTTTCTCGAGGTCGAGGAAATACTGGCGATACTGTCTTCCTTTCTCGGAACGTTGAAGCATACAGATTTGTTTTGCCATGTCTACGGAAATTTCGTAGTCTTGCAATTCTTGTCTTGCTAGGGTGTTAAATTCTTTACGCCCTACATAATCAATAGATTCTTGGAATCCATACTGTAATTGTCTGTTGAACCATGACTGGAATCTTTCAGTAATCTCCAAACCCTCATGCAAATCTCTTGCCGACACTGTCGGGTGTTCTGTGTCATAATTAATTTTTATTAATTCGTTCATTATTCCTCCTTATTTAATTTGAAATATTTTTCAAATTATGATAAAATTCTTTCATAAATTAAATGAAAGGATTTTACATAATGGACAACTCTTTTACTGTAAACGCAGCTTTAATTGCTGCGATATCAGCAATTATCGCACCAACAATAACTACTTTTATAAACCGATACGCAGACGTTAAGTTGAAAAAACTTGATGTTTTTCAAAACGCCAAACGCAAGGCATATAATGATTTCGCAGAATCTTTTTCTGTCCTATATCACGCTACTGTCATGGAGGGCGAAGAGCCTATCCGGAAAATTCTTTCCGCTATATATCAAGCAATGACCTATTCCACTCCAAAAACACGAGAACTCTTGAAAGTATTTTCTAAGAACATCGAAAAAGGACATTGGGACTCACATGAAGAATTTGAACTTTTACATGAACAATTTTTCTCATGTGTCGATGCTATGAAATCAGAACTATATAAAGTAAAATAATTAGTCCAAGTAACTGACCTGACCGCATAATACAATTTCCGAATGTGCTGTCAGGTTTTTTTGTTGTAATCACGCATCCTATCAATGATAGCGACAGTGCCACTAATGCTACAAATAATATCGTGGTCTTCACACCTCCTTCTCGTCCTTTGGCTCAAATGTATCTACCGGAAGTTCTAACGCTTCACAAATTGCGAAATACTCTTCAATACTCATTTTTCTTTTTCCGTTTAATAACAGACTGAGCGTATTCATGGGCATCCCTATTTTCTCTGATAAATACGAATACTTAATTCCATTTTCGTCTAAGTATTCCTTCACTTTAATTCCTATCAACTGTCACCGCCTCCATTCTTTCATATTTTGTGAAGTTGATATTATAATATGTCATGTTTTATGAAATGTCAATATGTTTTTTCACATTTTATGAAATTATTTTCTTGAATTTATGAAAAAATTGTGATACTATCCTATTAAAAGGAGGTAGCTTAAATGAGTGAGAATATTAAAGAAACAATTGCTAAAAATTTACTTTATTACAGAAAAAAGAACAAAATAACTCAGAAAGAATTAGCAGAACAATTGGGCGTAAAGCACAATGCTATCTCTTCTTGGGAAAATGGAGTCAATTCTATTGATATTGATACACTTTTTCGCGTATGCAAAATCTTTGGTGTTACGGTGAACGATATGTACGGTATGAAGTCCGAAAATGAACCAACCACTATCGCCGCCCACTTTGACGGAACAGAGTATACAGAAGAACAACTTGACAGAATAAAAGCCTTTGCTGCTTTTATTAAATCAGAAGATAACAAATAATAACGAGGTGACTCCATTGAATATATACGAACAATTATTACAAGATGCTTCTGATTGTGATATCCGTGTTCATGAATCTTTTGACTTAAACGGAGAATCAAATAGTCCCTCAAAAATTGATGGAATTTACATGGATGGACACATTGCGCTTGATAAAAATTTGAAAACATCTGTAGAAAAAGCCTGCGTTCTCGCCGAAGAACTTGGCCATCATTATACATCTGCGGGCAACATACTTGATATGAAAAATATGTGGAATAGAAAACAAGAACAGCAAGCAAGATTATATGGATACAACCGGATGATCGGATTACGTGGCATCATATCCGCTTTTAATGCGGGATGTCAGAATAGATATGAGGTTGCAGAACATTTGCATGTTACAGAAGAATATCTGCAAGAAGCTATTGACTGCTATACTGGAAAATATGGCGATTGTACCATGGTAGATAATTATATTATTTACTTCATTCCTTATCTAGGAGTTATGGAAATGATATAACCGCTTCGGCGATTATATAAATGTGGCGTTACAAAAGAAAAATTTGCAGGGGAAAGAGAGAGGAAACAAAAATGAAAAAGAAACTTATGGTATTATTATTGGCGGCAACCATGTCACTATCCGTTGCTGCATGCGGAGGAGAGAAAGAAGAAGCGAAGAAAGCGGAAACTCCAAAGACCGAAACGGCTAAAGAAGAGGAGAAAAAAGAACCTACGGACTTAACTGGAACATGGAAGTCAGAAGATAATAATGGTTCATGGCAAGAAGCAACAATTACTGATAGTACGATCGAAATAAACTGGGTTTCTGACAACGGAGACACAAGATCACTATATTGGGCCGGGAGCTATGATGCACCTACAGAATATGTAGAGGAATATTCTTGGACCTCTAACAATGATCACGAAAAAACGGATATGGCATTGTTGGCATCAGGAGATGACACAAAGGATTTTACATTTAAAGATGGCATGATCAGCTATGAAGCATCTGCGATGGGAACAACAACTACTGTTAAACTTGAAAAACAATAAACTAAAAAGCGCCCGGTTGGATAATTGGTAAACTAAAATTATGTTTTACTATTTTTATAAGGAGGAATCTCTATGCCATTATTAAAAACAACTTCACACACAATAGATGATATTTATGCACTTCCAGACGGACAAAGAGCAGAACTGATTGATGGACAAATTTATAACATGGCGCCGCCAGCCCCATTGCATCAAGAATTAGTAATGGAACTCTCTGCCTCTCTGAGAAATTATATCAAAGAAAAAGGCGGTACCTGCAAAGTTTATCCCGCTCCATTTGCTGTTTTCATTAAAGAAGATGATTCAAACTATGTAGAACCTGATATTAGCATTGTCTGTGATCCCAATAAAATTTCAAACCGTGGCTGTGAAGGAGCACCCGACTTTATCATTGAAATCGTTTCGCCGAGCAGCCGTAAAATGGATTATTCCACAAAAAATACCCTCTATGCTAACGCAGGTGTCCGGGAATATTGGATTGTGGATCCCGCTCGGGAACGAACAACTGTATACCGCTATGAGGAAGATGTCGCACCAATTATCATTCCTTTTAACGACATACTTAAATTGAAAATATATGAAGATTTCGAGATTTGTATTGCTGATTTATTAAAATGATTTTCAAGCACAATAAAAAGCTATCATTGCCTGTAAACACAGTGAAAATATAGTTTCCGACCATTTTGCCAACATCGGGAAAATGGTAAACAAAAGAAACTATTTAAAAATTTAAAAACCGCCCCTGCGCCAACAGGAACGGCTTAATATACATCCGAAGATGTACGAAATGATTGCAAATATATTGTATCATCTTCGAAGCAGTTTAACAATCAGAACATGCATTCTTTTTGTTAGCTGTTATTTTTACACCAAAAAGGAGATGAATCTATGCCAAAGAGAAAGAAACACCCGAAATTACCGAATGGATACGGCTCAATCAAGTATCTCGGAAAGAACCGCCGGAACCCTTATGCTGTGCACCCTCCGGTCACGGATTACACAGACGAAGGGGTCCCAATTACACCGAAAGCCCTATGCTATGTGGACGATTGGATGAAAGGATTTATCGTCCTAACATCGTATAAAGCCGGTACGTACACAAAAGGAGATGAGAGGGATATAGCCATGCCTAGCGATCAGAAAAGCCTTGAAATCATCGCACAACGCCTACTGGCGGACTACAACAAAGCGCAGGGGATTGTTGAGGAAGAAAAAGAGCCGGAAAAGACCTTTGCAGAAGTATATGAGGAGTTTTGGAAGTACAAATTTGAAAATGAGAAAGGAAAGAGACTGTCTGATGCAAGCAGAAAATCTACCAACGCAGCTTTTAAGAATTGCAGTGCCTTGCACAATCGCCCATTTAGAAGCCTGCGCCACGATGATTTGCAGGCAGTGATTGATAATTGCCCTTTAAAACATGCTTCCTTGGAGCTGATTGTGCATCTATTCCGGCAAATGTATGCTTATGCGGACATCTACGAGTTATGTGATAAGGACTACTCTGCACATATTAAAATCAATAAAGAGGATGACGACGAGGCGGGTGTGCCATTTACCGATAACGATCTTAAAATCTTATGGGATCACAAAGACGATGAGATTGTAGAGTTTATCTTGATTATGTGTTATTCCGGGTTCCGCATTAAAGCATACAAGACACTGGAAATAAATATGGATGAGAAATATTTCAAGGGCGGTGTAAAAACAAAAGCCGGAAAGGATCGTGTTGTTCCAATCCACTCTGCTATCTTAAAATTGGTAGAGGATAGACTCGCCAGATATGGGGTTTTGCTTTCCGGAACTCTTCAGATTTTTAGAAATGATATGTATAAAAAGCTTGCCGAATTGGGAATCGAGAAACATACACCGCATGATTGCCGGCATACCTTTTCGATGCTGTGTGAAAAATACGAAGTTAATGAAAATGATCGGAAGCGAATGCTTGGACATAGTTTTGGGAGTGATATTACCAATGCGAGATACGGACACCGGACTGTAGATGATCTAAGAACCGAGATTGAGAAAATAAAAGCTTGTTACTAATGTGTTACTAACGGAACCGAATTATCTCTATTTTAAACTACTCTATTTAGAGCAACTAAACACTCCAAAAATGGCTTAAAATCAACGTTTTTCAGCATTTTTATTGATTTTAAGCCGTTCTTTCAAAACACTACTAATTTAATATTTTATTAAAAGAATCTAAGAATTTTCATAGTTTCTCAGCAATTTTTCCGTTCTCTCTCCCAGAAGAAGACCTATCTTACACCTCAAACAGAAGATCACCGTAAGACGGCATTGGCCAGACATTTTTGTCGACGATCATCTCCAGCTGGTCGACCGGGCGGCGCAGATTTTCCATGGCCGGCACCACATGATGCTCAAAATAGCATGCCTGCTCCATTCCTTCCTCTTTCTTCCCGGCCTCTTCTGTAACGATCTCTAACTCCTTTAATGCCTTCTTCGTCTCTGCAAGAAGTTCCGATGACTGCGTAAGCAGTTCTTCCTGCACACTGATCACTGCCCCGGCACATGCCTGCCGCACTTCATTGATTGACTTTGCAAGCGACGTAATATATTTAATCACAGCCGGAATGATATGCTTGCTCGCAATATCAATCATTGCTCTCGCCTCAATATTCACTGCTTTGGCATATGCTTCATATTTGATTTCCGCTCTGGACTCTAACTCCGCTCTTGTAAATACGCCAAATTTTTCAAAAACTTCAACCGACTCCTGCTCTACCAGCGCCGGAATTGCCTCTACCATCGTTTTCAGGTTCGGAAGTCCTCTCCGCTTTGCTTCCTCTACCCACTCATCGGAATATCCATTTCCGCTGAAGACGATCCGCTGATGCTCGTAGGCATATTTTTTGATCAGGTCGTGAACCCCTCTGTCAAAATCTTCTGCCTGTTCAAGATAATCACAGGCATCCGAAAATGCTTCTGCCACAATTGTATTTAAAATGACATTCGGTGCTGCGACCGAATCTCTTGAACCGACCATACGGAACTCAAATTTATTCCCGGTAAATGCAAACGGGGAAGTACGGTTTCTGTCAGTCGCATCCTTTGTAAAATCAGGAAGGGTTGTTACGCCTGTATGCAACCGTTCTCCTCTCAGGCTGTGTGTCGCCTCTCCGGTACTGATCAACTGTTCTAAAACGTCCTCCAGCTGCTCTCCGAGAAATACTGAAATAATCGCCGGCGGCGCCTCATTTGCGCCAAGCCGCTGATCATTCCCAACATCTGCTGCAGACTCTCTCAAAAGCTTCGCGTGGCGGTCTACCGCTCTTAAAATACAGGTAAGTACGAGAAGGAACTGGATGTTGTCGTGCGGTGTCTTTCCCGGATCAAGCAGATTGATTCCATCATCGGTCGTCAGTGACCAGTTGTTGTGTTTTCCTGATCCATTTACCCCTGCAAACGGCTTCTCATGAAGCAGACACTGAAGATTGTGTTTATATGCCACCTGCTTTAGCGTCTCCATCACAAGCTGATTATGGTCGACTGCAACATTACACTGCGCATAGATCGGCGCAAGTTCATGCTGGGCAGGTGCCACCTCATTGTGCTGCGTCTTGGCAGACACTCCAAGTTTCCACAGTTCCTTGTTGACGTCTTTCATAAATGCTGCAATCCGCTCTCTGATTGCACCAAAATAGTGATCATCAAGCTCCTGGCCTTTCGGCGGCATCGCTCCGAACAATGTTCTTCCCGTAAACACAAGGTCCTTTCTCTTCAAGTATTTTTCCCTGTCTACGAGAAAATATTCCTGCTCAGCCCCGACAGATGGAATCACCTTAGAAGAAGTTGTGTTTCCAAACAGACGGAGAAGCCGCATCGCCTCCTTGTCAATCGCTTCCATCGAACGCAGAAGCGGTGTCTTCTGATCAAGTGCCTCTCCATTATATGAACAAAATGCTGTCGGAATGTACAAAATCGCTCCATTTCCCTCCGCCTCCTTTTTTACAAATGCCGGAGAAGTACAATCCCATGCCGTATATCCTCTCGCTTCAAATGTGGCGCGCAGTCCTCCGGAAGGGAAGGAGGATGCATCCGGTTCCCCTTTGACAAGTTCTTTGCCCGAAAATTCCATCAGCACTTTTCCATCCTGTTTCGGCGCAGAAATAAATGCATCATGCTTTTCCGCTGTCGCACCTGTCAGTGGCTGGAACCAGTGGGAATAGTGCGTTGCACCCTTCTCGATCGCCCACTCCTTCATCTCATGCGCAACAACATCCGCGATGGAAGTTTCTAACTCCTTTCCCTCCTGAATCGTCTTCTTGAGTTCTTTATATACTTTCTTCGGCAGACGTTCCTGCATCACAGCATCATTAAAGACATTCTCACCAAAGATTTCCGTTACCTTCATTACTTCGCTCATACTTTCATCCTTCCAAGTCTTTGTTTCGGTTTCATTTTCAAAAAATATATTTTTCATATATTCGAATACACTTTTATACGATACTCTAATTTCAGAAAAAAAGCAAGATTCCTAACACTTGTAATTTCTTATAAATATTGATAAGAAAAAAGACCAGTGCAACTCTCACACCAGTCCTTTCTGAAATCTCTTTTCGATTGTTTCCGAACTATATTTCCTATAATGATTAAGCTTTGTTTACAGATCCGAATAATTCCATTTTCTCTTTTACAGTAGCTTTGATTGCCTCTGCTCCCGGAGCTAATAACTTACGAGGATCGAATCCTTTTCCCTGAAGATCCTTTCCAGCTTCCACGTATTCACGAGTTGCTGCTGCAAATGCTAACTGGCACTCTGTGTTTACATTGATCTTCGCTACACCGAGGTCAATTGCTTTCTTGATCATATCTTCCGGAATTCCTGTTCCACCATGAAGTACAAGCGGCATTGCCCCTGTAAGCTGCTGAATCGCGTCTAATGTCTCAAAGCTGAGTCCTTCCCAGTTTTCCGGGTATTTTCCGTGGATGTTACCGATACCTGCTGCAAGCATTGTCACACCTAAGTCTGCGATTGCTTTACATTCCTTCGGATCTGCACATTCCCCTTTTCCTACAACTCCGTCTTCTTCTCCGCCGATAGAACCTACTTCTGCTTCCAGAGACATTCCTTTTTCAGCACAGATTGCTACTAATTCTTTTGTCTTTGCAACGTTCTCTTCGATCGGGTAGTGAGAACCGTCGAACATAATAGAAGAGAATCCTGCTTCGATACACTTCATACATCCTTCAAAGCTTCCGTGGTCTAAGTGAAGTGCTACCGGAACAGTGATGTTCAGTTCTTCTAACATTCCATTTACCATACCTACAACTGTCTTATAACCTGTCATATATTTTCCGGCACCTTCAGATACTCCGAGAATTACCGGTGAGTTACATTCCTGAGCTGTCAATAAGATAGATTTTGTCCATTCAAGGTTGTTGATATTGAACTGTCCAACTGCGTAGTGACCTGCTTTTGCTTTTTCTAACATTTCTTTTGCTGATACTAACATGTTTCTTCCTCCGCTTCTTTTACGTTATATCACGTGCTCTATTATACCGCATATGGAAGAAAAAGGGAACCTTTTTATCGCAGAAACTTTCCGATCCTCCTCCTTTAAACAGTATACCGGGACTCCGTTATTTTACATATTCTTTCAGAATTGTATCGTAGATCCTCCCATCAGCTGAAATAATGTACCAAAAGCTGGTCGCCGTATGTGTTCCCATGTCATCATATCCATGAAAATAGTATCCTTCCTCTACCATTCCCTGAAAAACGATTCGCCCAGGAACATAGCTTCCGGATTCTTCCAGGTATTGATCCAAGTATTGCCTTGCTTCTGTTTCATTATTGATCACAGATTCCGAATTCTGCTGCTCCGTATTTCCCCACTCACCATCGCTGTTAAACGAAACAGGTTCTGTGCATATTTTATATATTCCTTCTTCCTCTGAGATTTCCTTACCTGTACCAGCCAGTTCGATACTGTTATCTTCATTTCTAAATTTGTTCCGATTTTATGCCTGATACCCTGCGCATTTTTGAACAACGAAAAGAAGTTCCGAAACCCTTATGTTTCCTAAGGATTTTGGAACTTTTAAAAGTGACTCCAAGGGGAATCGAACCCCTGATTCCAGCGTGAGAGGCTAGCGTCTTAACCGCTTGACCATGGAGCCGTTTGTTTAATACTTGTATAGTATAGAACACTTTTCCAGATTATGCAAGTCCTTTTTTCAATTTTTTTCAAATTTTTTAAACTTTTTTGTTTTTCTCTTTTTTGCTTCTATACTTGAACAATTCTTATCCATTGACCGAATCTGCTCTCTTATGAATTTCAGCAGCAAAAACCGAGGTTTCCCGCTCCTCAGCTTCTGCTGCTAACCTTTCAATATCTTTCAGATCTTTCAGGATTTCAAAAGAAAATTTATATCTTTCCTACATGCCTCCGGCAAACATAGATACATACCCCTGCACGAAGATAAACAGGATCACTGCCGGAAGAACGAATGTGAGGTACAACTTCATCGGACGTCCGCCCGGGAATTTGATACCGGTTCCGGTATTGGCTTCTTTGAGGAAATGATCCCATCCCCATCCATATTTTGTCACACAGAATAGCAGGTAGATCACAGATCCAAGCGGAAGCAGGTTGTTGCTTACAAGGAAATCCTCGAAATCCATAATATTCTTCCCAAGAATCTGGATCCCTGACCAGTCTGTCAGACCGAGGACACACGGAAGTCCTAAGAGGATCAGAAGCACACCATTTACGAGCAGTGATTTCTGCAGAGACCATCCCCACATTTCTCTTGCAAATGTGATAATGTTCTGGAACACTGCGATAATCGTAGAAAATGCTGCAAATGTCATGAACAGGAAGAACAGACTTCCCCACACTCTTCCGCCTGCCATCTCGTTAAATACATTCGGCAGTGTGACAAAGACAAGCCCCGGTCCTTCTCCCGGATTGATCCCAAATGCAAAGCAGGCAGGGAAAATGATCAGGCCGGAAACAATCGCCACCGTTGTATCAAGCAGGGCAACGCTGATTGCCTCCCCGGTAAGCGCCCGCTCTTTCCCGATATAGCTTCCGAAGATGGCCAGCGCACCGATTCCGATACTCAGCGTAAAGAAGGCCTGTCCCATCGCCGCAAAAATCACGGTACCGATTCCTGCCTCTTTCATTTTGGCGAAATCCGGCACAAGATAGAAACTGAGCCCTTCCATTGCATTTGGCAGTGTCAAGGATTTCACTGCAAGCACCCCCATGATTACAAATAAGGTGGACATCATAATCTTCGTGATTCCTTCTACACCTTTCTGGAGTCCAAGGGAGCACACGCACAATCCTGCCGCAGAGATCAATACCATCCAGAAGATCATGGCATTTCGATCAGATGTAAATGTCCCAAATACCTGCTCTACTTCCTTTGGCGCCAGGCCTGTGAATTCCCCTTTGACCATCTTGAAGAAATATGCGAGCATCCATCCGCCGATCGTTGTATAAAACATCATCAGCAAATAGTTGCCCGCCATTCCGAAATAGCGGTAGCAATGCCATTTTGTTCCTTTCGGCTCCAGTTTGTTGAAGGAGGTCGCAATGCTTCTCTGGCTTGCCCTCCCCACTGAAAACTCTGCAACAACGATCGGCAGTCCAAGTACAAACAGGAAAAACAGGTACACAAGTACAAATGCACCCCCTCCATATTTTCCGGTAATATACGGGAATCTCCATACATTGCCAAGTCCGATCGCGCATCCTGCTGAAATCAGTACAAATCCCAGTCGGGATGAAAATTTTTCTCTCTTTTCCATTAATCCTCTTCAATTCCTTCCTCTAGCTGTAACATATCTGGTTCCTTCATCAGAGATTTGATTTTGTCGATGGGTACCATAATCTTTAATTTCTGCCTTTGATTCTCGATGATCACTTCATCATGTTCCCCGCCGAACTCGCCGTCCAGCGTCCACGGAATCTCTTCCAGAGACTCCAGTTTCAGGCTGCTTGCCTTAAATGTATACATATGTTTTGTATCAATCTGTTCGATCAGAAGTGCCGCAATGATTTCCTGGAGTGCAAGCGGATTCTTCGGTGTCTTAATCAAGGTCACTTCAAACTCACCGTCGTCAAATACGATACTCTTTCCTACCATATTTCGGAACCCGCCAATCGACCGTGAATTTGTCACCATACCGAAAATAAATTCATCTTCGATGATCTGATCGTCATGCGTCACTTTGATCCGATAAGACGGCACATTATAAAGCCGCTTCATTCCTTCCAGCACATAAGCAAGATGTCCCAAAACATTTTTCACTTCCTGCTTGGTCTGATAAGAAACATCTGTAAAAAGCCCGAATGCTGCGATATACACAAAAATATCTTCATTGAATTTACCGACATCGCATGGAAATACCATTCCATTTACTGCAGTATCCGCCGCCTTTAACATATCTTTTGGAATGTGTAAGCTTCTGGCAAAATCATTTGTTGTTCCGGTTGGGATATAACCGATCGGAATCTGTTCTGTTCTCTTCATCATCCCGGTTACCACTTCATCAAGCGTGCCATCCCCGCCGCTGCACACAACCAGATCATACTGTTCCTTGAAATGGCGTACCTTTTGATATCCATCCCGATACTTCTGTGTCGGGTAAACTGTTACTTCATACCCAGCTTTCACAAAAATGTCAAGCACATCCGACAGCTTCGGCTTGATCAATCCTTTTCCTGCATTTGGATTATAAATAAATAGTAATTTCTTCATCGCTTTCTCCTTTCCGCTATTTTTATAGGATAAAAAAGAGCATATCACATGCTCTTTTTCTTACCCTCTTTTACTTTACATTATTTAAGAACAATTCAATGCCCTGTGCTGCCTTTTCCTCGTCCTCACCTTCGGTAACTACTGTCAGTTCTTCTCCGCTGTGAACGTTCAGGCTCATCATTCCCATAATACTCTTTGCATTGATTCTCTTTTCCTTGATCTCAATATAGATCTGGCTTGCATACTGACTTGCTTCCTGAACGAGCAGTGCGATTGGTCTTGCCTCTAATCCGTTGTCGAGTTGAATTGTTACTGGTTTCCTAATCATTGTGTACCTCCTTGTTCGCTCTTACCTTCTCAGCGATCTCACTTAACTTTCTTAGCCGATGATTCACACCCGACTTCCCGACCGGCGGTGTCAGTGCATCACCTAGTTCCTTCAATGTTGCTTCCGGATAGGCGATTCTCGCAAGAGCAACCTCTCTTAATCCGTCTGCTAATTTTTCAAAACCAATCGTATCTCTGATATATACGATATCCTCCAGCTGCTTGACTGCTGCCGAAACGGTCTTATTAATATTGGCAGTTTCACAATTTACTTTTCTATTCACGGTGTTTCTCATATCTTTTAAAATACGAATATTTTCAAACTCCATCAGTGCAACATGTGCCTCCATGATATTCAGCATGTCTGAAATCTGATCCGCTTCCTTAAGATAGACAACATATGACTTCTTCCTAAGCACGATCTTGGCACTCATCTGCAGACTGTTCATAATATACTGTAATTGCTTCGCCTTGTCTTCAGTCGCACATACCACTTCAAAATGGTAAGATTTGTAAGGATCACTGATTGAACCTGATGCAAGGAACACTCCTCTTAAAAATGCTCTCCGGCAGCACATCTGACGGATCACCACATTTTTGACAATGGAAAGTTCCTCTCTGATTTCACCCGTATCATCCAATAACTTCACTGCCTGAAGCACTCTCACTGCCTCTTCGTGCCTTGCAATGATAACGGAATAAAAAACACTTCCTTTTTTAAGGTTCTTCCGAATAGAAGTTTCAGTACATATATTAAATGTTTTTTTGATTAATGTAAAGTACTTTCTTGCAACAGTTATATTTTCTGTGTGCACCGTAACCCGGTATCTGTCTGAACTGGAGATGGAAATTCTCCCGCAGATACTTATGATCGCGGCAAGTTCTGCGATCTGACAGTGCCTTGCACTGCTCGTATGCATGGACAGTTCTTCTTTTACCTTTGCTGAAAATGACATTTTTTCCATCTATTTTACTTTTCCCTGCGAATCCCTTTCAATATCCCGGTGTTCCACCTTCACTCCATATCTGTCATCCTGTTTTAGGAACTGATACAGCTCATTTGCCAGTGTAACCGATCGGTGCTTGCCTCCGGTACATCCGATTGCAATGACAAGCTGATTCTTTCCCTCTATAATATAGTTCGGAATCAGAAATGTGACCATATCTTTTAATTTCTCTAAAAATTCCTGCGCTTTCGGTTCCTTCATCACATACTCGCTGACCGGGCTGTCATTTCCGCTCATCGGACGCAGCTCCTCTATATAATATGGATTCGGAAGGAAACGCACATTGAACACTAGATCTGCATCATTGGGAATCCCATACTTAAACCCGAACGACAATACCGTAATGTAGAGGTTTTTAAACTCCTTATTCTCCACAAAAATTTTATTGAGCTCCGCCTTCAGTTCCCGTGTCAGCATCTTACTCGTATCTACAATATACGTCGCCTTTGATTTCAGAAACTTCAATTTCTCCCGTTCCATCTCGATTCCTTTGTCCAGCCGCTCATTCCCCGCGATCGGATGGGTCCGTCTTGTCTCCTGATACCGCTTGATCAGCACATCATCCCCCGCCTCAAGAAACAGCACTTCATAGGCAAACCCGGTATCATCAATCTTCTTTAATACTTCTTCTAATTCTTTAAAATTCCGCTCATCCCGGATATCGATCCCGAGTGCCAGCTTGTCAATCTCTGAATTCGCCCCGCTTAAAAGGCTTGCCAGCGCTGGAATCACCGGAATCGGAAGGTTGTCAACGCAAAAGTATCCGACATCCTCCAGCATCTTCAGTGCGGTACTCTTTCCCGCACCGGACATTCCCGTAACGATCACAAATCTCATCTTAAAATTCTCCTAACATCTTTACTTCCGGTTCCAGTGTCACCCCGGAATTTGCCTTTACCCGCTCCGATACCTGGCGGATCAGTTCCCGTACTTCTGCCGCTGTCGCATTGTCCTTATTGATCACGAACCCGCAGTGCTTTTCTGACACCTGCGCGCCTCCTACCTGAAATCCTCGTAAGCCTGCATCCTCGATCAGTTTCCCTGCAAAATATCCTTCCGGACGCTTAAAGGTACTTCCTGCACTTGGATATTCCAGCGGCTGCTTTGTCGTGCGCTTCTCTTTGAGTTCATTCATTGTTTCCCGGATCTGCTTCTGCTCCCCGTGTGTAAGACGGATCACTGCCTCCAGCACAATATACTGATTTCTCGCAACTCTGCTTGTACGGTATCCCATCTCCAGTTCCTCTCTCGGAAGTGTAAGCAGTTCTCCTTCCTTGGTCAGAACCGTCACCTGCTCCAGCACGTCTTTCATCTCTCCGCCGTATGCACCGGCATTCATCACTGCTGCCCCTCCGATCGTGCCCGGAATCCCAGACGCAAACTCAAATCCGGTCAGAGATTCTTCCGCTGCCTTCGCCGCAATTGCCGATAAGAGTGCACCTGCCTGTGCTGTCACAAGTTCTCCCTTCACAGAAACCTCACTCATAGATTTATAAATCTGTATGATAACTCCTCTGTACCCATGATCACTGACGAGAAGATTACTTCCATTTCCTAAAATATAATATGGCATCCCTGCCTCTTTGCATAGGAGGATGATCTTCTGTACTTCTTCTGCACTCTCCGGCGATACAAAATAATCTGCTGCTCCTCCGACACGGAAGGTCACATGCTTTTTCATCGGTTCGTCTGTCAGCACATTCTTCTCTGCTGTCAGCTGTGTCAATGCATCATAAAATTCTTTCTTCATGCTCTGTCTCCTGCTTCTATCTATATGCATAATTCATTTTGTTCCTGTTCATCCTGTCCCGGAATGTCCCTCGGACAGTATCTTTATCATACTATAAAGCCCCCGCAAATTCAATGTACACTTGCAAAATCTCCCAAAATACGGTATATTAGAAGCAAAATGTAAAGCAAAAAAGGAGTGAACTTATCATTGGACTCGAGTGTCGTCATACAATTAATTATTTTAGCCGTACTGATTCTTTTATCAGCATTATTTTCATCGGCGGAGACCTCTTTGACAACCTCTAACAAACTAAAAATTCAATCACTGGCAGACCAGGGAAGTAAGCGCGCCCGCATTCTTCTGAAGATTTCAGAGGATTCCGGCAAGATGCTGAGTGCGATCCTGATCGGAAATAACCTCGTGAACAATGCGGCAACCGCACTCACGACTTCTCTGATCATCCAGCTGTTCGGAAATTCTGCGGTCGGTATCGCGACCGGTGTGATCACGTTGCTGATCCTGATCTTCGGAGAGATTTCTCCAAAGACGCTGGCAACGATCCATTCAGAGAAGATGGCGCTTTTTTATGCGCCGCTGATCCATTTTCTGATGAAGCTCTTTACCCCGGTTATCTTTATTGTAAACAAGCTTTCTTTGGGCGTTCTGTTCCTTCTTCGTGTCAATCCTTCCCAGAAGGTCAACACCATGACAGAACACGAACTTCGGACCATCGTGGATGTCAGCCATGAAGACGGCGTGATTGAATCCGAGGAGAAAGAGATGATCTACAATGTATTCGATATGGGAGATGCCAAAGCCAAAGATATTATGGTGCCTCGTGTCCATGTAACGTTCGCTGACATCAACAGCACTTATGATGAACTGATCGAGATTTTCCGGGAGGACAAGTTCACAAGACTTCCTATTTATGAGGAGACAACCGATAATGTAGTCGGTACGATCAATATGAAAGATCTTCTACTGTACAATTATAATGATAAGAAGGAATTTCATGTCAGAGATATCTTAAGAGAAGCATATTTTACTTACGAGTACAAGAGTATCTCCGAGCTGCTCGTAGAGATGCGCCAGGCTTCGATCAACATCGCCATCGTTCTCGATGAATACGGCGAGACTGCCGGACTGATCACCCTTGAAGACCTTCTTGAAGAGATCGTCGGAGAGATTCATGATGAGTATGACGAGAACGAAGAAGAATTCATCCGCCAGATCAATGAGCGTGAATACATTATTGAAGGCTCCATGAACCTTGATGATCTCAACGACAGCCTTGGCCTGAACCTTTCCTCCGAAGACTATGATTCCCTAGGCGGATTTATCATCGAACACCTCGACCGCCTGCCGGAGCAGGGAGATGAATTTACGACAGATGACGGAATCCGTCTTGTCGTGGAAGCACTCCAGAAGAACCGTGTGGAGAGTGTCCATATGTATATTCCGGAAGGATTCTACGAACAGAGCGAGGAGAATTCCTACGAGATTTAACGGCTCTGCTTTTTGTCTGAACGGACCGTTCTCTCAGTCAGAAAGCAACAGATTCTTTATAGGAGAGCGTAAAAATGCGCCTGCCAGAGTATCTTATTTTGGCGGACGCATTTTTCTTATATTTATTGACTTATCAGACTTTACTGTTCCCCCAGATTCAGAATGTCTTTGATCTCCTCTTCGGGCATGTCCAGAAAGACAGCCAGTTCTTCTACCGTGACATCTCTTCCGGTCTCTTCTTTCAGCTTCTTGATATTATCATCAAGGTTTGTATATTTTTCCAGAAGCGTATGATCTCTTCTCTTTACCTCTGTCTGTTCTTCAATCAGCATCTGCATCCCCCGATGCACTTCCTCCATGACAATCTCATGGGCAGATTCTGCCGATGTCAGTTCGTCAAGCGCGATCATCAGGCTGACATTTCCCTCCTGAATCAAATCTCCGAGAAATACTTCCTTGTGATACAGTTCTTTGGCTGCCTTTACAACCTCCGCGAGGTAAAGTTCTATCAGTCTTCCTCTTGCGAGCGCATCTCCCTCTATCGATGCCTCAAACAGGCGCTCGCGCTCCCCTTCCTCTTCTTCTTTTACAGACTCAATCTCTTCCAGATAACGTTCCAGATACCTCTTTTCTTCCGGTGTATAGTTCTCCCCGCCTTCTTCAGTCTCTTTCTCCAAAACAGTGCCGCCCTGTTTTACATATCCTTTTACTGCCACCTTGCGGGAGATCAGATAATCGCAGACAAGCTCCATCTGTTCTCCGGAAAGTCCGTCTTCTGAAAAATATTGTTCTACCTCCTGCACCGAAAGCACGTTCTGATTTTCCTGCGCTTTCTGGACAATTCCACTTAATTTTTCCCGAAATTCTATTCTGTCACTCATATCGTAACCTCTTTTCTGATTCTATTCATCTTTGTGTCCAGCCTTGTGTCAAAGAGTCTGCCATTGGAAATTTCCCCTTTGACAGACTCGCACTTTCAAGTATTATATGACTTACCTATTTTACCTATTTTCTCCTGTTTTGTAAAGCACTGCGCTGCATTTTCATGCAGACATCACATTCTCTTCTCTCCTGCTTTTGTGCCGTCCGCTTTAATGGATGATGATCGTCGGATACCCTGCCCATTTTAACCGCTGTTCCATCTGTGCCGCCTCCTGCAAGGTCGGATAACTTCCGACAACTACACGGTAAAATCCATTAGAGTCTTCAATCCTTGCCGGATATTCCTGTTCCTGGAGCTCTCTTAGCAGGTTATTCGCATATACCTGATTGCGGAATGCTCCCACCTGCACCCGGTATCTTCCTCCTGCACCTCCCGCAGTTCCTCCGCTTCCCGGAGAAGTTCCTCCGCTGCTGCTCTCTAATGTATCGAGAATTCCCGATGCGATCGCCTCTGCAATATCCTGAAAATTATCATCAAAAAGCTGATTATCTGTGTCTGAATTGATGAACCCGACCTCCACAAGAACCGCCGGCATCTTTGTCCTTCTCAGCACGATCAGATTCGGTCTTGCCTTGACTCCGAGATTTACAAATCCAATGGATTCCAGCTGCTCATTGATATTCTGCGCCATCTCATACTTGATCCCTGATTTGTCATAGACAAGTGACTCCACCCCCGATACCGTATTGGCAGTCGGATAAGAATTCCGGTGAATGGACACAAAGAAATCTACTCCTGCATTGTTCGCCTCCATTGCTTTCTCATACGGCGACTCATATACATCTGTCGTCCTTGTATACTCTACATCCAGTCCATTGTTCTGCAAAATCTGCCCAATCGCCAGAGTCAGATTCAATGTATCATCTTTCTCCTGTCTGCCGTTATATACTGCTCCCGGATCACGTCCGCCGTGTGCTGGCTGTTGTTTCCGCAAAATTTTCGAAGTTATAAGAAATTTTAATTTTGTGATTTTCATAAACTGTTATCTGGTCTATCATTTCTACAATTATATCGCGGTCCAGTTCCTCAATGTCTTTCAGTTCCAGCAGTCTCCTCATCCACGGCGTTTCAAAAATATCCGCTGTCACATTCTCACTTTTCCTTTCTTCCAGTGTTTCAATCTGCCTGGAATAAAGGACTTCCTTTTGTTGATAGTCTTCTCGATAAGAAAGAAATTCTTCTTTGGAAATCAGTTCCTCTTTATAGTCTTCATAAATTGACTTTCTCAGTTTCTTCACTCTTTCAAGTTCTGTTTTTAACTTTGTCAGTTCCACATCTGTTGACTTTTTTCTGTTTGCGGCAGAGGGCGGCTGCGTTTTTATAAGCTCCGGCAAATTTTCCACCTTATGGATAATCTGTTTCAAATCTCCCAATACAATATCGTTTAACACTTGAAAAGGAAGTGTGTGCGGAGAACAATAGTTTTTTCCGTTTCTTTTGTATGTGCCACAATAAAATGAGCAGGAGCTGCTTCCATCTGCGCGCCGCCAGAAATTTTTCACCATTGCCCGCCCGCAATCTCCGCACTTGATAAATCCGGCAAAAATATTCTGATTCGTCTTCAAATCGATATCTCTGTGCTTCTTCGTCAGAAGTTTCTGCACCTTCTCCCATGTCTGGCGGTCTATAATCGATTCATGCGTATGCTCAACCCGTATCCATTCTTCCTTATCAACCCTGCGCTGTTTACTTCTCAGGCGCTGGTGTTTCTTTCCCTGTATCATGTTTCCGATATACATTTCATTTTGCAGCATAGCATGAATAGTAGAATATGTCCAATAGGAAGTTTTGTCTAAACGATTACCATTTTTATAATTTTCTCCATTCAGCTTCTTATATTCCGATGGGCAAAGGATTCCCTCTTCATTAAGTATCTTTGCGATGCTCTGCTTTCCTGTTCCCTGTGCATACATCTGAAATATCCTTTTTACAACTTCAGATGCATATCTATCAATCACAAGTTTATTCCTGTTTGCAGGAGATTTCTTATATCCGTAACTTGTAAAAGCTCCGATAAATTCCCCTGCTTTCTGTTTTGATTTTACTGTGGCTTGAATTTTTTCGGAAATATCTCTTGCATACTGTTCATTGAATATATTTTTGATCGGAAGCAGCATATCGTATGTCTGTTTCAAGCTGTCAATGTGATCTGTTACAGAAATAAATCGAACACCAAGCTCCGGAAATAGTCTTTCCAGATATCGACCTGTATCAATGTAATCTCGTCCAAAGCGGGACAAATCTTTTACAACAACACAATTTACTTTTTTGTCTTCAATATCAGCAAGCATTCTCTGAAAATCCGGACGATAAAAATTTGTACCTGTAAAACCATCATCAATATAGACATCATACAATCTAAAGTCGTCATGCTTGTTCACAAATGCGGTTAACAGTGTTTTTTGATTTCCTACGCTGTCGCTTTCTTCCTTATCTCCGTCCTCCCGCGATAACCGGATATAGACAGCTGTGTTAAATACGTGCTTTTCTATTGCCTGCAAGAGTCCTCCCCGCTTTCCACAACCTTTTTCAAATGAGATTTCACAATGCGGACGAGCAATTCTTCCACCGAAATTTTGGACAGATACTCTCGCTCTACCATATATTTTTCATGTTCTTTTTTCCCCAAACTTTCCGGCCCCCTTCATCATCTATCTATTCTCAACATACACACACAGGCTTATCCAATATGCGTATTTTTCACAGAATTACAGAAGCATGCCGAAGGCTTTTGACAGCAAAAAAGGTTACTGCATCAGCTTCCAATCTGCCGTGCAATAACCTATCTTGTTGTATCGTTTGATAAATTCCCGGAAATCAAGCGTTCAGATAATAGCGGTTACGTCCTTTTGTTTTCTTTCCGTAATTGATGGACTGATGCGGACAGGCTGAAATACAAGCCATACAGTGCATACATTCCGTGCCCCAGACAGGACTTTTGTCGGAAATTCTAATATTATTTAAAGGACAGAGCTTTTCGCATGTTCCACATCCGGTGCATGTGGAATCTGCATGAAATCCTTTTGCGCTGACCATCAGCGAATCAAACAGCGGTGCGATCATGCTAAATGATTTGTGCCCACTCATTTGCGGATTCGGATGAATCTGCTGAACATTTTTAATCTGTTCTGCAATCCTTGGAATATCAGCATCCGCTTTTCTCGCCGCTTCTTTGGCTTTCTCTTTTGGCAGTACATCATACATCAGGACATAATTTGCAGGCATCGCAATGGACGTCGTTCCTCTATAAAGTAATTTTTTCTGTGCACACAATTTTTGACAGTATTTATATGCGTTTCCTACAAATTCCCCTGCTGAAAAGATATAATACGCATTTTTATTTCCTTCAAATGAAGATGCCTTCACAAATTCTTCTACTTTCATTGGCATACGACTCATATAAGTAGGTGTAACAAAGATATATGGCGTGCCGGAATGAAAGTTCCCAGAGCTTTTTGTTTTTAAATATTGATTTATAGAAACCACTTCATCATTTAGAATTGTTCCGAGCGTATTTGCAATATATCGGCTGTTTCCGGTTCCACTAAAATATAAAATCATAACATTCCCCTTATCTGATATATATGGTAGAAATTTTCTCTTTCGTCAACTCTCTTTTTTTCAGCGGAACATTCGGTTCTCCTAGCCCCATCATAGCAACCGGGAAAAATCCATTTTTGATCTTCAGTTCCTTATATAACTCAGGATAAACATTTTCCAATTGTCCTAAGACAGCCGGTACCGCATACAGATATACACTTCCCAATTCCAAATCTGTAGATGCCAGCATCATATTTTCAATGATACAAGAAGCATTACAATAAGCAAGCGGAGCTTTTTCGGCAGCTTCTTCTTTCTTTGCGCTTACTAAAATGACGGTAGGTGCATTGTACATAGGATGTTTCCCCATTTCCGGGCTGATTGAATATACGATCTGTTCGATTTTATTCAGAAGTTCTTTTTCTTGAATAACATGCAGTTCCACATTCTGATACTGACCTAAAGAAACAGGGGCAGCATTTCCTGCTTCTAAAATATAATCCAAGGATTCTGGTGATACTTGCACTTCCTTAAACTTTCTACAAGTCTGCCTATTTTTTAAAACTAATTTTGATTCCATTTATTTATCCTCCTTCTTGAAAGTATCAAAATAATACTATATATCAAAACAAAGCTCAAGTACGCAGAATTAACATACATAGTATTTTTTATTATACTAAAAGCCAGAGTATGAATTTTGATACCCTGGCTCATTGATTTATTCTACATTAGACATTCCCCATTTAGCAATCTCATAAAAGACCGGAAGCAGTGCCTGCCCTTTTTCCGTCAGTGAATATTCCACATGCGGCGGAATTTCATTAAACTGCTCTCTATTTACAATTCCTAATTCTTCCAAATCGCGGAGTGTCGTTGTTAACATTGTATTGGTAATCTTCGGCATTAATTTCTTCAATTCACCGAACCGACAGGCGTCATGCCTGCAAAGTTCAAAAATAACATAGGTTCTCCACTTGCCGCTTAACATCTCTAAAGTTCTGTGAATCGGACAGTTTAGATCCGCCTCCTTCGAATTCCTAATATTCTTTAAAAACTCTTCTTGTGTAAACATGATTTTTCCCTCACTCTCAGTATTTTTCAGTATACCAAGTACAATATATCTGCGTACTTGTACACAAATTATGTATTTAGTATAATTTTCGTACATTCATATTGTCAAGTGAATCTATGAAGAAAATAAAAAATAGGAGGTGCCTATGTTAGAGTTAAAAAATATTGTAAAAACTTACATAACAGGGGATTTACAGCAACAGGCATTAAAAAATGTAAGCATAACCTTTCGTGAAAATGAATTTGTGTCCATTCTCGGGCAAAGTGGTTCCGGAAAAACTACCATGTTAAATATAATCGGTGGTCTGGACCAGTATACCAGCGGAGATTTAATTATTAATGGTGTGTCTACAAAACAATATACATCTTCTGACTGGGATTTGTACCGAAACAAATCGATTGGATTTATTTTTCAAAGTTACAACTTGATTCCACATCAAACAATTCTTGCAAATGTCGAGTTAGCATTAACCCTGACCGGAGTCTCAAAGAAAGAACGTCGTGAAAGGGCAAAAGATGTTCTGCAAAAAGTAGGGCTGGAAAAACATCTTCATAAAAAGCCAAATCAATTATCCGGAGGACAAATGCAGCGTGTCGCGATTGCCCGTGCCTTGATCAACAATCCGGATATTTTGCTCGCTGATGAGCCGACAGGGGCGTTGGATTCCGACACAAGTATTCAAATTATGGAACTCTTAAAAGAAATAGCAAAAGAAAAATTGGTAATTATGGTAACCCATAATCCAGAATTGGCAGAGCAGTATTCAACCAGAATTATCCGTCTCCTGGATGGTGTAGTGCAAGGTGACACAAATCCATACGAATGTGAACGGCAAAAGCTCTCTCAGCCAAAAAGTACAAAGTCAAAAGTGGGGATGTCCTTTCTTACAGCGCTGTCACTTAGCTTTAATAATTTAAAAACAAAAAAAGGACGAACTCTGCTCACCGCATTTGCCGGGAGTATTGGAATTATAGGCATCGCACTGATTTTATCTCTTTCTAGCGGCATGCAGTCCTATATTTCCGATGTGGAAGAAGATACACTTTCTTCCTACCCGATTACGATACAAAATCAAGGAATTGATCTGTTGGAAAATAGAGAGAAAGTACTGGACGAAAGAAAAAATGATTTACAGGAAAAGCACAAGGACAACAAAGTTTACCAAGGGGGATATGCAGGAGATAATCTCTCTATTCAAAATATGCAGCTTGCCGACAATGACCTTGCAGATTTTAAAAAATTCATAGAAAGCGAGAAGGGAAACGATATAAAAAAGCATACAAATGCCATTCAATATGGGTATGGTGTTGATTTGCAAATTTACAAAATCAATGGTGCTGAAGAGTTTCAGCAAATCAATCCGAGTCCCTTAATTTCTGATACACAATCGCAGAGAGACGCTGCATTGTCTGCTGTCGGAATGTCTGCCTCTAACGTATGGACCGAAATGATAGACAACACAGATTTATTGCGATCACAATATGATGTCCTGGCCGGTGAGTGGGCAGATGAATATAATGAAGTTATGCTGATTGTAGATGAAAATAATGAAGTCAGCGATATGGCTTTATATGCATTGGGGTTGAAAGACAGTGCTGAAATCGAAGATATGCAAAAGAAAATGGAAGCCGGAGAAGAATTATCCGAATCAGATTATAAAAAAGCAAGTTATAGTTTTCAGGAGATCCTTCATACCGAATATAAATTAGTCATCGGCACAGATTATTATCAAAAAACAGACGGACAGTGGGTAGACCGGCGCACAGATAAAGCATACATGACAAGCGTTGTCAACGACGCGGTACCGCTGAAAATTTCCGGAATTATCAGACCTTCCAAAAATGCAGTCGCTGCCTCTATCAGCGGAACAATCGCCTACACAAAAGATTTGACTGATTACGTTATTGAAAAAGCTTCCGACAGTCAAATTGTTAAAGAACAAAAAGCAGACAAAGAAATCAATGTATTTACCGGTGAAGAGTTTATAGATGTTTCTGACTTATCAGATGAACAATTGATGGCACAATTATCTGAAAGCCAAAAAACTTCTCTCATGGCTTTATCCGAAGCAGAGCGGGCTGCTTACCTGAAGTCTTATAGAGAATCGCTTAATGTAACCTATGAAGATAACTTAAAAACGCTCAATGCAGTTGCATTTGATGAACCTACAAGTATCAGTCTCTATTTAAAAGATTTTGATTCAAGAGAAAAAGTGATCCACGCGATTGAGAGTTACAATCATCAGCAAGAGAAAAAATCAGATGACAGTAAAGTAATCCAATATACAGATATGGTTGGAATTATGACTTCATCCATTACGTCGATTATTGATATGATCACCTATTTGTTGATTGGTTTCGTTTCTATTTCCCTCGTCGTGTCCTCCATTATGATTGGAATTATTACTTATATTTCCGTTCTTGAAAGGACAAAAGAAATTGGTATCCTGCGAAGTATCGGCGCTTCTAAAAGGGATATCTCAAGAGTGTTTAACGCTGAAACAGCAATCATCGGATTAACTGCCGGACTATTAGGAATCGGAATTTCTGCGTTGCTGATCCTTCCTGCCAACTCGATTATTGAAAGTCTGTCAGGCGTCAGCGGACTGGCCAGTCTGCCAATCAGCGGGGCGATCATTCTCATCTTAATCAGTGTTTTTCTGACAATGCTCGCAGGACTTATTCCGGCAAAAATAGCATCAAAAAAAGATCCTGTTATCGCATTACGTTCAGAATAATTAAAATCAGCTGTAACGCCTTTGCCTTTCCGGCAATCCGTTACAGCTTTTCCCTAGTTTGAAATATTCGAAACCATTGTTTCTTACCCCTCTCATGATTTCTGAAATCATCATTTGCGCTATCTGCAGCCCCCATGCCCGGCATCTAACATAATTGAATATGGCATGTTCCTACTCCCGATAAATTTCTTTATCATCATTCTATGCACCGATGCGTTCTTTGTTCCTGCAAATTGCACAGCTTTTCATTCCGTGTGCCTATTTTCTCCTTTTCTCCATCTGCCGCCTTTTCTTTGCCCTTTTCAGGCTCGTCATAATCCTTGTATACAGACTCAGATACGTCATCCCTCCGAGTGCCACTGCAAACAGCAGACTTACCAGATTCGATTCGGTAACAAGCTCCAGTCCATAGTAAACACCCCAGGCAACAACTCCCATCGGAATTGCTGCCAGAATCGGACAGAGATAGGCAAGTCCCCACGGATTTTTATAGTGCATATATTTTTTCATCGAAATATCATTCAAAATACAGATCACGATGGAATAGACGATCGTTGCCACAAGCACTGCGTAAATACCAAGAGAAGTCATCCTTAGCAGAGCCGCGAGCAGTCCGACATTGATCAACAATGCGACTGCCGCATTCCACATCGGCAGATTTGCCTTGCCAATCCCCTGAAGAACACCGTTTGATACATTCGAGTTTGTATTGAAAAGAATTGTAACTGCACCGATGATCAGCAGAGTCCCTGCCGTTCCATTCGTATTTGGAAACAGCAGCCTTGTGATCGGATAGGCTAATACTGCAAGCCCCACCGCCGCAGGGATTGAGATAAACATAGACAACTGCGTCGCCTCGTCGATCTTCTTTCTCGCCGCCTTCATCCTTCGCTGTGCATACAGCGCAGACACCTCCGGAATCATTGATGTCGGAGCCGCTCCCGCAAGCGTCAGTGGGATATTAATGATCGTAAGAAAATAGACGGAATACTCACCATAAAGTGTACTCACCATCTCCGAACTCATGCCCTGCTTTCCTGCTATTTCAGAATACATCACACCGTTAATATACCCGTTGATATTATAGATGAAAGAGCTGAAAATAATCGGTGTCACGATCAGAAACAGCACACGGAAAATTTCCCGGTAACTGTCTTCCTTTCCGGTCCGGTCTGCTTCCACATGCCGCGCAATCTGTTTCCGGTTGACCGCATATGCTCCTGCCATAAACAGAAGCGCAATCAGCACACCGGCTCCGGTTCCGACCGTACCTCCGGCAGCTCCCCATTTCGCAATTCCCTCTTTCGTTCCATCGGAAAAGAAACGGATAAAAAGCCACGCCGCCCCAAGACTGACTGCCGCATTGAGAATCTGCTCAATGATCTGTGACAAGGAAGTCGGAAGCATATTGCTGTGTGCCTGAAAATACCCACGGTATACTCCTAGAATCCCTGACAGAAAAATGGTCGGCGCAAGAACCTGCAGTGCAAGAACTGCTCCCGGCTGATTGCTCGGAATAATATATTTCGCCCCAAACAGGCAGAATAACGCGCTTGCGCCGCTTAAGATCATCGTGTAAACCAGAGCGCCTCTGAAAAATTTCTGTGCATTTTTATATTCTTTAAATGCCAGTCGTTCTGCAATCACTTTCGATACTGCCTGCGGAATACTAAAAGACGCAATCATCAGCAGAATCAGATAGGCATTCTGCGCCAGCCCATAGTAGCCGATTCCGACCTCCCCGACAATCTCTGACAGCGGGCTTTTATACAACAATCCAATTACTTTTGAGATCAATGCCGCAATCATCAAAAAAGAGGCATTTCTCAATAAATTATTCTTTTGTGTCATCCATTGTTCTCCTATCTTCCATATGTAGAAAAAGTGTCATACTATTTTTAGTATAACACCTTTTGCAGAGAATCCTCAATCTTTTTATCAAATATGAAAATCATCCATCTGTCTTCTTGTATCACTCACCTTCGCAGAATGATACTGTACACTAAAACAGATCCAGCAGCTCTTCGAACCTCCCGATCTCCTCCATGGCATCCGGTGCCTCCCCAAAGCCATATCCGGCAAATATCATCGGCACCTTTGCAGCCTCACATGCCTCATAATCTCCAAGCGTATCCCCGACATACACCGGCTCTTTCAGATTATTCCTCTCTGCGATACTTCTGATATTTTCCCCTTTCGAACGCTTCGTATTTCCAAAGCACTCGATATCTCTCACAATCCCGCCAAGCCCCGTCTTCTCCAGGAACAGTTCAATATATCCGCTCTGGCAGTTACTGACAATAAACAGCGGATACCGTTCTGCCAGCTTCCTCATAACCGGTATCACTTTAGAAAATGTAATATCTCCCTCATATCCCATTAAAGCCTCATGCTCATACTCACAACAACGCTCCATGATATGCTCCCGCTGCTTGTCTGTCGCTTCCGGAAGAACACTTCTCGCGATCACATCCATCGGCTTCCCGAACAGCCTTTTTAAGACCGCTCCGGTCAGATGGATATCTGTGATTCCTTCCTCCTGGATCGCCCGGTTCCATGCTTCCGCCACAATCTCTGTTGAATCCCACAGTGTACCATCCACATCAAAAATAATCCCGTCTGTCTTGATTCTCATCTTCCTGCTCTCCCTTCCAGCCCCAGTAAATATCGTTTCACATCATCTCCACATGCAAATCCGGCTATATCTCCGTTCTTATGAATCACCCGGTGACATGGAACGATAATGAGGATTGGATTCCGGTTATTCGCCTGCCCGACTGCCCGGACTGCTTTCGGATTTCCGATTCCCGCCGCAATCTCTGCATAGCTTCTCGTCTCCCCGTACGGAATCTTTTGAAGTTCTCCCCATACTCGCTTCTGAAATGCCGTCCCGTCAGCTCTTATCGGGATCGTAAAGTCCCTTCTGTTTCCTGCAAAATATTCCTGAAGCTGACGATAAGCTTCATAGAGAACATCCGAATGTTTCCGGTATCGCTGCCCGGGCTGCTCTGCCAGCAGAAACGATTGGTCCCGCTCAAAAGAAACACCGGTCAGATATTGATCTGCTTCTGACATCGTCAGAATCCCTATTGGAGTTTTAAATGTGTAAGACTGCTTTATCATTGTTATGCTTCTTCCTTCATTTGCTTTTTCTTGAAAGTTACATAAATATTTTATCATAGTGATTTATAGTTTGTCATTGTAAAGTTTTGTTTCGGTTTCTCACTTTTATTTTGCTCATTCGTCTGTTCAAAAAAAGATCTCTCCCCCTTTTGTATCGGGATCGAGATCTTTTTCTACGCTCTATGAAATGCTATTATTTGGTTATTTTTTATTTGTTTTATTTTTCTTATAAGCTACATCCTCCGGATGGTTCGGGAGGAAATTCTCTTTGTAATCTTTATAGTACTTTTTAACAACTCCTGTTAATGCAAGTACACCGACGATGTTCGGCAGTACCATCAGAGAGTTAAAGCAGTCAGCAAGATTCCATACTGTCTCTACCTGTACAAGAGATCCGATAATGATAATGATACATACAACAATCAGATATGGTTTCACTGCTTTTTTTCCGAAGAGGTATCTTACGTTGGATTCCCCATAAAAATACCATCCAAGTACTGTTGAAAATGCAAAGAAGAACATCGCAATCGCAATAAATATATTGCCGAAATTACCATACAATGTGCTGAACGCAACCTGTGTCAGTTTCACTCCCTGGTAGAGTGCACCGGAACCGTCACGTCCCACTGATCCTGGCTCACACATTCCTGTGATGATGATAACAATGGCTGTCAAAGTTGTAAGCACCATCGTACAGATAAATACAGATACAACTGCAAGCTGCCCCTGCTGTACCGGATGATCCACTCTTGCCTGTGCATGTGCGTTCGGTGTAGATCCAAGACCTGCCTCGTTGTTGAACAAGCCTCTTGCAATACCAAGTTTTACCGCTTCTTTTACAGAAATACCAAAAACACCTCCTGCAATTCCTTGCGGTGTAAACGCACCCTTGAAGATCATTTCAAACACATATGGAACTTCCTTGATGTTTACAAGAACAATGATCAGACCGCCAAGCAGGTAAAAGATTGCCATAATCGGAACAAGTTTCTCTGTGACAGAACCGATTCTCTTAACACCTCCTGCGAAGATGATCCATGCAAGAGCCGCAATTAAAATGCCGCAGATCAGCTTATCCCATGTAACATGCTGTCCCATCAGTTCAAAACCGGCAGTAAAGTTACTGAAGAATGCTGTGTGGAACGCATCACTGATGGAGTTTGCCTGCACGGCATTACCACAAAGCCCCAAAGCCAATGTGATAAGTATGGCAAAGATTGCTGCCAGTACCTTTCCGAATGTTCCTGTAAATGCCGCCTTAATATAGTATACCGGACCTCCAACATATGTGCCGTCTTCCGCTTCTTTTCTATAAACCTGCGCAAGCACTGCCTCACAAAAGATTGTTGCCATTCCTAAAAACGCGGATACCCACATCCAGAAAATGGCTCCCGGTCCGCCGGCTGCAATAGCGGTTGCAACACCTGCTATATTTCCTGTACCAACCTGACCCGCAATCGCGGTTGTAACCGCCTGAAAGGAAGACAAGCCGCCTTCTTCACCATTATCTCCTTTTTTCTTTCCCCCGAACAGTCCTCCGGTCAAACGTCTCCATCCATTGCCGAATTCTCTGACCTGCACAAAACCAGTTTGAAATGTAAACCACAGACCTGCACCTACAAGAACAATCAGCAGGACTTTTCCTGCCAGCAGATCCTGAATTGCCAAAAGCACATCATTAAAACTATTCATAATTAATTCTCCTTCTTCGTGTTCAATTGTTTAGTCTTTGAGTATAGAACCTCCATTTGATGGAATTATGATGTACCAGTTGAAAAGTGCTACAGCTGGTCGCAAAATAACACATAATAGCTTTTAATTTCCCCCTGCATTCCTCCCTTTTTGCCCGATTAAATCTGCCACGTCATCTTTTGTAAAAATGTGTTCAGATCTTTTTCATTTTATCCTGAGAGACTCGCTGAATTTCATTTTCTCTACCACTACACTACCACTCAGACCGCTCTCAAAAAACACTTTCATATTACCACTTCATTTTCAAAATTTCAATATGAATAGAAAAAAAAGGGACTGCCTTACGGCAATCCCTTAAAAAGTTTATTCGTCTTTTAATTATTCAACGATTGTAGCAACTCTTCCTGATCCTACTGTACGTCCACCTTCACGGATAGCGAAACGTAAACCTTGTTCCATAGCTACTGGATGGATCAGTTCGATAGACATTTCTACGTTATCTCCAGGCATGCACATTTCTGTACCTTCTGGTAAGTGGCAAACACCTGTTACGTCAGTTGTTCTGAAGTAGAACTGTGGTCTGTAGTTGTTGAAGAATGGTGTGTGACGTCCACCTTCGTCTTTTGTTAATACGTAAACCTGAGCTGTGAATTTTGTGTGACATGTAACACTTCCTGGTTTAACAAGAACCTGTCCTCTTTCGATTTCTGTTCTCTGAACACCACGAAGTAATGCACCGATGTTGTCACCAGCCTGAGCTTCGTCAAGAAGTTTACGGAACATCTCGATACCTGTTACAACAACTTTACGTGTTTCTTCTTTGATACCAACGATTTCAACTTCGTCAGATACGTGAAGTGTACCACGCTCAACTCTACCAGTTGCAACTGTACCACGTCCTGTGATAGAGAATACGTCCTCTACTGGCATTAAGAATGGTTTGTCTGTTGCACGTTCTGGATCTGGAATGTAGCTGTCAACAGCGTCCATAAGTTCCATGATCTTGTCTCCCCATTCTCCGTTTGGATCTTCAAGAGCTTTCAGAGCTGATCCCTGGATGATTGGAGTGTCATCTCCTGGGAATTCGTATTCGTCTAATAATTCACGAATTTCCATTTCAACTAATTCTAATAATTCTTCATCGTCTACCATGTCACATTTGTTCATGAATACTACGATGTAAGGAACACCTACCTGACGAGAAAGTAAGATATGTTCTCTTGTCTGAGCCATAACACCATCTGTTGCAGCAACAACAAGGATAGCACCGTCCATCTGAGCAGCACCTGTGATCATGTTCTTAACGTAGTCAGCATGACCTGGGCAGTCAACGTGAGCGTAGTGACGGTTCTCTGTCTCGTACTCAACGTGTGATGTAGAGATTGTGATACCACGTTCTCTTTCTTCTGGAGCTTTATCGATGTTCTCGAAATCTGTTGCTGTGTTACCTGCTACTCTTGCTGCAAGAGTTTTTGTGATAGCAGCTGTTAAAGTTGTTTTACCATGGTCAACGTGTCCGATTGTACCAATGTTAGCATGTGGTTTGCTTCTTTCAAATTTAGCTTTAGCCATTTTGAATAATCCTCCTTATTATATGTCTTCTTGCGAAGACAATTCTATTAGTTTCAGTTTAACTCGACTACTTCGATTATATTTCAAATCGCATTGTTTTTCAAGCCTTTTTCTGATTTTTTTATATCAAACAACCGAATCTGCCTAAGAAAATCTCTGAAGCCATATCCGGTTGTCAGATACGATATATTTTACAATTGATTAAGCGTTTTTGTTAGATAACACTTTCTCCTGTACGTTCTTCGGAACTGGTTCATATTTCTCGAAGAACATTGAGTAGTTACCACGTCCCTGTGTTCTGGAACGTAAGTCTGTTGAGTATCCGAACATCTCAGATAATGGAACGTACGCGCGAACGATCTTACCTCCGCCGATGTCATCCATACCTTCGATACGTCCACGACGAGAGTTGATATCACCGATAACGTCTCCCATGTACTCTTCAGGCATTGTTACTTCTACTTTCATGATTGGTTCAAGTAAAACCGGAGCAGCTTTCGCCATAGCATCCTTGAATGCCAAAGATCCGGCAATGTGGAATGCCATTTCACTTGAATCGACTTCATGGTAAGAACCATCATATACAGTAGCTTTGATACCTACTACCGGGAATCCTCCAAGTGTACCGGACTTCATAGCTTCCTCGATACCTTCTCCAACCTTCGGGATGTATTCCTTCGGAATCGCACCACCGACAACGGTTGACTCGAAGAAGAATGTCTCTTCGCCATTGACATCTGTTGGTTCGAATTTAACTTTACAGTGTCCGTACTGTCCACGTCCACCTGACTGTTTTGCATATT
>URCR01000032.1 GCA_900546325.1 uncultured Lachnospiraceae bacterium | reverse complement strand
CAAAGGGAAAACGGGAAAAACCCTCACTTCGAGAACTGGAACAGCAGATAAGACGGGATATTGAGGACGGTATCGACAGCACAGGCAAGAAAATGACACTTTGTCAACTTTATGCCAAACAGAACGCACAGAGGGCAAATGTGAAGAAAAGCACAATGAAACAACGGGAACAACTCATGCGGTTATTAAAAGAGGATAAGTTAGGTGCTAGGAGCATTGATACAATCAAACCCTCTGACGCTAAAGAATGGGCGTTACGCATGAAAGACAAAGGCTTTTCCTACAATACCATTAACAACCATAAACGCTCGTTAAAAGCGTCATTCTATATCGCCATACAAGACGATTGTGTAAGGAAAAACCCTTTTGATTTCAAGTTGAGTGAAGTCCTAGAAAATGATACCAAAGAGAAAGTCGCATTGACAGAGGAACAGGAACAAGCACTACTGTCATTCATCAAGACGGACAACGTGTATCATAAGTATTATGATGATGTGCTGATACTGTTAAAGACAGGACTTCGTATCTCGGAACTGTGCGGACTGACAATCATGGACGTTGATTTTATCCATGAGGTTGTGGTTATCGACCACCAGTTACTAAAGAGCAAGGAACAGGGCTATTATATTGAAACGCCTAAGACAAAGAGCGGAACAAGGCAAGTACCATTAAGCAAAGAAACGATACAGGCATTTCAAAGGGTTATGAAGAAACGCCCAAAGTCAGAACCATTTGTGATAGATGGACGGGGCAACTTCTTATTTGTCAATCACAAAGGCAAGCCGAAAGTTGCGATTGATTACAGTACTTTATTTGTCCGTATGGTAAAGAAATACAACAAGCACCATGAGAACAACCCCTTGCCACATATCACACCGCATACGCTACGCCATACGTTCTGCACAAGGCTGGCAAGCAAGAACATGAACCCGAAAGATTTACAGTATATCATGGGACATTCAAACATCAGTATCACAATGAACTGGTACGCTCATGCGTCCATAGATACCGCAAAATCAGAGGTTCAGCGTCTAATCGCATAAGAAGTATTTACCACGATTTTAACCACGTTTGATAGCGAAAATATAAGAAGATAGACCTAGATATGTGAGGTTTACCACAAAAGCAAAATGCCCGTAGAGCCGATAAAATAAGGCTTTGCGGACATTTAAGAAGATATAAAAAGATAGTCAAAAAGACATATATAATTTTATGCAAATTATTCATTGGATAAATTGTATGCCGTTTTATATACTTATAAATGTTGAAAATACAATTACTTTTTAGAAAAACTCAGAATATCAATTCTGTTTTACAAGGAGGCAGGTCAAATGAACAGACCAGTAAAAAAAGAAGAGCTCCCCGTATTTTCCGGGGAATTGGCTCTGATCATCGCAATTATCATCAACAGTTCCGGAGTGGTACTTATGCTCTATTCCGGTGCGGGAATCTCCGCCATCTCGAGTGTTCCCTTCGCTTTTTCCGAAATTCTTCCCCGGCTGTCACTCGGCACATGGACGTATCTGTTTCAGGGATTTCTCGTGCTGCTTTTGATGTTTTTTCGGAAACGGTTTGTACCTGAATATCTTTGCAGCTTTCTTGTCGGATTTTTGTTCGGAAAACTGGTCGATTCCAACAGACTCTGGATCAATCTGCTTCCTCAGACTTTCTCATGGTGTGTTCTTTATTTTGCGGTCAGCTATCTTCTGATCAGTCTCGGAATCGCCCTTTCCAACCGTTGTGGTCTCCCGATCATCCCTACCGATCTCTTTCCACGGGAGGTTGCAGACATCTTCAAGATCAACTATCCGAAGGTCAAAGTTCCTTTTGACGTCATCTGCCTTACGATCACAGCCTGCATGACAAAATTTTTTCTCGGCAGCCTGGAAGGCCTTGGAATCGGAACGATACTGGCTGCTCTTACAATCGGAAAAATGGTCGGAATCATCGGAGACTGGATGGACAGACAGGTTTGCTTTCAGCGCACTTTTCTCCTAAAGAAGGAAAAAAAGATTCTCCACCCGAATACCCTATATACAAAAAGATCCTAAGATGAGGCTGTCGCAAAATACTTTTCAAATGTAAGATGTAAGAATACTTTAAAGTTTTCCACCCGACATCTTGCAGATGTTTTCCATTTTGCGACTAATGTCAATAAGTTAAGCTATTTGACATTAAAATTATTCTTGAGACTCAAATGGGGCTGTCGGGAAATAGATGGCTAACAACCAATGTCGTTAAGATAAGACAAGCCACCTCAGAGTAGAGTATGTAGCAATATATGCTCTGCTCTTTTTGTACCCCAAATTAAAAAACACTTGACAAATACAATAAAATTTGCGGCGAAGCCTCTTGATTGAAGGATGTAACGCGAATGAATTCAACTGCAAATGATCTAAAAAATTATTTAAATGGGTGTATCTCAGAAATTGTATCCCATTATAATGAATATTCTTTAGTTCCAAGAGTTTCCGGAACACGAAAATGGCCATTAGACAAACTAATTCATTTTATTCTTTCTTTTGGAAGCCAGTCTTTAGGAACTGAAATACTTGACTAACTTTTTGTCAAAAAGAGAAGTTCCAATGTTATCTTAATGACATTGCATTATGGGCACTCCTTCTTTTTTTCTTTGCATAATCAGCGAAAATCATTCCCGAAAATATCAGCACCAATACACAATGTAACCTTTTGTTCCTCATTCCCTCTCTCTGGTTTAAGTATATTTGTTTTTCTTTCTCGTGCGTTCTCATCTCTTTTTAACTCCCAGTACTTACCTGTCCCTCCATGCAGAAATGACAGGAAAATCATGATACTTTTCCACAACTTTAGCTATCTGCATCCCTGCTTTATCTATTCAGTAGCTTTAAGCACATTATATAAAAGCAAAAAAAGTAAGTCAATATCTTTCATTTTCCTTCACAAAAATTCAATTTTAGCCATCCTATATTTAGTATTTCTGAGGTGACACGAAATTTTATAAAGTTTCCTCTATGCTTCCAACAACAACCTCCAGACATGCACTCTTCCCCTGCCAGGGAATCAGTTTTTTCTTTGTAAGAAGCCGCTTCCCAAGAATTTCATTCCTAGCTTCACTAACCAAAACCATTCCCTCATGTAGTTCCCGCTTTGCACAGCATTCGCACGGCTGATCCCTTCCCAGAAGCACCTGATAACACTTTTTCCCTTTATAATCATACATGCCTGTCTGCCTACGCCCTGTCGGATTCAGATAATACAGATCGTGGGTATCCACATCCCTGACACAGATGATTTCATCCATAGCCTCCACAATATTTCCCAGTTCTTCTTTTCGCAGATTTTCAAGAAATTCCTTGTTCTCTGTGATGCTTGTCTTTTCGAAATTTTTTTCTCGTTCCATTCGCTCTCGGTATTCTCTGGACTCTGGTTCAAAATAAATCCGTTCAAATTCATCTGCTTTATATGGCTTTGCAAACAAAAATCCCTGAAGTGTATCTGCGTTCAGTTCCTGCAATGCGATCAGTTCCTCTTCCGTTTCCACTCCCTCACAGCACACCCGGATCTGTGCGCTGTGAGCCAGTTCAATCATATTACTCAAAAGTTTGCTATTATAGGCATTGTACTGAATCCGGCTCACAAACGATCTGTCAATCTTCGTCTCGTCCACATCAATACCTTTCAGATAGCTGAGACTGGAATATCCTGTTCCAAAATCATCGATAGCAATCTTAATTCCATATTTTCTCCACTCATAGAATAACCTGTTAAAATATGGATAATCCTGTAGCTGCATACTTTCCGTCACTTCCAGTGTCAATGCTTCCCCCGGTATTCCAGCCTCCTGCAAAGTCTTTAACACAATTTCAGAAATATTTTTCTTGCGCAGCTGTTCATAAGAAATATTGACACTCATATGGAAAGATGGCATGCTCTTTCTCCACTCTGCACACTGAAGCGCAGCTGTCTTTAACACCCATTCTCCTACAATATCAATCAATCCATTCTGCTCCAGGAGCGGGATAAACTCCACTGGACTTATTACTCCTCTTGACGGGGATTCGTAGCGAAGCAACGCCTCAGCGCCGTATAGAGAAAAGTCATGACTGTCCACCTGCGGCTGATAGCAGAGATAGAATCCTTTATACTTGTTCTCTGCCGATGTCCGCAGTTCCTCCAAAAGAACAATCTGTTCCATTCCTGCCTGATAATCCTCCAAAGAAAAGAATTTCAGCATATTCTTTCCCTCATGTTTTGCTCGATCCAGAGTATTTTCCATATACTGGTATACAACTCTCGACTCCACCTCAGATTCATGCCGGTATTCTACGGCTCCCGCAGACAATGCACAGTATTTTTTCAATTTCTTCTGAACTGCATAGTAAAATTTTAGTATGTCTTCGCGTTTTCCCCTTACAAAATTTACTGCAAAGCAGTCGCCACTCAGGCGGTATAGCTTCATCGGATGCTCCGCATAGTTCTCCAGAACCTCTGCCACCATTTTCAATATGGAATCACCAAATGCCCACCCATTCTTCACGTTGATCTTTTTAAAATTGTCAATTCCAAGTTCCAACAGATAGCCATCCTCTTGCTTCAGACTGTTTTCCATATCTTCCATGAACTTGTCATAGTTCCACAGACCAGTCAATCTATCTACTTTGTGTTCGAATTGTAGCTCTTCTACACTCCCGAGCAAAAGCCACGGACGTCCCTCAGCATTATTCTGCACCTTTCCCCGGCACTTGATCCAGACACGATTTCCTTCCTTGTCAATCAACCGATATTCTATATCATGGTTCTTACTCAACCCTTGTCTGATTTTCTCCAAATTTATCTCCAGTTGTTTTCTGTCTCCGGGATAAACAATCTCCGACCACACTTCCAAAGACACTCCCGTTTCTCCTGCACACAAAATTGGATATTTCCTACAAAACTTATCGGTAAAGTAAAGTTTTCCCTGAATCATATCGTAAAGATAAAGATACCCTTGTGTATTTTCATCCAGAAATTTTACCATCCATATGTATTTTTTTAATTCCTCATTCTCTGACATTAAGCTTCTCCCACCTTTTCCTCTTTTTTATCTTCATTTTGTCCTGATACATCCTCTCGTCTGCACGCTTTTGTGTATCTATGATGTTGTCATCCAACCGAGCATCAAACTTTGCATACCCGACAGCCAGATCTACCGGAACTAGAAACTTGTCCGCATACTTTTGAAACCTTTCCTTGATCTCTTTAACCAACTCTTCCAACTTCAAGAAATCCTGAGCCAGCACTACAAATTCATCCCCTCCATAACGATATGCAGTAAGATTCTTTGATTCCAGACTGTGCAGTATCTTTGCAGTATTTACAATACATTCGTCCCCGGCATCATGTCCGAGCCGGTCGTTTGCCAGTTTCAGATTGTTGACATCGATGACGATGACGGTCAGATCCCGAAAATTCTTTCTCCCATTTAGGTTCTCCCGATCCGTCTCGTAAGCATTTCGGTTCTTCAGATTTGTCATAAAGTCTGTATTTGCCATATCCCTGTACAGCGGATTGGAAATCCTCCGGAAAATAAGCAGAGAAATGACAAAGGAACTGCTGAAGAAAAACAGACAGGCTGCGCACACTGCCACTGACAGATTCCGGGAAGCCGCCGCCTCTATATCTGCCGCAACCTCCATTCCAAGGGCGCCTACCACCTCTCCGTCACTGTTATGCAGCGGATAGTAGACAATGAAAATGTTCCCCCATTCCGTATCCAGAATCTTATCCGGCAATACGGTCTCCCCGTCAAGTGCGCTTCCCAGCTCCGATTGTATCTCCGGTTCGATCAGATCTCCCGGATACCGGAAATCATCTGCATCTTCCGGAAGTCCGTCCACCACATAGACAAGCTCGCCGTCATCGTTTCTCTTCGCTGTATACAGATACCTCAAGTCAGCGATCTCCCTTATTTCCTCCATTTGCTCCTTCAGTGTCTGATAACATTCTTTCTCCATATCTTTCTTGCTGTCGATCTCCAGAAATGCCTCCGGAGTCAGCTGATGTTCAATATATTCATGTATTGTGTCAACGCGTCCGGTAAGTTCTTTTAATATTGAACGATAGTAAATATGAGTACTTACAAAATATATGGAAAGATTGGACAATAGTAACATTACACCTAATAATACTGCAACCTGTCGATCCACTCGTGAAAAATATTTCTTTTTCATTTTTGTACTCCTTTTCCATTTTTATCTCCCGTATTGTAACATACTCTGGAAAAAGTTGGTAGTTTCATTTCCCTTGTTTTTCATGTCTTTTGCTCTATTTTACTCTCTTTTCTTTCCCTGCGCAGAAACCGGAGTCTGCCTGCGCAGTCCTCCGGTTTCGATCTTTCATAATCCTTATTCTTCTGTAAGTACATCGTCACAGATAAGGTGATATCTTGTATACCCGTCTCTTTCATAGAGCTCCACAACGCCTGTGACTGTGATCTTCTGGCCGCTCTGCGGATAGTCCTCCGGATATACATGCTCTCCGTTCCAGACAAATTCCACACCCAGCTGACAACATGCCGCCTCATCTGTGACAAGGGCATAAAAATAGTAATCTCCTCCTTCCGGGTACTGATAGGCCCCGAAATATCCGGTTACTTTTACCTTCTTTCCCTCGTAGGCAGTCGTAGACAACATCATGTCATACAGCTTTGCGTAAGCCATCGTACTGCTCATCTGTGTAAGATCTATGTCGATATCTCCCACACCTTCTGTCTCTGTCGCCTTCTCCGCAAAAGAAGAAGCGGTCTCTGTCTGCTCCTGAGAAGCATTCTCCTTTGTCTGCTCCCGGGAAGTCTCCTCCTTCGTCTGGTCTGCTGCCTGAAGATCCTGTATTTCCTTTAATGATGCAGAATTCTCTTGTTCGGAACATCCCGACAGCAGAATCCCGAATGCAGCCAGGATCAGTATCTGTTTGATTCTTGCTTTCATTATCCTCTGCCTCCCGCCAGTTTTCCTGCCGCCAGGCAGAAAAGAAACACTGCAAGGTTGACTGCTACGATCGTGGATCCGACCGGAGTGCCTGCCAAAATGGAAATGATGATCCCGAAGAACGCACAAAAAACAGAGATCACGGCGGACCACACCGTCACTTTCCGGAAGCTCTTAAATATTCTCATGGCAGACAGCGCCGGAAAAATGATCAAAGCGGAAATCAGCAGGGATCCTACCAGATTCATCGCAAGAACAATGATGATTCCTGTGACTATCGCGATCAGCAGGTTGTAAAACTCTGTAGGAGTTCCTGTTGCTTTTGCAAAAGCCTCATCAAATGTCACCGCAAAAATTTTGTTGTAGCACAGCACAAATAGAACTACCACGATAACAGAAAGTCCTGCGCACAGCCACACCTCCTCTTTGCTCAATGTCAGAATCGAGGTGGAGCCAAACAGTGTTGTACATACATCGCCGGACAGATTCGGTCTTGCCGAGAAAAGATTCATCAGCAGATAACCGATTGCCAGTGATCCTACCGAGATCATGGCGATCGCCGCATCTCCTTTTATCTTCGTGCTGTTCCCGGTGCGCAGAAGGAGCACTGCACAGATGACTGTAACCGGAAGAACAAACAGCAGATCACGGTTTCCCAGTTCCAGTATCGTCGCCACTGCCGTGGCGCCAAAAGCCACATGAGAAAGTCCGTCTCCAATAAAAGAAAAACGCTTCAGCACCAGCGTCACTCCGAGAAGGGAGGCACACAAAGCGATCAGCACTCCCACAATCAGCGCATAGCGCACGAACGGATATTGAAAATATAATTGAAGTTTTCCTAAGATTTCACTCATGAGAGACGCCCTCCTGACATGTCTGTGAAAGTTTTCCAGAACGAACTGCTTCGATATTCTTCTGTCGTTCCAAAAAATGTCTGTTTCCCGATATGCAGAATATGGCTGGCATAGTTTACCGCCGTCTCAATATCGTGGGAAATCATCACGACAGTCAAGCCGTCTTTTCGATTTAATTCTGCAACCAGCTCATACAGCTCTGCCGTTACCTTGGGATCCAGACCTGCAGTCGGCTCATCTAAAAAAAGTACCTGTTTTGCCGCACACAGCGCTCTTGCCAGGAGAACCCTCTGCTGCTGCCCGCCGGACAGCTCCCGGTAACACCTCTCTGCCAAATGCTCTATCCCCATCTTTTTCATCGCATTCTCTGCCATGTTCTTCTCCGTTCTGCTGTAAAACGGACGAAACCTGCATTGATTCTGGCATCCGGACAGTACGATCTCTCTCACAGATGCCGGAAAATCTCTCTGCACATGTGTCTGCTGCGGAAGATAACCAATCTCATCGGCTGTCACACCTTCTAAGAGAAGTATCTTTCCTTCAATCGGTGCCTGCAGTCTGACAAGTGTCTTCATCAAGGTAGATTTCCCCGCTCCATTTTCCCCTGCAATGCAAAGATACTGTCCTTTTTCCACAGCAAAATCAAGGTCTTTGAGAATTGCTTTTCCTTCATATCCAACGGTTAATTTTTCACATAGAATCTGAGCCATCGTTCCCTCCTACTGCAATGCTTGTTTTAAAATGTCAAGATTCTCTTTCATGACAGAATAATAGGTCTTTCCTTCCTCCACATCCGCGGAAGTCATAGACTGCATCGAATCCAGTGCGAGAATCTCCTGATTCTTTTCTTTTGTATTCTCGATGATTGTCTTTGCGATTTTCCCATCGGACTTCTCAATCGTCATAACATGTTTGAGATTCCATTCATCTACCTTTCCTGCGAGAAAAGTAACTGTCTCAAAACTTGCTTCTGTTTCTGCCGAGCAGCCGGGAAAAGCTGCATAGTAGGACAGATTGTAATCATCCGCAAGATAGCGGAACGGAAACCGATCCCCGAAAACCAAAAGCTTGCAGGAAGCTTTGCTGACTGCCTCCTCATATTCGTTATCAAGTGCCTGCAGCTTCTTCTTGTAGGCCTCCGCATTCTTCTCATAATCCCCGGCATGCTCCGGATCGATCTCTCCAAGATTTTCCGCGATTGCATCGCAGAGAATTTCTGCATTGTTCAGAGAGAGCCACACATGCTCATCGTATTCCTGTCCCTCCTCTTCCTCCCCGTTTGCTCCATGCTCCTCTTCTTCCATACCTTCGACCACTTCCTCTTCTCTCACATGGTCTCCCAGCGCTTCCATAAGATTGATTTCTTTTCTTTCCTCACGAGCATTTTCCTTCAAGACATCCTCTGCCCACTCCTGAGATTCTCCTCCGACATACAAAAACAGATCACTGTCGGATATTTTCAGAATATCTGCCGCCGAAGGCTGATAGCTGTGAAGGTCCACTCCATTGTCCAAAAGCATTGTAATCTCTGCTTCATCCGCATGTTCTCCGAGAATTTCCCTTACCCAGTCATATTCCGGGAAAATCGTCGTGACAATCTGAATCTTCTCCTTACTGCTCTTTTCCGCTTTCGTTTGCGCTGATGTCGACGCGGAATGCTCCTTTTCCCCGCATGCCGTCATACCGCCGACTGCCAAAACAAGTGCTCCGGCAACAGAAAGAATTCTGATGGTATTTTGTTTTTTCATATTTCAAAACCTCCGTTCTATTTCCATTTACAAAATTTCCGTAAAAATAGGCGCAAAAATACAAGGAAATCTTCTGTCAATCTTTAAAAACAGCCAAAATATCCCCTTGGTCTATAAGGTTTTGTTTAATGATCTAATCTTACTTTCCATTTTACAAGAGAAAAACACGGGAGAAACAACAGTGCGCAAAAAGAAAGCACCATACTGTACTGTACGATGAGAAGCCCCTCCGTACTGTGAAAGTCAGCGCCTCCGAGATGTCTGAGGATCTGTTTTGCCTGCTGGATCACACTGCAGATCTGACAGTCCGTTCCTGCACATTTGTGATCTATCTCTTTTACAAGGAAGAGCAGCGAAAAAAGAGTCACTGCGGCTATCAACAAGGCTATAAATACTGCTGTATGTCTCTGCTTTTTCGTGTACACTTTTTTCCTCCTTCCTGTATCCTCTATAATTTGAAAATTATTCTCATATTATACCAATTTCATCTCAGAAAGTCAATATGAAAACAATTTTCATTTTCAACGTAGACGCACAAAAGTTATAAAAATAACTATAAAAAGACAGTTCTCTAAAATCTCTTCTAGAAAACTGTCCTGATTTTCATACACTTGAAATTCTTACTGTTCCGGTAGTCTGGCAAGAGCCGCCGCAAGAGAGCAGCTGTCCAAAAGTATCGTCTGCCCCAGACAGAGAACGAATAAGTTTCTCCATAGTCCGAAACTTGAAAATATTCGTCTGTGGTGCTTAGTGAGACAAACTTTTTGTAAATATTAGGAGTCGATTTCTACATGCTCTAACACTTTTATCTAATTTTATGTTTTCTTTAAATCAACTCTTCCCTGTTTTGTTTATTATATAAAAATCGCCTTACTTCCATAATTTTATCAGGACCTTCATCATCTATCACAACATAATAAACAACATAATTGTTTACATAGATCCGATAATAATTATAACGTCTTTCCTTCGGGGAATAATATGGTTCAAATGATTCTGCATTTGGCAATCTTTCTAATATTGCATTTTCAACAGCATCCAATAAATCATTTGCCGCTTGCTTATTTTTTAGGTTTTCTGCAATATACATTAACTTTTCTTCTAAGTCCTAATAGAAAAGCGGTAAATATCTTAATTCATATTTTGTATCAGACATTTAGTTTCCTCCGAAGACCTGAAAAAACTTCTTCATGTGTATATCTTGTAGTGTTTTCTGCAGCAAATTTGTCCGCTTCATCTAATGCTGTCTCAACACTGTCAGTAAGTCTAGAATAGGCATCTAAACTCAACACAACCATTGCACCATGACCATTTTTTGTCAAATATACTGGATCCCCACTTCCAACAGCTTTTTCAATTTCAGGGAATTTATTTCTTAAATCAGAAACTGGTCTTATCTGTATCATATAATCCTCCTTATCATAATTTTATCAATATTTTATCTTTATATTATTATAGTATCCAATATTTCCTGTTTTAGCAACTGTTTTCTAAATGTTTTCCAGTTAATTTTCACTCTCTGTTACTGCCTTTACAAATTCAAGAGAGCGCCGTAGTCGGTCTTCCTATAAAGTCAAAAAAGGGCACTCTCTGAAAGATTTTTTCTTTCAAAAAGTGCCCTCAACAATCACTACAAATTTGTTGTCAATCGTGAACGATTTTCACTGTCTTAGTATAATTTCGCTCCTGCCGGAATCTTGTCATCAAGGATGAGAACATTAAGTCCTTCTCTTCCCTCTACAAGGTGTGTAGCGGAGATAATCATACCGCAGGAATCAATTCCCATCATCTTACGTGGAGGAAGGTTTGTGATTGCAAGCAATGTCTTTCCAACCAGCTCTTCCGGCTCGTAATAATCGTGAATACCGCTTAAAATCACGCGATCTTCGCCACTTCCATCATCTAATACGAACTTCAAAAGCTTCTTAGACTTCGGAACTGCTTCACATTCTTTAACCTTTACAGCACGGAAATCTGACTTGCTAAATGTATCGAAATCAACCATATCTTCAAATAATGGTTCTACTTCTACATTAGAGAAATCGATCTCAACCTTCGCTGGTGCAGCTGTTTCTTCTACTGGAACAACTACTTTTGCAGCTACTGGAGTTGACTGTGCAGCGTTGTTTGCCTCATTCTTCGCTGCACCCTGTGACTTCATTGTCGGGAACAGGAGAACGTCTCTGATTGCTGCGGAATCTGTGAGAAGCATGCACATTCTGTCAATTCCGAATCCGATACCACCTGTCGGAGGCATACCGATCTCCAGTGCATTGAGGAAGTCTTCGTCTGTTGTGTTCGCTTCCTCATCACCCTGTGCAAGCAGTTCTTCCTGTGCTTTGAAACGTGCTCTCTGATCGATCGGGTCGTTTAATTCTGAGTATGCGTTTGCCATCTCCCATCCGTTCATGAAGAACTCGAAACGTTCTGTATATTCTGGATTCTCCGGTTTCTTCTTTGTCAGTGGAGAAATCTCGATCGGGTGATCCATGACAAATGTCGGCTGGATCAGATGCTCTTCTACGAATGCCTCAAAGAACAGCGCGAGAATATCACCTTTCTTGTGGCGCTCTTCAAACTCTACTTTATGCTCTTTTGCAAGTGCTCTTGCTTCTTTGAGTGTTTCCACTTCGTTCCAGTCGATGCCGGCGTATTTCTTCACTGCATCTACCATTGTGATTCTCTCGAACGGTTTTCCGAGATCCATCTCTACTCCACCGTAAGTGATCTTTGTTGTTCCGAGAACTTCCTGTGCTACAAAGCGGTAGAGATTTTCTGTCAGATCCATCATTCCGTTGTAATCTGTATATGCCTGATATAATTCCATCAGTGTAAATTCCGGGTTGTGTCTTGTATCCAGTCCCTCGTTGCGGAATACTCGTCCAATCTCATAGACACGTTCCATACCGCCGACGATCAGTCTCTTTAAATATAACTCCAGTGAGATACGCAGCTTAAAATCTTCATTGAGTGCATTAAAATGTGTCTCGAACGGTCTTGCTGCTGCTCCTCCTGCATTGGAAACGAGGATCGGAGTTTCTACTTCCATAAATCCTTGTCCGTCTAAGTATTTTCTGATCGCGCTGAGAATCTTAGAACGCTTGATAAATGTATCTTTGACGTCCGGATTCATAATCAGGTCTACATATCTCTGACGGTAACGTAAATCTGTGTTTGTCAGACCGTGGAATTTCTCAGGAAGGATCTGAAGACTCTTCGATAACAATGTCACTTCCTGTGCGTGGATAGAAATCTCTCCCATCTTTGTGCGGAAGACATCTCCTTTGATTCCGACGATGTCACCGATGTCCATCTTCTTGAACGCCTTGTAAGCTTCCTCTCCGATGTTATCTCTTGCGACATAAGACTGGATGTTTCCCTGTAAATCCTGAACATTGCAGAAAGACGCTTTTCCCATCACACGTTTGGACATAATACGTCCTGCGATCGCTACGTCTTTTCCTTCCATCTCTTCAAAATGGTCTTTGATATCCATGCTGTGATGTGTCACATCATAATTTGTAATGACGAACGGGTCATTTCCACTTGCCTGCAAGTCTGCCAGTTTCTCCCGGCGTACCTGTCTGAGCTGGTTTACGTCCTGCTCCTGTACCTTCTTCTGTTCAGCCACTTCTCTCACTCCTTAGTTTGCTCTTTCTATTTTTAACACTTTGTACTCCATAACGCCTGCCTGTGTCTCCACTTCGATCTCATCTCCGACTTTCTTGCCAAGCAGTGCCTGTCCTACCGGAGATTCGTTGGAGATTTTTCCCTGAAGACTGTTCGCCTCTGTGGAACCTACGATCTTAAACTGGATTTCTTCGTCAAATTCCTTGTCATATACGAGCACAGAACATCCGATATTGATCTTGTCAAAATCTACTTCATCTTCTACAACCACTTCTGCGTTCTTTAAAATCTTCTCTATCTCTTCGATTCTTGCTTCGATATCTCTCTGTTCGTCTTTTGCAGCATCGTACTCTGCATTCTCTGATAGGTCACCCTGTTCTCTTGCCTCTTTGATCTTTGCTGCAACTTCCTTACGTTTTACTACTTTGAGGTTCTCCAGCTCTTCTTCCAGCGCCTTTAACCCTGCGTAAGTAAGTATTGTTTTTTTGTCTGCCATTGCATATTACCTCCTTGTATGCTTATAACATTCCCCTATTATTTGTCAGCTTTTCAGCGAATATTTTCTGTAAAATAATTCTATTTTCACAATTTCAACATTATACATGTTTTTGCCTATAATGTCAATTTGTTTCCAAGTAATTGTTCCAATTCCTCGTAACTTTGCACCTGGTTGATTTCTGCCCGCAAAGCCGCCGCTCCTTTTAATCCGGTCGTGTACCATCCGACGTGTTTCCGCATCTCCCGGATCCCGAGATAATCCCCTTTATACTCGATCTGAAGTCTCGCGTGGCGAAGCATGGTCTCCTTTAATTCTTCCGGTGATGGGCGAGACGGAATGTTTCCGGTCCGTCCGTATTCGGCCAGCTCGCGGAAGATCCACGGATTTCCCTGTGCTCCTCTTCCTACCATCACCCCGTCACACCCTGTCAGTTCCTGCATCCGCACGGCATCCTCCGCTGAAATCACATCTCCATTTCCAATAACCGGGATCGACACCGCCTCTTTCACTTTCCTTATGATCTCCCAGTCTGCTTGCCCGGAATAATACTGCTCTCTCGTCCGGCCATGGACTGCCACCGCGGCGCCGCCCGCCTCCTCAATTATCTTTGCAATTTCCACTGCATTGATGCAGGAATCGTCAAATCCTTTCCGGATCTTAACAGTGACCGGCTTTTTGATCGCCTTCGCGGTCTTGCTCACAATCTCATAGACAAGCTTTGGCTGTTTCATCAGCGCAGAGCCTTCTCCGTTTTTGACGATCTTCGGCACCGGGCATCCCATATTGATATCTAGGATCGCAAAGGGAAGTTCCTCGATCTGCTTTGCAATCTCACTGATGGTATCCGGCTCAGAACCGAACAGCTGGAGGGAAACCGGCCGTTCTTCTTCATGGATGCGAAGGAGATCCTGCGTATTTTTATTCTTGTACTGGATTGCCTTCGCACTGACCATCTCCATACAGAGAAGACCTGCTCCCTGCTCCTTGCAGAGCAAGCGAAAAGGCAGGTCGGTCACTCCTGCCATCGGTGCCAGTATGTATGGATTCTCCAACTCTACTGTCCCTATTTTCAATCTGTTTTCGTGTATCATCTCTTTCCTTTCTGCTTTTTATCTCTTATTCTTCTCGTACAGGATCCGAAGACCGTCCAGTGTCAGGTTCTGGTCATAAGCGTCAAACACATCCGTCTCCGTGACGATGATCTTGCCAAGTCCTCCGGTCGCGATGACTTTTACATTCTCCAGCCCTGCTTCTTTTTTCATCTTCTGGACAATGTATTCTGTCTGTCCGATATAGCCGTATACAAGTCCCGCCTGCATACTTGTGATCGTCTCCTGCCCCATGATCACATCCGGCTTCTTGATCTCAATCTCCGGCAGCATCGCCGCTCCTCCCCAGAGCGCCCGTGCGGACGTACGGATTCCGGTTGCAATGCATCCTCCCATAAAGGATCCATCCTCCGCGATCACATCATAGGTCGTGGCTGTCCCGAAATCGACGACGATCACCGGACCTCCGTATTTTTCATATGCAGCGACTGCATCAACGATCCGGTCCGGTCCCATACGCGGGTTGTCCATCCCGATCTTGATCCCTGTCTCGATCTCTCTTGAGACGACAAGCGGATAGACATCCAGATATTTGATGATCGCACTTGTCAGAGAGTGCATGATATCCGGCACAACAGAGGCGATGATGACTGCATCGATCTGCCGGATCTCAAACCCCTGATGTTCAATCAGATCACACAGGGAAATCCCATACTCATCTGACGTTCTCGGAAGCTTTGTCGTCATTCTGAATTTCGCTTCCAGCTTTTCTTCCTTATATACACCCAGTGTAATGTTTGTATTTCCAACATCTATAACTAATAACATTAAATTGCTTCTCCTAAGAAAAATACTTTATAGTAAAGCTCCAGTGATCTTAACAACTCCTCTTTTGTCTGCTGTATCTCTTTGATCTTGAGCTTGCTTCCGATCTCATCGAACATCGGGTCAAAATCCTCTGTTGTCACTTCAAGGCAGAGTGTCCCGTCCTCCTCAAATACAAGTGTGAGAATCCCTCCAACATCTTCTGTATAAAGTACACACATGATTTTCAGTTCATCCTGGATCTCCTGCGGCAGCGCCTCAAAGTCCGGATTCAGATAATATTTCTTTTCATACGAGTTCGCCCCGCACAATACTACTTTGTCTTCGTACATCTTTTGTTACTCCATTTTTCTAAATTGATTGATATGTCTCTATACCTTTACACATATCCGTAAATTCCGCGCACAGATACTTCGCCGGCATAAACCGTAAGAATCTCTCCCGCTTCATTTTCCACAAGCAGCTCTCCCGCTTCATTGATTCCAAGAGCAAGCCCGTCCCAGTTTCTTTGCGGCTCCAGAACAGTCACTTTCTGTCCGCAGTTTACCGACTGCTCATTGTATCTCTGCTGCACAAAGTGAAGACTCTGCTCTTTTTCAAACTGCTCATAAAGCTTCTCAAAGCGGCACATGATCTCTGCGATCAGCTCTGACCGTTTTACCGGAACCCCTCCCTCTTGCAAAAGTGAGGTCGCCTTCTCCCTGAGTTCTTCCGGAAACGTCTTCCGGTTTACGTTCACTCCGACTCCGATCACCACATGGTCGATGTAATCGATCTCTGCACTCATCTCCGTCAAGATTCCGCAGATCTTCCTGCCGCCGGTCACAAGATCGTTCGGCCACTTGATCTTTACATCAAGATCTGTCTTCGCCCTTACTGCCTCTGCCGCGGCTATCGCCATCAAAATCGTCAGCATCGGCGCCTTGCCCGGAGCAAACTTCGGCCGTAACAGCAGGGACATAAAAATCTCAGTCCCTTCCGGGGAATCCCAGCTTCGCCCCCGGCGCCCCTTTCCGGCACTCTGCCTGTCCGCCACAAAAAGCATCCCATGCGCAGCTCCCCGGCCGGCCGCCTGCTTCGCGCGGATGTTCGTAGAGTCCGTCTCCGGAAAATATTCTACACATCGCCCCATCGTCCGTGTATCGATCCTGCTTTCGATTTCCTCCTTTGAGAGTACATCCGGGCTCTCTTTGAGATGATAGCCTTTGTTTCTCACCGCCTCGATCTCATATCCTTCTTCTTTCAGCTGTGAGATGACCTTCCAGACTGCGGTCCGGGACACCTGGAACCGTTCGCACAGTTCCTGTCCGGAGAGGTACCCGCCGCTCTCCCGGAGCATCTTCAATATCTCTGCTTTCACGATTATGCCCCCAGAGTGGCAGCCATCACTGCTTTGATCGTATGCATACGGTTCTCTGCCTCGTCAAATACCTTTGACTGTGCTGACTCAAACACTTCGTCTGTGACTTCCATCTCTCTGATCTGGAAACGCTCTCCCATCTCTTTTCCGACCTCAGTCTCCCAGTCGTGGAATGCCGGCAGACAGTGCAGAAAGATTGCCTGTTCTCCCGCATTTTTCATCACATCCATCGTTACCTTGTAAGGTGTCAGATCACGGATCCGCTCTTCCCACACACTGTCAGGCTCTCCCATGGATACCCACACATCTGTGTAAATAATATCCGCATCCTTTGTGCCCTCACTGACATCCTCCGTCAGTGTGATCGTCGCACCGGATTCCTCTGCAAATCTCCGGCATTCTTCCACAAGTGCCGCATCCGGAAAATACTTCTCCGGCGCACATGCCACAAAGTGCATTCCCATCTTCGCACAGGCGATCATCAGCGAATTTCCCATATTATAGCGGGCATCCCCCATATACACAAGTTTTCTTCCTTTCAGACTTCCGAAATGCTCCCGGATTGTCAGAAGGTCTGCAAGCATCTGTGTCGGATGGTATTCATTCGTAAGTCCGTTCCAGACCGGAACACCTGCATACCGCGCCAGCTCCTCGACGATCTCCTGCCCATATCCGCGGTATTCGATCCCGTCAAACATTCTTCCAAGCACTCTTGCGGTGTCCTTGATACTCTCCTTCTTACCGATCTGTGAGGCAGCCGGTTCCAAATAGGTCGTTCCCATCCCGAGATCATGTGCCGCCACCTCAAAAGAACAGCGGGTTCTGGTACTTGTCTTTGCAAAGATCAGCGCCACATTTTTTCCGCGCAGAGTTTCTGTCAGAATCCCCTGCTTCTTCTTCTCCTTCAGATCTGCGGCAAGATCAAGAAAGTATGTGATTTCTTCTGCTGTAAAATCTTTCAATGTTAAAAAATGACGTCCTTTTAAATTCATATTACTCTTCCTTTCCCATCGCAAGGAGCAGTTCCGTAAAATATGGAACAGACTCTTTGTTGTCTCTTTTTTCATATTTCTCTTTCACAAGATCAAATAATTCTTCCACGGTATAGATCCGGTACTTCGGAACACGCAGATATTTTGCGCTTGCCTCCAGCATCGCAAGATACAATTCTGCCTCTTTTGTACGCAGGGGAAGCTTCAGCCGGAATGCAATTTCCTTCCGGTCATACTCTGTCAGTCCCTCAAACTTCTTTTCATAATACCACTCTTCTTTCGTTTGTTCAATATAGTAAATGGTACCTGTCAGTCCATAGATCACGCGCTTCGCATCATAATATCCAATCTTCATATTCTGTCTGCTTCTCTTTGCCTGAAACTCAATAATACTGCCAAGCTTCACCCGCGGTGCAATTTCGTAGACGGTCACATCGTCGGGCAGATGTACGCGCGGCTCTCTCCCCGGACCGAAGATCCTCACTTCGATAATATCCTGATACCCATGCTCGACAAGCGTTCCGAGCGGCACATTATTGATCACGCCTCCGTCAATGTACTTCTTCCCATGCAGTTCTTCATTCTTAAATCCAAGCAGATAAGCACTCGCCAGAAGAAAATCTTCCAGAAGCCCCTCAGGGATGTCTTCGATTCCGAGTTCCAGCTCCTTCATATCTGACAGTGAAAATGTGAGCAGATAAAATGCCGTCTTCGACCGTCTGATCTTCTCTTCATCCACCATTTCATGGATCAGCTCCCTCAGCGGTGTGACATCCACTCCTCCGTTTTTTATAACGGAAAGCATCTCACGAATCACCTCGTGAAGCGGAAGCTTTCTGTCAAACAATTCCTCCATGATCTGATCGTCCACGTCCATCACTCTCGAAAAAGTGATCTTCTCCCAGATTTCCTCTGCCCTCTCCATGTCTCCCATGCAGACAAGCGCACCATTCAGGGCTCCTACCGATGTGCCTGCCACCGCACTGATCTTCACACCGGCTTCCCGCATCGCCTTCCACGCGCCGATCTGGTATGCCCCTCTTGCGCCTCCCCCGTCAAATACAATTCCATATGTTTTGTCAAGATCTATCACCGGTCTCACACAATTCCCTCCTGCCAGATGGAAAGCGAAGGGGCCGCCGCAAATTCTTTTGCAGCAGCCACCTTTCTCTTATGACTTTCCTTTTTTATTTCTCTTTCTCTGTCTTTGCAATCTCTGTAACAGACTTGACAAGTCCTGCAATGCCCTGGATCTCCGAAGGGATGATGATCTTCGTTGCTCTTCCGTCAGATGCCTTCTCAAACGCCTCAAGGCTCTTCATCGTCAGCACCGCCTCATCTGCTCCCGCCTCTTTCAGGAAACGGATACCGTCTGCGTTGGCTTTCTGTACTTTGAGAATTGCCTCTGCCTCACCTTCTGCCTCACGGATCATCTTCTCTTTCTGAGCTTCCGCACGAAGAATGGCGGCCTGCTTCTCTGCCTCTGCATCGAGGATCGCGGATTCCTTGTTACCTTCTGCCACAAGGATGGTAGACTTCTTCTCACCTTCTGCCTTCAGAATTGCCTCACGTCTCTCACGCTCTGCCTTCATCTGCTTCTCCATCGCATCACGGATCGCAGCCGGAGGAATGATATTCTTCAACTCTACACGGTTGACCTTGATCCCCCAAGGGTCTGTTGCAACATCGAGAGAGGCTCGCATCTTCGTGTTAATCGTCTCTCTGGATGTCAGTGTCTCATCCAGTTCCAGATCACCGATGATATTACGGAGTGTTGTCGCTGTCAGATTCTCGATCGCCATGATCGGATTGGCAACTCCGTAGCAGAACAGCTTCGGATCTGTGATCTGGTAGAACACAACTGTATCGATCTGCATCGTAACATTATCCTTCGTAATGACCGGCTGAGGTGCAAAATCTACAACCTGTTCCTTTAAGTCTACCTTTCTTGCGATCTTCTCAATGATCGGTACTTTGATATGGAATCCTACACCCCATGTCGTCTTGTAAGCGCCCAGCCTTTCGACAACCATTGCCTGCGCCTGCGGCACGATTTTCACGCACGAGATAAGAAGCCCTACAATAATGATAAGAAAAACAATGCCGAGCACCATCGTCGTGATACTACTTCCCGTTGTATAATACATAGAAAGTCCCCCTTTCAGCGATCCGTCTTACCTTTAGACAGAATCTATTTTGTTTTGTATTTTCCTTATCTTACTATAATTTTCTTCTAAATACAATAGTCAGATACAAAAAAGATACCCGCTTAATTTAGGTATCTTTTTTGTGTGAAATACAGAATTTTCTGTCGCTCTTATTTGCTCTCTTCCTCTTACAAATACACCATTTTTCTTTTTGGCAAAGCTGGTGTTCCTCTATCTCCCTCTTTTTGATTTCTCCTCCGCGAGAATCGCCGCGCCGAGTGCTCCTGCATATCTTCCGTCTGCAGTCGACTCCACATTCTTCCCGATCTGTTCTGACAGCCGCTTGGTAAAATAAGAACTGTGGCTCAGTCCTCCTGTCAGAATCACACGGTCCGCCATCGCTTTTCTCATGGCAAGCTGTGCCACTTTTGTCACGACAGAATCCACAACACCTGCCGCAATGTCCTCTCTGCTTCTTCCTTCCCCGATATAGTTGATTACCTCGGACTCCGCAAAGACAGTGCAGAGTGAACTGATCGGCAGCACCGTTCCTTTCTCTGCCAGATCAAAAAGTTCCTGGAGTGTCACACCCAGCCTATTTGCCATGATCTCCAAAAATTTTCCGGTTCCCGCCGAACATTTGTCATTCATCAGGAAATCCTGGACCATTCCATTCTCAATCAGAATTACTTTCGTATCCTGTCCCCCGACATCGATGACGGTGCAGTCACCTCCCGCCAGTTCTCTGCCGCCTCTCGCATGACAGGTAATCTCTGTGATCACATAATCAGCGAAATCTACTGCAACACGCCCATATCCTGTCGCAACCACTTTCGTCTGCTCTTCCAGAACATCGACATTCTTTTCCTTTAACTTCTCTTTGATCGTCTGTGTTGTCTCTTTGCTGCTCCACCCTGTCGGAAGCACAAACTGCATATCAGATGCACCTCTTACTACCACTTTGGATGCCGTGGAACCAATATCAATCCCTACATAATTCACGTTTCTTACCTCTTCCGACATGTTACAGCATCTCCAGGAATGCCGTGATCCTTGTATTGAGCTGTCCGATGTCTGCCTGCGAATAGTCTGTCTCTACATTGATGTAAGGAATCCCCTTTTTCTCATTGACAAAACGCCGGATCCCCAGTGTCTCTACATTATATGTATGACATGCCTGAAGTGTCATCTCCACAACTCCGTCCACCTTATACTCATCGATCAGACGATCCAGCAGTTTCAGTCTGTTCGGATTCGGTGTCATAACAGAGCATCCGATATCAATATATCTTCTTGCAAGTGCATCATAGACATCCGGATTCTCCTCATCGACCAGCTTGTCGATAGACTTTGCACCACTGCAGTTCTCATAAGTCACAACGACACCGCCGTTATCCTCGATCGCTTTGATCACCTTTTCTGTCGCTCCGCCTACCGGACATCCGGTCAGAAGGATTCTCGGTCTTCGATTCAGCATCTTTCCTTCTGCATATTCTCTCTCGATTTTCTCAACAATTCCATCCACCTCTGCCGGAATTGCTGTTCTGTCAAATTTGAATCCACTTCCATAGAGCACCTTAAACTGATCCATACCTGTGATCGGTGCCGGATCATGCTGCATCACCTCGTAAAATCTCTTTAAGGATCTGCGGACCTTATTCTCCTCACGGATTGCTCTGCGGATATCATCTTCGGTGATCGTCACCTCAAATTTTTTCTCCAAATACTCTTTGAACCGGATGATCTCACTCTTCCACAGCTTCAGCGCTTCCCCGCTCTGTGTGTTCGGCAGTTCCATGAGAAATACATCCTTAAATTCTGACATATATTCATACATCTTCTTTTTTCCGTCACAGGTAGTTTCTCCAACTACCACATCTGAGAAGTAGAAGAACGGACATTTATCTGCCTTTGCAAATCCATAACTGGATTTGATCAGTGGACATAAGTTCTTCGGAAGATCCTTCTCGGCTTCCGTAATGGTCTCATCCGATGTCGAACATAACCCGACTGTCGCTGCCCCCATTGCCATTGCGATTTCCTTTGGAAAATAAGTACAATATGCTCCGACTACCGGAATCCCCTGATCTTTCAGTTTCTTTACCGCCAAAAAAGAATTTTTGCGCTGTTCCGCGAACTCTTCAAATACCTCTGGCAATTCTTTAATCACTTCCATGCTGTTTCCCTCCATATTTCGACCTTTACTTAAGATGATATAGTCGTTTTAAAGCGAAGTCAAATTGCTATTTTTTATAAACTTATAGGTATTGTCTATGAATTTATCTGCGGAATCTATTACTTGAAACAAAGAATCTCGCATGCGGGATTCTCCGCCTCCGATTAAAATAAAAAATGCCTGGTTCCCTGCGCCCATGGTTTCATATGTTCGCAGGATTCCAGACATTTTTCTATACTCCCCTGTTTTCTTTTTTAGTGGAACCAGTGATTTCCGATCAGCTGTCCGTAATCACCGTTTCCAAAGTAAAGTGCATCCCCGATCGGATTGGCTCCCGCCAGGGCATCTGCCGCCGCCTGATAGCAGCTTGCTGTTGTCCGCCCATCGGCAAGCACCGCGTCAAGCTTCCCGGTGATCGCCGGTCCGAACTGCCCGCTCTGGTAGATGACTTCTGTGATCGTATTTGGGAAAATGCCGCTTCGGACACGGTTCATGACAACTGCCCCGACTGCAACCTGCCCTTCGTACGGTTCTCCTCCTGCCTCACAGAAGATCAGCGCTGCCAGCAATGCCTGTTCGTCGCTCGTCGCCGCTGTCACAATTTGCTGCGAAGCCTGCGCCGCCTGTGCTTCCTGCTGTGCCTGCGCCGCCGCTGCTGCCTCTTCCTCGGCTTTCTTTTGCGCTTCCTCGGCCTTTCTTGCCTCTTCCGCCGCCTGCTCTGCCGCTCTCTGCTCTTCTTCAATCTGTGCCAGCGTCTTTGCCGGTGCAGACTCTCTTATCCGGACAATTTCCCCGCTTTGCTCGGCCGGCTTTTCAACAACCGGGCATACCTGGTCTGCCCTCTTGACTGCATCCGTTCCAAACGCCAGTGAATCGCTCTTCACATATCCGTTTACCTCATCTGCGGAAACTTTCGTCCATACAACCCCTTTTTCTTCCACATTCACGATCGTGTTGTGGTATAATTTTCCAACGACTTCGCTTCCTTCTTCCCCTGCAAGCAGTACGTCGATCTCCCCATCCACGTTTGATACTGCCTTCTGGTTCCACTCCTGTGTGGACACTGCAACTGCCGCAACCTCCGGTATCCGCTCCAGCGCCGATGCCAGTGCCGATGAAATCGTCTGTGTTTTCTCTATACTGTCAGTCTGCCGAGTTTCAGTTGATGCCACAGAGATACTCCCGTCAATTCCTGCCACTGATATCACACAGATGGCAGACAGAGCCACCGCCAGCATCTTCTTATTCTCTTTTCTCATACTTTTCCTCCTGATTTTGCAATAAAACGAATTAAAAGTTAATTATATTATACTCTTTTGATTCATTTTTATTACATTTGTTACAAACTTGTTACATTTTGTTTGTAGACACATCCTAACAGCTTTTCTTGCATTTGTCAACTTTTCTGCTCTGGAAATTTTCTCCTTTCATATATCACATCCCTTTACCTACGCCTCCCACGCGGTGCCGGATGAATTTTCCGTGCAATCAAAAAAACAGTGAATCTTTTGGAATTGCCCTAAGATTCACTGCTATCCTTGCATGTTTTCTCTATTCTGTTTTCCCTTTGCTCTGGAACTTTGTCTCTCTCCGGTTCTTTTTTATCCCCGGTTCCTTCTCTGCCTTGCAGCTTCAAACATCAGCACCGATGTGGCGATCGCCGCATTCAACGATTCTACCTGCCCCTGCATCGGAATCCGGATCCAGGTATCTGCCAGATCCGCAACTTCTTTCCGCAGTCCATTCCCCTCATTTCCAATCAAAAATGCTGTCTTTTTCGTATAGTCTTCCTTGTCATAACTGTTTTTCCCATCAAGGTGTGCCGCATAAGTGCAAATACCGTGTCTCTTTAATTTTCCGATCGTTTCTTTCAAGTCTTCCACATAAGTAAACGGAACACGGTAAATAGAGCCCATCGTCGAACGGATCACTTTGGGATTGTAGATATCTACACTCTCCTTACTGATGAGGACTCCGGTCACCCCTGCCCCTTCTGCCGTCCGGATGATCGTTCCGAGATTCCCGGGATCCTGAAGGTTGTCCAGCACAAGAAGATGCGCATCCTCCGCCTCTAAGATCTCCTCCAGACAGTGGGATGACTGGCGTACGACACAGAGGATTCCTTGTGGTGTCTTTGTATCAGAAACATATTGGAAGACATGATCCGTCAAATATTCCAGCTTCCTCCGGTCTTTCAGCCCACTGATCTCTGCTTTATGCTTGTCCGCAAATGTCTCTGACACATAGACCTTCACAAGCTGTTCCTGCGGAATCTCCTGGTACATCTTGATCCCTTCCACGAGAAAGACACCCTGTTCATTTCGCAGCTTGCTTTTTTTCTGGAGCTGCACCAGTTCCTTCACTCTCGCATTTGATGTGCTTGTAATCATACTTATTCCCCTTTGTATTTATTCAGCATTTCATTGCTTCCGATGAAAATCATAATACTGCCTTCTTCCAGCGGCTTCTCCGGTCCGACATTGACGTCAACCTTCTCATTCTTTTTGATACCGACTACGTTAAATCCATAACGCTCACGGATACGGAGTTCACGCAAAGTCTTCCCGATCCATTTTTCCGGCACCCTTGTCTCTACGATGCTATAATCCGGTGACAGCTCAATCCAGTCTGCAAAATTCGTGGATACCAGATTTTTTGCAACCCTTCTTCCCATCTCCATCTCCGGAAATACGATCGCATCGGCACCTACCCTTCTTAAGATGGAGGCATGAAGTTCATCCTGTGCCTTTGCAAGCACATACGGAATTCCTGCTTCTTTTGACAAAATCGTAGCCATAATGCTGGATTCCATGTTATCGGCGATCGCCACGACTGCACCGTCGAGATTCCGAAGTCCCAGTGACTGGATCACCCCTGTATCGTGCAGATCCGCGCGCATCGCATAAGATACCTGGTCTGCGATATCCTGTACTTTTTCTTCCGCAAGATCTACCGCGATCACCTCACATCCAAGTTTTTCCAGTGTCACTGCCACACTGGATCCAAATTTTCCAAGACCAAATACTGCATATTGCTTTTTCATTTTCTCCTATCCTCCTATCCGATCATCAATCGTTTCGCCGGCAGCTGTCTGATCTGGCTCATCGGATTTTTCTTCAATCCAAATGCCAGAGCCATTGTGACAGGCCCGATTCGTCCTGCGTACATTAAGATCATGATCACAAATTTACTTGCCGTGTGGAGCGCCGGGGTCAATCCCGTGGAAAGGCCTACCGTTCCGATCGCCGACGTCGTCTCAAACAGAATATCCAAAAATCCCGCAGATTCAATGATAGAAACTGCTATGGTCCCCACCATTAAGATTGTAAAAGACATGAGTACAACGGAAATCCCTGTCCGGATATTTTCTTCCGGAATCCTTCTTCCGAAACACTCCGTATCCTTATTCCCCTTTACCACCGTAACTGCTGTAAGAAAAAGCATTGCGATTGTCGTTGTCTTCACACCGCCGGCGGTACCTGCCGGAGAACCTCCGACAAACATCAAAAGACAGGAAATAAAAACAGACTCTTCCCTTAAATCTCCCTGAGGCACTGTGAAAAATCCGGCTGTCCTCGTTGTGACCGACTGAAATGCCGCTCCCATGACCTTCTCTCCAAAAGAAAATTCCCCAAGTGTATCCGGATTTGAGAACTCTAAAAACAGAAAACTGACTGTACCTGTCGTAATCAGAATTGCCGTCATCGTGAGGGCAACCTTGGAGTTCAATGTTAAAGTCTTAAACATCCCGCGTCTTCTCTCACCTTTTTGGCGGAATCTTCTAATATTATCAGTGATGTCAAACCATACGGTATAACCGATACCTCCTGCGACGATCAGTGTCATCGTCGTCAGATTGACCAGCGGATTCCTGGAATATGCCGCAAAGCTGTCTGCTCCCAGTATATCAATTCCCGCATTACAAAATGCGGAGATAGAATGAAACACACTATATCCAATCCCTCTAAAAAAACCATACTCCGGAACAAACTGAAACGCGAAGAGAACTGCCCCGATTGCTTCCACAAGAAACGTCCCCTTCAGTATCCGCAAAATCCATTTTACCATACCGGACAGCGAATCCATGTTGTACGTCTCCTGAATCATCACACGCTCTTTTACCGTGATCTTCCTGCCAATCACAACAAGAAAGAACGTCGATACTGCGACAACTCCCAGCCCCCCGATCTGTATCAGAACAAGTAAGATCACCTTGCCAAGAAATGTAAACTGTGCTGCCGGAACAATCGTCATAAGCCCCGTCACACACACTGCCGATGTCGATGTAAAAAGTGCGTCTGTAAATGCAATCGGCTCTTGATTACAGACCGGAAGCCAGAGAAGTATTCCGCCGATCATGATCACGAGCAAGAATCCTGCCGCAAGCATTTGCATCGTGCTCATCCTCACACTTTTTTCTTTCCATTTAAACATTTTCTTTTCCTCTTCTCCCTCTATACTTTTAGAATCAATTATACTACATTTCCCAAAAAGATAACAGTCCCAAAAAAAGAATCCCTATGCCGAGAGGCACAGGAATCCCATCCTTTTACTGTCAGCCCGCTTTTCGGACTCTGACTCTTCTTTTCTTCTCTTATACTTTAAATCGGTATCCCACACCCCAGATTGTCTCAATGTACTGCGGCTTAGAAGTGTCATACTCGATCTTCTCCCGAATCTTCTTGATATGGACCGTCACAGTCGCAATATCCCCAATCGATTCCATATCCCAGATTTCACTGAACAGCTCATCCTTTGTGTACACATGATTTGGATGGCCTGCAAGAAAGGTCAAGAGATCAAATTCCTTCGTTGTAAACGCCTTCTCCTCTCCATTGACCCATACTCTTCTCGCTGTCGTATCGATCTTCAGTCCGCGGATCTCAATGATGTCATTTGTCTGTGCATTGCTTCCGATCAGACGCTCATATCTTGCAAGATGCGCCTTGACTCTCGCTACAAGTTCACTCGGACTGAATGGTTTTGTCATATAATCATCTGCCCCGAGCCCGAGTCCCCGGATCTTATCAATATCATCCTTCTTCGCAGAGACCATGATGATCGGCGTATTCTTCTTCTGGCGCACTTCCCTGCAGATTTCAAATCCATCCACACCCGGAAGCATCAGGTCGAGAATGACCAGATCAAACTGGTCCGTCAGCGCCTTCTCAAGCCCTGTCTCTCCGTCATTTGCAACTTCCACCTCAAATCCGCTCAGTTCCAGATAATCTCTCTCCAGATCTGCGATCGCTTCTTCATCTTCTACGATTAATATTCTACTCATTTACCGGTACCTCCTGATATTTTCTGATCACAAAATACATGACCGTTCCTGTTCCCTCTCTGCTCGTCGCCCAAATCTTACCGCCATGCTCCTCGATGATCTTCTTCACGATAGAGAGTCCGATACCGCTTCCACCTTTAGAAGAATTTCTCGATGAATCTGTCCGATAAAAACGGTCAAAGATATTCGGCAGATCCTTTGCCGCGATTCCCTTGCCGTTATCCTCCAGCTCCACCTGAATAAAATCACCGACATCTTTCACGCGCAGATTGATACGCGCCCTTTTCTTATCCATGTATTTCAAAGAATTGGTCACAATATTATTGATCACTCGTTTTAACTGCTCTGCATCCCCAATGATGCGGATATCTTCCTCCACATAATTAAAATATCCAAACTCCACATCTCTCTGCTCCAGCTCCAGCTTCAGGTCTTCCGCACAGTCATCGAAATATTCATTGACCGACAGTGTTGTAAAGTTGTATGGAATTCGATTCGTATCAATCTTGGAGTAAAGCGTCAGCTCATTGATCAGAAGATCCATCTCATTTGCCTTATTATAAATCGTCCGGATATACTTCTCCATCTTCTCCGGCGTATCTGCCACGCCATCCATGATTCCTTCCACATATCCCTTGATCGCTGTGATCGGCGTCTTCAGATCATGGGAAATATTGCTGATCAGCTCCTTGCTCTCCTTATCATAGGCAAGCTTCTCCTCGGCATTGTCTTTCAAGCGCTTCCGCATCTCCTCAAAATCCTGACAAAGCTGTCCAAGTTCATCGTCTGTATCCGGAACCAGGCAAAAATCCAGATTTCCCTCTTTAATATTCTTCGTCGCTTTCTGCATCTTCACAAGCGGAATCTTGATTCCCCTATAAATCCAAACGACAAGCAGCGCCCCGGTGATGACAAGGATGACGATCACCGCCACGAGAATATCTTTTAAAAATTGTGACACTTCCGGCAGCATACTTGTCACATCCGTCACAATAAATGCACTGCACTTATTGTCGTCATCACTGACAAAATCAACCTGTTTCACAAGTACCTGCGCCTCTCCGCCGATATATACGCCATTCTCCGAATCTGCATTGTACTCCTCATAAGCCGGAAGATCAGAGATCACTGCCTCCGTCTTCTGCGGATCTTCTCCCATATAGATGATAATATCATCCTTCCTCACAAGAAGATAGGATCCTTTCTGCCGGAGCCTCTGGTTAAACTGTTCCAGATAGGAAGCATCTTCAAGCTTCCCCGGATCCGTATCTGCCACCTTCTCTAACTCATGATATGCTTCTTTCGTAATGCGGCTCGGAACCTGCACACTGTTCAACAGTGCTTCATAGGTCGTCCCCGTAATTCCATATGTCTTCTCGATCGAACGAATCTGAAGTTGTGCGAATCCACAAAATACGGCACTCGTCAAGAGCACCGGCAAAATAATGATAGTCATAAAAGCAATGACCAAACGTGTCTTTAATTTCATCGTGTCCAACCTCTTGTTCTATATACTTTCTATGATTGCCTCATTCTGACTTCATTATTATAGCATGTCACCTTGTTAAATACACCAAAACGCTTATAAACATTTATAAAATTTTTGTAAACCCTGGCACAGCAGCTGCGGGATAACTGCCATGCCAGGGTTTCGTTCCATTCACGTTCCGGAAACCGCTGTCAAATAAAACACACTAAGACTCCTCTATCACTTTCAGGCAAGTCTCCCGCGGTGTCTCTCCTTTCGGAGATTCGATATCCGGCTTCGTTCCTTCTATACTATTATTTGTTCCATCTTCATTTAATGTCCAGAGACTTTGCACGCTTCCGATCAATCCACTGTTTGGGAGTACAAAACGCAGTGCCATGCCTCCGCCTCCATCCCCTTTCGTCTGTTCTCCTACCAGTGTTGCAAATCCCGTATCTTTGCAGAAAGAAACAAATTCTTCTGACGCGGAATAATTTTCCGGATAGGTCAATACCCATAAATTTCCTTTCAGAATCTTATGATCATATCTCGGGAGAACAGAAACATCCGTTCTTACGAAATAATCTGCATTTCCATAATCGCTGTTTTCCATCTTCACTTCCTTCGGCAGCTCGGAAAGTGGCGCAGATTCATAGATCGTATCTTTTCGATAACCAAACTGATAAGTCCACGGTCCTCCTTCAGTGGCAGGGATCAGTTCGGCATCAGCGATATCTTCTCCCATTTTGAAAAATCTCAGATTTGTGCTGTTCAGAGGTTCGTCAATATTCGGAGCAATCAGATTGTGGTATATAAATCTGCTGATTCCTCCACGATTTCCTTTCAGATCGAAAATAACATTTTCATAATCCGACACCTGCTTCATGTATTCTATATAAAGATTCCCCGCCTTCTCCATCTGCGTCGCATATCCAAAAGTAGGAACTGTAATGACCGCCGTCTGATCATCTATGATCTTCAATTCCGGCATCGGCTCTGCCATAAGCATCTTCTGTCTGCTGCTCTTATACTGATAATCATTCTGTGATAAAAGTACGTCCCAGTATTTCAGTTTTCGCTTCTGCTCATCTCCGGTAGTCTTTCTGATCATATTGATTTCCCCGACGTCATTCAGCGACTCTATCAATGCGGAATACGGCGATACCAGATTGATATGCCATCCTCTGCACATCTGTTTCGAATCTTCCAGAATGCGCCAAAACTCATAGTCATTCTCACTCTGTGCTGCCTGCTCCCGGAATCCTGCGATGTATGCTTCATAGTCTACGCCTGCCGCCGCAAAATCTTCTTCCAGACAGTACACCTTATCCCGGATCGTATTCCAGAAGAAATCAAAGTCCTCCAGCTTCTGCTCTCTTGTCAGATTCAGTGGCTCACACGGAACGATTGCATTGAGATACATCTCACTCTCCCCATTGTTCATCTGACTCTGTCCCTCAACATATGCACGGTCTTTTTCTGACAGCGGGTTTTCAATCCAGATTTCTTTTTTGTCTTGTTTCTTCTTATGTTTCTCTTGTCGGTCAACTTCCTGCTGACTTGCTGTTCCATCTGCAGTATGCTGTTTCTGATCTGCCGATTGACAGCCGGATATCGCCAATCCCATTATTCCAAGATATAAAAATCCATTTCTTATTTTTCTTTTCATAGTATTCTCTTCTTTTCTGTGATAATTTTGTCTATGATCCTACCCTTAACCCTACTCGTTTTCTTCCGCTTCCTCGATCACTCTCAGACAAGTTTCTAACGGTGTTTCCCCTTCCGGAGATTCAATGTCAGGGCTTGTACCTTCATTTGCATTGTTGGTGCCGTCTTCATTTAGTGTCCATGCACACTGTACACTGCCTACCAGTCCACTGTTCGGAAGTATAAAACGAAACGGCATGCCGCCTCCGCCATCCCCTTTTGTCTGCTTTCCTACGAGTGTCGCAAATCCGGTGTTTTTACATAAAATTGTAAATAACTCCGCTGAAGAATAATTTTCCGGATAGGTCAATACCCAGATTTTCCCTTTTAAAATTTTGTGGTCAAATCTTGGAAAAACTGTAATATCACTCCTGCTGAAATAATCCGCATTTCCATAATCACCGTTTTTTATCCTCATTTTTTCCGGCAGCTGTGAAAGCGGCGTGGAGGCATAAATCGTCTGCTCCTGATATCCCACGCGGTAGTTCCAAGGTCCTCCCTCCAAATCTGGGATCCGATCTGCCGCTGCGATATCCTCCTTCATTTTGAAAAATTTTACCTGCTTCATTTTTAAAGGCTGTTCAATATTGGGAGTGATCAGATTGTGATACACAAATGAGCTGACTCCCCCTCTGTTCCCCTTTAGATCAAAAATCACATTTTTATAATCAGATACCTGTTTCATATATTCGATAAAAAGGTCCCCTGCCTTCTCTCTCTGCGCATTGTATCCAAACGTAGGTACTGTGATCACTGCTGTATCCTCGTCTATGATTTTGAGTTCCGGCATCGCTTCTGACATCACTTTACCTTGTCGGTTACTTTTATATTGATAATTCTCTTGCGATACTAACACATCCCAGTATTTTAATTTTTGATTTTGTTCGCCCTCAGTAGTCTCCCGGATAATATCTATCTGACCTGCAAGAGTAATCCCGTCTACCAATGTCGCATATGGAGCAAGCAGATCTGCATGCCAGTGTCCCCGACAGATGCCGACAGATTTATCAAAAATCTCCCAGAACTCATAATCACTTTTACTCTCTGCGATCTGACTGCGAAACTCTGCAATGTACTCCTCATATTTCACACCTGCCTCTGAAAAAATATCATCAAGACAATACAATTTCTCCCGAATCGTATTCCAGAAGAAATCAAAATCCTCCAGCTTCTGCTCCCTTGTCAGATTTAATGGCTCACACGGAACGATCGCATTGATATACATCTCCCTCTCCCCGTTACTCATCTGCTCTTTTCCTTCAATTCGTGACCTTTCCTCTTCTGACAAAGGATTCTCAACCCACACTTCCTTGTTCTTCTTTTGAGCATCATTCTCTACCCTGTACTCCACCGTCTGTTCCTTTTCCCCGGTAGTCTGATTCTCCTGCCCCGCAGGCTGGCACCCGGAAAGCACCAGTCCCATCATCCCGAGACATAAAAATCCTTTTCCTATTTTTCCCTTCATTTTGCTCCCTCCTGAAAGCCTGTATCTGTCCTTTCAAAAACCAGAACTTAAATCAGTTTAAATATATTTTTAATATAATAACACCTTTCCAGAAAAAAAATTATGACATTTTCGGAAAATTTTATTTTCTCCAAAATGTCATAACCCATCTCGAAATCTGTTATTTTTTAGAACCAAATCAGCTTAAGTCCAAGTGATTTTCTTCTGCATACTGTTTCATAAATAAATAATTATGATTATGCTTCATCAATTTAAACCATTGCATTGCATTACGAAAATAAAATATGTAAGTTTTATCTTCCACTTTATCCAGAGCATATGTCACAATTTCCAGCAAGTATCCCATATGCGCTCCTTTCCCTATCTCTAATTCCATTTTCATTTGTTCACCACAAATTTCAACAGCTCTCTGTTCATCTCCCAATTCCGCAGTTCGCCGTGCAATATTTCCTGCAATCAGTTCCCACTCGCGCGATAAAAATGCTCCTGCTACATTTCTTCCCTTCAAATTACTTAAAATATCACTCCAAACTTTCACTCCAGCTTCTACTTCTCCCTTCCAGCAATGATATACTGCAATGAGATTTAAAATCCGAATCTCCCTATGCGTCAACGGATACTTATATATTTCTGAAAATTTACATTCAAGTGTAAGCTTCAAAATTTCATAAAGTTTAGCAATCGCCTCCTCATAAGAGTACTCTTGTTTTTTTACCATAAAAACACAATAAAAATCTGATTATCCACTAAAACACAGTATCTATCAGCATTTTCAAGGAAACAAATACATCAATTTACTACTTATTTACTACCATTGAATGAGCCTTGATACGCAAGTTTTCCTAGATATGCAAAGATATAGTACAGCACATCAGTATTGAAACAAGAAAAAATTGAATATTTCATAGACTATGGAACGCCTAACATGACGTTCCTTTTCTATTTCTAGCCGTTCTTATTGGACGGCTATTTTATTACTCAAAATGAAAGGAGCATTAGATTTATGAAAAAGATGTTAAAACGATTGTGTACGGGCTTCTTAGCTCTTGCAACTGTCGTTACTGCTTTACCAACTACAACCGTTCATGCTGAAAGCAAGCAATACTGGACGGAAAGTGCAGAGCGTGTCGGTATCATTGAAAAAGTGATGAATGACGGTTCTATCGGTTCTACATTCAATGAGGGCATGATGAAAGTCGAGGGCGAAACTGCCTATTGTATTGACATCAATACAGATTTTAAGAACGGCTACAAGACCAGAGCTGACGCAAGCTCACGCATGAGTGCCGACCAGATTTCAGATGTGGCGTTATCCTTAGAGTATGTCAAACAGTATGGCGAAGCTCACAAGGAACTAAACTACAAGCAAATCTATCTGTTGGAACAATGTGTAGTCTGGCAGAGATTGAGCGTACATCTTGGCTGGCAATGTGATAACGTGCGA
>URCR01000031.1 GCA_900546325.1 uncultured Lachnospiraceae bacterium | reverse complement strand
CCATCATAACACCGTAGTACAGATAGTTTGTCAGAAGAATCTCTCTTGCCTGCTCTTCTGTCATTCCTTTTTTCTGTCTTAATTCTACAAGTTTCGCAATATATCCCGCTGTTCTTTCGTCTGTTGCAGGGTCTACGATCACTGCTCCCGTAAGATCAAATCCAGCACCGTTCTTCTCAATCTCCTCCTTGCTTCCGACAAGAATCAGATCTGCTGTGCCTTCTCTTAAAACAGCCTCTGCTGCCTCATAAGTTCTCTTGTCTTCTGTCTCCGGAAGTACGATTACTTTTTTGTCTGCTTTTGCTTTTGCTTTAATTACATCAATAAATCCCATGATTTATGACCCCTTTCATTTTTCTCATATATCTTATTATAGCGCAAACACATTTTGTATACAAGCTTTGTTAATTATATATCAATAATTCTCTTTTTTTATAAAATTCTGCTGATTACCTAAAAATTTTCCGGGATCAAATATGGAAAATCCTTGTCACGATCGCAAAGTAGACAAGGATCGTTCCGGTATCTACCAGTGTCGTGATCAAAGGAGCTGCCATGATCGCCGGATCCAGACCGCATTTTTTTGCAATCAGCGGAAGAACACATCCCACTGTCTTGGAGAGCAGAATCGTTGCGATCATTGTCACTCCGATTGCAAATGCAAGCAATGGATCCCCGTACATAATAACCACACGGATTCCATTCACAATAGACAGGCAGATTCCCACAAGAAGCGCAACCCGTATCTCTTTAAACACCACACGAAAAATATCTCTAAATTCAATCTCGCCAACCGTCAGCCCGCGTATGATCAATGTGGAGCTCTGGGATCCGCAGTTTCCCCCGGTTCCCGTCAACATTGGAATAAAGGTATTTAAAATCGGCATGACTGCAAGAGCAGCCTCAAAATGTCCCAGTATCAGACCGGTGATCGTTGCCGACAGCATCAGGAACAGCAACCACGGAAAACGGTTTCTGGCATGTTTCCAGACAGAAGTTCCAAAATACGATTCTTCATTTGGGGCCACACCTGCCATCACGCTCATATCCTCCGTCGCCTCATCCTGCAGGACGATCATCGCATCATCGACAGTGACAATTCCGACCATACACATTTCCTGATCCAGTACCGGAATTGCGATCAGCCCGTATTTATGGATCGTATTTGCGACATCTTCTTTATCATCTAGCGTTCCGACAAACAACGGATTCGTCTCCATGATCTCCTCGATCCGCTTATTCTCACCGGTCGTAAGCAGATCCTTGACATCCACACTTCCGATCAGCTTTCGCTTCTCTGTTACATAGCAGGTATAAATCGTCTCTTTGTTGATTCCGACCTGTCTGATTTTCAAAATCGCCTCGGCGACCGTCATTTCTTTCCGCAGAGCGATATACTCCACATTCATAATACTTCCGGCACTGTCCTCCGGATATTGAAGCAGCATATTGATCTGCTTTCTCGTCTCTTCATCGGTTACAAGAAGAAGACGATCCACCACGTTCGCAGGCATCTCCTCCAGCACATCAACCGTATCATCGATGTACATCTCTTCCATGACTTCCTGCAATTCCGAATCTGTAAGCGCATTGATCAGTATCTGCCGCATGTCCGCATTCATGTATGAGAATGTCTCTGCCGCCTCTTCTTTTGGAAGAAGTCTGAAAATCAGTACAACCTGTTTATCGGTCAACTCTTCCATGATCTCTGCAAGATCCACAGGATACATATCTTCCAACTCCAGCTTTAGCTGCTTAAAATCTCGCTGTTCGAGTAGTTCTTCGATTCTTTCTTCTGGCATATGCACCCTCCCTCTTCTCTTTTTCTTGTTCTGTTCTTTGACAGATCACACTAATTTAAGTGTATCGGCTTCTCCTTAGATTGTCAAATAAAAAATATTATAGTATAATTCTGAGATACTATGACAGAAACGGAGAATGAAAAATGAAAATCGCAGGTCTTATCACAGAATACAATCCATTTCACAATGGACATCTCTATCATATCCAAAAAGCAAAGGAGCTGACAGATGCAGATCATCTGATCGTTGTCATGAGCGGATACTTTGTACAGCGCGGAGCTCCTGCAATTCTTCCAAAAGATGTTCGCACGCAGATGGCTCTTCAATGTGGTGCGTCTCTCGTTTTGGAACTTCCTGTCCGCTATGCCACAGGAAGTGCAGAACTTTTCGCCTTTGGCGCCGTATCTCTTCTTGACCAGCTTGGCTGTATCGATTCTCTTTGCTTTGGAAGTGAATGCGGCGAGATCGGAAATCTTCTTTCCCTCGCCGAATTTCTGCTGGAGGAACCTGCAGCTTTCAAAGAATCCCTCCAGACATTTTTAAAGGCCGGGCTCTCCTATCCTTGCGCACGAAAGAAGGCCGCCGCGCAGATACTCTCCGACCAGGAACTCTGCGGCATTTTAGATGAGCCGAACAATATTTTAGGAATCGAATACCTCAAAGCACTGCAGGGGCGAAAAAGCTCCATTCACCCACTTACAATTCAAAGACAGGGGGCACACTACCATGACACCGTTCCCCGTGAGAACCTCAGTTCCGCCTCCGCGATCCGCAGGCTGTTTCTCGCCGAAGGCGACGAAGCACTTTCTCTCCTTGCCGGACATGTCCCGGAGGAGGTCCGGCTTCTTTGCAAAGAGGCATATCGTATCCGTTTCCCAGTATTCTCCAATGATTTTTCACTTTTGTTGAAATACCGCCTGCTGCATGAGACAGCCGACTCGCTTCTTCAGTGGCAGGATGTCTCTCCGCCACTTGCTAACCGGATCCTGCGAAACAGAGACCGGTTTCAGAACTGGGACCAGTTCTGCGAACTTTTAAAGACGCGGGAACTCACCTACACGCGCATCAGCCGGGCACTTCTGCATATCTGCCTGGAAATCCGGGATTTTGATAAGAGTATTCCCCCTCTTTATGCGCGTATACTTGGATTCCAGAAATCTGCCGCCCCGCTCTTTTCATTGTTAAAACAAAAAAGCAGTATTCCCCTGATCACAAAGCTCGCCTCTGCCTCACTTTCTTCCCAAGCAGCTGCCGATATGCTTCAGGAGGATATTCACAGCGCCGACCTGTACGAGTCCGTTATCACCGACAAATTTCAGAAGCCTTTTCACAACGAATATAGACAGTCGGTCATACGTCTGTAAAAAACAAAACTACGTCCTGCCAGGCACCAAAATCTTTGCGGATTTCCAGCTGTCTTTGCAGGACGTAGCTTTTTTCACTTCTTTCTATTTTTTATTACGATTATTTCCCCATCACTTTCGTACATGCGACTGCCATCGCCCCCGGTCCGATATGACATGCCACACTCAGCGATAATTTATCCATGTGCACCTCATATCCCGGAAATCTGCTCTCGATCTCTTCCTTCCACTTGGCAGCATCCTCCTCCGAACAGGTATATGCAGCCTGAAGATGTACTTTCTGATTTCCGAAACGTTCGTTGATATCTCTCTCCATCGCATCCAGCATCGCTTTCTTTGCCTGTTTCCAGCCGCGCACTTTCGCAAACGCATCGAGCTTCTCTCCCTGAATCTGAAGAACCGGCTTTAAATTCAGCACCGTCCCGATCGCCGCTGCCGCCGCGGTGATCCGCCCTCCTTTTTTCAGGTATTTCAGCGTATCCACTGTAATGTAGATGCTTGCATCCAGTTTTTCTTCCTCCAGATGTTCCTGGATCTCCGCTGCACTCTTTCCTTCTGCCGCAAGTTTCATTGCATCCAGAACAGACTGTCTCTGTGTCACGGAAATTCTTTGGTTATTCACCACGCGCACCCGACCGTCATAATCTGCCGCAAGAGCCATCGCAGTCTCGCAGGAGCTGCTCAGTCCGCTGGACATCGGAATATGTACGACCTCCTCATATTCTTCCAGAAGACGCTCCCACAATTCCATAATTTCTCCCGGAGCCGGCTGTGAAGTAGAAATCTCTGAATCCTGTGTCAGATGCTGATAGAACTCCTCCTGTGTCAGTGTAATATCTTCCAGATATAATTTCCCATCTATAAAAAATGGCATCGGCACTACTTCTATCCCCAGGCTTTTCGCCTGCGCCTGTGTGATTCCACTGTTACTGTCTGTTACAATTGCTACCTTCTTCATACATCCTCCTCTTGCGATTAAACGGTTATAATGTCTGACGGCATATCTCTCCTTGCGACTTCCATCCGGAAATCTCCCGGCTTATATGGAACATCACTTAACAGTACTTCCATTTTCACCGTCTCATATGCCAGTTCCGAATAATTATTCTCTTTGCTCAAATGCCCAAGTAAGACATGTTTCAGATTATCGTGCAGAATGTCACAGAGAAGACGCCCTGACAGTTCATTTGATAAGTGTCCTCTGTTTCCAAGAACTCTCTGCTTCAGATAATATGGATAACTTCCTACTTCCAGCATGTGAATATCGTGATTTGCCTCCAAAAGCACCGCATCTAAATTTTGCAGCTTCGCTACCGTATACTCATCATAAATTCCAAGGTCTGTTGCCACCGCAACAGAATGATCTCCCTGCTCGATCCGGTATCCGGACGGCTCATTTGCATCATGGGAGATCGCGAATGCCTCCACACTCAGATCTCCGAGTGTAAATTTTCGATCCACATCAATCTCGTGAAACAATCCATCCGGGATCTCTCCGAGTTTTTTGTATTCTCTGACTCCGCGGATCGTACCCCGTGTGGCAAACACAGGAATCTCATATTTCCTGCTGAACACCCCAAGTCCCTGAATATGGTCGGAATGTTCATGCGTAAGCAGGATTCCATTCAGTTCCTCCCCTTTGATCTCCAGACTTTCCAGCCCTTCCTCAATGCGCTTCTTACTAATTCCGGTATCGATCAGAAGATGGGTGTGATCGCTTCCAACATAAATGCAGTTTCCACTGCTCCCGCTTGCTATACTGCATAACCTCATCGTGACTGTATCTCCATTTTTTCTAATATCTCCTTTATCTGTACCTTTGTATCTTCAAAAGTTCCGCTGTTATCAATTACCCGGTCGCACCCCCGGCGAAAAACATCATCCGGATTCTGATTTCGGATGATCTCTTCGCAGCGTTCCTCGGTATATCCTCTTGCCTCTTTCAACCGCTGCATGCGGACGCTCTTTTCTGTATAAATATACCAGAGCTCATCACAGATTTCCTCATAGTGCTCTTCCAATAGAAGTGCCGCCTCAAAAACTAGAAGTACCGTCCCCTGCACGCGCTCTGTTTCCATTCGTTTCAAAAATTCCCGCTTGACTTCCGGGTGGATCAGCCGGTTTAAAAACTGCAGCTCATTTGAGTCTGCAAACACAATCGCTCCGAGTTTTTTCCGGTCAATTTCTTTTTCGGAGTTAAGAATCTTGTCTCCAAAATGTTCGACTATTTTGTCATAGCACCACTGCCCCGGCATCTGTAATTTGTGCGCCATCTTATCCGCCTCGCAGACAACCGCTTTGTAATTTTCTTCTAAAAATTTCAGCACTTTGCTTTTTCCGGATCCAACTCCTCCGGTAATCCCGATAATCTTCATATTATTTCGCCTCATACCAGTTCTGTCCTGTATGCATGTCCACTTCCAGTGGTACATCCAGCTGCGCCGCCTGCTCCATCTGTTCTTTTAGAATCTTCTTCACATCTTCCAGTTCTTCCTCATATGCCTCGATCAAAAGTTCATCGTGCACCTGCAAAACCAGTCTTGATTTCATCTTCCGCTCCGTCAGTTCCCGGTGTACTCCGATCATTGCGATCTTCATCACATCCGCCGCTGTTCCCTGGATCGGGGCATTCATTGCCACGCGCTCCCCGAAAGACCGCTGCATAAAGTTGCTTGACGCAAGTTCCGGTACCGGGCGTCTTCTTCCAAACAGTGTGACAACGTACCCCATCTCTTTTGCATGGGCGACCGTGTCGTCTAAAAACTTCTTTATCCCTGGATAAGTCTCAAAATAACGGTCAATATATTCCGATGCCTCTTTTCTTGTGATACTCAGATCCTGACTCAATCCAAAAGAACTGATTCCATAGACAATTCCAAAATTGACCGCCTTCGCATTTCTCCGCTGAAGTTCAGTTACCTCATCAAACGGTGTGTGAAATACTTGGGATGCTGTGATCCTATGAATATCCTTCGCCTCCCGGTAAGCATGGATCAGTTCCTGATCCCCCGAGCAATGGGCAAGAATCCTAAGTTCAATCTGCGAGTAGTCTGCATCGACAAACACATACCCATCTTCCGGGATAAAAACTTTCCGGATCAGCCTTCCAAGTTCCATCCGGACCGGAATATTCTGAAGATTCGGCTCCGTGCTGCTGATCCGCCCGGTGGCAGTGATTGTCTGATTAAACTTTCCATGGATTCTTCCGTCCGCGCAGATATAATTCGCCAGTCCGTCTGCATACGTCGACTTTAATTTTGTAAGCTGGCGGTACTCTAAAATTTTCTCCACAACCGGGTATTCCGGTGCAAGCTTGTCAAGGACTTCTGCTGCCGTCGAATAGCCGGTCTTCGTCTTCTTCCCATGCGGCAGTTTCAATTTTTCAAACAAAATCACACCAAGCTGCTTCGGCGAGTTGATATTAAATACTTCCCCTGCCTGCTCATAGATTTCTTTTTCCAGCTCTACGATCTTTGACCCAAGCTGCTCCCCATAGAAACGGAGTGCCTCTGCCTCCACGCGCACACCCGCCTGCTCCATGGCAAATAAGGTAAACAAAAGCGGCATTTCGATGGAGCGGAACAACTCTTCCGTCCCTGTCTCTTTCATTTTCCTTTCCAGTACTGCTGCCGCCGCCCAGACCACATATGCTTCATAGCAGGTTCTCCTGTATCCTTCTGTCTTCTCATCGACAAGCAGCGACAAATGCTCTGCCGCCACATCCTGCCATGTATAATCACTCTTTAACGGATTCAGCAAATATGCCGCAATCCCGACATCAAAACACGACTCCGGCGATTCAATCTTCACATGGGAAAGAGCTGCTTTTACATCAAACAGTGCAACAGCTGTTTTCTTCGCCAGTGTTTCCACGAGGGCAAACAGATCTTCCATCGTAAGCTCTCCCTCTGCCACAACTGTGTAGATCTCTTTCTCACCAAAGGCAAGTCCTACACTTCCGAATCCGGAAGGATGCGAGAACAACGGCAGGGTATCTTTTTCTTCTGTCCCAAAACTCACTCCGACCAGAGATTCTTTTTCTGCACGGGAAAATATTTCCTCGGCCTGTTTTTTATCTGTCACACGGGCAAACACATCTTCCACCTGATTCCCTTTTGCCTCCACATCGAATCTGGCGAGCAGATTTTTGAACTGAAGCTTTCGGAAATACTCATATGCTTCCTCTGTGTACAGATTCCCGATCTTCGCTTCAGAGAGTTCGTAACAAATCGGTGCGTTGACTTCAATCGTGGCAAGGATCTTGCTCATCTGCGCCTTGTCATAATGTTCCTTTAACGCCTTTGCCGCGCGCGGCGGTTTCAATTCCTCCACATGCGCATAAGCATTTTCAATGGAGCCATACTCTGCAATAATCTTTGTCGCAGTCTTTTCACCGATACTCGGCACTCCCGGAATGTTGTCTGAGGCATCACCCATCAGCGCTTTCAAGTCAATGAATTCCTGCGGTGTTACCTGATACCGTTCTTTCACGTCCGAGGAACAATAGTCTTCAATCTCTGTTTTCCCCTGCTTTGTCTTCGGAATCCGTATTTTGACATGCTCGGTAGCAAGCTGGAGTAAATCTCTGTCCCCCGACAAGATCGTCACTTCCATCCCTGCGCGCTCTCCGATCCCTGCGATCGTGCCAAGCAGATCATCTGCCTCCAGCCCTTCCTGTTCTACGATTTTAATCTTCATCGCACGGAGCACTTCTTTCATCACCGGGACCTGCTGCCTTAATTCCTCTGCCATCGGCTTTCTCGTTCCTTTATAATCTGAGAACATCTTGTGGCGGAAGGTCGGGGCATGGACGTCAAATGCAACTGTCAGATAATCCGGACGCTCTTCTTCTAAGATTTTAAATAAAATATTCAGAAAACCATAAATAGCGTTTGTATGAAGCCCCTCTGCATTTGTCAGATCCGGGACTCCATAAAACGCCCTGTTTAAAATACTATGTCCATCTATTAATACAATTTTTTCACTCATTCTTCTCTCTCCGTTTCGGTGTCTCGTTCTTACTTATCATACACCAAATCGGAGGTTTTTAAAAGAGATTTTATTTTTTCATCAGCCGGGCGATGGTTTTTTCCAACGCTTCGAATGCTTCCTCCGGCTCTTCGATCAGTTGTACCGTCTCTTCCATCGGGCACATGCCGTCCTTTGTCCGGTTCTCAATATGCTGTACACGGGTTTCAAATTCATACGGAATCTGATGTTTCTCAAATACCTTGACTGCTCCATCACTCATAACACTTCCGAATACTGCCTCGGCCTTCCCGAGAACCGCAAGAAGCGCCGCTGCCTTTCCCACCACTTTATCTGCGATCACAGATTCCCGAAATGCCTTCCGATCTGCACGCAGTTCTTCCATAAGCGGCTTGATCCCGATGGCATCAGAAGTTTTCGTCGTTCCGTCTTCTGATAAGATGACGCAGCTTTTTTCTTTCTCTTTCAATATCACGACTGCATCTCTCAGCCGTTCTTTGATCTTCTGCTTCTTACTCTTCGCCTCTGTCCCGTTCAATCAGCCATCCTCCCTTTTTTAATGTAACATAGAAAAGCGGAATTACCACGATCTGGAGGATCATTCCGGGAATTCCCGATACGATCCCTGCAATAAATGCCCCCATATTCGCAAACGGAAAATGAAATCCCAGAAGCCTGACACCGATGATCAAAGAGAGTCCATACAGCACTCTTCCAAGTATCATCGAACTCAACAGAGTCAGATATACATTCATTTTCCTGATAAAAATTCCGGTAAAGATTCCGTAAGCTGCCAGTTCTACAAGCATGAAATAGAGTTTCGGTACCGGCGGCATTCCGGTAAGCACAGAACTTACAAGGGGAATAATCAGACCGACCAGTCCTCCATAGCAAGGTCCGAGCAGAATCCCGGCAATCATCACCGGAAGGTGCATCGGCAGGAATGCCATGCCTGCCCCTTCCCCGAAAACATGAAATGCCTGCGGAAGCACAAGTCCAACGGCGGTCAGAAGACCGCCGTACACTATCTTTTTTGTTCTCATAGGCCTATTCCTGGCAGCAAAGTTCACAGATTACCTGCGCAAAAATCTTAGCGCTGAGCACCAGTTCATCAACAACTGCAAACTCATCTGCGCCGTGCATTCTATTGTCAGTTCCCGGCATCGAACATCCGAAAGCAACACCTCTCTCTAAGTGGTGTACGTAAGTGCCCCCTCCGATTGCCAGGCATTCCCCTTTCCGGCCGGTATATTCTTCGTAACATGCAAGCAGTGTCTTGACAAACGGAGAATCTGCCGGAACATGGTGCGGTGGATTCTGTGTCTCGTTCAATAACGTGATTCCGTCTTCTGCCATTCTTTCTTTTACGACATTTAATACATTTTCCGTTGTACCGCAGATTGGAATCCGGCTGTCAAAGATTCCGTCCAATCCATCTTCATTCAGCTCTAACACACTGAAATTCATTGTCAGCTTTCCGGAAAGTTCATCTTCCAGATTAATCCCAAGCGCCTCTGACTGATGATCTCCGTACGGGAACATCCGGTGTAATTTTTCTGCTGCCGCTGTTGTACTGCATGCTGCAAGCGGAAGCATACATAATAATTCAAGAAGTGCTGTCAGAGCATTCTTCCCTTCTTCCGGCTTGGAGGCATGTGCGCCTTCTCCCTCTGCACGGATGATCACAGTTCCTTCTGATTCCTCACAAGTAAAGACAACTCCGGTTTGCTTCTGTACCTGCTCCGCCTTCTCCATGATCTCTGAACTGCCAATTCCAATTACGCTTGCAGATGCTTTTCCCGGAACAATGTTTACGATCTTACCTCCAGAAGCACTTAAAATGCGTGGAGAAACCTCTTCCGTTTCCCATTTTGCCACAAAATGCCCATTCAGGCTTCCCTTCTCAATATTGATCACCGGAAAATCCGCATCCGGTGAAAATGTCATCGGTGCTTCTTTCTCCACTGCGTAGTAATGCGCAATGTCGCTGCCTCCGCACTCCTCGTCTGTTCCGAGGATCAGACGTACATTTTTCTTTAACGGAATACCAAGCTCCTTCACGGCGCGCATCGCATACATCGCCGCGATTGCAGGTCCTTTGTCATCGGCACTTCCTCTTCCGTATAATTTGCCATCTTTTACGACCGGCACATACGGCTCTGTCACACTCCATCCGTCCCCTGCCGGAACAACATCCAGATGTGCTAAAATGTCAAGCTGCTTCTCCATCTCGTTTAAATCTGCTGTTCCTACATAATTTTCATAATTCTTCACCGCAAATCCATATCCTTCTGCCATCTCAAGTGCTTCTGCAAGTGCTTTCGCCGGTCCTTCCCCAAATGGACAATCGATGACTGCTTCCCCTTTTGTACTATTGATTCTGATCAGACGGCAGATATCTGCGAGCATTTCCTCTTTGTGTGCGTCTAAATAGGCTTCAATCTGTTCTCTGTATTCCATAAATCTCTTCCTTCCCTTCTTCTAGCTTGCAAAGGAATACTCAGATAGACTCTGGCATTCCGGGCAATGACAGCTTTTTGTCATGTACCGCGCTTTGTGTTTTATTATACTGCACTTTCCCGGATACTACAATCTTTTTTGAAAATTTCGCTTTGTTTCTCCCGTGCATATCTCTTCAGCTTTTCCATATATTAGAATAATGATATTTTTAAGGAGTTTTACATGTTCCAAAAACAACATCTGTTCTCTGCTTTTAAGCTGTGTTTTCTGTTCGCCGCTGCTTTTTCTGTCGGGACAATGACTGCCTATTTTCAAAAGCAGCAAAACCCACAGGCAATTCCAACAGCCGCCGACGGAAACTGGGGGCTAAGTTTCCCCGAAAAAGGAAAAACACCAACCGGAAATGCCACCTCCGGAGAACTCTCAGAATACGATGCATTTTATGCCGGAGATCCCGACAAAAAAGTGATCTATCTTACGTTCGATGCAGGATACGAAAACGGAAATACCGCCCCGATTCTCGATGCACTGAAGAAACACCATGTCCCGGCAACTTTTTTTGTCGTCGGAAATTTTTTAAAAGAAAACCCGGATCTGATCAAACGAATGCAGCAAGAAGGACATATCGTGGGAAATCATACATATACCCACCCCGACATGTCCAAAATTTCTACAAAAGAAGCCTTCGAAAAAGAACTCGGCGAACTGGCAGCGCTTTACAAGGAGACAACCGGAGAAGACATGACGAAATTTTACCGGCCGCCACAAGGGAAATACAGCGAGACCAATCTTCAGATGGCAAAAGAGATGGGATATCACACCTTTTTCTGGAGCCTTGCCTATGTAGACTGGTATCAGGATCAGCAACCGACTAAGGAGGAAGCCTTTGAAAAACTTCTGGGCCGCATCCATCCCGGTGCAATTGTCCTTCTCCACAGCACTTCCAGCACAAATGCCTCCATTTTGGATGAACTGCTCACAAAGTGGGAAGAGATGGGATACACCTTCGGTTCTCTGAACGATCTGATCCCGGCAGTATAGTTTCCCGGATACACACCCCATAAGCATCCTCGCGATACCAGTTTCCTGACCTTTATTTAAAACATCTCACTTTTTCAATTGAAAGGCGATTCTTTCTGTGCCGTCTGCGACCCGGATCTTTCCACATTCAACAAACCCGTTCTTTTTCAGCAGGCGCTGCATCGGAAGATTCGCCCTGTGGGTGTCGACTCTGAGTTCCCTGCTTTGTTCAATGCTCCACCGAAGGCAGAATGTTCCTACCCCGTTTCTTTCTCCGCAGGATGCCAGCCGGTGTAATACGTTGTAAGGATATTCGTTCAGCCACTGTCCGTCCCATATTTGCTGATAAGTCGGATCTGGTCCGCTGCACAGACTGAATACCGCTGCAATCCTGCCTTCCTCTTCACAGACATACTGACATTCCGCCTGGATTTCTTTCAGGATCAGCTCTCGGGATGGATATCCCGCTTCCCACTGTGTCGCATTTCCATTCTTTCTCATAAATGCGCGCGCCTGCTCATATACCTTCATAATCTCATCAATTTCTCCTGTATTTCCCCTTCTGATCTTCATCTTCTAGCCCTTTCTTCTCAAAGAAATAGGAATGTGCACAGCACACTCCCATTTCTGACATTCTGTACGATTTTGTTCCTGCCATCATCCGGCAGCTTCTCACTGCTTGTGCAGCCTCCTTATACGGCTACCTTGCAGCCTTCTTATGGCCTTTGTCCACAATGTCTTCCCAGCCAAATTCCGGCTGATAACTCTGTACTTCTTCACTCTTCTTCAGATCAAAGTACTGTCTGCCGGCACCGATCTTATCACAGATCTTAAAAAATCCGAGTTCCAAAAGGTTAAAGAACTTATGGAACGGTTCGATCTTATAATCTACATGCCCTTTCATCAAAAGCGCCGCCACGATTCCGGTCAATACAACAGTGCTGATTAAAATTGTACTCTGAATATGATTCAACATCGTCTTCAACCCCTTTTCTTTTCGTTTTCTTTATTCTAATACCATTTCGCAGAATAGTCAATTATTTTTATATTTTATTTATATTTTTCTTTTATTTTAATTTTATCCTCGAAATATACTGTTTTTATCTGTTTTTACATCACAATTCTCTATACACACTCTTTTGTAAACAAAAGACAGGTTGCCGTTATCCATGATTGCACGCAATGCGTTTGATTACATAGGGTTTCAAAAGAATTTCCCATGTAATAAAAAAATCCAGACTACTCTAAGTAATCTGGACTTTCACTGCCGATGGCCGGACTCGAACCGGCACGGATCGCTCCGCATGATTTTGAGTCATGTGCGTCTGCCAATTCCGCCACATCGGCTAACATAACCTCGGCTCTTCTATCAGAACCGAGATTAATCATAACACATTTGTTTTTGAATTGCAAGTAGTTTTTTCTATTTTTCCTGCTTTTTTGTCAATTTTTTCCCGATTTCAAAACAATCAAATGTCGCATAGTAATCCGCCGGTGTCTCTGCTCTCCGGATCAGCTCTACACTTCCATCCTCTTTCAGCAGAAGTTCTGCAGATTTTAATTTACCGTTATAGTTATATCCCATCGCAAATCCATGTGCACCTGTATCATGGATATAGAGCAGATCTCCGATATCAATCTTTGGAAGCATTCTGTCAATCGCAAACTTGTCGTTGTTCTCACAGAGTGACCCAGTTACATCATATTTGTGATCGCACGGCGCATCTTCTTTTCCCATGACCGTAATATGATGATAAGCTCCATACATTGCCGGACGCATCAGGTTGACTGCACATGCATCACAGCCGATGTACTCCTTGTGGGTATGTTTCTCATGAATCGCTCTTGTCACGAGTGCCCCGTATGGTCCCATCATAAACCTGCCAAGTTCTGTGTAGATCGCAACATCTCCCATACCTGCCGGGACAAGCACTTCCTCATACACCTTTCTGACACCTTCCCCGATTGCATGAATATCATTCGGCTCTTGATCCGGACGATACGGGATTCCGATTCCACCGGACAGGTTAATAAATTTAATGTGGACTCCTGTTTCCTTTTTCAGCTTAACTGCCACTTCAAACAAAACTTTTGCAAGCATCGGATAGTATTCATTTGTCACTGTGTTGCTTGCGAGAAATGCGTGGATTCCGAACTGCTTTGCTCCTTTTTCTTTTAAGATTCGAAACGCGTCAAACAGCTGCTCTGTCGTCATTCCATACTTTGCATCCCCCGGGTTATCCATGATGTCATTGCTGATCTGAAACAGTCCGCCCGGATTGTACCGGCAGCTGATCGTCTCCGGAATATGCCCGATCGCCTTCTCCAAAAAGTCAATGTGAGTGAAATCATCTAGATTGATAATTCCGCCCAGTTTGTCCGCATAGACAAATTCTTCCGCGGGAGTCGCATTGGAAGAAAACATGATGTCCTCTCCCACAGCTCCGATTGCCTCAGACATCATCAGCTCTGTGTAAGAAGAACAGTCACACCCACATCCATATTCCCTTAAAATCTGAATCAAAAATGGGTTTGGCGTCGCCTTTACTGCAAAATATTCTTTATATCCCTCGTTCCATGCAAAAGCTTCCTTTAGCGCTCTCACATTCTCACGGATTCCTTTCTCGTCATAAATGTGAAAGGGAGTCGGATACGTCTTTGCAATCTCTTCCAGTTGTTCTTTTGTCACAAATGGTTTCTTCGTCATTGTTTCTTCTCCTTTTCTATTGCAGAGAAGGCATGACCTGACTGCCGTCTTGTCATGCCCTCTCGGACTGTTTTATTCTACCACAGCGATTCTCATCATGTTGGTTACGCCGTCGCGTGATTTTTTGATCGTCGGGGAAGGAATTCCCGCTGTCATTACGACAATATCACCCGGCTCCACAAGTCTCTTTGCTGTCACAAGATCGATCGCATCGTTGCAGATGTCCTCTGTCGTATTGTATTCAATCGATTTTACCGGAGTCACTCCCCAGTAGATCTGCATTCTTCTCAATGTCTCTTCGCATGGTGTCACGCCAATGATGTCTGCCTTCGGTTTGAATTTGGATACCACTCTTGCTGTCGCCCCGGTCACAGACGGTGTGATAATGCATTTTGCAGAAAGATTCATCGCAGTTGCCACAGAAGAATATCCGATCGCACTGGAAATTCCTTTCTTTCTGTGCTCCTGTGCTTTTTCAAGAAGTACATCATAATCCAGATGTTTCTCCGTATTTTCAATGATGTGTACCATCATCTGCAGAGCTTCCGCCGGATATTTTCCCTGTGCAGTCTCACCTGAAAGCATCACCGCATCTGTTCCGTCATAAACAGCATTTGCAACGTCTGTCACTTCCGCTCTTGTCGGACGAGGATTGCGGATCATGGAGTCTAACATCTGTGTCGCAGTAATTACCGGCTTATAGTTGTCATTACATTTCTTGATGAGCATCTTCTGTAAGTACGGTACTTTCTCTGCCGGAATCTCCACACCGAGATCTCCTCTCGCAACCATGATACCGTCTGCACAGTGGATGATCTCATCGATATTTTTGATTCCCTCCGCATTCTCAATCTTCGCGATGATCGGTATATACGGTGCTCCGCACTCCTTTAACAGTGCCCGGATCTCAAGAATTCCTTCTGCTGAACGAACAAATGATGCTGCGATAAAGTCAATTCCCTGCTCTACACCAAAAATGATATCTTCGCGGTCTTTCTTTGTAAGTGCCGGGAGACGTACCGGAACATTCGGGACATTGACACCCTTTCTCTCTCCGAGTTCTCCTCCATTTAATACTTTACAAGTGATTTCACTGCCACTGATCGTCTTTACTTCCAGCTCGATCAGACCATCATCGATCAGGATTCTCTTGCCCGGCTCTACATCCTCTGCAAGTCCGTCGTATGTGATGGATACCTTTCTTGCATCCCCTTCAATCTCTTCTGTTGTCAGTGTAAACAGTTCTCCTGCCTCCAACTTTACTTTCTTTCCGTCTTTCAGCAAACCTGTGCGGATTTCCGGTCCTTTTGTATCGAGCAGAATCGCAATCGGCTTTCCAATCTCTTCACGTACAGATTTCAGAAGATCCATTCTTCCTTTCTGCTCCTCGTGAGAGCCATGTGAAAAGTTAAAGCGTGCTATATTCATGCCTTCTTCCGCGAGACGCTTCATCATAGCTCTGTCGTTCGTATTTGGTCCCATCGTACATATAATTTTTGTCTTTCTCATCTTTTACTTTTCCTTTCTTATCTCACTTCAGTTTCAAAATCATTTGACATGCTCATGCGTAAATAAATGGTCCTGGCAATATTCATAATCGCCATTGCATTTCGTACAATAGCGGAATTCCAGATTTGGGTCGTCCAGTTCTGTTCTGCCGCACACAGCACATCTGTGTCTTGCTCCGTTGGCATAAGTGTGTTCTGCCCGGTGCACCTGTTTCTTATATTCTTTCTTTCTTCTGATTTCTTTTGGCGAGTAAGCCTTCATATTCCTTGATGATACATAGAAAATCAGGAAGTTCAAAAGAGAGACGAATGCCGCGATCGCATTTGCCTTATATATAATTCCATACAGGCCTCCCGCATAAGACGGCAGAATCCCCTGCAAGATCGTGAAAGCGAAAAACGCCCCGTCAAGCAGTGCCAGATATTTTACCTTAATCGGAATGACAAAGAACAGCAAAAATTCCACATTCGGATACAGTGCCGCAAAGGCAAAAAACAGTGACAGATTCAAGTACGAAGTCCCGATTGGGAATGAAATTCCTGTCAGGAAGTATACAATCAGCGCCGCAATCAGATGAAACAGTACTCCGGTAAAGAAATACAGATTAAATCGGAATGCACCCCATGCCGCCTCCAGATTCTGTCCGATCATGTAATACAAATACAATGCAAAAATAATAAAAATCGGGCTTCCGTCCGGCGGTTGAATCAGAAACGTCACAATTCTCCAGATCTGTCCATGCAGAATCGCGCTGGCATCCAGGCTGAGATACTCCATATAAAAACCGGGTGCGATCAGATTCAGAGCAAAGCCGACAGCATAAAGGATGATAATGTAATGCATCAGATTGTGTATTGCATATCTTCCAAATTTACGTTCTAGTTTGTTGATCCAATTCATATGAATAACTACTCCTCTTGACCTTTCTTAAAATTTACTCATACTAATTGTACCTGCAAGCTCCTCTTTTGTCAATTCTAACAGTTTATTATTTTTTCGTTGTATTTTGTAACTTGTTGTCATATAATGAAAATTGTTTTTTTAAGCAGGTTACATTTAATAGGTTAGAACAGACCTTATTTCTTCTAAAAAGGAGCAATATTTATGAATAACAGACAACTATATAAACTGGGAATCGACATCGGTTCCACTACTGTAAAGATTGCAATTCTTGATGCTGAGAATAATGTACTCTTTTCTGACTATGAACGCCATTTTGCTAATATCCAGGAGACCCTTTCCGACCTTCTCGGGCGGGCACTTTATAAACTCGGTCCGATTTTGGTTTCCCCGGTCATGACGGGCTCCGGCGGACTGACACTTGCCAATCATCTGGAAGTTCCTTTCGTACAGGAGGTCATTGCAGTCTCTACCGCTCTTCAGGATTATGCACCGCAGACCGACGTTGCAATTGAGCTTGGCGGAGAAGATGCAAAGATCATCTATTTTGAAGGCGGAAATGTTGAGCAGCGCATGAATGGAATCTGTGCCGGAGGAACCGGATCTTTTATTGACCAGATGGCATCTCTTTTACAGACAGATGCTACCGGATTGAATTCCTATGCCAAAAATTATCAGGCGCTCTACTCGATCGCTGCGCGCTGTGGTGTCTTTGCAAAATCAGACATTCAGCCACTGATCAACGAAGGAGCCACCAAAGAGGATCTTGCTGCCTCCATTTTTCAGGCAGTGGTCAACCAGACAATCAGTGGTCTCGCCTGTGGAAAGCCGATCCGCGGGCATGTTGCCTTTCTTGGCGGACCGCTTCACTTTTTGTCGGAACTGCGCAACAGCTTTATCCGCACTTTAAAGCTTGACGACGAGCATATTATTGCGCCAAAACATTCCCATCTGTTTGCTGCAATCGGCTCCGCTCTCAACTCCAAAGGAGATCATGAAGCCTCTCTGACAAGCCTTCAGACAAAATTGGCCAGCCATATCCATATGGATTTTGAAGTAGAGCGTATGGAACCACTCTTTGCAAGTGAATCCGCGTATCAGGAATTCAAGACACGACATGACCGGCATCAGGTTCCCGTACTTGATCTTTCCACTTATGAAGGAAACTGCTTCCTTGGGATCGACGCAGGGTCTACAACAACAAAAGCTGCTCTTGTCGGTGAAGACGGGAATCTTCTCTACTCTTTTTACCACAGCAATGACGGGGATCCGCTCGGCACAACAATTCGGGCGATCAAAGATATTTACGCAAAACTTCCGGCCGGCGCGAAAATTGCTCATTCCTGCTCCACCGGGTATGGAGAAGCTCTTATAAAGGCTGCTCTTCTGCTTGACGAAGGCGAAGTAGAAACCATCTCCCATTACTATGCTGCTGCCTTTTTCAATCCGGCAGTCGACTGTATCCTGGACATCGGCGGTCAGGATATGAAATGCATTAAAATCAAAAACCACACGGTGGACAGTGTACAGCTAAATGAAGCATGTTCTTCCGGCTGCGGATCGTTCATTGAGACGTTTGCAAAATCTTTAAATTACAGTGTGGAAGACTTTGCGCACGAGGCACTTTTTGCCAAACATCCAATCGATCTTGGAACACGCTGTACGGTCTTCATGAACTCAAAGGTCAAACAGGCACAGAAAGAAGGGGCATCTGTGGCAGATATTTCTGCAGGACTTGCCTACTCTGTCATTAAAAATGCACTGTATAAGGTCATCAAAGTATCTGATGCCAGTGCGCTCGGGGAAAATATTGTCGTACAGGGAGGTACTTTCTACAATGACGCCGTGCTCAGGAGCTTTGAAAAGATTGCAGACTGTGAATGTATCCGTCCTGATATCGCAGGAATCATGGGTGCTTTCGGAGCTGCACTGATCGCCCGCGAGCGTTTCACAGAAGAGAAAGGGACAACAATGCTTCCAATCGAGGAAATCGAAGCACTTACATACAGTACGACAATGACAAAATGCCGCAGGTGTACAAACAACTGCCGCCTTACTGTCAACCGTTTCAGCGGCGGAAGAAGTTTTATTACCGGAAACCGTTGTGAACGCGGACTTGGAAAGGAAAAGTGTAAAAATGAGATCCCGAATCTGTTCGCATACAAAAATGAGCGCTGCTTCGGCTATGAGCCTCTTTCCGAAACTGAGGCTGTGCGCGGAGTTGTCGGCCTCCCTCGTGTCCTGAACATGTATGAGAATTACCCGTTCTGGTTTACTTTCTTTCATGAATTGAAATTCCGTGTTGTACTCTCACCGCCGTCCAACCGTAAGATTTATGAACTTGGAATCGAATCCATTCCAAGTGAATCGGAATGTTATCCGGCAAAACTGGCGCACGGACATGTTGAATGGCTGATCGGACAGGGTGTCCCATTCATCTTCTACCCTTGTATCCCTTATGAACGGGAAGAGTTTAAAGATGCGAACAATCATTATAACTGCCCGATCGTCACATCCTATGCCGAAAACATCAAAAACAATATGGATGTGATCACCAATGGAACAGTCCGCTTTAAAAATCCATTCCTCTCTTTCAAGAGCGAGGAAGTGCTCGCCAAGCGGCTCACAGAAGAATTTTCAGAGGCCTTCCAGATTCCGGCACAGGAAATTCAACATGCAGTGAAAAAGGCATGGAACGAACTTGCCGCCTGCCGGGAAGATATCCGCAAGAAAGGGGAAGAGACCATCGCATGGCTTGAAAAAAATCATAAGCGTGGAATCGTTCTCGCCGGACGTCCATATCACATTGATCCGGAAGTCAATCATGGAATTCCGGAACTGATCAACTCCTATGGGCTTGCCGTGCTGACAGAGGACTCTGTCTCCCACCTCCACAAAGTAGAGCGCCCTCTGATCGTCATGGATCAATGGATGTACCATTCCCGCCTCTACGCTGCGGCAAACTATGTCAAGACAAAGGACAATCTGGATCTGATCCAGCTGACTTCCTTCGGATGCGGACTCGATGCGGTGACTTCCGATGCGGTTTCTGACATTCTGACAAATTCGGGAAAGATCTATACTTCGCTGAAGATTGATGAAGTCAACAATCTCGGAGCTGCCCGCATCCGGATCCGGTCGCTGATCGCAGCCATCCGGGTGCATGAAAAACTGCACACGACACGTACGATTCAACCGTCTTCCATCAAAAAAGCAGTATTCACAAAGGAAATGAGAAAGGACTACACGATTCTCTGTCCGCAGATGTCTCCGATCCACTTTGAGCTTTTGGAACCAGCGATCCGCTCCTGCGGCTACCGGTTGGAAATTCTTCCAAATGACAATAAAGAGGCAGTCAACGTGGGGCTGAAGTACGTCAACAACGACGCATGTTACCCGTCGCTGATCGTTGTCGGGCAGATTATGGATGCCATCTTATCCGGAAAATATAACACGGACAAGCTCGCTGTGATCATATCGCAGACCGGCGGCGGCTGCCGTGCTTCCAATTACATTGGATTTATCCGTCGGGCACTGAAAAAGGCTGGTTACCCTCAGATTCCGGTCATTTCCCTGAACTTGAGCGGTCTTGAGAGCAATCCTGGATTCCAGATTACCCTTCCGCTTGCAATGAAGGGGATTTATGCCGTCGTTCTGGGAGATGTCTTCATGAAGTGTCTGTACCGTGTCAGACCATATGAGGCAGTCCCTGGCTCTGCCAATGCACTTCACGAAAAATGGAAAAAGAAATGTAAAGAATTTTTATCCGGCGGATATCCGTCCAGACGGACATTCTCGGCGCTGTGCACACAGATTATCCGCGAGTTTGATGAACTTCCGATTCTTGACATAAAAAAACCACGAGTTGGAATCGTGGGAGAGATCCTTGTGAAATTTCTCCCTGCCGCCAACAATCATCTTGTGGAACTTTTGGAACAGGAAGGGGCCGAGGCTGTCGTTCCGGATCTTCTGGACTTTTTTGCCTACTGCTTCTACAACAGCAATTTCAAGGCGAGCCACCTTGGAATGAAAAAATCGGGAGCCGCAAAGGGAAATCTCGGCATCCGTGCGCTGGACTGGTTCCGTGCACCGGCTTCCGCCGCCTTTGCAAAGAGCAGCCGATTTTCTGAACCGGCAAAGATCTCGGATCTGGCGGCGATGGCACAGGAAATTGTGTCGATTGGAAATCAAACCGGGGAGGGATGGTTCCTGACCGGTGAAATGTTAGAGCTGATCCACAGCGGCACCACAAATATCGTCTGTGCCCAGCCATTTGGCTGTCTGCCAAACCACATTGTCGGGAAAGGCGTCATCAAAGAACTGCGGCACCGCTATCCGCTCGCAAATGTTGTCGCGATCGACTACGATCCGGGTGCAAGTGAAGTCAACCAGCTAAACCGGATCAAGCTGATGTTATCTACGGCTCATAAAAACCTGGAGAGGGAAGAAAGGGGCTAATCCTCTTTCTGCTCTTTCAGCTTCAGAACTGCCATCCCGACGCTTGTGCACGCCACCGCAAACAGAAGCTGGATTCCAAATGCTTTCCAGATTTCGCCCTGTCTCTCCGGCGAAATCTTCTGAAAGCCGGCAAGCAGATTATTAACTTCTTCATACCAGTAGACCGGAAGCAGTCTGGAGAATTTCAGTATACCGGCGTCCAATATAGATGTCGGGGTGAACACTCCTCCGAGGAAAGAAACCGCCAGCGCGGTCACATTCACAATAATATTGATGACCTTCTCACTTTCCGCGACTGCTCCGATCAAGAATGCCATTGCAAGACTCGTCAGAACCATCAGAAGACTGTTTCCTGCCAGATACGCAACATGTGGACTTTCCCATAAACTATTTTTTGAAAAAGCTGCGGCAACCCCGATCATCGCCGCCCAGAAAATACCACCTACGACTAGAAATGCAAGCATTGCTTCCCCGCTCTGGCGGCGAAGGGAGACTGCGGAACATTGCAGACGCTGTCTGATTTCTTTCTTCCGGTATGCATTCATCGGAATGCTTAAGATCAGACACAGCACTGCAATCGAAAGGTATGGCAGGAAACGGAAAATGTAATAATAAGGTTCCCATCTTCCCTGATTTCCATTGACATTTAAAAGCTTGACAGACTGCTGTTCCGGCGGTTGTCTTACAAGCGCAAACGCTTCCTGCATCGAATACCCATTCTCCGTGCAAAACCGCACTTGATTCAAAAACAGATTCATCTGCTCCTTCAGATAATCAGATTCCGCATATCCCGGTATTTTCGTCAGCTGCACTTCCCACTTCTCTTCCACTCCCTCCGGAATGCGGACAACACTGGAAATGTCCCCGTAATAAATCGCCTCCAAAAGTGTTCCGTCTTCCTTCCCTATCTCTGAGATATCATGCATTGTCGAAAGATAATCTGTAAGCCCTTCTGCCAGCATTCCACCATCCTCATCCACAACTGCAATTTTCAACCGGCTCCTTTGAAATTCTTTTTCTTCCTTTTTCTGTGTTTCTCCCTGTATGATCAACATTGTCAGGAGAAAGAGTGCCGTATAAACGAAAATGAATCCCCAGTTTCGCTTGATGATCAAAAGATATCCTCTAAATACTGTCATAACGTTTCCTCCTCATCACAATACAGCCGACAGCAAGAAAAATCACTCCCATTCCAAATAACGTGATTACATTTCTCCAGTATCTCGCCATATCTTCATAAATTGTCATACTGAAAAATCCATCCGAAATCAGGGCGACCGGGTTCAGGGCATTGAGCATCGGGCAGAATTTATCAACAATATTTCTCATATTCTGTACCATAAGCCCTCCAAAAAAGCTGAGCAGCATGGTGATCAATGTCAGAAAGTTTAGTCTGTGTGACCCCGATTTTTTCCCGATACTTCCTCCGATAATTCCAAAAGACACTCCGATCATTCCGCCTGCCATACAGAGAAGCAAAATCTTTCCATTATCTTCTCCAAGCGGAATGTGCAGGATCCCTTTGAGATAACAGACCAGAATCCATAGATTCACAAAATGAATCCCATACGCAACAAGAAAATCTGCCACCATCATCTTCCCTCTGGAGAGATAACTTATATTTCTCCTCATTCCTACCGGTGACTGGTCTGCATTGCTGCTGACAGATACAAAAAATCCAAGGTCACAGCCAAACATGCATGCCATTCCGATCAGTGCAAAAAAATATTCCACAAGAGAGTTTCTTACTGTTCCTCCGAGGGAAGTTTCTGTCGTTCGGTCCTTGTATTCCTCCATCGAATGCAGCATTCCTTTCAGTCTCTCCGGATGTTCTGCCGCCACCTCCTCTATCAGCCTTTCATTTGCATTGTACTGCTCCAGTATCGTTTCCAATATACTGGAAGCAACTCCGGTGGAAGCGACCGTCAGTGTCCGTTTTGCCCCCTCCGTATAGATTCCTTGCACATTTCCATTTTCAAGTGCCTCCCTTGCTTCGTGTGCTTCCATCACATGAAAACGCAACAGATCTTCCGCACCTTCCAAAAATGCAAGAAAAGGCGAGTCTTCTTGCGCCACAACCGCCACATCAAGCTTTTCCAGCTGTGGATTGTTTGCATTTTTCCAGAAACCAAAATAATAAAGTGTTCCGAGAATCAATGGAAATAACAGTGCCCAGAACATCAGTGAGTGCATCCGGATGATCTGCAAAAAACGGTATTTGATTAAATGCAACATTGTTCTCCCTCCTTAATCTCTGAGCACTTTCCCGGTAATTTCAAGAAATACATCATTGAGTGTCGGCTGCTCTGAGAACACTCTTCCAAACGGAATTTTCTCCTGCGAAAGATAGCCGAGAAGCCGGATCAGATTGTCTCCGTCTTCCGTGCAGTGTACCAGCAGACGCTGGTCTTTCCAAACGGCCGAGAAGACATGGGGCAATGCCCTGACCGCCGCAAGCTGTCTTTCATTCAAAACAATTGTTTCTATCGTGATTCTTTCCCCTGTCTTTACCATTCGTTTCAACTCTTCTTTCGTCCCCGTCGCAAGGCATTTGCCTCGATCCAAAATCGAAATCCTTGTACAGATCTGCTCAACTTCTTCCATATAGTGGGAGGTGTAGATGATCGTGCTCCCACTGCGATTAAGCTCCTTGATTCCCTCCAGAATTCTATTCCTGCTCTGGGGATCGACCGCCACTGTCGGTTCATCCAGAATGATCAGGCGCGGCTTGTGTGCAATTCCACAGGCAATGTTCAGGCGTCTCAAAAGCCCTCCGGAAAGCTTTTGTGGGCGGAATTTCAAATAATCCTCAAGCCCCGTAAATGCAGCCGCCTCCTCCACCAGCTTTTTCCGCTTTGATTTCTCAGGAATGTAAAGTCCGCAGAAATAGTCAATATTCTCATAGACACTAAGTTCCTCAAAAACTGCCACATTCTGCATCACAACTCCGATCTGCTTCTTCAGCTGATAGCTTTCCGGCCGGATTTCTTCCCCAAATACTTTTACACTTCCCTTGTCAAATTTTAAAAGTGCCAGAATACAATTAATTGCTGTTGTCTTACCGGACCCATTTGGACCTAAAAGTCCGTAGATTTCCCCCTCTTTTACTTCCAGGTTCAAGTGATCCAATGCAAGCACATTTCCATAACGCTTTACAAGATTTTCTATCGAAACCATAAACTTTCTCCTCCCATATTCATCATTTTCCTTTACTGCCATTATAGGAAATCTATTTTGTTTTGAAAAGTGTCACGTGTCAGTTCCTCCTATGACATTTGTCACTTTTTAACTCTTAATAGAGCCAAAGCCATTCAGACAGACGGAACTTCTGCGGATTGGCAAAAAAGTGATGACGTCATTTCATACAGATGGTATAATATTCCCCATAGTAACAATACGGATCACTTCCGGGAAAGGATTTCCCATGCGCCAGTTTCTGAATAAATTTTTTCTCATATTGTATTCTCTGCTGATCCTCTGCCCGGCAAATCCGGACCGTTCTTTTGTCGTGGGATTTTTTCTTGCTGTTTCGGCTGCGATGAGCACTTTCTTTTTTGCATCCCGCCGCTATGCCTTCTCCGTCCTGCTTCTTTTTCTTACCGCAGTCTCGTTCTGCCCGGCGCTCCTTTTCTTTTTCCCGGTCATTTGCTACGACCTCTGCCTTTACAGAATCCTGCCCTTATTCTTTCTCGCAGCTGCGGAGCTGATTTCCTTCACGCCCTCTTCCGGCTCTGAGCGGATTTTGTATGTATTTTTCGGATGTATCGCAGCCATTCTGCTGGAAAAGCATACTTCTGATTACGATCGGCTAAAAGAACAGTATATCCATACAGTGGATGACCAGACAGAGAAAAATATGCTCCTCTCCCAGAAACATGAAGCTCTTCTCCAAAAACAGGATTCCGAAATCTATGCCGCCACCTTGCGGGAGCGTAACCGGATCGCCAGAGAAATCCATGACAATGTGGGGCATATGCTTTCCCGGGCGATTCTCCTGTCCGGTGCCATCGTGACGATCAACAAGGAGAACTCGTTACAGGAACCACTCAGGCAGCTCACCGATACTTTATCTCTTGCGATGGACAATATCCGCACAAGTGTCCACGACCTGCACGATGACTCGGTCAATTTAAAAGAAGTTACCGAGGAACTGACCTCTTCCTTTACTTTCTGCCCTGTGACACTGGAGTATGACATGCCGCTCACAGTGCCACGAGCGATTAAATATGCCTTTCTCTCTATTACAAAAGAGGCACTCTCCAACATTATCAAACACAGTAACGCCACGGCCGTCTCAGTTCTTATGCGGGAACATCCTGCACTCTGGCAGCTCATCATCCGGGATAACGGCACTTTACAATCTCCTTCTGCCATAGAAGGAATCGGTCTGGAAAATATGAGAGAACGAATCCGAAAACTAAACGGAACGATTACATTTTCCCACGAAAACGGTTTTTCGATTTTTATTGCAATCCCAAAGAATAAAAAGGAGGACTCTGATTTATGATACGACTTTTGATTGTCGATGATGATTATCTGATCACCACCGCATTAAAGACCATCCTTGAGGCAGAGGGAGATTTTTCTGTCTGCGGTATCGGAAAAGACGGAAATGACGCCATCGGATTGTATGAGCAGCTTCAGCCCGATCTTCTTCTCATGGATATCCGCATGGAGCATCTGGACGGGCTGAATGCCGCAGAGCAGATTTTGCAGAAATATCCCGATGCCCGCATTCTTCTGCTCACTACTTTTTCTGATGATGAGTACATTATAAAGGCACTGCATATGGGAGCCCGCGGCTATATTTTAAAGCAGGATTATACCGGAATTTCCCCTGCAATCCGCGCTGTCCTGAAAGGACAGACTGTATTCGGCGCGGAAATCACAACACGGCTTCCGAAGCTCTTTGAGCCACAGAGAGCTTTCGATTACGAGACGTATCAGATTACGGACCGTGAATTTTCCATTATAGAGCTTGTTGCAGACGGACGCAGCAACAGAGAAATCGCAGAAGCACTGTATCTTGGAGAAGGAACGGTGCGAAACTACCTCAGCAGCATTTTGGAAAAATTAGAGCTGCGGGACCGCACACAGCTTGCCGTGTTTTATTATCAGCATTTGCAGTAACGCAGTACTCCCTGCTCACATAAAAAGACCTCGAGAAATGCTATTTTGCATCTCTCAAGGTCTTCTTCTTTTGAGCAAAAATGAATTTTGTCTTTGAAAGGAAAATCATCTTTGGCCCATCACACAAATTTCCCTCTCGTTATTTTACAAGCAGGGATGTTCCCGTCATTTCTTCCGGCTGTTCCATTCCCATCAATTCGATCAGAGTTGGAGCAATATCTGCCAGGCATCCGCCTTCTCTCAACTTGTATGCAGGATCTGCATTTACAAGAATAAACGGAACCGGATTTGTTGTATGTGCTGTGAACGGCTCTCCGGTCTCGTAATCTACAAGCTGCTCTGCATTTCCGTGATCAGCGCAGATAAACATCTGTCCGTCCACTTCTTTGATCGCTTCCACTGTTCTGCCCACACATTCATCCACCGCTTCGATGGCTTTGATCGCTGCATTTTCTACTCCGGTATGTCCTACCATATCCGGATTTGCAAAGTTGATGATGATCACATCATATTTGTCAGATTTGATCGCATCTACCAGTTTGTCACACACTTCAAAAGCGCTCATCTCCGGCTGAAGATCATAAGTTGCCACCTTTGGAGATTTCACAAGAATACGGTCTTCCCCTTTGTTCGGTTCTTCCACACCACCGTTAAAGAAAAATGTCACATGTGCATACTTCTCCGTCTCGGCGATTCTTGCCTGAGTCATGTTGTGTGCCGCGAGGAACTCCCCGAATGTATTTGTAATCTCTGTCTTATGGAATGCGACAAGCTTGTTCGGGATTGTCACATCATATTCCGTGAAGCATACATAAGTTGTCTTCACACGCTCGCCTCTGTCAAATCCGTCAAACGCATCATCACAGAATGTTCTTGTGATCTCTCTTGCTCTGTCCGGGCGGAAATTGAAGAAGATCACCGAATCATTGTCTTTGATTGTCGCAACAGGTGCACCGTCCTTTACAACGACTGTCGGCACGACAAACTCATCCGTCTTTCCTGCATCATAAGAATTCTGTACTGCGCAGACTCCACATTCTGCCTGTTCTCCCTCACCTTTTACCATTGCATTGTATGCAAGTTCTACACGGTCCCAGCGGTTGTCACGGTCCATCGCATAGTAACGCCCCATCACAGAAGCCACTTCTCCGACTCCGATTTCTTTCATCTTGTCAGACAATTCTTTCACATAGTCTTTTCCGGAAGCCGGAGGTGTATCACGGCCGTCAAGGAAACAGTGTACATAAACGTTGTTCAGTCCTTCTTTCTTTGCAAGTTCTAACAGTCCGTAAATATGGCTGTTGTGGCTGTGTACTCCACCATCGGATACCAGTCCGAACATATGAAGTGCAGAATTATTTTCCTTTGCATTTCTGCATGCTGCAAGAAGTGCTTCATTTTCAAAGAAATCTCCGTCCTGAATCGCCTTTGCGATCTTTGTCAGATCCTGGTATACAATTCTTCCTGCACCCATGTTCAGATGTCCTACCTCAGAATTACCCATCTGTCCTTCCGGGAGACCGACCGCCATTCCACTTGCATTTCCTTTTACAAACGGATACTCTTTCATCAGGCTGTCCATGACCGGTGTCTTTGCCTCACACACTGCATTTGCCTCACATTTTTCATTCAGACCATATCCGTCAAGAATCATTAAAACAGTAGGTTTCTTACTCATATAGCAAATCTCCTTTATGTTAAAAAAATGTCGTAATTTCTACGAAGTTTATTTTACATGATTTTCCCGCTTGTTGCAAGCCTCAAATCACCTTTGTGCCTTCCGCTTTCCTCTCGCCGTACCACACTGTTCTCCGCAGATCAACCTGTCATCCTCTGCAAATCCGCCTGCTAAATGTGCATTCGGCGGCGCACTTCCTCACGCAGCCGTGAAATCCGCATCACTGTGATCAGTGATACCGTAATGATCGCCGCGCAGACAACAACCGCAGCGGACCATGTCAGGTAAAAGCATTCATGCAGATAATAGCAGACGCTTAGATCAATGCCTGCACAAAACACCGCTGTCTCGATCACAACGACCATCGCCGTAAACAAAATGGATCTGCTGACATGCTGGTATATGTATAATAATACCGCCACAAGGACCGTTCCAAGTATGATCACCGGAACTGCGATCCGTACATACCAGTCCATCCCATGATTCACCCATGCCACAAGCGCCAGGTACAGAAGAACCGCACACCCATCTATCAGTACCATCAAAATATACGGAAGCTTCTGATACACCATGATCGGAATTGAAAATACTAAAAAGACAAGACATGCTCCGATCACATACAATGACCATAAGCCTTTCTTGTACACAAGCAGATTCAAAAGACCGCACCCTGCCGCCGTACTCCCAAACAGGACAATCAGAAGAATTGCAAGGTCTGTCCGTTTGACCTTCTCCACTGTTCCCCGCTCAGACGGGTACGGCGGGACTTTCTTCTCTGTCCTTTCCTCCTGCGGATGATAAACCGGAGTATTACAAAGCGGGCACTTCGTCAGTGTCTCCTCCAATTTCACCCCGCAATTCACACAATAAGCCATCTCACACCTCTAATTCCGGTTGCTCTGGATCGTCACAGCAACTCCTTCTTCTACCAGTTTTCTGAAAAAAAACCGCTCAATATCATTTTCAATGATACTGCTTGCAAAATTGATCGTCGTAAGCCCCCGGTAACTTACGATCGCACAGTTTGTCCGCGCAGAAAACGGCTGTCCCATCAGCACATCAAACCGTTCCAGATACGGCTCCATCTTTGCCGGGACTTTGATGATTCCCGGGTTCGTAAGTCCTGCGGAAGACTGACAGTCCTGCACATGCTTATAAAACTGCTTGACAACAATATCTTTAATACAAAGCGGAACAATACGGATAAACGGACTCTGCAGTGTCTTTGCATTTGTCGTAATATCCGCATTCAGAAATTTCTCATTAATATGGTATCTCATATAATAATGGACTTCCCTCAGAATCTCCTCAAATGTATACTCTCCCATCCGAGGATCAACTCCCGGATAGATCATCGTTATAAAATTCCGCAGCGTCTTTGATGGAAAAAACTGCCGCAGATTGACTGGCATTGCAATCCGCACCGGCTTTTCCCTCCACACTTTGCTGCTCTTCTGATTCTCGATCAGCGCATAAATCAGCACCGCATTTAAATACTCGGTAATCGTCACGCCGTATTTTTTAGATGCCGCCTTCAGATCGCTGACACTCATGCTTCCGCTGATAATATTCAGCGTATAGAACGGTTCTTTCGTTCCCCGCACTCTATACGCACTCCCCTGGCTTCTCTTAGGTGTCACCTTGGAACTGGCATACTTCATGTAAGAATCCTCCAGTTCTTCTCTTTTCGGCTTCTCCTCCACAGGGAGGATTCCTTCCTCATCCGGAATCTTCGCCCCACGCATCCGCAGATAAACCGCGGTCAGTGTCTTTAAAAAAGTAACTGCCCCAAGACCGTCCGCCAGTGAATGAAAAACTTCAAAGGAAATCTGACGCTCATAATAATAAAGCCGGATCAGATACCGGTGCTTCGTCTTGAAATTCATCGGCATACATGGATTTTTGACATCCCTCTCCACCTGCGGCACCGGGTTTCGGTTCGGCTCGAGATAGCGCCAGAACAATCCTTTTCGCAGCGCAACTTTCAAAGACGGGAATCTCGGAAGTGTCTTCTCATAGGCCTTCTGAAGCGTCTGTGGATCTACCTTTTCTTTCAAGGTGACAGAAACGCGGAATACAGATGAGAAACTTTTTCTCTGAAGTGTCGGATAGACATTCCCCGACAAGTCCAGTTTTAACCATTCATTTCTGCTATTCATCTCTTTCTTCCTTTCCATAGCTTTATTATAAAGAATTTCATTGTATCTGACAACCGCTTTGTGATAGAATAAATTACTACAAGAAAGGATACAAGGATTTATGCCAAATCAAGAGAGAAAACAACAGGGACTGATGAAGATCATCAAGACCATTCATGATTTTACAGTCAATGACGATTTAGAAAAATACAGGCGCTCCCAGGCAAATCTCGGAAGACTTCTCGGGACAAAGCAAAGTGAAGCCTCCTACACAGAGTTTTTGATCGATGATATTCCCTCGGAGTGGATCCGCCTAAACCGTCCCCACCAGGATCAGACAATCATCTTATACTGTCACGGCGGCGGTTTCTTTACCGGAAGCCTTGAATATTCCCGGACACTGACGACAAAACTCGCCTCCGCTTCTTCCTCTGACATTCTGAGTTTCAACTACCGCCTTGCCCCGGAACATCCCTCCCCGGCGGCATTGGAAGATGCATTAAAAGTGTGGGGATACCTGATGCACTTGGGATACGGCGCAAAAAATGTCATTCTTGCCGGAGACTCTGCCGGAGGTAACCTCGCCCTCTCCCTTGCACTGAAACTCAAGGAAGATGGGAGGATTCTGCCAAAGGCTCTCGTCCTCTTTTCCCCCTGGACCGACCTGACATTAAGCGGGGCTTCCCATGAAAAAAAAGCAGCGCTGGATCCAATCCTGACTGAGGATTATCTCGCGCGTGCACGGAACGCCTACGTACCGGATGGCGACAGCGATAACAGCCTTTATACAGACCCCCTTATCTCTCCGCTTTATGGAGATTACACCGGCTTTCCGCCTGTCTATATCCAGGTTGGAACAAACGAAATCCTTTTCAACGACTCCACAGATCTACACAAGAAACTGCTCCGGCAGAATGTACCTGCAGAGCTGACCATGTACAAAGGAATGTGGCATGTGTTTCAGATGTCCAACATGAAGACAGCGGCCGAAGCGGTAAACGAAGCCGCACAGTTTTTATTCAGTTTGTAAAACAAATTTTCTATCTAGGAGATTTCATAGTAAATGAGAGAAGAGTAAGAACCAACGTATAACAGACAACCGCCGGAAATAGAGACAGGAATTCTATCAAACTATATCCGGCGGTCATTTTTCTCTTTTATGATAAGATCTGCTGTAATGCTGAAAAGTTTTCAACTATTTGTTATAATTTACAATCGCTCCGAAGTCTGGTTTTAAGGAAGCGCCTCCTACAAGCCCTCCATCGATGTCCGGCTGTGCGAATAATTCCGGTGCACTTGCTGCGGACACACTTCCGCCGTACTGGATGCGGATTGCTTCTGCTGTCGCTTCATCATAAATCTCCGCAATGCATGCACGGATTGCTGCACATACTTCCTGCGCCTGCTCTGTTGTAGCCACTTTTCCTGTTCCGATTGCCCAGATTGGTTCATAAGCGATCACTGCCGTTTTTGCCTGATCTGCTGTAACATCAAGGAACGCAATTTTGATCTGCTGGCGGATAAAGTCAATCGTAACACCCTGCTCTCTCTGTGTCAGAGTCTCTCCACAGCATACGATCGGTGTAATTCCATGCTCAAACGCTTTCTTTACTTTCTTATTGACTGTTTCATCTGTCTCTGCAAAGTATTCACGTCTCTCAGAATGACCGATGATAACATATTTTACTCCAACATCCGTGAGCATTGCCGGAGAAACTTCTCCTGTATAAGCACCGATCTCTTCAAAATACATATTCTCTGCTCCAATTGCGATATTGCTTCCTTTTGCAGCTTCCATTGCCGGAATAATGCTGATTGCCGGTACACAGAATACAACATCTGCATCTTCTGTTGCCACCAATGGTTTTAACTCGTTTACGAGTGCAACCGCCTCACTTGGAGTTTTGTTCATTTTCCAGTTTCCTGCGATAATTTTTCTTCTTGCCATTTTAACGTCCTCTTTTCTAAAAATATATATGTAAACAGGGCTGCCGCAAGCGAATCCTTCGTACAAGCCGGTATCAGCCACCCATTAGACATCACCGGTCACTTGTAAAAATTTTCTGTTTTGCAGCACCCCTGCTTTGCATTAAAGTATTTTCTTATTTGTCGTTTGCTGCTGCAACACCTGGTAATTCTTTTCCTTCTAAGAATTCAAGGGAAGCTCCACCGCCGGTAGAGATATGTGTCATCTTGTCACCATATCCTAACTGGTTCACTGCTGCTGCAGAATCTCCGCCACCAATGATCGTAACAGCATCTGTCTCTGCAAGTGCTTTTGCAACCGCTTCTGTACCTGCTGCAAATTTCGGCATCTCAAATGCTCCCATCGGTCCATTCCATACAACTGTTTTTGCTGTCTTTACTGCTTCAGCAAATAATTCTGCTGTCTTCGGTCCGATATCAAGTCCTTCCCATCCATCTGAAATCTCTCCGCTTGCAACAATTTCTGTATTTGCATCGTTTGAGAAGTCATCAGCAACTACGTTATCGACCGGAAGTAATAATTTCACACCTTTTTCTTCCGCTTTCTTGATCATGTTCAGTGCATATTCACAGTAATCTTCTTCTAATAAAGATTTTCCGACATTTCCACCCTGCGCTTTGCTGAATGTATAAGACATTCCTCCACCGATGATCAGTACGTCTACTTTCTCTAACAGATTTTCGATTACAGAAATCTTGCTTGATACTTTTGCTCCTCCGAGGATTGCAACAAACGGTCTCTCAGGATTGTTTACAGCATTTCCCAAGAAGTCAATCTCTTTCTGCATTAAGTATCCCACAACTGCTGTATCGACAAACTGTGTCACACCAACATTTGAGCAATGAGCTCTGTGTGCTGTACCGAATGCATCATTTACAAATACTTCGCATAAAGAAGCAAGTTCTTTACTGAATGCCTCTCCATTCTTTGTCTCTTCCGCTCTGTACCGTGTGTTTTCAAGAAGAATGACATCTCCGTCTTCCATAGCCTCTACTGCTGCTTTCGCATTTGGTCCGACTACTTCCGGATCTGCTGCGAATTTTACTTCCTGTCCTAATAATTCAGAAAGTCTTGCTGCAACTGGTGCTAAAGATAATTCCGGTTTTGGCTCTCCCTTTGGTTTTCCAAGGTGTGAGCAGAGAATTACTCTTCCGCCGTCTGCGATTAATTTCTTGATTGTAGGAAGCGCTGCTACGAGACGGTTCTCATCTGTGATTTTCCCATCGATCAGCGGCACGTTGAAGTCACATCTTACAAGTACCTTTTTCCCTTTTACATTGATATCATCTACTGATTTTTTGTTAAGCATTCTTATATCCTCCTTGACTGTAAAAATGGAAGTCAAAATATTTTTTAAACCCATAAAGGGCCCGGCCCATAAGACCGGACCCTCCTGGATCTTCCTTATTCCGAATTTCTGATTAAGCTAATTCAGAGAAGTATTTGATTGTTCTTACCATCTGGCTTGTGTAAGAATTTTCATTGTCATACCAAGATACTACCTGAACTTCTGTTGTTCCATTGTCTAATGGAAGAGCCATTGTCTGTGTAGCATCAAATAATGAACCATATCTCATTCCAACGATATCGCTTGATACGATCTCGTCTTCGTTGTATCCATAAGATTCGTTCGCTGCTGCTTTCATAGCTGCGTTGATTTCTTCAACTGTTACGTTTCCTTCTACAACTGCTGTTAAGATTGTTGTGGATCCTGTTGGTGTTGGAACACGCTGAGCAGATCCGATTAATTTTCCATTTAACTCCGGAATAACAAGTCCGATTGCTTTTGCTGCACCTGTGCTGTTTGGAACGATATTTACAGCTGCTGCACGGGATCTTCTTAAATCACCTTTTCTCTGTGGTCCGTCAAGTGTCATCTGATCTCCTGTGTAAGCGTGGA
>URCR01000030.1 GCA_900546325.1 uncultured Lachnospiraceae bacterium | reverse complement strand
GTTCCTTTCATCGGGTATCTATTCCATTTGTTAAAATTTTGCGTCTATACTTAGGACACCACACAACATGGTATTTGCAAGAATAGACTATATTGTTATTAGATTTATATGCAATATTCATATGTGTATTATATGCCATTTTAAAATCTAATACAAGAGTATTTTGTTCCATCTTCAATTACTTGCGTAAATTCGATGGAAGTGTCTTATATCCACATAGCTAAAGCAAGGGGTTTTACGACACATTGGATAAAATTTTTTCTGTATTGGGTAATTAAGAGGAAGTTACGATGTGTAGAATTACATATTGCCTACCAGACATTTCAAATATTCATAACCTTGTTCCTTAGTACAATCCTGATTTTTCAAATTACACCATTGCCATATTAACAGTAATGTATTGCTATAATGGTCTGCTAATACTTCTCTTGGAACTATGCTTTTTTCAGCGTCAGAACAAGTGCGAAAAATATTACGCATTTGACTGTTCATGAAATTCCGAAAACTACTGAACATATATCCGATTTCTGAATTGTGGGTAAAGACACTATGGATTTTTTTTCTATTTTCTTTACTAAAATCATAAATACGGTCAAAAAATATATGCAGAGTTTCATCATGAGGCAGACATTGATACTCTTCTAAATGAATTTCTTTGGTCAGCCATAGCCAGCAGTAATTCAAAAGGTCAAACTTATCTTCAAAATAGTTATAAAATGTAGCTCTTGGATAATTTGCACGTTTACACAATTCCCCTACCGTAATTTCTTCAAAACTTTTTTCAGAAAGCAATGTAAACATCATCGTTTTGAAATCATTTAAGGTGCGTTTAGCTCCTCGTGTCAACTCTTTGTTAATGTCGTACTTCATTTGTAAACACCTCTTTTTACATTTTTCATAATTTGTCCAAATTTGAACAATTCTATTTTTTTGTCTCTTGCATAATGTTTGTTTTTAATTTACCATAACCGTGTAATTTTTACAAGTGTCTAAATTAAAACAAATGTTTTTGAAAGAGAGGTATATATGAAAATAGCAGTCATTACAGGAGCTTCTTCGGGATTGGGAGTTGAATTTACAAAGACGATTATAAAGCAGTATCCTAAACTTGATGAAATCTGGATTATTGCAAGACGGAAAGACAGGTTGGAAAATCTTGTGAAACATAATCCGGATAAAAAAATACGTGCGATAACACTTGATCTTGGTGTGGATGAGGAATATAGCAAACTGGAAACATTGTTATCTGATGAAAAACCACAAATTAGTATTCTCATCAATAATGCCGGCTATGAATGCTCAGGTAATTTTAGAGATATGTCTGCATCAGATATCCAAAATATGATTTCTGTCAATGTAAAAGGAGTAACTATGGTACAAAGGATTTGTAGTCCGTATTTTGCAAAAGGCAGCTTTGCTATTATGACATGTTCTGTTTCATCATTTACACCAATTCCACACCAGGCTGTATACAGTGCATCAAAAAGATATATCTATGCTTTGGGAAAAGCACTTCGGGAAGAGGAAAAAAGAAATAATGTGAATATCTTATTACTATGTCCCGGTAACATGGATACAGAGATGAACCCTAAAGGTCAAGCCAGACAAAGCGAACAGATTAATACCTTACCGTTTCTTGATATGAAGAATGTAACAAAAATTGCGTTAGTTAGAGCAGAGCATAAAAAAGCAGTCTATACCCCTGGGCGCTTTTATAAATTTTATCGAGTTATGAGTAAAATATTTCCGTCCTCGTTCATCATGTACTTTGCAAAAAAATTTTATTAAAGGAGCGTTTTTATGATTATTTATTTTTCAGCAACAGGAAACAGCAAATATGTAGCAGATAGAATTGCTCAGGTAACAGGAGACAGAACAGTTTCTATTACTTCATGTATGAAAGATCAGCAATTCCAATTTGAGTTTCATGAAAATGAATTTTTAGGAATTGTCAGTCCTACTTATTCGTGGGGATTACCAGTGATTGTAAAAGAGTTTTTGCAAAAAATAAATTTAAACAAAAAACCGTCTTATATATGGTTTGTTGCAACCTACGGCACAACCACAGGGCAAATAGGTCGTTTTGCAAACGAAATATTACAAAAACAAAATGTAGAATTTTCGGCATATTTCAGTGTGAAAATGCCAGATACGTGGACACCGACTTTTAATTTAAGCAATAAAGAACATGTCAGAAAGATCAATGCAAGGGCAGAACTTCAAATAGATTCTGTGATAGATAAAATTAAAAATCATGCCATGGGTGATTATATGCAAAGAAAAGTTCCTATGCCTATTGCAAAGCGGTTTTACAATATGGAGTATGATACTATGCGTAAGACAAGTCATTTTCAGGTTGAAGATACTTGTATAGGATGTGGCTTATGTGCGAGAAACTGCCCGATTTCTGCCATAGATATGGTCAAACAAAAGCCATCCTGGAATACAGAACAGTGTGTTATGTGTCTTTCCTGCTTACATCACTGTCCCAAATTTGCAATACAGTATGGCAATAAAACAAAAAAGCATGGACAATATGTTCATGCCCCATTATCAGTAAAAAGCAGGTAATAAAACAGAATATAGTGATAGCGATAACAATATCATGATTACCATAAACTTTTCAGACCTTAGTCCAGCTGCTGCAAAAATGAAAGAAATAATAGAAGCACAAATATCGTCACAATTTGAATAGTTCCTTCTTGTTCCGGATCCTATCCTTTTATTCCTTTTACTCACCAAACACAGAAAAGAAAAGCCCGGTAAAGCGCCTTGCCACCACAGGTGGTTCTTGCACTCTTTACTAGGCTTTTCCTTTCATATTTGATTCCGGATCCTTTGCATTTTTCTGTCCAGCTCTGCACTTTGATTTGCACAGTATAACAATTCCTCTGCCAGCTCCTTCTGCAACTCCTCGGAAAGATTTTTCTTATATCTGATTTTGTGTTCCAGGCTTGCCCAAAAATCCATGGCGATCGTTCGCAACTGTACTTCTACCTTCATATCCCGTTTCTCATCTTTCAGAAAAATGGGTACAGAGATGATCAGATGCAGGGAGCGATATCCATTTGGTTTGGGATTTTTAATATAGTCTTTCCTTTCTATAAGTGTGATATCATCCTGTTTAAGCAGGCAGTCTGCCAGCATATAAATGTCTTCACAGAACGAACATATCACTCTTACTCCTGCAATATCATTGATGTTCTCCTCGATAGCTTCTACGGAAATCGGAATATTCTTGTCTCTTATTTTCTTTGCCAGACTTTCCATCGACTTTGTTCTGGACTTGATCGATTCAATTGGATTCCGGTCATATTCCAACGAAAACTGTTCATTGAGTACTTTGAACTTTGTCTCCACCTCCATAATCGCACAGCGATAATATGCCATTATGGTGTCTTTTGGTTTCATGTTTTTGCGAATCAAATCCATAATTTCATCTGACATGAGATGCTTCATAGCAGCTTGCGGCGCTTTATTTTGTAATATTTTCTTAATCTCCATTGTGATTCTCCCATTGTGTTAAGCCATTTTGAAACCGTTACTATTATGGCTGCATCTTGCATTATAGTTATGAAAGAAATGCTTGTCAACCCAAACCACTTGTGCGACTGCTGAAAATATATAGAAAATATGATCATAAATGCTTTATTGCACCGGTTTGATATCAATTACTATTTTGCCTAATATTCCTCTTTCTTCCGCCCGTTTATGTGCATCCACAATTCGTTTCATAGGATAGAGGGAATCAATAACTGCCGTGACCTGAGTTCCTTCAACTCTGTTCCGGCGGTATCAAAAATCAAATCAAATTTTCCCAATTCACTGACGGATACTTTCCGATAATCATATACTTGAGCTTGCCGACGTCCAACAATGCGGTAATCGACGTAATTCCCGCAGTAGGAAGGGCTGCTGCTTTTACCGGTTCTATTCCTTTTGGTATCAGTGATACTTTTTTTGCTTTTATCACATAATATTCCGCTGTCGTTCCATTGCTTGGTTCGGAATTGCACCAGATTCCCTTACAGTAAAGGATGCCTGCGATACATTATTTTCCATTATTTCGGAAATTTATCCTGATTATGATGTTTCCGGAATATTCCGTCCGTCATCTGTATCTTCCTCCTAGAGGTACAGTTCGTATTCTTTCTGCTTCGAACATTCTTTCTTTAATGCAGCACTTACGGCAAACATCACTGCCTGATTCACTTTTCTTGCACTTTGCGGACATATCTGAACACACCGCATACAAGAAATACATTTTTGGGAGTCAGTAATGCGCGGACTATTTTTGTCGATTGCCTGTACAGGACATTTTTCAGCACAGAGGCCGCATTGTGTACAATCTTTGGAAGCTTTTGGGACTAAGCCTCCATCTCCTCTCTTTTTATACGGACGATTTCCCGGAAGATTCAGCGTATCATATGTTTGTGCATGGAGTTTATCAAGAATCTTTTCGGCAAAGATAGAGAGCTCCTTCTGATCTGCGATATCCGGTCTGCCGGCAGCATATTGTCTTGCAATGGAATGTTCCGCGACAGCGGCAACCGCTGCTATGATTTCAAATCCTCCGGCTTGTGCTAGATCATAAAGTTCTACCAATGTATCCTCATATGCACGATTGCCATAAACACCAATGATAATAGCTTTACAACCGTTTCCATGAATTTGGGAAATGCGTGGGATTACCGCCTCCGGTACTCTTCCTCCATAGGAAGGAACAGCAATCACAGCAATATCCTCAGACGCAAAGGATACATTTGCAAAATCACACGCACTGTCTGACAAATCGACCACTTCAAAACTATCGTTCAGATGTTTACACAATCCATCTGCAACCTTCTTTGTCCCATCAGTCGGACTAAAACTAATTTCAACTACACGCATAAAAATCCTCCTTCTTTACTCCTCGGCAACCCATGAAATCATATAATGAAAATCTTCCGGCAAATTCTTTGATCCTTGTGAAATTTTTTCGAAATTTCCTGACAATCCCATTTCCAATGCCGTTTGATGAAAATGAGCAATGGCAATACCGAGGTCTACCTGCTTGATCATAGACTCCTCTTCAGAAACATTTTTCTTATGTGTTTCATAAAAATGATATGTATTTCCGCATTTTAACACTCTCCACGGCTGTGCGTTTGTGGCTGACGGTGCCAGGCGCAGCATATCAAGTGGTACGGAATAGTTTTGGGCACGTTCACTTGTCAGAGATGTCTCAAAATCTTCCTCAAAGAAAATTTCTGCCCAAGGTTTCCTTGCAGATGCATTCATTGTTTTTCTCATTAACTTTTCCTGAACGGTCTGCTTATCCGCAGGATAGCCAACAGGAGATACGGCAATGAGGAGATGATCTTTCTCAATACCCATGGCATTCAAAAAACTCTCTCTGCTAAATGTGGCAGCAAGCCAGACAGTTCCTAACCCCATATCAGTTGCATACAAAATGAGATTTTCAAACTCATACCCTGCCGCTAACAATCTTTATGCCCCTTTTTTACTTTACATTTTTTTGTTACAGGCGTATCTTTAATAGGTAGAATACGCACTTGCAAATTCTATGTGATTCATATAGAATATTGATGTAATTCTTTAAATTATATTAGTATCATAACACTACTTGGATGTAAAGTCAACACTTACATCTAGCAGAAGGGAAAAAAATTTATGCAATTAAGTATGAAATGCTCTGTTGCTGTCCATTGTTTAATATTTATGTATGAAGCAAAAGATCGTGTACGAGTTACCAGTCCTCTATTGTCGGAAAGTACAGGCTGTAATCCGGTAATCATCCGAAATATTATAAGCGCTCTGAAAAAAGCAGGACTTATTACCGTCGCAAGGGGAACCGGCGGAGCAGAACTGTGTATGGACCCATCTCAGATTACATTGTTTATGATTTATAATGCAATGGAGCCGGATGGTCTGTCCTCTTTGATCGGAATACATCCGTGTTCCAAGCGAGCTTGTCCTGTGGCTCAAAATATTCAAGGCGTCCTTTCCGACCCTTATCACAAAATTGAAGAATCTATTAAAGAAACTATGGAAAATATTACTTTAGAATCTATGATCGAGGATTTTCACAGTAAAATGAGTGAAAAAGAAACTTCTGCGAAATGAAGCTTTTCATAAGATGTTTCACTTGAATTCCAACGGCGGCTCCCCAAATTAAAGCCGCCGAAAATATTTATAAAAAACTTGTTGTTTAGCGTGGACCATAGAAGTAGGAAGCAGTTGCCCCTCCGTCAATCAGAAAATCAGCTCCGGTAATAAATGCTCCCTGATTACTCATCAGTGCAAGGCAGTCGCTTCAGCTCGCCAAGTTCCACCTGACTCTGCTCACTGAGCGGATTGTGGGTAGACAGTTCCACATAACAACCACATTTCAGAAGCTCAAAATTTACATACTCCTCGGAAAATGCCCGGCGCTGGTCATTTAATACCAGATCCACTCCCCCGAAACGAAGCAGATCATACAATACTGGTGCGGCGAATTTCGGACTACTCCCCTCTCGCCGGATGACAGTCCGATCAAAGCACTGTCCGTTGCATCTATTCCGTTGTCCTGTCCTCCCTTTCCTATTGAAAAAATGGAAGAATTGACAAAAATCATGGAACGAAAATATGATAAGCGCTACTTTAGAACACACCCTTGCACAGACTCTTTCACATGCAAGGTCTGCGGTTGGCCTGTCGTATCTGCCGGCGCCGGAAGCAATCACAGTAATCATTGTCCGAACTGCCTGCACAGCATCCACTTAGACAACCATCCAGGTGACAGAGCCTCCACTTGTCATGGCCGCATGGAGCCAATCGGAATCTGGGTAAGAAGAAATGGAGAATGGGCGATTATTCACAGATGTACTATATGCGGAAAAGTTGTCTCAAACCGGGTGGCTGCCGATGACAACCCAATGAAACTCATGGCACTCCCCATAGCTAAAGCAAATGGTTTTACGACACATTGGATAAATCCTCCCATCGCCCGTAAACTCACTTGAAATGTAGAACCTTCGGCAACCAGGCAAAAATTTCTCCGTGCAATAAAAAAAGTCTGCAGACTTTTTTCTACCATGATCATATTCTTTTCCATCCGACTACATCTTCGTTCTCTTTCCTAAAAAGCTTTTGCTCATCAGAAGTTCATCACGATAAGTACCGTCTTTTAATTTGAACGCATTCTGCCAGATCCCACACTGCTCAAATCCATACTTCTGATACAGATGGATCGCCCGTTCATTATCTGCATAAACACCAAGTTCGATTTGCTCAAGCCCATTCTCTTTCGCCTGATGTAGTGCAAACTGCATGAGGCTGCTTCCAATTCCCCCAGTAATCTCTGTCAACAGAAATCCCTATATTTGCCCGATGTTTATATTTCAAATGGTTCTTGAGCATTCGCACTTCTGCCTGCCCGACGATCTTTTCATCGACAGTTGCGACAATCTGAAAGTTGACTGGATGATTCTGAATCTCCTGAATCCTTTCTATTTTCCTTTCAATATTATAGATAATCTCATCTGGATAACGGGCTGTAAAATACGTTTCCCGCGCAACCGTACAGTGATGTTGATAAAGTGCTTCCGCATCTTCTTTCCGCACCCCACGATAAGTCACCTGCTTTCCCGATTTACAAGAAAGTGTATATTCTTTTGCATCCATTTTTCATCCTCCCCAAAACTTGCCGCTTATAGCAACAGTAGATACACTCCGGTACTTGCCATAAAGCCGCCAAGCAATGCTGATGCCGCTTTCCATACTGCATCTTTCCATACGCTGTCATGCGAGCACAGCTTTGGAAACGATGGGTTGTAATACACCCTGACATGCTCTTTCATTCTCCCTGAGGGTCTTTTGGGCATCACTGCCAGTCTGTTTGATTTACAGCTGATCGTCTGCTCGTTATATCTAAATGTGAGCGTCGGATTGTATTTCCGGATTCTTGGGTAATATGTTCCGTTTTTTACCGGAACGACCATTCCGTCAAATATCTCTGCGTGAATACGAATTCGCACTTCTTTCCAAAGAAAGGACAATCCGTCATAGACAAAGTATCCCCCGCAGATCATAAAAATAATTCCACAAACAATTGCAAACATCTGATTCCTCCGGCTTCTTTCTATATAAACTGATTCTGTCCGGCATCGTACAGATAGTCGATTGCCTTTAATGTCTCTGTCAGTTTTTCTTTCTCCACGGAAAGATCTTCGCAGAGCGCATCCAGATCCTTGTATTCATCTCTTAATTTTGTATTGACGACACTTAATAACAGTGTCGGATCTTTTGGAAGTCCCGTAAACATACTGTCACCTCTTTTCTATCTTTGGTAAATCTCTCTTTCTGTGACCAGTACTTCCGGCTGCAGATCGTGGCTCTCAAACGGAAGTTCTCCCAGAATGCACTGACATTCATATGCGACTGCCATCGTATGGAATGGTGCTTCTTTGGCAAGATAACGGTCATAAAATCCTCCGCCGTATCCGATGCGGTGCAGTCTCCGGTCAAAGACAATGCCGGGGATGATCATCAGCGCCTTTTTGCTTTGTTCCTTTCTGACCGGATTTTCAGGCAATGGCTCTTCAATTCCGTAGACACTCTCGGTCAGCTGCTCCGGCTCCTTCACTTCATAAAATGTCATCTCTTTTCCTTCCACCCTCGGAAGCGCAAGCCGCTTCCCGTCCGAAAGAATCTGCTCCATCAACTCTCTTGTCTGAACTTCCCCGTCATGACTGGCGTAGCAGAAAACAGTATCTGCCTCTATGTACCACGGGTGCGCAGTCACTTTCTCAAAGATTTCTCTGCTCTTTTCTTTTGCATCTCCTGCAGGAAGCGTCCGCCTCACCGCGAGGATCTGCCTTCTAATGTCCTTTTTTGTTCGCGGCTTTTTTTCCATATTTCTCTCCAAGATTCGTAATGCTTCCATCAGGTTCCTTGATAGAAATGTTGTCAAGCTGCCCTCTTAGATTCCGCTTGAAAGCCTCAATGTATTCTGCCCGGAGAATCTTTTGTTCCTGTAACTCTGCCTCTGTCAGACCTTCTGCCTTCGATTTTCTATATAGTTCGTTAATTCTTTGAATTTTTTCTTCTAACATTCCTTTATTCCTCTCTGTATTTCTTATCTTTTTTCTGAGAAACAGCGGAGTTTTCTTTTCTCCGCTGTTCTATATCATACACTATATCTGCCGTAAAGTCCAGCGGGAAGGCGGTACTAGCTGGAATAGTTTTCCAGAAATCCGTAGAGTTCCTTTGTCGTCGCCATATATTTTCCACGGCTTACTTCCTCCCGGAGTTCTTCCGGAAGACTCTCCGCCAAAATCCCGGTACTCTCGTAAAAAGTCTCTCCGTCTGCCAGATAGACTACGATATATCCGTTCTTTTCCTTCAGGTAATACCCGCTTTCTTTTTTTGCCGTTCCGTCTGCACTGATGCTTTTTTCTTCCTGTTTCTGCGCTTCTTCTAACTGTGCTTCCAATCGCTCCACCCGCTCATAAGCCTTCCGGTAACTGAGCTGATAGGCGGCGGTCAGCAAAAGGAGCGCACAGCAGGCAAAACAAAAAAAGCCGATACTGTATCTTTTCTTCATTCTCATGCCACTCCTTTTTTATACAGTATCCGCTCTTTTTTTTATTTTATACAAGCATGTACAGATTCTTCTCGATCATCAGCCCTTCCCGCTCCTCATAATTTCTCTTCAGGCTCTCCACCATACAGGCATAGACAAATCGATGTGCCTCCGCCATGCTTTCTTTTAAGGAGCACCCTTTTAAAATACTTGCAATCAGAACTCCGTCAAAGGCATCCCCGGTTCCGTGAAATTCTGCTGAAAGCTGTGTGGTTTCCATCACCGTCAAAGTTCCGCCTTCATAGAGGAGCATTGCCTTTTCATTTCTGCCGTCCGGGACGCTGGTGACGATCAGCTTTTTCGCTCCCATTTCGTGCAGTGTCTCGCAGATCATCCCCAAATCTTTTCGGGATAGTTCTGTCGTATATGGATACCCGGAGAGCAGACAGCTTTCTGTCAGATTCGGAAGCAGCAGATCCGCGCATGGAATCAGTTTTTTTAGCGCTTCGCCATAGCAGGTGTCAAAATTGCTGTAATATTTCCCATGATCTCCCATGATCGGATCGAAGACGACCATCGCCTCCGGGAAGCAGGAGACAAAGTACAGAACGGATTCTGCCAGTTCCTCATTTCCAAGGTAACCGATGAAGATCATATCAAACACTACCTTCTGCTCCCGGTAATGGTCGGCACATCCTTTAATATATTCCGGGGAGATCCTGGCGATCGCCGGTCTCCCATATCCCCCTGTGTGGGTGGATAAAAGCATCGTCGGAATCGGACATGCCTCAATTCCCATCACACTTAATACCGGCAGCATATTTGTCATCGCAGCCTTTCCGACTCCGCACAGATCATGGAGCAGTGCAACTTTTTTTACTGGTTTCACTTTTTTCTACCCTTTCATCAAATGTAATTTTCGGAAAATCTTCACGATCAGATCTCCCTTTGGCATCGCGTACAGTTCCTCTTCTGTCAGTCCGCCGATCAGGACAAGTGTCACAGCATAAATGCAGACTGCCGCCACAAGTGCAATCAAAATCGGGAAGACTCTTCCGCCGATCAGTGCATCAAACAATTGGAAGATCAGATAAGATACAACCCCCATCAGAAATGCCGCCATACCCGGAAACAGGAATGTTCTTTTTACTTCCTGATGATATCCGACTGCTGTCCGGATCGAATGCGCATTCAGGATACACATGCAGAGAGAAAATATGATATTTCCCACAACAATAGAATAGATGTTCCACTTCAGCATGACGAGCATCACAAATACAGATACGAGATGGATCCCAAGAGAAATCAACGCATTTCGGATCGGCACTGTCATCTTATCCAGTCCCTGCAGGATCGAATTTTGTACCGTAGACAGACAGTAAAGCACAACCGTAATCGACCCGAGGCTTAACATTGCCGCCGGAGTCTTTCGCTGATCCCCATAGAGCAGGTTCATAAGTGGTGACGACAGCATCAGAAACCCTACAAAACTCGGGATCGCGATCAACATTGTGAAGCGGATGGAATGATGGATCTTTCCATAGATCTGTTTCCGGTCTCCAATGGCGATTGCTCCGGCAAGACTTGGGATTGCCGATACTCCCAGTGCACTTGCCATCGCCAGCGGGACATTGATCAGCGTGTTATATTTTCCGGTATAAATTCCAAGAAGTGCCATATAATCTTTGACAGCATGTCCCTGCGCCGCCATGATCTTGCTGAACATTACCTGATCCAAAATCTGATTGATATTGTAGACAGAGGTACTGATGATGACCGGGGCAATCGTAAATAGCAGTACCTTATAAATGTTGCCATAACTTTCCACCGATGTGCCGTGGTCTCTTTTGAGCTGCCGTTTCATAACTCCTTTATACGCATATAACACGAACAGGACAAACAGAAGGCTTACAAACGCCCCCGCAACAGCTCCAAGCGTTCCTCCCGCCGCACCGTAGGCAGGCTCCAGCAGCGGACTGTTTTTACTTTTTGCCGCCTCTGCACCGACTTTCAGCAGATAGCTTGCACCGAGAATACTTACAATCGCATTTACAATCTGCTCGATCACCTGTGAAATTGCGGTCGGGATCATCGAACCGAGTCCCTGAAAATATCCACGCACCACTCCCATGACCGCCACAATAAAAAGTCCCGGCGCCAGTACGCGGAGTGCGTAGGCACTCGGCGCTGATGCCATTACCTTCTCTGCAAAAAAATCTGCCCCGAAAAAGACGATCAGTGCCGCAAGCAGACCCACACCGATCGCAAAGAGAATGGAGCCTTTAAAAATTGCCATCGCATTTTTATATTCTCGCTTCGCCACGCGGGCAGATACAAGCTTAGATACCGCAAGCGGCAGACTGAAGGAGGAGAGGATCAGCGCGATCGCATAGACCTCAAACGCATATCCGTAAAATCCCATCCCCTCGTCTCCGAGAATATTTGTCAGCGGGATCTTGTAGGCCGCCCCGATGATCTTTGCGATGACGGCAGCCGCCGCAAGGATTGCTCCCTGGAGCAGAAAACCGCTATTTTTATTAGTTTGTTTCGTCATATTATCCCTCTTTTGTTATCTTAATATATTGAGCCGCTCAAGAATCTCTCTCTGCTTCTGCTCCATAATGGCGCGCTCGCCCTCTTCCATGTGGTCATACCCAAACAGATGCAGCATACTGTGCGCCACAAGAAAGGCAAACTCCCGCTCTTTCGTGTGACCATACTCCTCTGCCTGTGCAGTCACTTTCTCCTTGGAGATCACGATATCACCGAGCATCAGTTCACCCGATTCCGGATGGAAACAGGAATCATCCTCCTCGAGAAACGCAAAATCTCCCGGCTTCTCATAGTCAACCATCGGGAAAGACAGCACATCTGTCGCGCGGTCAATTTCCCGAAACTGCCGGTTCATTTCCCGGATCTCCTCATTCATCGTCAGAAGCAGGTTGACTTCTGTCTCATACGGGCACTGCACATAGTCCACTGCCTCGGCAATGACTTTCTCTGCAAGTTCCCTGCAGTTAAATGGGAGCATATAAGCTCCCTCTTCCTCAAAATAAACTGTCATTTATTTTTTTCTCCTTCGCTCTTTCCCTGTGTTTTTCACGGTACTTTTCTTCTCATACTCTTCATACGCCTTGACGATTTTCTGGACAAGCGGATGTCTGACAACATCCTTGCTCGTCAGTCTGCAGATATTGATATCCTCCAGATTCTTCACGACATTGACCGCAACATCAAGACCGGAAGTCGTTCCCGCCGGAAGATCCTTCTGTGTAGAATCTCCGGTGATCACTACCTTTGATCCGAATCCGATTCTCGTCAGAAACATCTTCATCTGTGCAGGTGTTGTATTCTGCGCCTCGTCAAGGATGATAAATGCATTATCTAACGTCCGTCCGCGCATGTAGGCAAGGGGCGCCACCTCGATCAATCCCTTCTCCGAATTTTTCAAAAAGCTCTCCGCTCCCATGATCTGATACAGTGCATCATAGAGCGGTCTTAAATATGGATCGATCTTGCTCTGCAGATCTCCCGGCAGAAATCCAAGCTTTTCTCCCGCCTCGATCGCCGGTCTTGTCAGGATGATCCTTCCCACCTCATTGTTCTTAAATGCGGTGATCGCCATCGCCATCGCAAGATAGGTCTTTCCGGTTCCGGCAGGCCCAAGTCCGAATACGATCATCTGGTCGCGAATCGCATCCACATATTTCTTCTGACCGAGCGTCTTTGGCTTGATCGGTTTTCCCTGAAGTGTATGACAGATAATGTCTTTGTCAATCTCTACAATGCCTGCCTCCTGATCTTCAAACACGAGCGACAGCGCATAATCCACGTTCTGCTCCGTGATCGTGTTGCCTCTCTCGGAAAGTACAGTCAGCTGTGTCAGTGTCCGTTTTGCCTGACTCACACGCGCTGCTTCTCCAAGGATCTTTACCTTTCCATCTCTTGCGATCAGTGTCACATGGAGCGTCCGCTCGATCTTCTTTGCAAATGCATCGAACTGTCCAAACACGTTCTGCTCATGTTCCACCGGTATTTCTATGATTTCTTCCAGAATACTCATTTACTGTTCCCCTTCTGTTTTTTGTTGTACTTCTATGATTTCGGTTTCCCTCTGTTCCCCTGCAGGTTCGATCAGTGTCAATGTCCCTTTTGCAGCGGCAAGATTTTGACCTATGTGTATTTTAACATTATTTTCAAGAATTTGAACCCCCTTTTTCTCTAATTCTCCGCAGAATCTGTGAAAATTTTCACTGAGCATCGCCTGTACCTCCTCTTTTTGATACCGTTTCTTCTCCAGACGATACTCTCTCTCGATTTCCACTCCATGAGAAACCGGAAGTTCGAAATGCTCTCCAAGTTTCCAGCGGTGCTCTTCTGTCCTGCGTTCGGCATGCCGGTACTGGTTTTTTGTCGTGCCGATGGAGACTTTCGTGTCTTTCACTTTCAGATAGTATTTCCGTTTTTCTTTGTCGGTATAAATTTTTTTCTCGTAGGTGCACTCCATCGTCTCCTCATACGGACGGACTGTCTGTACAAAAACGTCCGCATCTGCCGTCTGATACTGATATCCGGTCACTTCCTTGCTGTCATTTTGCACTTCGACTCTGCCGGATACGAGAAGGTCCCCTTTTTTCACTTCATCTCCGGCATGAACGAGAGGCACTCCTTTGCGTGTAATAATCTCAGTTACAACCCCGTCTTTGTCCGCGACAATATCTGACGGCTTCTCCATTCCTGTGGCGGGCATTGTGATCGTATCGCTGTTCTCCTTGACCTGGATCATCAGTCTTGTTCCTTTCACATACGCGGACACCCAGATAATATCATCAAACTGCTGCCGGATATCTTTGACGATCTGCTCGCAGTCCACATCTTTGCGAAGCATCCCGTGTACGGTATGTTTTTCTTCCAGAAAAGCGAGGATCGTCTCGTCCGTTCTTGTCTGATTTCCGTCGATATGGATATTCCAGATAAAAAGAGAAAGAAGATAGATGATCGCCGCACACCCGGCCGCACCGCAGAAAAACATTTTCCGTTTCCGGTATCTATGTAAAAAGAACGGCAGTCCAAACCGTTCCTCAATGACTACTTTTGTTTGTGTCTTTTTTAAGACTGGCTTTAGCTTTCGGAATCCGCGGATGCTGATATACATCTCATAGTCTCTCCCCCGCGGGGAAAGTCCCCACAGAAGAATGCCCCGGTTCCGGCACAGATTTAAAAACCGCTCCGGCGAGGTGCTGGTCACGCAGATCCGCAGGTAACCTCTCAGATAACGCATGAGTAAAACAAACATAGTATCCTCCTGCAACTATTTTCCGATTGATACAGATACCGGTAGAAAACCTTCCCGATCACACATACTCCATCGCCGTGATCCTCCCGGTGATCTTCATCTCATCGTTCATATAATATTCAATCTGCAGATGTTTGCCGGTAAAACGGATCTGTCCGCATTTTGTCTGCACCCGCACAAGAGAATCCGTATACTCTAAAATTCCCCGGTAGTTTTCCACGCATGCTTCTGATCTTCCGGTCACATGTACAACCGGAAGTCCGAGCGCCAGATCCTTCGGAAGATTTGCCGCTTCCGCCATTTTATGTTTCAATATCTCTTTTTCATACTCTCGACTCATAGGAAATGCCATACACATACTTTTATCTTAAGTATATGTATGGCACGGCAAATTATTCGTTATTCATAGATCGGATAACGGCCGCAGATCTCATTGACCGCTGCGCGGATCTCGTCAGCCTTCGTGTCAAAGTCTGTCACCGCCAGCTTGATCAGACGGCTGATGATCTTCATGTCATCTTCTTTCAGCCCTCTCGTCGTAACTGCCGGTGTTCCGACTCTGATACCGCTTGTCACAAACGGACTGGCCGGATCATTTGGCACTGCATTTTTATTGACCGTAATGTACACTTCATCCAGACGGTTCTGAAGTTCCTTTCCCGTGATATTCATATTTTGAAGATCCACAAGCATCAGATGATTATCCGTTCCGTTGCTCACAAGTTGGAATCCTTCTCCCATCAGAGCATCGGCAAGTGCTCCGGCATTTTTTACAACCTGCTCCTGGTACGTCTTAAATTCCGGTTTCAGCGCCTCCCCGAAGCAGACTGCCTTCGCCGCAATCACATGCATCAAAGGTCCTCCCTGCGTCCCCGGGAAGATTGCCTTGTCGATCTGCTTTGCATACTCTTTCTTACAGAGGATCATTCCACCGCGCGGCCCGCGCAGTGTCTTATGTGTCGTGGTCGATACAACATCTGCGTAGAGCACCGGATTCTGATGCAATCCTGCCGCAACAAGCCCTGCGATATGTGCCATATCCACGAAAAGATAGGCGCCGACTTCCTTTGCGATCTCTGCAAACCGGTCAAACCTGATTTCTCTCGGATAAGCGGAGGCTCCCGCCACGATCATCTTCGGATGATGCTCCAGTGCAAGACGTCTGATCTCATCATAGTCAAGCACCCCGTCCGCATTGACATTATATGGAATAAAATGATACAGACGCCCCGAAATATTGACCGGAGAACCGTGCGTCAGATGCCCGCCGTGTGCCAGGTTCATTCCCATCACCGTATCTCCCGGCTCCAGAAATGCCTGATACACTGCAAGATTCGCACTCGCTCCGGAATGTGGCTGCACACACGCATGTTCTGCGCCAAACAGCTTCTTCGCACGCTCGATCGCAAGTTCTTCCAATACGTCGATCTCCTCGCAGCCGCCATAGTATCGTTTTGCCGGATAGCCTTCCGCATACTTGTTTGTCGGAACCGTCCCCATCGCCAGCATCACCGCCGGAGATACGATATTTTCAGACGCGATCAGCTCCAGATTCCGCTGCTGTCGGTGATACTCTGAAAAAAGAGCCTTTCCCACTGCCTCATCACAAGATGAAATGTAGTCCATGATTTCACGGATCATATGTGTCCCTCCTTTATACAAGTACTTCCTTGTCTGAAGAAAGTATTGCAAATTGTGTCAGAAAAATAACGATTTTTTTCGTTATTTTCCCTCAATTACCATCTGCTTTCATTGTATAAAATCATATCCGAAAAATCAATATCAAATACAGAATTTCTTACTCGCGATCCATCCGTCCGCTCTTTGCGATCACCCGGTCAATAAATCTGGAGGCCTCACTTCTTGTCATCTCTTCCAGGTCTTCCGGCACTGCGATCCGATGCCAGCCGCATAACTTTTCCAGATACCGTTTCTGCTTCTCTGTCGCCGGCTGTTCCTTCCTCGGCTGATAGAGAAGCTGCTCCGGCACAAACAGCTTCGGCTCCTTCTCCTCAAAATAATGTCCAAGACAATGATACAGCTTTGCCGTCGCAAGTGCGTCATGATATGCGCGGTGCGCCGCATCGTTTTTAATCTGATAGTGTGTGCACAGTGCCTCCAGGCTTCTTGATTCCAGGTCTTTATGTACTTTCCTTGCGATCTTTAACGTATCGATTCCTTTCCGTTCAAAAGGATGCTGATACTTCTGGGCATACCGTTTCATAAACTTATAATCAAACAAAATGTTATGCCCGAGAAGCACTTCCTCCCCGCAGAACTCCACAAAATCATCGATGACTTCTTTTGTGTTTCTGGCGTGTGCCACCATTTCATTTGTGATCCCGGTGATCTGTGTGATCATCGGAGAGATTTCCTCTGCCGGTTTCAAAAACTCCATGAACCGGTCAGTCACTTTGCCATCGGTCACTTTGACTGCGCCGATCTCAATAATACTGTCTGTCTCCTCGCTAAGTCCGGTCGTCTCAAGGTCAAACGCTACATATGTCTTAATCAACCGCTTCACCTCTTTCTAAAATCATATCATACCAGACCGCTCCTCCGTGAACGGACAGAGACTTCCCGAGATTCCGGTAGCCAAACCGCTCATAATATGGGATCAGACGCTCCTTGCAGGTCAGAATCAACCCTTTCTTCCCACGCTTCCACGCATCTGCGATCAGATGCTCCATAAGATCTGCCGCGATTCCTCTTCTTTGGTACTGCGGGAGCACATCCAGTCCGAACACAGACTGATAATCCCCCTCCGGATTATGATATGATACATCCTCAAACATCTCATCACAGATCGTCCTCTGGTCTGTCACACAGCCATTGATAAAACCGATCACTTCGCCCTGCAGTGTCTCCGCCACGAAGAAGCAGCCGCCAAATGCCTCCAGACGCTTCTGGATCGCCTCTTCGGGAGCCGCCTCGCTTGCCGGAAAGCAGCATGCTTCCACCGCGGCAAGTGCAGTGAGGTCTGACTGCTTTGCCTTTCTGATCTGATAGTCCATTTCTTTTGTATCTCCTTTCTCTGTTGTCTGTTCTCTATTTCGCTTCTTTTGTCTGAAATTCCTCTATCTGAAAACCTTCTTCGCCCGCGCAAGACGCTCCGCAAACTGCTCATAGAACGCTCTCTCTTTCTCATACGGAGTCAGGAAAAATTCCTGCAACAGATAGAGATTGCTCTCCCGGCTCATCTTGTCATCTTCCAGCTTCAGAAGCCGGTCCTGCATTTCCAGTATAAAATCATGCCATGCATTGATAAACTGCTCATTTTTCTTCAGTTCCGGCGTGTCAATCCATTTCTTCACTTTGACCTTTGTCTTTGGTTCTTTCGGACACTCGTGGACTTGCAGAAAATACTGAAAATGATGGTCTTCATAATATCGGCCAAGTGGAAACAGACGGCAGATTCCCGGCCGGTATGAGTGGACTGTACACCTGCCTTCCTGATTTAAGAAGGCGCATGCCTCCTCATCCCCCGCCATCTTTAAGTTTGGCAGGATGACGCCGTCTACAACATTTAATTCCACATAATTTTCCAGCAACTGCTCAAACGTCATTTGCAGCTGTGTCGTCAGCCGGAAAATATCAAGCGGATCAAGCACGATCGATGTCCCCATGCCCCGGCAGCAGGCAGAACAGCCCTGACAGTCGCCGCACCCTGCTTTCACCATGTCATTTTCTGTATAAAGTCTGCCGTCCGATATTTCTTTCAGATCAATTTCTCTTCTCATCTCTCCACCTCTTGTCCTTCTGCCAAATATTCCGATACCGGAAAATCATTTTCTGTTCGGTCACATCTGCTGTATTTCTCTGACACCTGGTACATGTAAAGTTCATGCAGAGCCCTTGTTGCGCAGATATAGTCCGCCTGCCGCTCAAAGGCACTTTCTGTCTGATGGCGCAGTACAAACACCTGATCAAACTCCAGTCCTTTTGCAAGATAAAATGTCGTGACGGTAACTCCCTTTTCAAAGTGGCTGCTGTCCCTGTCAATGTAGTGGATGTCATCCCGCTGTTCCTTCAGGTATTCATAGACCATCCTCGCTTCTGCCTCGGTCCGAAGCAGGATCGCCGCTGTTTCAAAAGCATTCTCCCCTCCCTGGAAGACCTTCTTTCTTACATGCAGATGCTTCTCTATTTCCAGAAGGGCTCCGGCAATACCTGAAACTTCCTTCTCCTCCACCGCTTTCCCGTGGCGCTCAAGAAGTTCCAGCCCGGTGACATTTGTGATCTGTTGCGCATAACGGGCGATCTCTATTGTATTGCGGTAGCTTTTATTCATCACGATTGTCCGGATTTCTTTCCCGAAGATTTTCGGAAGAAATGTCAGAACATCCTGAATCTTTTCATCCATCGTCTGTGCCCGGTCTCCCAGGATTGTCATCCTGCAGGAAAACAATGTCTCTAAAATGGCATACTGGAGATAAGAATAATCCTGCATCTCATCGATAACCAGATGTTTGATCTGCTTATGCCTTGCCCTGCCGCTTAAACGGTATTTCAGATACAGAACCGGAAATACATCTTCATAGGAAAGCATACGCTTCTCATACGGCACATCCGGAAGATTCTCCAGCCCGTTTTCCGCGAGAAACCAGTTATAGATCTGATATACATCCCTTGTCACATACATCCGGTCAAATTTCTCGCGCACCGCCTCCAGTTCTTCTTCGTTCAAATTTCTGTCATACAGCGTCTCAAACTCGTCCACCACATAGTCCATGACTGCATACATCCGCTCCAGAAGCGGAATCTCCTGAAATTTGAAATAAAACAGCTCGATCAGTTCTTCCTCCGTCTTTTTCATCTGGCGCCACGCAAAGTCTTTCAATTCCACAAGGTCCTCTTCCAGCCCTGCAAGAAATCCTTCTACCGCCCCGATATATGCCTGTGACTGCTTAAATTCATACTGCTCCTGTTCCACCCCGGTCATTCCTTCCATCTGCCTCTCAATCTGGTGATAGCGGTCCTCACAGTCCGGGACAATCCCTTTTAATTCCTGATAGGCAAACAGGTCAAAACTCATCTCACGGATATTTTCCTCCCCGAGTTCCGGCAAAATATGGGAGATATAATCAGAAAACACGCCGCTTGGTGACAGCACCAGAATGTTTGATGACTTTAAGTGCTCCCTGTCATGGTACAAAAGATAGGCAATCCGGTGCAGTGCCACCGAAGTCTTTCCGCTGCCCGCCGCTCCCTGAATGACTAAGATCTTATCTCCGGTATTGCGGATAATGTCATTTTGTTCGCGCTGGATCGTGCGGACGATATTTTTCAACTGAACATCTCCATTTTGTCCAAGCTCCTGCTTTAAAATATCATCGTCAATCTTCACATCGCTCTCAAATCCATAGATCATCTTTCCACCCTGGATCTTATACTGCCATTTTGCCGCAATATTCCCTTCCATCGTTCCGCCCGGCGCTTCATAGGAAGCAGGACCTTTATCATAGTCATAGAACAGTCCGCTCACCGGGGCTCTCCAGTCGTAGATCAGCGGAACTGCTCCGGTCCGCTCTGCAAAATTTCCGATGCCGATATAGAAAATCTCCGCTTCCTCCTCACCATCGTAAATAAAATCCACTCTGCCGAAAAACGGAGCGTCTGACATCTTCTGGAAGCGCTGGTACAAAAGCTGTGTTTCGTTGTTTGCATTGATCTGGTGCAGCAGTGCCTGCTGATTGTCAAAATCTTCGTATCCATACTGATCCATCTCCGTGTAATTCTCCCAGTAATACGTATGCATATTTTCAATTTCCTGCTGTCCCGCAAGAAGTGTCCCCTCAAGCTTTGTGATCCTCTCTTTCAGTTTCTCCGTCACTTCCGCTAAAAATATTGTTCCGTCTGCTTTTACATCTGCCTTCATCTACTCTGTCAAATCCCCTTCTTTCCTAATCTGCAAAATATCAAGTGTATGCGCGCTTGCTCCCAATAATTCCGGCCGCTCACACGTCTTCAGATGATATTCTATAAAAATCCGATATGTCTCTTCGTCCATTGCATTTAAAATCTGCCGCATATAGTTCGCCGGTCCGTCTGCGGCGATGATCTCCATCCGCTTCATCCCAGCTCCCGCGTTGATCGCAGCAATGTCTTCCAGCCGCACATAATCATACAGATCCTCCGGCTCTGCCTGCACATGAAATTCTTCGCTGACCTTCCCGGAAGCAATACTCTCCCGGATATGCCCTTCTTTAAATCCATACGTGAGAATACTGTATTCATTCATACAGTAAGAGACAAGAACTACTCCGTCCGGCTTTACCACACGCTTTGCCTCTGCAAGTGCTTTGATCTTATCTTCCATTGTGTACAGGTGATACATCGGTCCGAATACAAGCACCATATCAAATGAATCTGCTTCAAACCTGGACAGATTCAGTGCAGTCCCCTGATAAGCCTTCACACTGCTTCCCTTGGACTTTAAAATGCCAAGGTTATATTTGACAAGTTCCACCGCTGTCACATCATATCCTTCCTCGGCAAGCTGCACCGAATACCTTCCGGTTCCGGCTCCCACATCAAGGATCTTCGCTCCTTCTTTTCCTTCCAGATACTTATGAATATATTTCATCGAGGTGATGTATTCCACCTTTCCGTGTCTTCTCGTCAGGCGTTTTTCCTCACAAAATTTATTATAATATTTTTCTAATTCCGTTGACATTTCATTTTCCCTTCTGTTTCCAGACAAACCTGCCCGAATTCTCTTTGTTCATTGTGTCATGTGAACAGTACCTCTATTGTAACAACGTAAAAAACAAATTTCAACATTCCATTGATTTTATCTCATATTTTTCGTATCCGAATTTCATTCTGCGAAAAAGCCACATCATGCTTTGACAGAAGCACAACGCATAAAAAGAAAAGGAACTCCTCTGCATCCTGCAAAGTTTCGTCCCTTTTCTTTTCTCACTCATGCTTTCTTTTATTCAATCGCGTCTGTCTCGATAATGAATTTCACATTGCCATCCATGTTATCTGCTTTTCCACTGTAGGTGTCGTAAGAACAGTCTTCAGATGTCAGTGCATCTACTTTGTCGAGAACTTTTTCCAATGCGTCTTCCACTGTCTTCTGCAGTTTTTTGATTCCTTCTTCATTGAACTTCTCTGCACCATCTTTTAACTGGGCAGCCCCATCGGAAATCTGTGCAATTCCGCTCTTGACTTCCCCGCTTGCAGAGGCAAGTGTGCTGCCGCCATCTGAAAGCTGACCGGTTCCCTTTACAAGTGTATTTACACCATCTCGCAATGCCTGACTGTTTCCTGCAAGAAGTGCACCGCCAGAAGAAAGCTGTGTTCCAAGCTGGTTCAATCCGCCGCTTAACTCTGTTGTACCGCCTGCCAGTGTCTGTACGCCCGCTACCAGCGCCGGCGTATTCTGTTGAAGTTTTGCCGCACCCTGAAGCAGCGCATCATTGGCTGCTCCAAGTTGTGAAAAACCTGCATGGAGCTGGTCGATGCCCTGAGATGCCTCCGGAACAGTCACTGCCATTCCTTCATTTAATTTCTTCATATTGTCCGCATAGCTTCCGATCGCTGCATGAAGTCCCTGCATTCCTGTGTTCAGTGCAGATACACTGTCTTTTAATTGATCTGTCATTCCCACCGGGATCTGAGCTTTCAGATTTGTGATCTGTTCCATCTTTTTCTGCATGTCTTCCAGCTGAGGTGACAGTCCGTTTACTGTTTTTTCTATTTCACCGAAAGAGTTCTGCATACTTTCTAACAATGCTTTGATCTGTGTGGTGTCGACAGATCCGACTTTCACCTGCGTGTCAGGCACTGTAACCGGAGTAAGTTCTGGAACTTCTGCATCCACAGAGATTCCGGAGACAGCCGCGAGCGCACTCTGTAGAGAAGCTGCAAGTTCTGTATTCCCATTTGCCTCAGCTTCTGCGATCTGACTGCTGATCTGTGCTTTTGCTGCTTCTACCTGTTCGTTTGCTGCTGCCGCCGCATGATTTGCCGACTGGATCTGACCATTGCGCTCTGCAATCTGTGCATTCACTTCATTGACAGCAGCCTCTTTTGCCTGTGAAACAGCGGCCTCACTATCTGCGCTGATCGTCTCCAGCTGGGCTGTGAGGGAGCCTAAAATATTCATCAATTCCTGCCCGTTTTTCATCATTTCCTGAGCCGGAGCTGCGATCTGATCCTGCATCACCTTAGAAAGTCCTTCTGTCTGTGCGATCAATTCTTCTCCTGCAGCCGTCATCGTATCCACCTTGGAGAGCAGATCATTCATACTGTTTACTGCATCATTTAATTTTTTTGTTCCTTCTGCAAGTTTCCCGGAAGCTGCCTGGATATCACTGTCCCCGGTTCCGTCAATTGCCGCATAGAGCTGTCCGACTGCATCTTTTGTCTGTGTCAGACCGTCTTTTAATGCGGTCAGTTTCTCTGCTCCGGCTGCAAGCTGTTTCTCTCCGCCGATGTAGGAAGTGATTCCCTCAGAAAGCTGAGAAGTACCGGCTGTATAATCTTCCACACCCTTTACAACCTTGTTGACACCGTCGACGTACTCTGTGACTTTCACATTTAATTCTCCGTTTTCTCCGAGGTACTGCTGGATTCCTGCATTTAACTGGTCTGCACCTGCAGTGTAGCTGTCCACACCGCTCTTTAACTCTCCGGCGCCGCTCTGAAGTGTGCTGATCCCCTCTTTCAGCGTCTGAACACCCTGATCAAACTCCTCATAGCTGAATCCAAGTGTCTGTGCACCTTCAGATAACCGGGAAGAACCATCTACCAGCTGAAGTGCTGCGTCTTCCAGTTCATTTAAGGAATCTTTCAATGTGTCAAAATCTGTCACATTTTTCAGGTCAATCTCATCAAGAAGATCTGACAGTGCGATGGTAAATGTCGATCCCATCGTAAAGTCTGTCACATCTGCTGTAATCTCCACGCTTTCCGGTAGCTGTATATCATCGGATATGTCTTTGAAATCGTCACTGTTTAAGCCAAGGCTTTCTTTTAGACCAGGCATTGCAATTCCCATAACCATGTTTTTCTGACCATCGGAGATTACTTTTCCATTGTCGATCACAACATTAGAAAACGTCTCATCCGGAAGAATCAGCCCTGTTACCATCACAAACGGACTGTATACTTCCTGCTTCTTTCCGTCCACCTTCACAGTCTTTTTCGCATGATTTGTATAGTCGATTTTGATCTTTAAATGGCCGCTCTGTCCTTTGAGTTCTTCCGGAGTCATTTCTTTGCCGTCAAGATAGTAAGTCATCTTCATAGATACCGGCAGCTGTTTCTCTGTTGTTCCCTGATAGTAAATATCTGCTCCGTTTGTCTGCCATGTGATCGCATCCCCGTTTTCCTCAAACGTCTCATCACCCTTGATATTTTTGACATTTTCCAGTTCAGTCTCATCTTTTAAGTTCTTTTCTGTCCCTGCATTTTTCAGCCAGTTCGAAACCGTGATTTCCTGCTCAGTTCCCTGCGCATCTGCATTGACATATACCGTCTCATCCTTTGAGACTTTCTTCTCTGCAGGCTCTGCTGCAAAGACCGGCATCGTCCCCATCAATCCGGCCATGCTGACTGCAAGTCCTGCTGTCATTTTCTTTTTCAGGTTCCTCTTCCGGTTTGTGTTGCTTCTTACTTTATTTCTGTTCATATCTAATTGCTCCTTTCTGCGGTCTTCTTCCCAAGAAATCCTGCGGATGTTTTACAGATCACTTTGTCAAAGATCATAAACATAGCCGGCAAGATCAAAATAACTACAAACATACTGATCAAAGCACCTCTTGCAAGCAGTGTACAAATAGATCCGATCATATCTACTTTTGAGTAAAGTGCTACTCCGAATGTTGCAGCAAAGAAGCTGAATCCACTGCTGATAATCGAAAGCATGCTCGCTCTGTGCGCGATTGAAATTGCTGTTTTTTTGTCTTTTCCTTTTCCCCGCTCTTTCTGATAACGGCTGGTCATCAGGATCGCATAGTCCACAGTCGCCCCAAGCTGAATCGTACCGATGACGATGCTTGCCACAAACGGGAGACTCGTTCCCTGATAATACGGAATTGCCATATTGACAAAAATCGCAAACTCTATGACCGCCACAAGGATGACCGGAAGAGAGATGGATTTAAATACGATCATAATAATGATAAAAATTGCAAGGATGGAGATGGCATTGACGGTCTTCAAATCGACGTCTGTGACATCCTGAAGATCTTTCATCAGAGGTGCTTCCCCGATGACCATCGCATCTTTGGAATAAGATTTTACAATCTGGTCAATCTCTTCGATCTGCTTGTTGACCTCATCCGTTGCAGACTCATACTCCGAGCAGATAAATGCCAGTTCGTAATGATCGCTCTGAAGCATCTCTTTGATATCGTCCGGAATCATGGATTCCGGGATGGTCGGTCCAAACAACGTGTTCATGCCAAGGCTCCATTTTACCCCTTTGACTTCATCAATCTCTTCCAGCATTTTTCGTTTATCCTTTGCATCCATATCTTTCTGCATCAGGACCATGTGCATATTGCTCATCTTAAAGTCATCTACCAGCTTTTTGTTCGCTACATTTGCCGGGAGTGTGTCTGGCAGTGACTGTGCAATATTATAGTAGATTTTCGTGTGGTTGTTTCCGTAGATCGCCGGAAACAGCAATACTGCGAATAAAAGAAGCCACAGACGGTAATGTTTTGTAATAAAAGCAGACGGCTTATCAATGCTTTTGATCAATGGTCTGTGCTTCGTCTTCTCAATCGCTCTGTCAAAAATCAATATCAGTGAAGGCAGCAGTGTAACACAACATATTACACCGATGATCACACCTTTTGCCATAACGATCCCAAGATCTTTTCCAAGCGCAAATGTCATAAAGCAAAGTGCCGCAAACCCTGCCACCGTCGTGACGGAACTTCCCACAACGGACTTAAATGTATTTGCGATCGCGTGTCCCATGGCACGATCTTTCTCTCCCGGAAATCTCAGCTTATTTTCCTCATAGCTGTTCAGAAGGAAAATCGAATAATCCATGGTCACACCAAGCTGCAGTACCGCTGTCAGTGCTTTTGTGATATAGGAAATCTCTCCGAGAAAAATGTTGCTTCCCAGGTTGTATAAAATCGCTGCTCCGATACTGAGCAGGAAGAATACCGGCACAAGAAAGGAGGTTCCGGTCAGTTCCAGCACAAGAAAAGAAAGGACGGCTGCGATCACAACGTAAATCGGCAGCTCCTCCAGCGATATATTTTTAATATCTGTGACAATCCCTGTCATACCGCTGATAAAACACTGCTTATCTGCAATTTTTCTCATGTTTGTAACGGCTCCCATCGCCTCATCGGAGGAGGTCGTATTGTCAAACAATGCCAGCATCATTGTCGCATCTCCGTTAAAAAATGCCTCCCGCAGATCCTTCGGGATCATCTCTACCGGAAGACTGATGTCTGCCACATCGTCATACCACATCACATCTTTGACATGGTCTACTTCACTGAATTTTTCCTCTAACTTTTGTACATCTTTTAATTCCATCCCTTCGACAACGACCATGGAAAATGCGCCCATACCATATTCGTCCACAAGGATGTCCTGCCCTTCTACCGTTTCCAGATCATCCGGAAGGTAACTGAGCAGGTCGTAATTGATCTTTGTTTCTGCTGTTCCGATAACAGCAGGGATAAGTAACAAGACACTCACTATTAAAATGAAGATCCGGTGTCTTGCTATCCACTTACCGACTTTGACCACTTTCATCATCTCCTGACTTTTTCTTTTTTCTCTACAGCTTTATTATATTCAAAAATGACCAATAGTCAATACTAAAAATGAAAATTGGTCATTTTTCTAACTTGACTTTCTATTTAGAATCGTAAATAATACATATGAACAAGAAATTTGGAGGGATCAGCGTGGGAAAATTAGAAACCAATAAAAAAGTGAAAAAGAATGCGCTTTTTCAAAATGCATTTGAACTATTCACAGACAAAGGCTTCGCAAAGACAACCATCTCCGACATTGTCAGCCGGGCAGGACTTGCGAAAGGCACTTTTTATTTATATTTTAAAGACAAGTACGATCTGCGTGATAAACTGATTGTCTACAAAGGAGGACAGCTCTTCTACGATGCTTACGAGGCGCTTGTCAGACATCCGGTCAGCGGATTTGAACAGCAGCTTTTCTTTGTGACGGATTATATTATCGAGCGTCTGAAGAAGGATCACTCTCTGCTTCAGTTTCTCGCCAAAAATCTGTCATGGGGGATCTTCCGCACCGCCTTTTCAAGCAACGTGCCAAAGGAATCCGAAAAATTTTATGATTACTACCTGAGCCTGTTTGAAAAGGACCATATCCACTGCAAAGATCCGGAGCTGATGCTCTTTACGATCATTGAGCTGGTCAATGCGACCTGCTATAACTGTATTTTCTTTGAAGAACCTGTGACAATCGATGAATATCTTCCGTATCTGCACTTGTCAATCTCCCAGATTTTCCGTGCATTTACAAGCGAAGAACCTGTCACTTCTTCTGAGACCGTGCAACAATAGGAAAACGGAACAGTGACAACTCATACCAGAAAATACAAAGAAAGTAGAAAAAAGACGCTCTGTTTCAAGCGTCTTTTTTTCAGGATATGGATATTTTCGAAATTGCTTCTTACATGTAATGATATTTCTTTCTCTTAGCAATAAAATAGCCACAGGATAAAAGCAATGTCATACACTCTGCTGCCGGAACTGCAAGCCAGATTCCGTTGACTCCGATCAAATACGGCAGCAGAAAAATATTGACTACGATCATGACGAATGTCCGAACAAAAGAAATGATTGCTGATACCTTCCCATCCGAAAAGGCAGTAAACATTGCTGATGCAAAAATGTTGATTCCCGCAAAAATATAATTGACAGAGAACAACAGGAATCCTGTCTTTGCAATCTCATAAGTGTCACTTCCTTTTGGTGTGAAAATCTCCACAATAACCGGAGCTGCCACAAGGGCCAGCACAGTGATCACAATCGAAGAAATACTTACAAAGGATATACAAATCTTAAAAATGCGCTGAAGCAGCTTCCGGTTATCACTTCCATGATTATAGCTGATGACCGGAGCAACTCCCATCGAAAATCCCATGTACAGTGCATTGAATAAAAATTGTCCGTACAGGACGATGGTGATCGCCGCCACTCCCGGCTCTCCAAGATATTTCAACATCATAATGTTATATAAAAATGTCACAACTGCTCCCGACAGGTTTGTAACCATCTCTGATGCGCCGTTGAAGCAGCTTTCCTTGAGCACCGCAAAGTTTCCTTGCGGTTTTGTGATGTAAAGCGAACGTCTGCTGAGCAGAAAGTAAAACAGCCCCGCAAGCGCCGGAATCAGTTGACCTATCCCTGTCGCGAGCGCAGCGCCCTTGATTCCCATACCGATTGGTCCCATAAACAAATAGTCCAGAATCATATTTGCAACTCCTCCACTGATCGTCAGAATCAGCCCCAGCGTGGGCTGACCTGCAGTCACAAAAAAAGTCTGAAAGATCAGCTGGAGCATACATGCAGGTGCTAAAAACAGAGATACGCTCAGATAGTCCGCACAATACGGAAGCAGCCTGTCGGTTGCCCCGAGCAGTCTGATAATTGGACGAAGAAACAGGTTTCCCACAATCATAAGGAAACATCCAATACTGATTCCCGCAAGAATCAGAAACGAAAAATTCCCGCGTGCTTCCTCCTCTTTCCCTTCCCCCAATTTCTTTCCAATCATCGCACTTCCCCCTGTTGCAAGCATAACCCCCGCTGCAATGACAAGACTGATGACCGGATATACGATATTTGCTGCCGACAATGCATCGGTCCCCAGAAGTCTGGAAATAAAAATTCCATCCACGATCGTATACAACGACATAAACATCATCATAATCATCGTCGGAAATGCAAATCGGATCAATGAAAGAAACTTAAAATCTTTTGCGATTGAATTTGACATCACAATTCCCCCTTGTAATTTTTTTACCAAGAGATATAATAAAGTATAGAGTAACCCGATAGTCAAGAGGAGATTGTTATGGATAAAAAAATGTATTTGACAACCGGAGAGTTTGCAAAGCTTGCCGGTGTCACAAAGCACACTTTATTTTACTACGACGAGATTGGACTTTTTTCTCCTGAAATCAAAAATGAGGAAAATGGCTACCGCTACTATTCCATCGCACAACTGGAAGTCCTCGATGTCATCTACATCCTCCGCGAACTGAATATGCCGTTAAATGACATCCGGACCTATATGAATACGCGTACCCCACAGCAATTTCTAAAGCTTTTTCAGAAGGAAGAACAGATTCTTCAGAAGAAAATCAACGAATTGAAAACAACGAAAAAGCTGATGCGTACCAAAAGACAGTTTATCGAAAAACATTTTCAGAAAGACATCCATTCCATCACGGTCTGCACAGAGCCCGAGTACTATCTGGTCCAGTCCGCTGTAGAAGAAAGCACGGACGACCAAGTATGGGCAAATGCCATCGGAACATTCTGGGACTACTGCACAGAACGTGGAATCAGAAGCCCTTATGCAATCGGATATCAGCAGAAGACAGCCGATATCAGGAACGGCATCTTCGACAACTACCATATCTTCTACCAGATGCTTGATCAGAAACCGAAGAATGTCTCTTCCATTCTGAAACCCGCCGGGAACTACCTGACCGCCTACCATAAAGGCAGCTGGAAGACACTCAGAGATACTTATAGCGCGATGCTTTCTTATGCTGATCAAAACGCACTGAAACTCAACTCGTATTTCTATGAAGATGCCATCTTGGATAACCTGACGGTACAGGATGAAGAAGACTTTATGATCCGGATTACATGTGGTGTGGAAACAAAATAGCAAGTTGAGTGCTCTATCCGCACTTCCACATCATGTCATACATCCTATTTTTTCTCTTGTATCCATGAAGATCCCCGCTTATTACATTTCCAACTTTTGAAAAATTCTCTTGGAATACAGAGAAATCACAATTGAAGCAGCCGAAACCAAAAACAGATGTCCGAAAAGCTCCATCCCGGCTTTTCAGACATCTGTTTTCCTCTCATCCTTTTATAAAGAATCAATCTCTACTGTTCTTCCGTCGCTCCAGATTCTCTCTAAATCGTAGAACAGACGGTTTTCTTTGTCAAATACATGTACGATCAGATCGCCGAAGTCTAACAGTACCCAGTTTCCGAGTCCCTGTCCTTCTCTCTGTTTTACTTCATATCCGCCTTTGTGCAGATATTCTTCCACGTTGTCAACCAGCGCTTTCACCTGATTTTCACTGGAACCGTTTGCGATAATGAAGTAATCTGCAAGCACAGATACCTGTGAAATATCAATGATACGGATATCTTCTCCCTTTTTATCGCTCAGCGCCTCGTAGGCAAGACGCACCATTTCTTTTGAGTGATCCATTTTTACGCCTCCTCTGTCCTTTTTTCAAATAAATCTTTGTAATATAGATAAGTCTTCTCTGTGATCGGATCGATCACCTTATCCCTCGTCCGCAAATAGGCGAGAGAATTTTCCAAGATCGTAAACAATGCCTGGTCAATATTTTGAAAAGACATCTTTCTGATCTCATCCAACTTTGGAATCTCTTTCCTCCCCGGTTCTATAAAATCTGCAATATAAATAATTTTTTCGAGAAGTGTCATCCCCGGCCGCCCGGTCGTGTGGGACGTGATTGCCTGAGCAACCGTCTCATCACTGATATGATACTTGTGTACTGCCATATAAGCTCCGAGTTTTGCGTGAAGTAATTCCGGATTTTCCTTCTCGGACTCTGTGACTTCAATCTCATATTTTTCGCACAGTTTTATTTTCTTGCTGTTCGGAATACCCTTGGCACAGTCATGAAGCAGTCCCGCTGTCATCGCCTTCCCGATATCTTCTCCATGGCACATTGCCAGTGCAGCAGCCGTATACATCACGCCGAGCGTATGCTCATACCTGTCACTGTCCAGATGCAGTTTCAGTTCTTTTTTCATCGAACGAATTTCTGAATTTTCTTTCACTTTTCCTTTTCCTCCGTAAGATACAGTCTGTGCTCATGGATGTACTCTCTCACTCCCGCCGGCACCAGGCTGCTGATGTCCATCCCATATTGAACCATCCGGCGGATATCGCTGGATGAGACGTCCATCATCGGTGTGGCAAGCAGTTCAATACTTGCATGATATTTCTTTTTCAGGTAATCGATCTGTTCCTGCATCTGAGACTGGTCTTTCCCGTCACGGCATGCCGCCAGGATCGTGCAGTCTGACAGAAGGATCTGCGGACATTTCCAGGACTCAATGGAGAAAAGGGAGTCCGCACCGATAATGAAATAGAATTCATGCTCCGGATAAAGCTCGTTCAGATTCCGAATCGTCTCATAGGAGTACGATACGCTCCCTTTTTCTGCCTCATAGAGATTCAATTCAAACTGCTCATGCCCTTCCAGCGCCAGTCTGACCATCTCGATCCGGTGGCTGGCCTTGATCTCCTGCGATTTGTGCGGTGGATTTCCATTTGGCAGAAACCACACTTTTTGAAGGCGGAATTGTCTGGACGCATACTCCCCAAGCATCAGATGTCCGTTGTGGATCGGGTCAAATGTCCCACCCATGATTCCGATTTTCATTGTTCTCATTCTCCTTTACGGCAGAATAATTTTCTTTTTATTGTCCTTTCCTTCTCTGTAAAGTACAATCTTCTTTCCGATGACCTGCACAACCTGTGCCCGTGTGCGCTCTGCAATCAGCTGTGCAAGCTCTTTCGGATCATCTGCGCAGTTCTTTAACACGCTGATCTTGATCAGTTCCCTTGCTTCCAATGCCTCACTGATCGCCTCGGTAAGTGCAGGCGTCATGCTGGATTTCCCAATCTGGAAGATTGGATCCATGGTCATCGCAAGACTTTTTAAATATGCTCTCTGTTTTGTTGTCATGTTCTATTCTCCTCTGTTCTTCACTGTCAAAAGCTATCGCTTTCTATTTGTAGTAGTCAAACTGCAGACCATACATCCGCACCGTATCTCCCTCCTGGATACCCGCCTCTTCAAGCTGCTCGAGAATACCGGTATCTTTGAGGAATTTCTGGAAGAACGCAAATCCCTTCTCGGAATCCAGGTTCGTGTAGCCGAGCATCTTCTCGATCTTTGGTCCTTCGACGACATACACATCGTCCTCTTTCTCCACAGTATACGGAAGATCGATCGTGATCAGTTCTTCCTCCGGGAAATATTCCTGTTCAAAGATGACCGGAGGGACATCCAGCGTCTTCAGCTGTTCACGCACATAATAGAGAAGTTCCTGCACACCCTCACCGGAAACACCGGAGATCGGGAATACTTTGATTCCCTTCGGTTCAAACTCTGCCCGGATCTTCTCTACCGGATCTTCGTCTTCCGAGTAGATCAAATCTGTTTTATTTGCGGCGATCACCTGCGGGCGCTTTGCAATCTCACTGTTATAATTTTCCAGCTCTGCATTGATCTTGTAAATATCCTCGATCGGATCTCTTCCTTCTGAGGAAGCCGCATCCACGACATGGATCATCATCTTTGTACGCTCAATGTGGCGTAAAAATTCATATCCAAGTCCGACTCCCTGGGAAGCTCCCTCGATCAGTCCCGGAATATCAGCAATGACAAATCCATCGCCGCCGTCTTTAAAATCAACGACACCTAAATTTGGATTCAGTGTTGTAAAATGATAGTTCGCAATTTTCGGATTTGCGTTTGTGACGCGGGAAAGAAAAGTTGATTTTCCTACGTTTGGGAATCCGATCAGACCGACATCCGCAATCACTTTCAGCTCCAGATTTACCCAGAGTTCCTGCGCAGGCTGTCCCGGCTGTGCATACTTCGGCACCTGCATCGTCGCAGTTGCAAAGTGCTGATTGCCCAGTCCGCCTTTTCCTCCCCGGAGAATCACCTGTCTTCTGTTCTCCCCGGACATGTCCGCGATGACTTTGTCAGACTCTGCCTCTTTAATGATCGTTCCTTCCGGCACTTTCAGGATGATGTCCTGTGCGTTCTTTCCGTGGCATCTGCGCTTTCCGCCCTGCTCGCCGTCTTTTGCAACATATTTTCTTCTATGACGGTAATCCGCAAGTGTATTGAGTCCGTCATCTACTTCAAAGATCACATCTCCGCCTTTCCCGCCGTCTCCCCCGTCCGGTCCGCCGTTCGGCACATACAATTCTCTTCGGAAACTTGCATGTCCATCCCCGCCTTTTCCGGAACGGATATAAATTTTTGCTCTGTCTGCAAACATATCTCTGTTTCCTTTCTATGTCAATCTCTATGTTCTATTGTTCCATGGATTCTATTATTATATCAGAATCTTGTAATGATATATAGTGGAATTTAAAAAAAGACTCCAAACCTGATGATTTGAAGCCTGTTTTCATACTTATTATTCTGCTACTGGATAGATAGAAACTTGTTTCTTATCTCTTCCTTTTCTCTCGAATCTTACAACTCCGTCAACTAAAGCGAATAAAGTATCGTCTCCACCGCGTCCTACGTTAACTCCTGGGTGAATCTTTGTTCCACGTTGTCTGTAAAGGATATTTCCAGCTTTTACAAATTGTCCGTCAGCTCTTTTCGCACCTAATCTCTTAGATTCAGAGTCTCTACCGTTCTTTGTAGAACCAACTCCCTTTTTGTGAGCGAAAAATTGAAGGTTTAATTTCATCATGGTCTTACACCTCCTCAAATGTTAAATCGATATATTTCTCGTAATTCTCGTCGTCAGCCATCTCCTCTAAACCAAGAATCATAGCTTTCAACAACAGCGTCGTCTCTTTAGTAGGTCTTCCCGATATTCTATAATCGATTAAGCCCTGCTCATCATCAGATACAAGTGAGGCTTCATTCTGAGTAAAAATCTCAATTGCATTCACAGTATTGATTGTCAGCACAGAAACAGCTGCACAGACAACATCCTGACCATTCTCACTGTAACCTGCATGACCCAACGCCTTAAAACCAACACATTCATGTTTTTCGTTTTTATAAATGGTTACCCTAATCATTCCGACACCAGATTAAGCATTGATTTTTTCAATCTTAACAGCTGTGTACTGCTGTCTGTGACCGTTTTTCTTATGGTATCCAGTTTTTCTTTTATACTTGTAAACGATTACTTTTTTTGCTTTTCCGTCTCCAATTACAGAAGCTGTAACTGTAGCACCTTCTACTGTTGGATTTCCAACTTTTAATTCAGAATCGCTAACTGCAAGTACCTGGTCAAATGTAAAAGTTTCTCCAGCTTCTACACCAAGTTTTTCTACTTTAATGATATCGCCTTCGGCTACTTT
>URCR01000029.1 GCA_900546325.1 uncultured Lachnospiraceae bacterium | reverse complement strand
CTACATACCATTTTCTTTCAATCTTATCTGGATTAGCCATGTAAGTTTTCATTGGTCGACCTCCTAAATATATTCTCTCATTAAATCAATATTGTTTATTATGAAATCAGCTCACTCCGGGGCTTTGGTGTAAACTGTTTCTTCTCATGTCATACTTTATGATTATATTATGGATAGTGCTTTCTGTCAACTGTTTTATCGTATTTTTCTGTTGTTTCAAAGCTTTTTTGCACTTTTCTTCCGTATGATATTTCTGCTCTTAACCGATAGAAAGCTTTTATGTTATTCCCTCTATAATCAATTTTCTGATCTGCTCCTTGGATAATGACGGTGTTCTGACCCTTATTTTAAAATCCGGCATTCCGTGGTATACTGTGTTTACACTGGTTTCCGTTTCAAAATGGCGGATTCCAAAATAAACAGCAATGGAAAGGATTTTTTTATGTGGGCATATCATAGTACATTTTATCAGATTTATCCGATTGGATTCTGCGGTGCGCCGGTTTCCAACGACGGAATTGTAACTTCTCGAATCCGAAAAGTACTGGACTGGACAGACTATCTGCAGTCGCTCGGGGTAGATGCCGTGCTTTTCAACCCGGTGTTCGAGTCAGATACGCACGGTTACGACACAAAAGATTTCACAAAATTGGACTGCCGGCTCGGAACGAATGCTGATTTTTCTGAAGTCTGCCAGTCGCTCCATGCACACGGCATCAAGATTGTGCTGGACGGTGTCTTCAATCATGTCGGAAGAAATTTCTGGGCTTTTGAAGATGTAAGAAAATATAAACAGGATTCTTCGTACAAAGACTGGTTCCACATCCGTTTTGATGGAAACAGCTGCTACAATGACGGCTTCTGGTATGAAGGATGGGAAGGACATTTTGAACTGGTGAAGCTCAACCTGCAGAATCCTTCGGTCGTCGATTATCTTCTTGCGTGTGTCCGAAACTGGATCTGCGAATTTGACATTGACGGCCTCCGCCTGGATGTCGCATACAGCCTTGACCACCATTTCATGCGCCGTCTCCGCAGCTTCTGCGCGGAGTTGAAACCTGATTTTGCATTGATCGGAGAAGTGCTCTTCGGCGATTACAACTTGATCGTCAATGATGAACTGCTTCACAGCTGCACAAACTATGAGTGTTACAAGGGACTCTACTCCAGCTTCAATGACGGGAACCTGTTTGAGATCGCTCACTCTCTGAATCGTCAGTTCGGTCCTGAGCAGTGGTGTATTTACCGTGGAAAACACTTGATGACTTTTGCAGACAATCATGATGTAACGAGAATTGCCAGCATTCTGAACAACCAATCACATCTTCCCCTCGTCTATGGACTGCTGTTTTCTATGCCGGGTATTCCTTGCCTTTACTACGGAAGTGAATGGGGAACCGAAGGTCTGAAATCTCCCGACAATGATTATGCTCTGCGCCCGTGTTTTGAGAAGCCGCTCCCTAATGAGCTGACTGATTTTGTCAAATCGTTGATCACAGTCCGAAAAAGCCACGATGCACTCTGCAATGGTTCTTACCGAAATGTCGTGATCCAGAATCATCAGCTGATTTTTGAACGCTGTTCTGACACAGAACGGATCCTTGTCGCAGTCAACGCAAGTGACCGCGAATACACTGCATATTCAGGCGAATTAAACGGCACTGCTGAAGAACTGCTGACCGAAGAAACGGTAGACATGAACGGACAACTTTCTCTGCCGCCTTACAGTGTACAGTATCTTAAAATGTAGTCCCTTACACAAGGCTCGACAATATCGAAATCCATTTTCAAAAGAGCCTGGACTTCTTCAGATTTTGAAGCAGTTCAGGCCCTTTTTCTTATCTTTTTACAAGCACTTTTGTGATTTCTGCGATATACATCGTATGGTAGTCTTTCTCCGGATACCATCTCTCATCATTTTCTGTTGCAATGAATTTCTCCGGTTTGATCTCATCTGCATACAATTTCCTGCACACAAGAACCATCTCTGCCTCTTCAAATGCAGTTGTTCCATCCACAAAATATGGGGTCAATCCTGCTTCTTTGATCTTATCGGCATCACGTCCGGATACTTTTCCACAAAGAGCCAGCGCTTTTCGATAGTTTTCCCCAAAAAATGTAATTGTAAACACATCTTGTGCATCCACAAACTCTTTTGTGTACCGCTGCGGACGAATATAAGTTGTGACAACATTTTTTCCCCAGAGGACACCAACACCGCCCCAGCTTGCTGTCATCGTGTTGTGTTTTTCCTCATCTCCGGCTGTGATCAGAAGCCATTCTTTTCCGATCTTTGTAAATGGATTAAACTGTAATTCTTCGATTTTCACTTCTTTAAATGCCATCTTTCTTCTCCTTTCACTCTGCGGAGATCCCGGGCTTTCAAATCGTCGGGATCATACTTTTTCTACTCCAATGACCTCGTAGAGTTGTCTCCCCATCCTTGTTTCGAAATATGCTTTCAGCTCATAGCATCTCTTTCGTTTCTCTTCAGGGTAATTTCCATATCGCTTCTCGATATCCGCAAGACGTTTCTCCATGGTAACCGGACCTTCCGGAAGAGAGAGGGCGTCACAGAGCTGTATCAGCAAGTCGTAGTCGTCAAACTCTGTATGTGCCAGAAATTCTTTTACCATCTCCACTACTTCTTTTGGAACATCAATTCTCCCGATATAAGTATCTACATCTTTAATCTGAAAAGAATGTGTCATGCAAACTCTTGCAGCCTCATCATATCCGCAGTCTGTCATACACTGATATCCGTCCACGATATGTTTAAAATGTGTCCCGGTTTCAATCCTCCTTCCAATATCATGGAAGAGTCCGAGGATGTATGCCTTTTGGGGATCAAGCCCCTCGCAGTTCTGTGCGATTTTCTCTGCGCACACTGCCGCAGTCCGGCAATGATCCGCCCATGGCCCCGGATGGATTTCTTCTGATTCCTTTAAAAAACGTTCTGCTTCGCTTCTGTCTGGCAGCATTCCCACGCCTTCTTTCTATTTTACCACGATCTTACGGAAGTTTTTCTTTCCTCTCTTCAGCACGAACTCTTCTCCGGCAAATACTTCCGGAGCGTATGCCGTTTTAATGTCTTCCACTTTGTCTCCGTTTACAGACACACCGCCCTGCTGCACTGCACGTCTTGCCTCGGATTTCGATGGAACCAGTCCGCTCTTTACAAGGAGTGTCAGAATGTCGATCGTTCCTTCCGTGAAATCCCCTTCTTCTAATTCTGCTGTCGGCATGTTTGCTGCATTTCCGGAGCTAAAAAGTGCTCTGGAACTCTCCTGTGCTTTGACAGCTTCCTCCTCACCATGCACAAGTTTTGTCAGTTCGTATGCAAGGATTTCTTTTGCTTTGTTTAACTGGCTTCCTTCCCATTTGTCCATCGCATCGATCTCTTCCAGTGGAAGGAATGTGAGCATGCGGATACATTTTAATACATCTGCGTCCGCAATATTTCTCCAGTACTGGTAGAATTCAAACGGAGAAGTCTTGTTCGGATCAAGCCATACTGCACCGGACTGTGTCTTTCCCATCTTCTTTCCTTCGGAGTTCAAAAGCAGTGTGATCGTCATTGCACTTGCATCTTTTCCGAGTTTCCGGCGGATCAGTTCAGTCCCTGCAAGCATGTTGCTCCACTGGTCATCTCCTCCGAACTGCAAGTTACATCCGTATTTCTGGTATAATGCATAGAAATCATATGCCTGCATGATCATGTAGTTGAACTCTAAGAAACTGAGTCCTTTTTCCATACGTTGTTTGTAGCACTCTGCTGTCAGCATACGGTTGACACTGAAGTGGGAACCTACTTCGCGGAGTAATTCCACATAATTCAGGTCTAACAGCCAGTCTGCATTGTTTACCATCATCGCTTTTCCTTCTGAAAAATCGATAAATTTGCTCATCTGTTCTTTGAAGCAGTCACAATTGTGCTGGATCTGCTCCGGTGTCATCATCGAACGCATATCCGTTCTTCCGGACGGGTCTCCGATATATCCGGTCCCTCCTCCGATCAGCGCGATCGGCTTGTTTCCTGCCATCTGAAGACGTTTCATCAGACAGAGTGCCATGAAATGTCCAACGTGAAGGCTGTCTGCTGTCGGGTCAAATCCAATGTAAAATGTCGCTTTCCCTTCGTTGATCAGGTTGCTGATCAATTCCTCGTCTGTCACTTGTGCGATCAGTCCTCTTGCTTTCAGTTCATCATAAATTTTCATTTTCCTTTTCCTCTCCTTCATTTTTGATCAGTTTCCAGAACGGCTCTTCAAACTGCCGGAAGCGGCGATAGACCGGCTCTGCCAGCGTACCGTCCTCTCCCATTTTTACAAACTCCTGTAAAGTCACCCAGCGGGCATCTGCCGTCTCATTTTCCTGCAGGACAATGTCGGTAAGCTTCACGTCTTTTCTCACTACATAAAAGTCGTAAAAAGCGCTGACACCCCGGATGCTTCCAAGCAGCGTCAGTTCTTCCTCCGATACACGGATTCCTGTTTCTTCCCTCAGTTCTCTGACTGCTCCCTGACTGCTTGTCTCCCCTGCAAGTACACTTCCTCCGGTATTTTCCCAGCAGTTTGCGTAAGTTTCCTTCGCCGGATGCCGAAGTGTAACCAGAATCTCTTCCTTGCTGTTCACCACACACACGACGACAACAACATGATAATCCCCCGGCGCGAGCGGTTCCTGTCGGTTATGCTGTTTATATAAAAATCTGCGATTTTCATCAAATAGATCCCAAAGTTCCATTTTGTATCCCCCTTTCAGGCAGTATCATTGTGTTTCTGTATCATTCTCCCTGTCGCCGCAGTGCGCTCCCCCGGCGACATTTTCCCTTTCCGCGAGCTGCGCATTCTCACGCGAAGCGTGTTTTTTATTACATAGGAATTTCCTATGTAATAAAAAAACTCCTGCCCTCTCTGTTTTCATTAGAAAGGGCAGGAGTAACTCCTGCGGTACCACCTTTTTTCACAGATAACTCGCATCATCTGTCTCAGCAAGTATCAGCGTCTCATCACCTTCCGGTAATCAAAGCCTAATACTCAGATACGGTAACGTGTATCTACTCCGTCACAGCCTACTTTGTATGTTCGGTGTGAAGCTCCAAGAGGTATTCATAACAAATGGTCCATGCGCCTCTCATCCTCCGGCTGCTTTCTGTCTGAACGTGATATTCGTTATTACTTGTTCTTTTCATCGCTGATGTCTTATATGTTGCCTATCGTACTCCATTTGTCCTGTTTTGTCAAGGCTGTGTCCGCGATCTTCTGTCATTTCTTGCAGATTGGACTGACATTTCCCCGTCTGATCCTGCGATCTGCTTATCTGTCCGTTTCTTCCTTATTCCGCTGTAATTCTCTCTCCACTTCTTCTGCGGTCGGCATCCCGGCCTGGGCTCCGAACTTTTCCGTCGAGAGACTTGCCGCCGTATTCGCATAGCGAAGCGCCTCTGCAATCGGCTTCCCCATGGCGATCTGCACTGAAAAGGCTCCGTTTAACGTGTCACCTGCACCGGTCGTGTCAGCGACAGTTGCCGGTCTTGCCGGAACAGTCAGTACTTCTCCATCTTTCCCGCAGACAGCTACCCCTCGTGATCCCTGCGTGATCACAAGCTTTTCCGGATATTTTCTCAGGAGTGCTTCCGTCTTCTCTCCCTCGCCGAAAATAAGAACCGCCTCATGTTCATTCGGTGTCAGATAAGTCACTTTCTCAATGATCTCCATCGGTACTTCCGCCGCCGGCGCCGGATTTAAAATCACTTTGATTCCATTTTCCGCGCAGAAACGGATCAGATCGTGGACCGTCTCCAAAGGGATTTCCTGCTGCAGCACAACCATATCAAATGCTTTTAGTTCTTCTTTGATACTGTCTGCATATGTCTGATCCACCTGTCCATTTGCCCCCGGCACGACGATGATCGTATTGTCATTTTCCCCGACCGTGATCAGGGCAATTCCGGTCGGAACTTCTTTTAATACTTTGATGTGCCCGGTTCCGACGCCCTCTTTTCTGAGATTCTCAACCACTTTCTCTCCATTGCTGTCATCCCCCACACATCCGAACATCTCAACTTTCGCTCCGAGTCTCGCCATCGCAACCGCCTGGTTCGCACCTTTTCCGCCCGGAATATAGTGAATGCTGTCCCCGAGCAGTGTCTCCCCTTTCAGTGGAATCCGCTCCGCGGTCACTGTCATATCCATGTTTATACTTCCCACTACTGCCAACTTCATACCCGTTTTCCTCCATGTTCTAAATTTTACTCTTTGTCGTCTCTCCCTCGATCAGCGTCACCGGAAACTGCTTTTCCCTCTCCTTTGGTAGTTCCTGCACTGTATTTAAAATCATCTGCACTGCACATTTCCCCATCTCTGCGATCGGCTGCGCCACCGTCGTCAGCTCCGGTGTCAGAAATCGTCCGAATTTCACACCGTCAAATCCGATGAGCTGAATGTCCTCCGGCACCCGGTATCCCCTTTTTCGGAGTACCTTATATACTGAAACCGCAGTCATGTCATTGCAGGCAATGATCCCGTCTGTGTCCGGATAGCACCTGAGCACCTCCTCTGCCGCCCGGGCCCCGTCCTCATAATTGTATGTGCTGTCCACACAGCGCTCCTTCATGCCATGCAGCCGGCATATTTCCCGGTACCCTTCGTAGCGTTTCTTCCCACTGGAAAGTTCCTGCGGGCCCCGGATACATGTGATCCGCCTGCATCCACATGCGATCAGATGCTCCGCCGCCAGTTTTCCTCCTGCGTAATGATCTGCCTCAATGACACCAGTCTGACCCATCTCATCCAGACGTCTGTCCACAAGCACCACCGGCATGGAAAATACCTCATAGCTCTGGCCTTTTTTCCCGGTATTTGTCATTAAGATCACACCGTCCGCCTGAAGCTGGGTAAGCATTTGCAGGTTTGCAAGTTCCTTCTCCTCCTGATCATCCGAGTTACAGAGAAGGATGCGGTATTCCTGTTCATACGCTTCCTCCTCAATCGCCTTCGCAAGTTCACTGAAAAATGGATTCTCGATATCCGGCACAATGACTCCGATCATCTTCGATGATTTCCGGTACAATGCCCTTGCAAGTTCATTTGGTCTGAAACCGGTTTCTTCAATCGCCTTTTCCACCCGTTCCCGCTTCTCCTCATCTACCCTGGCAGTTCCGTTGATCACGCGGGAAACCGTGGCGGGAGACACCCCCGCGCGCTTTGCGACTTCTCTGATACTTGCCATCCGCTTTCCCTCCTTTCTGTTCACTGATCCCATGAAAATTTTCTTTTTGAAACCCGTTTCAAATCTACTCCTATTATACCTCTTTCTGATTCTCTTTGTCAATTTAACGGCAAAAGTATTTTTGCCGCAAATCCGCCGTGGGAACTATGCGAGATCGTGAGTGTACCGTGATGGGATGCGGCAATCTGTTTTACGATCAACAGTCCCAGACCATGGCGCTGTTCGGTGGTGTTTGTATCGCAGACCATATAGTGCGGTGTATTGTTTAATTTTTCAATCTGCTCATCGGAAATGCCGATCCCGTTGTCTTCCACGCAGACAGCGCAGCAATTTTGCTCTGCATGAACAGATACAAAGACGGAGCAGCCTTTTTCATTATGGTTGATACAATTTTGTATTAAATTGGAAACTGCCCGCTTCAACAACTCTTTGTCCGCATTGACAAAATATGCTGAAGCATTTTCGTCTGTATCCCATTCCATCGGAAATTTGCCATCAATATCGGTATTGATAAAATCTGCCACAACCTGTCTTACGATCGCTATGACACTTTCCGGCTTTATCGTGACTGGCTGCATATTGTATTCCAGCTTGGAAGCCAGATTCAGGTCATTGATCAAATTCCGTATCCGCTCGCTTTGTCTGCGGATTGCAGCGGCTTTTTTGTGTTCGCTTTCTGAGAGCGCCGTATCATTTTCCAGCTGTCCTGCATATCCCATTACCATAGATAACGGTGTCCTTATGTCGTGTGAAACTCCTGCAATCCAGTTAGCTCTTGCGGTTTCCTTTTTCTTGAGCTGAAATTTCTGAGATTGAAGCACTTCGGAAGTCCGGTTGATATTCGCCGAAATCTCAGAAAGGACTCCTTTTTCCTTTAATACAACAGGTTCTCCCAAAGGCAATGCCCGAATCCCATCTGTAATTGGTTTGATGGATTTGAGCAGCTTCGTGTTTGCACCCATATAGATGATGAAAATGAAGAGAACATTGACAGCGAGGACGATCAAACTGTTTTTAGGCAAATTTGCAATGAAATGATAGTCCCAGCTCGGCCACATATGCTTCCAAAAACTTTCCTTTGGATAACCAAGAACCATTAATCCGCTTTCGCCGCTGCCGGTAAACGTAGGATATCCGTCAATATACCCGCGAGTCAGGTTTGCGATATCTGAAGCTGTGAATTTCAGAGGGATTGTATCCGGCAGATCGTCCGAATGCCAGATGCATTCATTTGTCTGATTGTCGATATAGACTGCCCATATCTTTTCTGACTCCAGCTGCTCTGCCATGTTTTGTGACATCGCATAGCCCTGGTCTGTACGTGTCATATTTTCCGCGGCCTCCTCTGCAGTTTTCCATGGCGAACCATTCGGCGCCTGTGTTGCTGTCACAATAGCCAGAATGACAAGGTTGACAATCAGCAGAAAAAAGGAGCTGAGCAACAATATACCGACAAATCTACGCAGTAATTTAGGAACACTTTTCATTTTATTTTCCTTCCACGATCAGCTTATATCCCAAGCCTTTCACTGTCACTAGAGATACTGGTTTTGAGGGGGTATCCTCGATTTTTTCCCGAATGCGGCGTATATGAGCCATAAGCGAATTCTCATATCCAAACGGATTGTCGCCCCACGCCGCCTCACAGAGAGCATCAATGGTCACGATGCGCCCTGCATTGCGGTAAAGTGCAGTCAAAAGTTCATATTCCTTGGCTGTCAATGGAATGTGTGCTCCCTTTTTGATCACCTCTGCACGGGAAAAATCAATCTCGCTGCCATGAAGCCTTACCAGCGGATTTTCTTCTTTGTAGCTTCTTCGCAAGATTGCCATGACACGAAAAAGTAATTCTTTCGGCAAAAACGGCTTGACCATATAATCATCGGCACCCAGACCGAAACCTTTCCATTTATCCTCCTCTTCCCCTCGGGCAGTCAAAAACAGAACCGGATAATCCGCCCTGTTTTTCAGCTGTTCCATGAGAGAAAATCCATCTCCATCCGGAAGCATCACATCGAGGATCGCAAATTCCGGACAATAGCTCTCGGAAATTTGTATGGCATCTTTTACATTGCCTGCTGTCTTTATATTGGTAAATCCATCCTCAGTCAAAATCGATACGACCATATCCAAAAGCTCCTGTTCATCATCAACGAGCAGAATTCTTTTTTCCTTTAAATACTGAAAATCCATTTTTTCACCAGCCTTTCTGGAGAGTATTATATCAGATTTTCATTTTTGTTGCTATGATTCGGCAAAATGTAAAGGAAATGTAAGGTAGCGAGAATGTTGCCGCAAGGTTGGGGTTGTAGAATGAAGCTGTAATCAGAAAGGAGCAGACATTATGAATATCATTGAAACGAAAAACTTAACAAAAACTTATGCGGACTTTACCGCTGTGTCCGATATCAACCTGCATATTCCAAAAGGAGCAGTCTACGGATTTCTCGGTCCCAACGGGGCAGGAAAATCTACCACGATGAAGATGTTCCTTGGTCTGACAAAGCAGACAAGCGGTTCCTTTGTACTGAACGGAAAAACTTTTCCCAAAGACAGAGTAGAAATCTTAAAAGAGATCGGTTCCTTCATTGAAGCTCCTGCCTTTTATGGAAATCTAAGCGGCGAGGAAAATCTGGAAATCATCCGCAAAATTTTGGAACTCCCGAAATCTGATGTCGCCGAATCATTGGAGCTTGTCGGACTGACACAGTATAAAAAACGCCTTGCCAAAAAATATTCCCTTGGAATGAAACAGCGGCTGGGATTGGCGATGGCATTGCTCGGGAAACCGCCGCTTCTGATTTTGGATGAGCCAACAAACGGTCTGGATCCGGTTGGGATCCATGAGATCCGAACGCTGATTCGCTCTCTGCCTGAGCAGTTCGACTGTACCGTTCTGGTCTCTTCGCATTTGCTTTCTGAAATTGAACTGATGGCCGATCATATCGGAATCCTGAATCACGGACACTTACTGTTTGAAGGGACACTTGAGGACTTAAAACAAAACGCGGCTTTGCGCGGCTATCCTACCGATAATCTGGAAGATACGTTTCTTGCGTTGATAGAGGATGATAACCACCAGAGAGGAGTTGTAAGATGAGGATTTTTTTGGAATGTCAAAAACTAAAAAGAACAGGATTTCTCCCTGCATTTTTAGGCGGAGGCATCCTGGCGGCTGCCGTGCCGGTCATGAACATGGCCGCCCGGTCTGAACTGTATCTGTCAATGGATCTTTCGCCGATTCCGATTTTGCTGAATGCAAACTGGCAAATGATGACAATGTTTAACATTTTACTTGTCCTTGCAGGAACCTGTCTGATGTATCACATTGAATTTGCCGATCATGCGATGCAGAAAATGAAATCACTGCCGATTCGGGAAAGTTCCATCTTCTTTCACAAAGTTGTCTTAGTAATGGTGATGAGCGCAGTTGTACTGTTGCTGGAGGCAGGGGCAGTTACCTTTTGCACGGATCATTGGTTTGAGATAACGGAAGGCTTTTGGCTGGAACTGTTTCAGAATTTTGCCTATGAGTTCCTGTTGATGCTTCCGTCCATTGTCTTGTCCATGTTTATCGCATCCGTTTTTGAAAATATGTGGGTATCGCTCGGAATCGGAGTGGTCTGCATCTTCACAGCGACCATGCTGCCGACAGATCATTTTCTGCTTTCCCTTTTTCCGTTTGCGATCCCATTTCAAATCTTGGCGGGAACTGACAAAACAGAAGTGATCCACTACCTGTACGCAGCAATCATAGAAGTACTTGTGCTCAGTCTGCTGGAAGTACTCTTCGTAAAAGTAAGGAGGTTGTTTGAATGAATTTTTTGTCACTGGTCGGTGTTGAATTAAAAAAAATAAAACGCTCTAAAATTTTTTTGATTTTATTGACAGCAACAGTAATCCTCTGGCTGCCATCTATAGGGAATGCCGGGATGAATTTTGAAATGCAGGCAGAGGGTATTTCACCGGAAAACAATTTTTTTATCCAGGGCTTTCTGGGAATGGTATGGTTTATGTTCCCGGCAAGCATGGTTGTCAGTACCATTTTGCTTAATATGACCGAGAGAAGTAATCGGGGGATCTTAAAAATGCTGTCGCTGCCGATCCATACTTCGGAATTATGCCTTGCAAAATTTACAGTTCTTTTGCTGTTGGCAGTTTCGCAGATATTGATGAGCATCGCAGTCTACTATGTCGGTGCTGCCATTGCATCCCGGACACAGGACTATCAATTTCTTTTACCGCCGCTGTTTGTATTTCGGGAAGCAGGACTGGTCTTTCTCTCCTCCATACCGATGCTTGCATGTTTCTGGTTGTTATCCGTGTGTATTCAGACACCGATTTTCTCGATCGGAGTAGGACTGGCTTCCATTGTTCCTTCGGTTCTGATCATCAATACCAAACTATGGTTTGCGTATCCGATGGCATACCCGTTTTTTGTTGTCACTGCAGAATATGGAAAACTGGCAGCGAATCTTACAACGTCGCAGGTAAAGCTCCTTCCGTGGATCCCTGTTGCGGCTGCCATTACGATTACTTGTTTATTGATTGCCTGCCTTCGATTTGGCAGGGCTGAAAGGAGATAATTTTATGAAAAACAAACTATTGACCGTGATCAGTACTCTTATGGTTTTTGTACCGTGGACGATTCTGCCTCTTCGAACATATGACTGGGCGCTGCAATCGCCGACAGCGGAAATCATGATTTCCTGCTATGCTGTGTTTATGATTTCCAGCGGTATTTTCACAATCATTTCTTATACAAAAGCAAACGTACAAAATCACATCATGAAAGTCTGCCTGCTCCTAAACAGCCTGTATGCGGTACTCGGTGCGGTTGTTTTCGGGCAGATTCTTTTTAACAATATTCGCTGAGAGAATATCAAAAAATTGCTCAGCTGCACATTACCAAAAACGCCCTTCCCCGCAGACATGTTTCCTTTTTCTGTCTGCGAGGAAGAGCGTATCTCATACATTTTTTCTTAAAACTGGTCTACGATCTTTCTCGCCTCTTTGATTTTCTCGGCACTGCTCTGCCAGATTTCATATTCACTGAATCCCGGAAGTCCCATATTGACCCCTTCCCTCCGGAAAGTCATCTTGCTGTCCACAACGACTTTTCCCGACATATGGTAGGAGGTAATGCCGGTCTCTTTGTGCAGCTGCCCGATGATCTCAGGTTTGATCCCGCTTCCTGCCAGAATCTCAATTCTTCCTCTGCTCTCTTCCTGAAGCTTTGCAAGGGATGCTCTTCCTTCCCATGCGGAGTTCTTCTGTCCGCTTGTCAGAATCGTCCGGCACCCTAATGAAATTGCCTGCTCCAACGCTTCCATGGCATCCCGGCTCACATCAAATGCCCGGTGCAGAGTCACATCCATCTCTCCCGATTCTTCGATCAATCCTTTCATCTGTTCCATATTTAAGGATCCATCCGGATTCAGGCACCCGATCACAATTCCGTCTGCGCCTAACTGCCGGAACATCTTTACCTCTTCTTTCAAGATCTCATACTCGTTCTGACTGTAACAGAAATCTCCGAATCTCGGTCTTAAGAGCACCCTGATTTTCAGATTTGTCTCTTTGCGGATCTTCTCAAACAACGCCCGGGACGGTGTTGTCCCCCCAATCACGAGATTTCCGCACAATTCAATCCGGTCTGCCCCTCCACGCTCTGCCGCAAGAGCTGACTCCATACTGTCTGTACATACTTCCAAAATACCTGCCATTTTTTCTCTCCTCTCCTGAAACTGATCTCATTTCTATTGCGCTGTTTCCATTATAACACAAAACCGCCGCCTTGTAACTGCTTCCAGCTACCCGACAGCGATTCTGTTTTTAAAAGGGATAAAAATATCTCGTGTTTATCGACAAAGCTTTTTAAATTCGTCAGCTACAAACGGAACTTTTGTTCCAATAATAACCTGTACGGCCGTTTTGCCTGGCCGGATCACTCCTGCCACACCGGCAGATTTGATCTTCCCTTCATCTACCAATGTGCAGTCTTTGATTCCCAACCGGAGTCTTGTGATACAATTATTAATAGAAGTTATATTTGCCGGTCCGCCGACACCTTCCAGAACTATCTTTGCCATTTCTGTAAACTCATTGTTTGCAAGATCTCTCACCATCATTTTCCTTCCTGACTGATTCTTTATCCGAATCTCTACAACATCCTCTCCCGGCACGACTTCCCTGCCAGCAAAGCCCTCAACCGCGGCGTACTTCTCCGGGTTGCACACAAGTATCACTGTCATGATGTCATATCCTGCTGACTGAAACAAAGCCAGATCCACGCTTACCAGCAGATCCCCCTTTTTCACTTTGTCCCCTGCTTTTACATGTGCTTCAAAGCCTTCTCCTTTCAGCTCTGCCGTATCCAGTCCGACATGCACTAAAATCTCCGCTTCGCTGTCAGCTGTCATGCTGACTGCATGAAGCGTTTCAAATACCATCGTAATCTCTCCATCAGCCGGCGCGTAGATTTTTCCTTCGGATGGGATGATTGCAATCCCCTGCCCCAGCATTCCCAGGCTGAATGCAGGATCATTTACTTTCTTCAAATCCACAGTTTTCCCTTTTGCCACTGCTCCCAGCATGTATGTCTTTTCCTGTTGATTTGTGGAAAAATGCCTGTGAATATAGTCCATCTTATGCCTTTCTCCTATTCCATCTCACGAATGATCTTTCTCAATTTCAAAATCATGGATGGCGCTACCGACAGTTCATCCACACCCATTCTGACAAAAGTTTCCGTCAGTTCCAGATCTGCACCTAATTCTCCGCAGATTCCTGCCCATTTGCCTTCCTGATGCGCGCTGTCCACAACCATCTGGATCATCTTCAGGATCGCCTTGTGATGCGGGTTATAGAAACGGTCAAGTTTCTCATTCTGCCTGTCGATTGCCAATGTGTATTGTGTCAGGTCATTTGTCCCAATACTGAAGAAATCTACCATTTTCGCCAGTTCATCACTGATCATGACTGCCGCCGGAGTCTCAATCATGATCCCCTCCTCGACATCGTTATATGGAATTCCATCTGTTTTCAGTTCTTCTTTGACTTCCTGCACGATTGCCTGTATCTGTTCTACTTCCTCTGTGGAGGTAATCATCGGATACATGATGGACAGATTTCCATAAGCGGAAGCCCGAAACAGTGCTCTTAACTGTGTCTTAAAGATTTCCGGCTGCGCCAGGCAGATCCGGATTGCCCGATATCCAAGTGCCGGATTTTCCTCTTTTTCAATGTTCAGGTAATCCGCCTGCTTGTCCGCACCGATATCCAGTGTCCGAATGATCACTTTTTTCCCTGCCATATTTTGAACTGCCTGCTTATATGCCTGGAACTGTTCCTCTTCACCCGGAAGTTCATTTCTTCCAATATATAAGAATTCGCTTCGGAAAAGTCCGATGCCGCCCGCATCATTTTCCAGCACATATCCCATGTCCGCAACACTTCCGATATTGGCATACAGATTGATCTGTCTGCCGCTTTTTGTCACATTCTCTTTTCCTTTTAGTTCCTGAAGAAGCCTCTGTTTTTCCTTTTCTTCTGCGATCTTCTTTTGGATCGTCTCTTTGATCTCGCCTGTCGGAGCTACAAAGAACTCTCCGGTAAACCCGTCGACAGCCGCCTCCATCCCTGTGCGCATTGCTTCCAGATCCATATCTACCCCGATCAGCGCCGGAATGTTCATCATACGCGCTAAAATTGCCGTGTGTGAATTTGCCGAACCGTGTACTGTCACAAATGCAAGAATCTTCTCCTTATCCATCTGCACTGTCTCACTTGGCGAGAGATCATCCGCCACAACGATTACCGGCTCATCCAGATCCATTCCTTCCGCCGACTGCCCTGACAGATTCTGTACCAGACGCTTTGAGATATCTTTGATATCTGCTGCCCTCGCCCGCATATAATCATCATCCATGCTTGCAAACATCTGGGAGAAATTATCTCCTGTAGATGCTACTGCGTATTCTGCATTGACCTGTTGTGTACTGATGATATTTTCAATCGACTCCTTGTAGTCTTCATCTTCCAGCATCATCTGATGTACTTCAAAAATGGCAGCGCTTGCTTCCCCGACTTCTTTTAATGCTTTCTCATATAATTTGTGAAGCTGCTGTTTTGAGATCTCAACTGCTTCTTTCACCCTCTGGATCTCCGCCTGAGTGTCTTCTACTTTCACGCGTTTTACGACATAGTCATCTTTCTTCAATACAGATATTTTACCAAATGCAAATCCTTTATAGACGGATTTTCCCTTTAAACATTCCATACTTGTTCTCCTTACATTTCTTATAAATTTGCTTCAAAAAATGCCTTCATTTTCTAAACAGACTGTTTTTCAGACCGCGATCATTCTCTGGATGTGAATGGCAAGGAACCCGATTTCCTCCTGCATGATCTGCTTTTCCAGCTTTTCTGCCATATTGACACAGATTAAATCTGCGATTTTCATTGCCTCCGGATATTTCTCCTGTACGAACTCATTCAGATCAAGATTGACCGCTTCTCCTGTCTTTGCCCGTGCAACCATATAATACAGATGACTCATCAGTCTGATATAGCTCAAAGCCTCCTTCTCCATCTCCTTTTTCAGCTGCTCCTCTATGATCTGCATACTCTCATCTATAATCTGTGTTGCCTTTAATGTCTCCGACACTGCTTCATCCGAAAGTCCGGAATGAATATGGAGTGCGATAAATCCCGCCTCATCATCGGAAATCCGGTATCCGGTCATCTCCTCGATGATTGACCTGCTCTCTAAGGCTACCGCATATTCTTTTCCAAACAAAATCTTGATGTCCGGTATAAACGGATTGGGAAGAAATATGTTCTCCCTCTCCCTCCTCGCTGCAAACGCGAGATGATCCGCCAGTGGAAGTAAAATATCTCCATTGATAGAATCAAATACCTTCTCTGCCGTCTCGATAATCCTGCCTGCCGTCTCAATATAAACCGGGTCAATTGCATTGACTGCATGCATCGTAGAATGCTGTTCTTCTCTCACGACCGGCGTATACACCTGCACACCCTCATCAATCGCTACCTCATCTCCTGCTCTCTTGCCAAATCCAATGCCCTTCCCCAATAAAATTCTTTCACTGCCATCACTCTTTTCTTCTGCAAGAAGTGCATTATTGTTTAAAATCCTTAAAATGCAGTACACCATCCGCTCTCCTTTTCTTCCGTCAAGATCTGAGTCCATCTTCTTCCTTGTGATATATAAAAAGGCATAAACCACCTGTTCTAATCACTAACACTGAATAAAACCGGATAGTTTATGCCTGCATCACCAGTAACACACCATCGAATTTCCTGCTTTGTCACTTTCATTTTTCATACGTGAATCTTTATAGATTGTATATCATCCTGCCGCCTATCGTCAAGTTACATTTCCAACGAATTTCGATAGTCTTTTTTGTATGTTTTTCACAATGTGCGACCGCTTATCTTGGAAGATACAACATTTCCTTTGTAATTTCTTTTAGGGAGTTCGCTCCACACATTGCCATCGTATCCGCAAGTTCCGTCCCGATTTTTTCAATATAAGTTTTCACGCCTTCTTTCCCGCCGCCATAGACTGCCGTGACAAACGGACGGCAGATCAGAACACCGTCCGCGCCGAGCGCAAGCGCCTTGAAAACATCTACCCCGGAACGGATCCCGCCGTCTACAAAGACCTTGACTTTTCCCTGCACTGCCTCCACGATATCCGATAGCACCTCCGCTGTGGCAGGGCACTGGTCAAGCACACGTCCGCCGTGATTGGATACAACAATCGCATCCACTCCAGCCTCCATAGCTTTTTTTGCACCTTTTCCGGTCATGATCCCTTTTACAATAAACGGAACTTTCGCAGACTCTGCCACCTGACGGAGCTCTTCTACCGATTTTCGTCCCGCCGGCGGTGTCATATTTTTGAGAAACGGAAGCCCCGCCGCATCAATATCCATGGCAACTGCAAATGCTCCTGCCGCTTCTGCCTGCGCCATCTTCTCACGGATGATCTCAATATTCCACGGTTTGATCGTCGGGATTCCCTTGCCACCGGCACGTTTAATTGCATCTGTCGCGTATTTCATCACATCCGGATTCAATCCGTCTCCGGTCAGTGCAGCAATTCCTGCTTCGGCACATGCAGCTACCATCACGTCATTGTAAGACTGATCATTGTACTTCTCTCCATAGTGAAGATTGACTGCCCCTACCGGCCCTGCAAAAAACGGATAACGGAAACTCTGCCCCCACAGTTCAAAGCTTGTATCTACTTCTTCATTTTGGGAAATGGTATCCATCTGCACACGGATCTCCTGCCATTTGTCAAAATTGCGGACAGCAGTATCCCCCATTCCTTTCGCTCCCGGTCCCGGCATCTGATTCCTGCATGCCCTTCCGTTGCACACCATGCATGCCTTACAGTATTTTCCGATCTCCGGTTTTGCATTTGCCACTATTTCCTCGTATGTCATTGTATTTCCTTCTTTCATTATTTATTGTATCTTGCATGTACCGTCATTCAGTTTTAGCGAAACCGCGCGGTGTGACATCGTACACTTAATTCTCCCACAGAAGAAATGTCACTGTCTTCCCGTCTGTCAGCACCCGCTTCTGTACCGTTTCTCCGGTCATTTTATTGACTGTTACTTCATACAACACTTGTGCCGCCGTCTCATTTCCCGGTACTTTTGTTGTGACTTTGACGCAGTATTCGCTCTCGGTACTTTCCTGCTCAAGAACCGTCATCTCTTCTCCTTTGGCATCCTCTGTCCCCTTCGCATAGTATGCTTCCAGCTTCTGCAGGATCTCCTGGTCTGAATATGCCGGTGTCTGTTCCTCTTCCTGTTCCGGCTCATTTTCCGGTGTCTCTGTGTCTTCCTGGTTCTGTCCTTCTGATGCTCCCGGCTTTTGCTGTGGTTTCTGGCTCTGTTGGGCATTCTCTTTTTCTGCTTCCGCCTTCTTGGCTTCTTCTGCTTTCTTTGCTTCTTCCGCCTTCTTTTTTGCCTCTTCGTCTTTCTTTGCCTTCTCTTCCTGCGCTTTCTTGGCTTCTTCCGCTTTCTTTGCCTCTTCTTTCTTTTTTGCTTCCTCTGCTTTCTTTTCAGCTTCCGGATCCGCTTCGCCGGCAATACGTTCTGAAAGCGTCTTCCAGTCCAATCCTGACACTGTTTTTCCCATGCTGTCCAGTTTTTTCTGGAACGCCTCCTTGGTCAGAGCTTCCTTATCATTATAATACGGCTGATCTGGATGTCCATCCATGTCAAACGTATACTGTTCTGTCTGGATCACCGTGTCTTGCCCATCCATCCGGTAAAAACTTGCACTTCCGTAGGAAGCTCCTCCAGAACCATAGATGTACATTGTTCCATTCTCATAGATTTGAAGCAGCGACCGCTCTGCCAGTGTATGATCCTCAAACATATTTTTGGCATCTGCTCCGTCAAAGCAGTAGACTCCTACCACCCGCTCTTCGCCGCCGTCTCTTCTGCTTCCGATCAGCAGTTCCTTTGTTCCATTCTCATCAATGTCATACAGCGTATGAATAATCTCTGTTTTCCCCTTGTCTGTCTCTGTCAGAAATACTAACAGCGGATTGATATTTGGATAGCCCTCCGGATCTTCCTGCACCTCTGATGCTCCCATGAGAAGCGCTTCCTGATACTCATCTAAAATTTTCTGGTAAGCTTCATCCTTTTTTTGTTCTTTCTTGAGACGTTCCTCTGTTCTTTTTGCTGCCGCCTCGATTTCTTTTTTGTCGAATTTCAATGTCACCTTGCGTTGGACCGGCTTTAATACAGATGGATCATATGCTTCATAAAAATCACTCAGTTCTTCCGTCTCATTCTGCTCTGTTGTCGTGATCTCTGATAATACTTCCGTCCCGGTCTCATCAAATTCAAACCATAGTTCCGAATGTTCTTTCATCCGTTTGGCAGTCCCCGTCAGCCCGATTTTTTCCAGTTTTGCAGAAATATCCGTAATCTCTTTCTCCTGTTCCTCTCCGGTCAGAAGTCCTTTTGTGGATGTATATTCCTTGAAAGTTCCGTCATATGTCACTGCAAACATTCCATACTCGTGGGCGCGGACTGTCAGAGAATATTGATTTGCCGTGCTTCCACAGATATAGATCTTTCCGCCGGATTCCTTTAAGAAAATGCCCTGACGCTCTGTTTCCGCCTGCCCCATCACGTTGCGGAGTGCAAGATATTCTGCTGCAAGCTTAATACTCTTATCTTTTTTCTCATACATCTGAAGATAGACCTGATTGCATTTTTCTCCCTTTTTTGCCTTGTCTTCCTCTCCGGTCTTTAGCATCAGAACAAGCAGTTCTTTTTCTCCGTCACCATCGAAATCTTTCAGTTTGGAAGCAAGCACTCCTTTTTGCTTCTCCATACGCTCAGGCTGTACAATCTTTTTTTCCTCATCTTCCATCACATATTTGGATTCGGAAGTACCAGCAGTACATTTTCCATATTTCGGCACAAGGACCTTTTCCACATAGGTTTCCAGACTGGCTGTTTTGGTGTCTTCTTCTTTCTCCCCATCTTTATTTCCATCGTCCGCATCTTTGTTTCCATCGTCCGGTTTTTTATCCTCATCTTTCTTATTTTCTCCCTCATTCTCCTGATTTTTGGAAGTATCCTCATCTGTTGCCGGCTCTGCTGCTGGTTTCTGATCCTTCTGTGCTGTCTTATCCGAGTCCCCCTGTTTCTTTGCCACAGCGCCGTTCTGTTCTGCCTTTTTCAGGATTGCCTCTGCCTTCTTTTCCTTCCCTTGTGCAGTATAGATCTGCGCTAATTTATCGTAAGATTCTCGTTCTTTTGGATCAATTTTGATCGACTCCAGATACAGTTCCTCGGCCTTTTCATAATCCATGTCTTCCAGATATTTGTCTGCCATCGCTATCTTCGCCTGAAATGTCTTCTCCTGCTTATCTTTCATCCCAAAATAGACACCTGTAGTAATCCCGGCAATCAGAACTGCACTGACTCCCACTGCAGCTGCAGCCCGAAAATGTTTGCGCCTCTTTGCAGCCTGCTGCTCTGCCTCCCTGGCATCCTCATCATCCAGTGCATCCATCTCGGAATAACCCGTAGCCTCCAAGTTGTCTGTATGGTCGTCTGTGTAGTCGTCTCCGACAGTTTCACTCTGCCCGTCCATGCCGTCCATGCTTTCTGTATCAGCTGCCTCCTGAAAGCTCTCTGGTAATTCCTCTCTGGAAACTTTCTCCGTTTCCTCATCTGAATTGAATCCCATTTCTGTATCTGCCGCTTCCTCTTCCTGCCTCTGTTCCTGTTGAAGGGAAATCAACTCTGCCCCGCACTTTCCGCAAAATTTTGCATGATCTGCATTTTCTGCTCCACATTTACTACAATACATACCTATTCTCCTCCCTTTATCTGATTGTAAATTTCAGATGACAATGCCACAATTTTCTCTCTCGCCGCCTGTGTATCGACAAGCTGATCTGCCATCACACATAAAATATAAGGCTTTCCGTCAGCCCATATGATTGCCGCATCATTTTCTACATCGGCAAGTTCTCCTGTCTTGTTCGCCGTTTCCACACCTTCCGGGACGCCCGCCGGAATCTTTCCGGTACGCTGCTGCTGCTTCAGCAAACTTAACATCTGATCCGCATGTGGATGCCTTCCCTGGTAAACATCAAACAGAAAACTTCCGCAGTCGACAGCTGATGTATAATTTTCTCCCAGGGTACTGTCTGCAAGAAGCATTCTTCCCATAGAAGAATCTGCATACCCTTTTCCCTGACAATATGTATTCACCTGCGCCATCCCCGCAGACTCCTCTCCGCCTCCGAGCATTCTTGTAAGTTCATTGGCCGCATCGTTATCGCTGACCGTGATCATCGCGGTAAGAAGCCGGTCGACTTCCGCAGCTCCGTACTGTGCAGACAGGCTGTCATACTGCTCATAGACAGCTCCCATAATATATAATTTGATCAGACTTGCCGCCTTCAGCTTCTCATCCCCGACTGCTGCAAAGGAACCGTCCGACAGTTGTTTCACATATACGTTCCACTTTTCTCCGAGAGCTGTTCTTTCTGCGATTCTGCTCTGAATCATCTCCTCCAGAGAAACGATCTCCAAAGGCTCGCTGACCTCCTCTATGATCTGCTGCTTCTCTTGTTCGGCCTTTGTTTCATTTGCTTTTGCTTCTTCTTTTTCTTCCTGTAATGTCTGCTTTCTTTTTGTGAGCTGCCTCTTCTCTTCTTTTTGTACGGCTGCCTCTGCCTCTGCCTTTTGTCTCTGTTTCTCAATCTCTTTGCACTGCCCCGCCAGCAGCATCCATCCAATCCCCACAAGTAAAATAATGCCCGCGCAGACTGCACTGTAAACCCACCCTGCTTTGTTTCCTTTTCTTCCGGCTTTTTCTTTCTTTTTCATCTCACACCTCTTGCTGTAATTTTAATTCCCTGCAGCAAAATACTGGTCGATTCCATTTGCAATGCCCTCGACCATTTTCTTTTCATACTCTGGATCCTGCATATTTACATCGTCCTGCTCATTCGTCATATACCCCATCTCCAGAATGATGACCGGAATCTGACTCCAGTTGATTCCTGTCATGTTGTCGTAGAGCTGCACTCCGTCATTTTCCATCCCGGATGCCTGACAGTAAGCATTGATCACAGCCTCCCCGAGCGCATAGCTTTTCGGATGAAGCGCTCCGACAAATGGATTTTCTGCGGAAGGCACCATCGTCATCGCTCCATTTGCCGTTGGATCTTCGCTCCCGTTTGCATGGATCCTCACATAAATATCTGATCCTGTTTCTGCTGCCATCAGCGCCCTCTCACTGTTACTGATTGCAGTATCATGATCTTCTCTCGTAAGCACCACTTCATAGCCTCTGTTTTCCAGCTCAGAACGAAGCTGTTTGGAAATATTCAATGTCAATTCGTACTCCGGAACATTCGTGTAACGTCCCTGGGTGCCGGAAGATGCTTTTGCTTTCATTTCCTGCGATCCCGGTCCCATCGGCTCCAAATCACTCATATCTACATTCGGTCCCTGATGTCCCGGATCAATCGCAATCTTCTTTCCCTTGTCCTGCGGCTGTTCCTCTGTTTTCGCTTCTGTTTTCTCCTTCTCTTCTCTCTGTGTCTGCTCCTTTTCTAATTCTTCCACTTCTTTTTCAAGTTCTTGGATTTCTTTCTGCATACTCTGCACTTTCTCTTCCACTGCCTGTTTCTCTTCTTTCTGCGTCTGTAACTTCTGTGCCGTCACAGCACATCCGACAGATACAACAACCAGCAGGCAGGTACAGATTCCTGCTAATATTTTCTGACTTGTTTTCACACTTTTCCCCTTTCTTTCATTCCAATCTGTTTACCGCACATGCGATAAAAGACAGAGATGTCCCCACATCTCTGCCTTTTCCCCTGCCCGCCTCTCATTGTATGAGTACGGACAGATCTTTGTTATTCCTGCCTTGTTCCACATTTTGTGCAGAAAACCGCACCCTGCGGAATCTGCTTCCCACACTTCGTGCAGAATCGTACCTGCTGCGGCGGAACCTGCATTCCTTCATTCATTTCTTCCACTTTTGCTCCACATCCCACACAAAATGCCATTCCCGGTTCCAGCACTGCACCGCATCTAGGACAAGTCTTAATGCTCTCAATCGCTTCAATCTCTGAACGGATCGCTTCAATTCTTCGATGACTTGCCTGAACCATCCGGACCAGCTCAGCCAGCTGCGGCTCCGGATCATCCTGTTTTAACTCATAATACATATACCCCAGGTTCTGACAATATTTATCAATTTTTTTCTGTTCTTCATTAATCTGTGATTTCAAGCCTGTAATATCCGCCATTCCCTTTGCTTTCTGCATTACATTCTGGCCTGTAACTGAAATTTTCTTTCCCAATTCATCAAAAAAAGCCATTGTTCTCTCTCCTCTCTTCTAACTGCTAATTGTACATTCCGCCAAACAAACAAGTGACATCATCATCCAGTTCGATCAGCTTATCTTTTCCCCTGTACAGTTTCAATGTTCCCGTGGAATCATCGTCATCATAATCTGCAAGCACTGCTATTTTTTTCTCATCTACGACTTTGTAATCAAAAGCATCATCTGCGATCACTTTTGCATCTTTTCCGTCAAACATCTTTAATGTAAATAAGTTCTTGGAATCATTATAATCGGTCATATAGATCGGGTATCCTTTTTCTTTTGTAAATTCTAATGTACTTCTCATAACATCACTGTCGATCATCTCATCATTGCAGTACAGATCACCCATTCCTTCATCCATATCTGTCAGGTAATAAACATCTCCGTTTTTTGCACCCATCATTGCATCCACATCCTCTGCAACGACACTGCATTTTCCATCTGCTTTCTTGCCTGTCTTAAATGAAAGAAGCTGGCTTTCTTTTATTTCGCCTTCCTCATCTCTTTCCGTCTTGATTGTATAACCGATGTTCTTTTCATCATCTACCAGGAATCTTTGCTCCCCTGTTTGGTCTTTGAGATCTGCATCCAGAGTCACGATTTCTTTTCCATTGTAAATGCAAGTCTCTGCCGATTCACGAAGCGCCTTGTAGTATTTCTCGTCTACCTCATAAGTTCCGTCCAGTTTTGATGCCCGGACTTTTGGCAGTTCTTCCATGCTAAATCTCGTGAATAAAACCGTGTCCGAATCTTCCTGTGCATAGATGTCACCACTGATTTCCTTCGCGATTTCCACTTCTTTTCCATCCTTATAGCAGTACAAGGAACTCTGCACGGTCTCTACGGAATAATCTTCCAAATCTTCCATGAGCCACTCCATATCCTCGTCTCCATCGGTGTCATCTTCCACCATATCCATCGCATCAATCTTTTTCTCATCCTGCTTTACATAGTACAGCACTTCATCTTCTTCATTATTTGAAACAATCCAGCTTACATCCGATGCAATTTTCTCTCTTTCTCCGAAGTTTTTGATCAGATAGATTTTGTCATCATCCTGCACAACAATCTGCTTCAAATCATCGCCGATCTTGTAATCATCTGCGCTTTTAGAAAGCTTCTTCTTTTCTTTCTTTAATTTTACATCCTGCTGATATAAGGAGTTCTTCCCATCGTTCGTTTCAACCCATACAATATTTTTTTGATCCTTATCCAGTTTAAACGTGGAAACATCTGATGCAATTTTTTCTTTGTTTCCTTTCCGGTCGCTGACATACAGTGTATCATTTCCGGCTTTCAGATAAATAATCTTATTGTTGTCGAGCAGCTTATATTTTGTAACAGAATCATCAATCTCTGTTGACGCTCCCTCTTTTCCGGTCTTCTGCAGATTCAGATCAAATTCTGTGATTCCATCTTCATTTTCCACATTTGTCGGATAACAGATATATTTTCCGTCTTTGGAATAAGTGACGCGCACACCATAAACCTGATCCTCATCTCCATAGGAACCACTATATTCCACAGGTTCCTTTTTGTACTTTTTCAAGTCAGTCTGCATTACCTTTCCGTCTTTTAAGTACGCAATCTTTGTCTGTGTATCATCTCCGAGTGCATTCACAAGAAGAGTGATCCCCCCGACAACAACGACAGCTGCCGCTGCCACACCGATGATTTTTCCTGACGGGAGCTTTCCGCCCTGGATGCTTCCCGACTTCTTAGAACCTCCTGCATTTCCTCCAACACCAAGTGCTTCCATATCCATATTCTTTCCGCATCCACAGCAGAAAACTGCATCTCCATCATTTTTACATCCGCAATACGGGCAATACTTCCCTTCCTCGTCTTCCGTCTCCGAATCAGGAATATTTACTTTTGCACCGAGAAGAATCGTTTCATCCTCATCGTCCGGACCGATAAGAACGGTTTCATCCTCATCGCCTGCATCTGCCTGCCATCCTGTCTGTTTCAGGCTTTCTTCCTTTTGATCTTCAAAATCATTTTCCTCTAATTTTGCTCCGCATGCAAAACAAAACTTTGAATTTTCCGGTAATTCACATCCACATTTTGTACATCTCATCGTAACTTATATCCTCCACTGTCAATTGCAAATTCTCTGGCACTTAACAAATCTGCATTTTTAATCTCATAGTCGTTCAGCATATCATTCGTAAACTGTGACGGTTCAATTGTTCCCCGGTACCACGATTTACTTCCGAAATATTCCTGTAATTCTACCGAATCAAATTTTCGTCCTCTTCTCGCATAGATTTCATTCTTGGCGTAATTGAGCTGCTGCAGAGACAGACCACTGATATCGCTCTCTGTCAGATAACGGCTGTTGCTGTCCGGGATAATATACTCACTGTCCCTTTTTGCTTCAGCATTCTTTTTATCTGTTTCCTCTTTTTCCGCTTTTTCTGCCTTTGCGATCAATTCCTCTAATTTATCTTGGTCACTTACCGTTTCTTTCGCATCCTCGAGAATCTGTACTGCATCTTTTGGTGATCCTTCCGTGATGAGCCGGTTGCTCTCTGTCTCCAGATATTTTATATAATCTGTGTCACACTGCTTGAGCAATTCACTGACAACCTCATCCTCATCGTCCAGTTCCTCGCTGATATCGTTTAAGTACTTAATTGCATATTTATAATTAGAAATCTTTGTGTATTCTGAAATCTCTTTTTCTAACCCTTTTCCGAGATCCTCCACAAGACTGTCATATTTTTTCTCCTGTGTCTTCTCCAGATCGTCAACATCAATCTCTTCCAGCTCTTTTTTTGCTTCCACATAATCCATCTTTCCATCTTCGAAATCTTCTCTGATTTCTTCTAACAGTCCGCTGATTTCATCTTTTTTCTCACCTTTTTCTACTCTGACAGAACCGTCTTCCTCATTCTCTGCGATCCTTTCCGATCCACTCTCATATGGCGCTAAAATCATAGATCCCATAATTCCTGCAATTCCTAAAACACTTACAACTGTCATTGCTGCTGCGATCCATTTTCCTCTCCCGGACATTCCAAAGACAGCTGCCACTGCTGCAATCACTGCAAATGCCGATGGCAAAATGTAGATCAGATATGGGTAAATCGCTTCCAGACTTCCGCCGGAAAGTGTGTCTGCCAGTAAAAACCGAAGGCATCCAAAGCTAACTGCTGCCAGCACTAAAAATACTGCCGCAATCACCAGCGGTGTCTTATTCCAGCTGCCTTTCTTCTTGTTTTGATAATGTTTGGGCTTCTCCTGCCTTTTTTTCTCTTTTCTGTGATAGTCTGAACCCGGCTGGCTCTTCTGACTGCCGCTTTCTTTCACAGAATCGTTCTGGGTGCGGCAGCTGCAGACCTCTCCTTCCTTGATCTCTCGTCCACAGTATTTACAATACATTTTCATCCCTCCACTTTGGTGTACTCTCTCAAATCGTTTCTGCGGTGTTTTGCAGAAAAGAAATGTACCCGTACCCCATGACTTCTCATAATTTACTTCTTAATAAGGAAGCTTGCCTCTTAAATAATACACTCTATCTTTCGTCATATCTGCTGCCGGTCCATTCGGAAAAGCAGAATGATCGATTGTCGTTTCCTGCCAGTAGTTAGAAAGCATTGCCTCTTTCTGCTGAATCCAGGTGATCTGCTCATCTGTAAGACTTTCTAACTCTGCCCCCGGGAGCACTGCCTCCAGCTCGGCCCACAGTTCATTTAACAAATTATCCCACAATTCATACCTTCTCTGTGCAACGCTCATCTGCGTCTCCATCGAATCCTCCGCAGAAACTTCTGCTGCTAACTGTTCATCGGCCGTCTCTGTCGAATCCACTCTGGAATCCCACCATTCTCCGGCTGACATTCCGGAACTGCTCTTGGTGGAAGCTCCTGCTGCACGGTCTGCTTCCTCCTGTGCTTTCTGCAATTCTTCTTCCTTCTCCTGAAGCTGTTCTTTTAGTTCTTCTTCTTTCTGCTCTTGCTCTAAAGCTTCCTTCTTTTTCTGTTCTTTTTCTTCTTTTTCAGCCTTTTCCCGGGCTTTTTCTTCCTCCTCCCTCTCTTCTTCTATCTCTTTTTCCTTTCTCTCATGTTCTTTTCGAACTGCCTCCAGCCGTTTTTCCTGGATCATATATACGGCAAATGCCCCGCCTACGGAGACCGCAGCCACAAGAATGATGATCAATGCCAGCCGTAAATTCTTTTTTCTCTTTTTCCCCGGCTGTCGTTCGCCTTGCACTTCTTTGTTATCATCTTTTCGGGCACGGCGCTCCCCATGACCATCTTGTTCTGAATTTTTATCGATTTCCAAGAGTGGGGAGCCGCAATGTTTACAGAATTTTTTGTCCTCCTCATATTCAGCGCCGCAATTCTGACATCTCTTCATCGTCTCTGATTCCTTCCCCATCTCTTATTGCTTCATTCCACATTCCATACAGAACAGATGCCCCGGTTTAACAATGCTTCCACAATTCGGACAGATTCTCGCCTGAGGCTCTTCTTCCTCTTCAGCTTCTTTCTCTACTTTGTCTTCCTCATATCTCGTACCGCACATAATGCAAAACTCCTGATCCGCTTCCATATGTGCTCCACATTCTTTGCATGTCTTTTCGGAAGATACACTCACTGCCTCCTGAATCTCCTGTACAAACGGATCTTCCTGCCCTTGGAAATCTTCTTCTGCTTCCGGCTTCTGTATTTCTTCTGTACTTGTTACCATCTCCGGTTCAAATGGTTCTTCTGCACCTGCTGGCTCAAATGGTTCTTCCCCCTGCTGTTCTTCTGCAAGGATTTCTTCTACAGATTCTTTTGCAGCTGAAGTTTCCTCTTCCAGAATTTCTTTTACAATTCTATCCTCCGCTGTAACTTCCTCTTCTTTTTCTGCGAGGATTTCCTCTTCCTCTCTCAATTTCTCCCCTTCCTGGATCAGTTCATCCACGGACGGCTGTTCTTCCTTTACTTCTTTCATCTTATGTCCACAGTTATTACAGAAGTTGAAATGAACACTGACTTCATATCCACATGCCGGGCATACTGCAATTCCTTTGAGGGCGAGAATCTCTTTTTCATAAGTTTCTACTGTCTCTCTGCTCTCCCGGATCTGAGCGCACATTTCTATCAATTCACTCTCCGCCCGATCTCCATACACTTTGTAATAAGTCTCGCCAAGTTCTTTGTAAATCTTCTCCTGTCTCTCCTTCTCTGAAGAAACCGCTGCTGTCAGCTTCATGATTTCTGAAAGATTTTTTGTTTTCTGTGCCATTCCGTCAAAAAATTCCATAGTAATATCCTCCTTATGCTCTTATCTATCCTATACGGCATCCACATCTGCCGCAAAAGATTGCTTGTTCTTTTAGCTCATTCCCGCATTTCGGACAAAAAGCTTTCTCTTCTGTCTGTCCCCGGCTGCATTTTAGTTCTGTAATTGCATCAAATAGTGGCAAAAGTTCCGGAAGAGGATCTTCAAATCCGCCTTCATAATATGCTTTGCCAAGCTTCGCATATAGATTTTCAAGCTTCTGCTCTGTGTCCTGCATACTGCCATCCCCTCTCTTACTTCGTATTTTGTTCTATTCCAATAGAAATCTGTTCTTTTGTGACTCAATCCATATTTCCATGCCGCGCGGCAGATAATAGATGCGGTCCTTTCCGAGTGGCTGTCCACTTTTTAAATATACAGTTCTTGTTTTGGCCGGCTGTATTGCATATTCTTCATGCTGTGCAATATACCAGATACCCGCTTCTGCTCCTTCCGGTATTTGATCCACATAAATCTGCCTGCCCTCAAGATGGAAAAAGACTTCCCGCCGATTTTCCAGCAATAATGTCCTGCCCTTGTAAATTCCCTCTTTCCCAGTAACTGCACCTTCAAACATCTGATTTCTCATCCACTCTGACCTTCTCTCTATCGTTTCTTCCCTATGATACTATCTTCTCTATTCAGCACTGATTTCTTCCAGAAGATGCTTTCTCTGTTTTCTAAATCTTCTGAGTGTGCCGACCAGAAAGGCCGCACAGGCAATCCCTCCAAGGCTTCCTGCTGCCACCATGATCAATCCCGGTGTGATTCCCATTTTACAGCCATCCCCCTTTCTCTGCCTGGTCATAGAGCTGTTCCAGTAAATCCATCTCAATATCCGATTCCTTCTCATCCTCATACAGTTCCGTCGCCTGCTCATAATATTCCTCGAACTTTTTGTAGTTTCTCGCATCATTTTTCAGTAATTTCTGGCGGTCAATCTCAAGAAATGCGTGCCTTTTATAGATATTATAATCTTCCCCGTAAGATTCTTCCATTGTTTTTAGATATTTTTCTGCCTGGTCAAGATTTCCCTGTTTCTGACACAGCACAACTAGATTATTATAAGTATCGTAAGATTCCCATCCATTTTCAATAATCTTCTGAAAATTTTTAATTGCTTCTTCTCTGTACTTGCCAAGTCCTGTATTCTCTGCAAGATCTATGTTAACCTGAGCTAACCTTTCCAGGATCATCATCTGGTTTTCCACGGGCAGGGATGCTTCTGCCTCTTTCAACATCTTCTGCTCTTGTTCCCGGTTATCTTCTTTCTCATATAATTCGCTCATCATCAGATACGCCCTTGTCTTCAGATCCATATCTTTTGTAATCTCTATGCACTTCTGAAATGAGGTCAGCGCCTGCTCCGGTTCCTCCAGAAACTTCTTAATCTCTCCCTTCGCATAATACAGCGTATCTTCATTGAGACCCTGCTCCATCGCCTCTTCCAGAATCTTCTCCGCCGATTCCGGATATCCGGCATATGCCAATGTGATCGCATAATCCTTATAATATGTTTCGGCTCCTTCTCCGGTCTCTTCAAGCAGCTCATACGTCTCTACCGCATCTTCATAGTCTTCCATCTGGAACTGACTGTCTGCTTTCAAATAGTAAATATCTGCCATACGCTCCGGACTCTGCTTTACTTTTTCATTCTGAAGAATATCGTAGTCGATAAATTCGATACACTCCTCATATAATTTCTGTTCATAAAGCGCATATGCATTCTGATAATAACTCTCCAGAGAAGACGGTCGCAGCTTGACTGCTTCCCGATAGATTTCTTCTTCCTTGTCAAACTTCTTATCCGCAATCAGTTTTTCCTGCTTCGCCACCAGTTCATTATAGCGTTCAATCTTCTCAAGTCTCATCGTATAGATGCCGTATCCGGTCAATGCGATACACCCTGCCAGACAGATGGAAGCGGTAAGACGCTCTGCCCACTGACGTGCCAGAAGCATCTTGTAACGCTTATCTTTCTTAGGGAGCATCTGCAGCGCCTGAAGCATCTCCGCCGCACTCTGAAATCTCTTTTTTGGATCCTGCTCAACGGCCCTTTCGATCACAGATGCAAACGTATCTCCTGCCTTTTCAGTTAAAAGCATCTGATCCGGCCTTCCCCCGTTCTCTCCAAGCTTCTCTCCTGTGATAATGTGATACAGCGTCGCCCCAAGGCTGTACAAATCTGCCCTCTCATCTATCTTTACAAACTCTTCTCGTATTCCCTCCTTTATATTTCTCACCCGCCGGTACTGCTCCGGAGAAGTATATCCATCCGTGTATCCGAGAACGGTGCCTGAATTCATAAAAAACGAAATATTGAAATCAATCAGACAAATATCTCCCTTCGGAGTCAGCATAATATTTGCAGGCTTGATATCTCCATGAATGATCGGAGGCATCTGCTCATGGAGATACTGAAGCGCACTGCATAACTGCATGGCCCAGCGAATTACTTCTTTCTTTTGGAAATACCGCCCTTCCTGAAGCAATGTCTTCAGAGATTTCCCCGGGATAAAACTCATGACAGTATAGGCATTCCCTCCTATCTCAAAGAAATCAAGTACTTGCGGCAAGTAAGAATGGTTGAGATTTTTTAGAATATCTACTTCTTTTCTTTTATCCCGCAGAGACATTCCCTGATTTTTTATCTGCTTTACAACAACTTCTTTTCTCAGCCGCTTATGGATTGCCTTATACACAATCCCGCCGCTTCCTTCTCCTAATTTTCCAATGATCTCATATGTATCTGAAAACTTTTCCACTCTGATCTCCCTCTGTCCCATCTGCTTTTTTGTATTTCTATATTTCTAATCGATTCTGAATTGGAACTTCTCATCTGCAAGATAAAAAAACTCTCCATCCTTCAGCCTTGTCTCTCCCTGAATCTTCTTTCCGTCTACAAAAGTATGATTCAGAGAATTCAAGTCTTTCAAAAAATATGCTCCATTTTCCCCAAATACATAAGCATGCTTCCTGCTGATCGCCTGATTCCCCTGTATTGTATAGTCTGCATGAACCGACTTTCCCATCACAAACGGACTTTTGTTCACTTCCGTTTTTTCATCGGTCCTCGTCCGAATGACATACGCCTTACCGGCCCGTTGATCTTCCTGCAGCTCTTTCTCACCCGTGTGCTGTATTTTTGGAAGTGGGAGTACTTTCTCTCTTATAAGGATCTCTTCCCGGAATCCGTTCGCCTTTCTCGGAGGGATCTCCACATCCGCGCTGTCTCTCCATCCATTCAGATATTTTTCCACTTCTCTCTCACCTCTTCTACATGTTCTCCCAAATACTGCGTTTTGGAGGGTTTTCACATCATTTTCTTTTGAAACAATTTCTTTTTTCAATATCATATAATAATGAATTATAGCAAAAATGCTGTTTGTTGCCAATATATTCCTTTTTCTTTTCTTGCAAAAAAGACTATATTCCGACAATGGATTCATTGATATTTTTCATAACACTGGCCGTTTATAAAAAAATGTAATTTTCCTTTTAAAGCAGAAGAAAGCAATGATATAATACATCCTATAAAAATAAATTATGAATCACAGATTCAGAAAGGTCAGACAATGCATACCCATAAATACATTATCGGAATCGATCTCGGCGGAACCAATCTCAAGATCTCCGCCTATACGTTCCGGCAATTTCACAAACTCTATGAAAGGCGAATCTCTACCCGCCCAAAAAAGGGCTGGGAATATGCCATGAACCAGATTCATTGTGCCATTTTGGAATTATATGCCGCCCTCCCCGGACAGGAAGCTGTCTGTATCGGTATCGGGATTCCCGGACTACTTGATATGGAGACAGGTATCTCTATCTTTTCTTCTAAATTTCCAAAATGGGAAAATATGCCGGTCGCCAGCTGGCTGAAAGAAAAGACAGGTCTTCCGGTTTATATCGACAATGATGTCCGTGTAAATCTCTATGGAGAATGGCTCTGCGGTGCCGGAAAACATAAAGAAAATATCGTATTGCTCACTCTTGGGACCGGAATCGGTGCTGGAATCGTCATAGATGGACACGTTCTCTATGGTGCTACCGCAAGTGCCGGGGAGATCGGCCATATGAATATGTTCCGCCCCGGACGACCATGCCGCTGTGGAAGCAACGGCTGTCTGGGACGATATGTTTCTGCTTCCGGTATCCTCGATACGGTAAAAGAGAAAATTGCCGATGGAAATTCCACGATCATCTCAGAGTGGGTAGATGGACATTCCGATAAAATTACCGCAGAAATGATCTCCAAAGCTTATGATCTCGGTGATCAGATGGCCATTGACACAATGAACGAAACCGGAGTAATACTAGGCTATGGGCTTGTAAATATTATCAACCTCTTTAATCCCGAGATCCTCATTATCGGAGGCGGCATGTCTGCGGCAGGGGAACGGCTTTTACATCCTGCTCGCAATATTGTGAAAGAACATGCTCTATCTCTCTCCCGCAAGCACTGCGAAATCGTGACTGCACAGCTTGGCGATAGTGCCGGAATGCTTGGTGCTGCACTCTATGCCAGACAGCGGTTTGAGAATGGGACTCGTTTCTAAAGCCGGCATTCAAACGAAAATAATCACAAAAGAGGGAACAGCTATATGAAACAACTAAGAAAAGAAATAGAAAAGTACCTTCCATTCAATGAACAGGAAGAACGAGATCAAAAGCAAATTCTAAGACTTCTTGACCACAATCCCAATCTTCTCACCAGAGAAAATGATGTTGCCCACATCACAGTTTCTGCGTGGGTCGTCAATCAGGACCGCACGAAAGTTCTGATGGCCTATCACAATATTTATCAGTCATGGGCATGGCTTGGCGGTCATGCAGACGGAAATCCGGATGTCAGACAAGTGATCCGAAAGGAAATTGAAGAAGAAAGCGGTCTGACAGATATCCGCTTCCTCACAGATGATATTTTTTCTCTGGAAAGTCTGACGGTAGACGGGCATGAGAAGCGTGGAACATACATTTCCTCTCATCTCCACCTGAATCTCACCTTTCTGCTCGAAGCGGATGAACATTTGCCGCTCCGGGTCAAACCAGATGAAAACAGTCAGATTGGATGGATCAGCCTCTCTGAGATTGCGGAAAAATCTACTGAAAAATGGTTTGTCGAGCGAATTTACTCCAAACTTTGTAAAAAAGTCCTCCGGGATTTTCCCCCTAGGGAATATTACAAAGCATACGAGGATAGGTATACGACTATCCATCAAAAAGGAGCCAGTTGGTTCAGCAATACTCCCACTCCGATCGTGATGGAGCTACTTGAAAAATATGGAATTCCTCTCTCCTCTCCAATTCTTGAAATTGGCTGCGGTGAAGGAAGAGATGCAAAAACTTTACTGGAAAAAGAATATTGTTTGAAAGCCACCGATATTTCTCCGGAAGCCATTTCCTACTGCAAGACAACTTTTCCGAAATATGCTTCAAATTTTGAAGTTTTAGACTGTCTTGACCCGACACATCCTTTCCAATATGATTTCATCTATTCTGTCGCAGTTCTTCATATGCTTGTATTGAAAGGGGATCGGAATGCCTTCTACCGCTTCATTTCCGAGCATCTAAAAGAGAATGGGATCGCACTCATCTGCACAATGGGAGATGGGAAAGTAGAAAGAGAAACGAACATCCGCAATGCATTTTCTCTGGAAGAACGCCAGCATCCGTCCGGCACTGTCACAGTTGCTGCCACATCATGTAAAATGGTATCTTTCTCCACGTTCGAAGAAGAACTGAAAGAAAATCATTTTACGATTGTCGAAAAAGGCCTCACGGAATCTTTTCTGGATTTTCCGGTCCTGATGTATGCTCTCGTAAAAAAATAATATCAATAAACCGGGATTCTGATATGTTTCTATCAATTGATCCCGGTTTTTTTGCAAACAACTACTGCTGTCAGATCAAAAACTTCTTTAGAGACTTCCTTCCTGCTTTTAAACACAAAAAAAGACATCTGCTCCTGCAAATATCTTCTCTCTTTTTTATCTCTTCTCTTTTTCATATACCTTCAAAATCACATACAGCTAACTACTTTTCTAAGTTTTTCTCTCTATCTCTCCATCCTTCTCCTATCACCACTTGGTTATGCCCTCGACCGATTAGTAACAGTCAGCTCCAT
>URCR01000028.1 GCA_900546325.1 uncultured Lachnospiraceae bacterium | reverse complement strand
TAATAGACCCTTATAGGGTCAAAGCAAGCCACCGGCTAAGCCGGTGGTCTTGACTTATGTTATGCTGTTCCGAGAAATGAAATTCTAATAGAAAAGCAGTGGCAGAATCCCGCTTAGATCATCGTTGCAGATTTCTCAAAGAAAATTTGAGAAAAGTCTTTGGAAAATTGGCAATGAAAATTCTAAGCGAAAATCTGCCATGAGGGAATCAAGGATTTTGTTTCCTTTGTGCGTCTGATAAGAATTTATTTTCTAAATCATTTGAATGTTTTACGTTTTCAAAAGCTTCGTCTATTTTTCTTCTATATTTCCGATAAACTATTTTATATTCTTTGTTTAAAATAATTTCTTCCATTGTAATTTCACCAGTAAAAATCTTGTGTTCCAAATATTTAAATGTCTTTCTTAATTCTGTTTCTGTAATAACTGCCCGACCTTGAATCCAAGATTCGTAACGTTCTCTGTAATATTCAATATAAGGCTTACCGACAATAGTAACAACGTTATGTACGTCATATTGATATTTTTTTGCATATTTGATATGTGTTAAATACGAAAGCATATTGTCATAAGCATATCGACCACGCTGAGGTTTTTCAATGAAGTTTGGCTCAATACCAATGAGAGAAGCAATAACTGCCAGTTTGTTTCCCTTTTTGAATCTGATAACAAAGTGAACATGATGAGACGTGAAATTCACTTCATAAATCATTTTACATTCATTCCAAATCCTTTGTTCATCTTTATTATGTTTGATAGCGTACATTTCCGCAATTTCGCAACCGCCGTTTTCTAAGCGATTTTTGATGATTTCTCCCATTTCAGCGATATTTCCGAGATGTGTTTTTTCTGTGTCTGACCAGTTCCAATGCTCAGGGAGAAAATCTTGTGCTAAAAGCACACAGTTTAAATTAGCTTCTTTACGTGCCATAGTGTAAGCACCACCTTTCAGATTTATTATAGTTATAGTATAACAGATTTTATGAAAATGTCAATATTTAAATAATGTATTTTAAATATCCCTTTAATATTCCTTTGTGGGAGTTGCGGTTGAAAAGTCCAAAACCCCCGTTGTAGTATTGACAAGCCCTACTACAACGGGGGATATAGGCGCGTAATATTTAAACTATTATTTGTTTTAAATATCCCTTGTATTTACAGTACTTATTTAAATATTTTATATGGGGATAATTAAAAAATAGTGTTTTTTACTGTTATAACTTTCGAAAAAGTGTGGTACCCGTGGTACTTTTGGCATTTTTGTGAGAAAACCTAGATTCCATGCGGGTTTAGACGGTACCACATTTTATTTAGAAGTGGTACCATTGCTAAAGAAGTGGTACCATGTGGTACCCATTTTTCAGAAAACCTAGATTCCATGCGGGTTTAAGCGGTACCACTTTTTAAAAGAAGTGGTACCACAGACTTTCACTGCTAATCAGAATATACCTTATGCTCAGACCTATGTCAATGATACTCCGTATCGCAAGCGACAAGTCATTGACATAGGTCTGTACATAAGGTTGTGAATAATCAAGCAGTAAATGAAGAACTATATTTTTTATTAAATTATCATAAATCTCTTGACTTACAAAATAGCTTGCTTTAATATATAGATAAAATCAATTTCATAGTTACATCATGCAGAATTTAATACTTGAAACTGTAAGTACATAGAAATTGACTGCTACACAAATAACTATTAGCAGCTTACAGTTATGATGTTACTAAATAAATAGTAATTATGATGTATATTATTATTTATTGAGCGATACGGTATATTAACTGTTGAAGCGGTGTTCGGCGATTATCCCATCTTCATCAAAACAAAATCGCAAAAATAATTTGAGACTTTGTAAGAAGCTAAGATTGTTTTTGTAATTGATGAGTAAAGTTATCGGGTATATCGCTTTTTTAAATTTCCAAACAATCCTAGAAAATGTAAAGTCTCGAAAACGATACAAATTGTATCCTATTCGGGACTTTTTTTCTTATAAAGTCGGAAAGGAAAAGAAATGTTTTTCAAAAGAAAAAATAGCGGGTGCAGTTGGAGAGATACAATCGTATCGCCCCATTCAAGAATGTATCAAGAAAAAGTGTATCTTCGTAAAACAAATATAATAATCGTATGGGACAAAACCCTCCCGAATAGAAATATAATAATACATATTTCGTCGGAGATTTCCATGAATAGTACACTTTATCAAGAAACAAAATATCAAAAAGATGGTATTACGATTGTGCTTGAGTTCCCTAAACAGTCAGAACAGACAGATGATTTATACCAAGAAATAAGGTCTATTCTTTCCAGTGCGTTGCGGGAACAATTACAAAAAAATCTCATGACTTCAACAGATAGTGTACTCTCTGTTGAATAGAAAGGACGATTTAAGATGAAAAAAGTAAGAATGCTATTAAGAGTTAGTTCAAATCAGCAGTTAGAAGCAGATGGAGATTTAAGTGTACAAAGAGAACTTGTAAAAGATTATGTGAAAGAGCATAATGATTGGGAACTTGATTCTAAGGAATATTTTGAAGGAAGTAACAGCGGATATAAAAATTCAGTTGCAGACAGAAATGTACTTCAAGAGGCTTTACAAGACGCAAAGGCAAGAGAGTATGATATTTTGGTGGCATATAAAGATGATAGAATCGGCAGACGTATGTGGGAAATCGGTGCTTATGTCATGACCTTGAAAAATGCAGGTGTGGATATTTACACTGTAAAAGACGGTTGTATTTCTCCGGAAAGCAATGATATGATGGGGCAAATGATGTTAGCACTAAGATATGGAAATGCACAAAAACAGAGTGCTGATACTGGTATGCGTGTAAAAGATACCGCCCAAAAACTTGTACAGCAAGGAAAATTCATGGGTGGGAAAGCCCCTTTCGGTTACAGATTAGAGTTATCTGGAAACATCAGCAAACATGGTAGAGCATTGCATCATCTTGTTATTGTTCCTGAAGAAGCGGAAATTGTTCGTTATATTTATGACCTATCTCTCACCAAAGAATATGGGTCTACTAAAATTGCTAAAGTTTTAAATAAGCATAAAATATACAAAAATCATGCCCCCAATGATGTATGGAAAAGCGGAACTATTACAAGTATTTTGACAAATCCGATTTATGCAGGACACACTGCTTATAAACGTCGAGAACGAATCAACGGACAATATCACAGGCTTGACAGCGAAGAATGGATTACTTCTTTTGAACCAAATGAAAATATTACAATTATTGATGGTGATACATGGAATAAAACACAAGAAAGGCGGAAGCGACGAGGTGATAAATATATAAAAACACTGGAACACAAAAACGTGAATGTGATTAGAAAGAATGATGGTATGTTAGCACTGATAGATGTTTTATATTGTGGCTATTGTGGAAGTAAAATGACTAACGGAAGTAAGTACAACTACTGGACAATAAAAGATACTGGCGAAAAAAGAGCAAGTAAAATTGCGGTCTATAAATGTCAAACTGCATGGCAAGGTGTACCACATGATAAGACAAAACAAATTCGTGCTGACATTATAGAACCTATTGTATTTGAATCAATCGCAAAATATATTGGGAAATTACAAGAAAATGAAGATGTGTTTCATGAGATTGAAAATAATCAGAACCAAGAAAAGAAGCGGAAGCACGCTGAATTAAAAAAAGAACAACAATCTCTTGAAAATATTCAAAAAAAGATTAAAATAATGGAGAGTAAAATTCCAGACGCTATGACTGGTGATTACCCGCTGTCATTGGAAGAATTGGTATCAATTATCAAAAATCATAAAGAACAGGCACAGCACCAACAAGAAGTTATCACCGAAAAGGAACTGGAATTAAAAAATACTTCTGTATCACTGAATGAATGGGAAGATATTAGAAATAAGATTCCGACATGGCAAGAGGTGTTTCTAAATGCAGATGTGGCAACAAAAAGAGTGCTTGTAAATAAACTTGTAGAACGCATTGATGTAAAGAAAACAGAAGTCGTTATTCGATTTAAAATCAACCTTAACGACTTCATTCCTCAACCCCGAATTTGTGGCGATTCCCCTACCACTCCGTGTATACCCTGTTGAGGGTAAACGACATGATCGCCAGTACGTTTGCGCGGATAGTGTTTTCCGGCCAGGTTGCATAGATTTCACTGGAGGCTACATTTTTGATATAGTCTTTGTACTTTACATAATAATTTTCAGCGGTGGAGTCACGCGGTGAACCATCATGTACAACGATGAATTCCGGGACAACAACACGGCTTAGAACAATCTCACCGGTTTCGTTTGTCGGTTTGATCTCATCCTCGGCAATCTTTGGAGGATAAGTGCCGTAGAGTGTGTGGGCAGGTATGACAAATACTTCCTGCTGGGGAGTGGTAGTAGTTGGACGCATGGTAATGTTCTGGATTGCAGTGACGTCCGGGAGGATTTCTGTACCTGCGATGCTGATCGGTTCAAATCCGGGTGCGGTGACAGAGAGTGTGTATTCGGAGTAAGGCTGTGACTCGATTGTGGGATTCAGGCTGTATTCAAGAGGAGGAGCGGCGAGTTCCAGGGTTTCCGTCTGCCCGGAAGAGTCTGTGGTGACCTGCTCTAAAGTTTGCTCGGGAACACCGGTATAAGAGATAGAAATGGAGGCATCAGCGATCGGGAAGGAAGTGATATCAGAGTTGATCTGAATCTTTAATTTTCCTTTGTCCGGAGTGTCTGCCTGCATAGCGTGCATTGGTTTCATAATACGACCTCGTGTGATTAAGATTACTGTTACTATATGCAGAAAAAGATAGGGAGTGCATTGACTGAGTGTGCAGAGGGAGTATGCAAAAGGAGAGTGTGATATGAGCGGGAATCGAAGGAGAAGACATAGAAGGATAAAGAGGAGAAAACGAAAAGGATGGATTTTGACAGTGCTGATGCTGGTTGTTGTGCTGATTCCGGCAGGCTTGTGGATTTTGATCCGGGATCATGAGAATACGGGAAAAAACGGACACAAATCCAAGACTGCAGGAGCGTTAAAAGAAGATACCGGGGCAGATGGGCAAAGAGGATCTGAGGATGGAAGCCCGTCAGAGTTTTATTTTCAACAGCTATCAGAGGAAGAGCAGAGCATTTATGAGAGCCTGTTGGAATGTGTTTCGTCACACCGGGAATCTGTGGAAACCATAGGGACAGATACAGAGAAAATCGGGAAAGTTTATCAGTTTCTGCTCAATGACCACCCTGAATTGTTCTGGTGCTCGGGAACGCTTCAGATGACGAGTTATCCGATGTCGGAAAAGACAGAATTATTTCCGGAGTATTTGTATAGCAGGGAGGAGAGTCTGCGCCGGCAAAAAGAAATCGAGGACGCGGAACAGGAATGGCTTGCTGCCATGCCCGAAAATGTTTCGGAATATGAAAAAATCAAATACCTTTATGAGCAGATTGTCTGGCGGACCGAATATCAGGAGGGCGGAGCAGACGACCAAAATATTTACAGTGTTCTGCTAAACGGGCAATCTGTCTGTGCAGGCTATGCGAGAACGATGCAGTATCTGGCGGGGAAAGCCGGGATTTTTGCTGCTTATGTGACCGGAACGGCGACAGATCCCGACACCGGGGAGATACAGGATCATGCGTGGAATCTTGTGAAGTGCGACGGGAAATATTCTTATGTAGATACGACATGGGGAGATCCTGTCTGGACCGGAGAAGGAGCGCGCGCGGGCAGGATCGTCTATGATTATCTCTGCTGTCCTCAGGAGCAGCTTTTCCTGACACATACGCCCGAAGAGGAGATTGTATTTCCGGTGTGTGATGCCTATGAGCAGGAATACTATCGGAGAAATGGCAGGTTTTATGAGAGTTACGAGGAACAGCAGATCTGTCAGGTGCTTCGGGAAGATATTGAACAGCAGAGGAGTGAATCTGCTCTGAAATTTGGAACAGCGGAAGTGTTTGGTCAGGCAGAAGCACGGATCAGAGAGAAAATTCTTCCACAGATGGTGCAGTATCTTGGAGAATTGTATGGTCTTTCAACAGTAGAATATTCTTACCGTGAGGAGGAAGTGTTTCAAAAAATAATAATCTACTGGAAATACGAGTAAAGAGATTTTTGGAAAGAAGGCAAGAAAATGATTGATTTATACGGCATTGTAAGCATTCCATTTTTAAAAAAATCAGCGTTTACCGGGAGTTTCCGGACGATGCGGTACCGTCTGGAAAAAGCGGAAACAGAAGACAAGAACCGGTTGAAAGCTACTTGCTGGTGGAGAGATGTCTGCTGGGAAAAAGTTTTGGATGACGAGAAACATTCCGCCGATTTTTCTTTTGATAAAGAAGGGCTGGAGGAAACGATCGTCTGGCTAAATCAGATTTACGAAGAGGGAAAAGCGAAAAAAGAGCAGGAAGAATAAAGGAGAAAAAGGAATGTATAAGATATTGATCGTGGAGGATGATGAGACGATTGCAAGACTGCTTGGAGAACATTTGGAAAAGTGGGGCTATCAGGTCCAATGTGCGGATGATTTTAAGCAGGTAGCAAAATGTTTTGAGGAGTACACTCCGCATCTTGTTCTCATGGATATCGGACTTCCGTTTTATAATGGATTTTACTGGTGTACAGAAATCCGGAAGACATCAAATGTACCGATTTTATTTTTATCATCAATGTCCGACAATATGAATATTGTTATGGCAATTCAGATGGGCGGAGATGATTTTGTGGAGAAGCCGTTTGATCTGAATGTACTGACAGCGAAGATTCAGGCACTTCTTCGGAGGACATATGCATTTCAGGGAAGCGCCAATGTGATTGAGCACAGCGGGGTCATGCTTAATCTCAGTGATGCAAGTGTGACATTCCGGGATCAGAGAGTAGAACTGACAAAAAATGACTATAAGATTCTCCAGATTTTGATGGAGCGTGCCGGAACAATCGTTGAGCGGGAGGCGATCATGAAGCGGCTCTGGGAGAGCGATGAGTTTATTGATGACAATACACTGACAGTCAACATGACGCGTCTGCGTAAAAAGCTGGAAGAGTTAGGGGTAAAGGAGTTTATCAAGACAAAGAAAGGAATCGGGTATATTATCGAATGATCAGATTAGCAGGTGCATATCTCAGAAAATGCCGCAAAGTGATTGGGGTGTACATTGGAATCACAGCGATTTTTTTGATCGTATTTTTCCTGTCGTCGGTTCCGGTCGATACGGTGCAGTATGCCGCTTTTTTATCGGCTGTCTTAATGCTCTTTGCAGGGGTGTTTGATTTTGCAGATTTCGTGCGCCGATCCGGGAAGCTTCACGACATTTCGAAGCAGGAGCAGATGGAATTTGACAGTCTGCCAAAGCCAAGAGAGCGGATCGAGGAGCAGTATCAGGAGCTGCTTGTCCGCCTGGAGGCATGCCGGAGGGAATTGGAATCAGAGTCGGCGATCAATTATCAGGAGATGATGGATTACTATACATTGTGGGCCCATCAGATCAAGACGCCGATTGCGGTGATGAAGCTGTTAAATCAGTCGGATCAGATGGATCGGAGAGCGATGGAGGCAGAACTTTTTAAGACGGAGCAGTATGTGGAGATGGTTTTGTCTTATTTGCGCGCAGGCAATCTAGGTTCGGATCTTGTCCTGCAGTACTATTCCCTTGAGGAGATTGCGAAAAAGGCGATCCGAAAATACTCTTCCTTATTTATCTTGAAAAAAATCGAACTGGAATTTCGTCCGTCCAAGGCAGAAGTGCTGACAGATGAGCGGTGGGCAGTGTTTGTCGTGGAGCAGATTTTATCCAATGCGTTAAAATACACAAAAGCAGGAAAGATCAGCGTCCTTGTAAACGGTGACAGTATCATAGTGAGAGATACTGGAGTCGGGATCAGCAGGGAAGATCTGCCGAGGGTGATGGAAAAAGGATTTACCGGTTACAATGGCAGACAGGATAGAAAGTCTACGGGAATCGGGTTGTATCTCTGTAAAAAAATCATGAAAAAACTAGGGCATCTGATTGAAATTGAGTCAGAAGCAGGCAGTGGAACGACGGTGATACTGGATTTTGGGCGTGATCTTGAGATTACGGAGTAGAAAATCCGGCTGGCTTATAAATAGTCATTAGTATATATGATAGGTAAATGATTTACTTTCCTCTGGATTTTTGATAGAATTATGTACAGTCTTGGTCATGACGGATCAGAAAGGAAGCGTCCGTATATGTGAGAGATATGTCTAAGGAGGAAATGAGAGATGTTAGAGAAGTTGTTTAAATTAAAAGAGAACAACACGACTGTGAAGACAGAGGTGCTTGCCGGAATCACCACATTTATGACGATGGCATACATTCTGGCAGTCAACCCAAGTGTTCTGGCAGCGGCCGGGATGGATCAGGGAGCGGTATTTACCGCAACTGCGCTGGCAGCGTGTCTGGGAACGATGCTGATGGCGATTTTTGCAAACTATCCATTTGCACTGGCACCGGGAATGGGGCTGAATGCATATTTTGCGTACACAGTTGTAATTGGTATGGGATATACCTGGCAGGTAGCACTGGCGGCAGTTTTTGTGGAGGGTCTCGTGTTCATTGTACTGTCTGTGACAAATGTGCGTGAGGCGATTTTTAATGCGATCCCAATGAACTTAAAATCGGCAGTGAGTGTCGGAATCGGTCTGTTTATCGCGTTTATCGGACTGCAGAATGCAAAGATCGTAATCGGCGGATCCACGTTGGTGCAGTTATTTTCGATTGAAAACTACAATGAATTAAACGGTGTGGAGGCATCGATGAATGATGTCGGAATCACTGTGCTCCTCGCAGTGATTGGTGTGATCATCACAGCAATTCTTGTCGTAAAAGATATCAAGGGAAATATCTTATGGGGAATTCTCATCACATGGATTCTCGGAATTATCTGTCAGTTTACCGGACTCTATGTTCCGAATGCAGAACTTGGAATGTTTAGTCTGCTGCCGGATTTCAGCAAAGGGATCAGTGTGCCGAGCCTTGCGCCGATCTTTGGGAAGCTGAGTTTTTCCGGAATCAATATCGGACAGTTTATCATTGTCGTGTTTGCGTTCTTGTTTGTTGATATTTTTGATACACTGGGAACATTAATCGGTGTTTCTACAAAGGCAAATATGCTTGACGGCGAAGGAAAGCTTCCGAGAATCAAAGGAGCGCTGCTGGCAGACGCGGTTGCCACAACGGCAGGTGCGGTACTTGGAACATCGACGGTGACAACTTTTGTTGAGAGTGCTTCCGGTGTTTCTGAAGGAGGACGGACAGGTCTGACAGCGGTGACAGCAGCGATCTTATTTGGAGCATCGTTACTGCTCTCGCCGATTTTCCTTGCGATTCCGTCATTTGCGACAGCGCCGGCGCTGATCGTTGTCGGATTCTACATGCTGACAAACGTAGTGAACATTGATTTTTCTGATTTTACCGAGGGACTTCCTTGCTTTATCTGTATTGCGGCAATGCCGTTTTTCTACAGTATTTCAGAAGGAATCGCCATGGGAGTCATCACTTATGTTGTCATCAATCTTGCAGCAGGGAAAGTAAAAGAGAAAAAGATCAGTCTGCTGATGATCGTTCTTGCAGTTCTGTTTGTAGGAAAATATTTCCTATTATAAAAGGTGGCAGACAGCGGTTTAAACACAGAAAGTAAAAAGTGAAAGAGAAAATCTCCGGACAGGAAGCGGGAAAACTGTCCGGAGATTTTTTGTTTCTTTCAAAAATGTAAGGAACCGGAGAAAAATGTAAGACAAAGCGATGGCAGGGGAAAATAGATATCCTGTATAATAACACTGTAATTGAAAGACAGGAGGCAATGAACATGGCATTATTGGAAGTAAATAATTTGAAGAAAATCTATACGACCCGATTTGGAGGAGCGCAGGTGGAAGCGCTGCGAAACGTAAATTTTTCAGTGGAACCCAGAGAGTATGTGGCGATCATGGGAGAATCCGGTTCGGGAAAAACAACATTGTTAAATATATTGGCGGCGCTTGACAGACCTACAAGCGGCAAAGTGTTTCTGAAAGGACGGGATCTGGGAACCGTCAAGGAGAAAGAGATGGCTGCATTCCGCAGGCAGAATTTGGGATTTGTTTTTCAGGACTTTAATCTGCTTGACACGTTTTCGCTGCAGGATAATATTTTTCTTCCGTTAGTACTCTCCGGAAAGAAGTATCCAGAGATGGCACGCAGGCTGGAACCGATTGCAGCCTCCCTTGGAATTGAGAAGCTTTTAAAGAAATTTCCTTACGAAGTATCCGGTGGGCAGAAACAGCGGGCAGCGGTTGCGAGAGCGTTGATCACAAAGCCGCAGCTGATACTGGCGGACGAACCGACAGGGGCGCTTGATTCTAAGGCGGCAAACGAACTTCTGGATTTATTCCATGAAATCAACGAGAACGGGCAGACGATCCTGATGGTGACGCACAGCATTAAGGCAGCGAGTACCGCAAAGAGAGTGCTTTTTATCAAAGATGGGGAAGTGTTCCATCAGCTCTACCGCGGAAATCTGTCGAATGAGCAGATGTACCAGAAAATCTCTGACACGTTGACGGTTCTTGCTACGGGAGGTGAACAAGGTGAGTAGATCGGTTTATACAAAGCTGGCACTGACCAATCTGAAAAACAACAGAAAGACATATGTACCGTATGTCCTGACTGCCATTGTGACTGTGATGATGTATTACATCCTGTGTGGACTTGCGGGTGGAAGCTCGATCGGTGACGGGACATTGCAGATGGTATTGGAATATTCTTTGTGGGTAGTCGTGATTTTCTCGGTACTGTTTTTGTTCTATACGAACAGCTTTCTGATGAAACGACGAAAAAAAGAGATCGGTGTCTATAATGTTTTGGGAATGGGAAAACCACATATTGCAAAAATGCTGACAATGGAAGCGCTTGTGATGGCGTCTGCCAGTATTGCAGGTGGAATTCTGGCAGGACTTACCTTTGAACAATTGATGTATTTGTGTCTGCAGAAATTGTTACGGTTTGAAACGGGGATGAAGTCAGAATTCCATCTGGAGACAGTGCTCTCGACGACAGTGTTGTTTTTGGGAATTTTTGTGCTGATACTTGGCTATAATCTGCTGCAGATCCGGCTGTCAAATCCGTCAGAACTGCTGCGGGCAGGAAAAGAGGGGGAAAAAGAACCGCGGACAAAATTGTTTCTGGCTTTGGCGGGGACAGTATTTCTTGGAATCGGATATTATGTTGCATGGACGACAGAATCACCGCTGGAAGCCATCCCTAAATTTTTTCTGGCGGTAATCTGTGTGATCATCGGTACTTATGCACTATTTATTGCGGGAAGTATTGCGCTTCTGAAATTTTTGAAAGGGAGAAATCATTTTTATTATCAGGCAAAACATTTCGTCTCGGTGTCGGGGATGATCTACCGGATGAAGCAGAATGGGGCGGGACTTGCGAATATCTGCATTTTAAGTACAATCGTGCTTGTTATGATTTCGGCGACCGCGTCGCTGTATCTTGGGATCAATGACATGGTTCTCACCCGCTATCCGAGTGAGAATTGGATTACCAGTAAGATTTCCACACCGGAGCAGGATATGCAAGTGCGGCAAATGGTGGAAGAAGTCTATACAAAACATGATGTGAAAATGACTAAAACGATAGAATATCACTCGGGAGCGCTTGTCTCGGTGTTGGACGGTGAACGATTTCTGCGGGAAAATGAGGCAAGTCAGGCAGATATGATGGAAATATGTCAGGTATATTTGATTCCATTAGAAGATTATAACCGGATAGAGGGAATGTCGGTGTCGCTTGCGCAGGATGAGGCGCTTGTGTATGTGTCCGATGAAAAGAAAGACCTTCCGGGGAAGATTTCCTTTGGAGAACACAGATATCGTGTCGTACAGCAGTTGAAAGAACTAAAGCTTGCGGGGAGCTCTACGCAGAGTATGACAGATAACTATTATGTGATCCTGCCGGATGTAGACTCGATCAATACCATTCTGGAGGAGACGTATCAAGATAGTGGAATGATAGAGGAGTATGTCAGAGAGGCTTCGAGTATTTCTTATACACTGCAATCGGATATGGAAGGAACTGAGGAGAATTGTAAGGAGGCCATTGCGGAGCTGCGGACAAAGTTTGAAACATCCGGGATTCCGGGATTTTACAAGACAAGACAAGAAGGAAAGGAAGGGATGTTCTCTATGTTTGGAGGATTGTTGTTCATCGGCATTTATCTTGGAATATTGTTTCTGATGGCGACGGTCCTGATCATTTATTATAAACAGATATCGGAAGGATATGAGGAGCGCGAACGGTATCAGATTATGCAGAAAGTGGGGATGAGTAAGAAAGAAGTGAAAGCCTCCATCAAAAGTCAGGTATTGCTTGTATTCTTTCTGCCGCTTGGAGGGGCACTCCTTCATATTGTTGTGGCATTTAAAGTGCTGACAAAGCTGCTGGAAGGATTTGGGTTTACAGATACACCACTGTTTCTTGGATGCACTGTGGCAGTATCGTTGCTTTTTGCAGTGTTTTATATCATCGTTTTTGTGGTGACTGCAAGAGAATATTACAAAATTGTGGAATAAAAATACAAGGAAGCTAGGAAAATGAAACGTAAAAAGAGTGACAGAGCTCTGAAAAAGGATTGAGGAAACTTGGAACCGGTGGTATGATAGAAAGAAAACGAAAAGGGGAGAAACGTGAATGTACCGGTTTGAGAAAATAGATTTGGAAGGTGTGTCAAATACAAGAGATCTGGGAGGAATACCGACGCTGGATCAGCGGGTGATCAAAGAACATTTGCTGATCCGCAGCGGGGCTCTTGCGGGAACGACAGAGGAGGACAGAAGAAAACTGGTAGAGGAATATGATCTGAGAACGGTAATAGATTTCCGCACAGAGGCTGAGCGGATGGAAAATCCGGACCCGGTCATAGACGGTGTAACGTATTTGTGGAATCCGATTCTGGGAGAACAGACGGTGGGGATCACAAGAGAAAAGGAAGGAAAAGGGGAGCAGATCGACCATATGATAGGGCAGATCGTGGAATCCGGTGTAAGCGGGGAGCAGTATATGTCCAATCTGTATTCTCATATGGCAGCAAAAGAAGAAGTGCGGAAAAACTATGCGAGATTTTTTGATCTGCTCCTGCAAAATGAAAAGGGGGCAGTCCTCTGGCATTGTACTGCGGGGAAAGATCGTGTCGGTGTCGGTACAGCGCTGCTTTTGAGTGCGCTTGGAGTAGAAAGAGAACTGATCTTTGAAGATTATCTTATGACAAATACATTCCAGAAAGAGGAGGTTGATCAGATTTTGGAGAGAGTGTCAGATACATTTTCCCAGAAAGATGCAGGGGAGGGTATACGCCAGATGCTCTCGGTGAAACGGTCATACCTGGAAGCGGTATTTACACAGATTGATGAAAATTTCGGAGGAATTGACCAGTATCTAAAACAGGAAATCGGCCTGACGGAGGAGAGAAGAGAAGCTCTGAAAGAAAAGTATCTGAAAAGTCTGTAATGAAAGCATTGCAAGAACATGGCGGATAATGCTATAATTTATTATCATGCAGTGAAGAAAAAGCAATGTAAGAAACGACAAGTAGGTGAACGATTTGAAGAATAAAATCAAACATTTCTCAGAGGGTGATTTTCGGGCGATACAGCCGAAGGTCCGCCTTCCCGAGACAAAGATCGTAATGAAGATCGGGGAGGGCGAAGTCTATCGTGGAGAATTTTTTATAGAGAACGAAGAAGAGGGAGACGTAAGAGGTCTTGTCTATGCCTCTTCTTTTCGCATGCATTGCAGTGAACAGGGATTTGAGGGCCATCAGGTCAAAATTCATTTCACATACGATGCGTCGGGAATGCTGCCGGGGCAGGTAGAGAAGGGCTATTTTACGATTGTGTGCAGCGGGGGAGAATTGGAACTTCCGTTTACTGCAATCATTGAGAAGCCGTACGTTATGACATCTGTCGGAAAAGTGCAGGATATGGAGAGTTTCCGCAGGCTGGCAGAGAAGGATTATCTGGAAGCGGCGAGACTGTTCCGCTCAAGAGATTTCTATCAGATCCTGAAATACGAAGAGAAGCGCTGGAGGAATCTGTACAGCAATATGAGAAAATGGTCTCTGGATGAGCAGGGGCTGGAAGAGTTTTTAGTGGGAACGAAGCAGAAAGAACGAATTTTTCTGACATTGTCAGAAGAGACGGAATCGTTTTCGGAGCTGGAGACTTCCAAAAAGGAGGCAATCCGCATCACGAAAAATACATGGGGTTACATGGAGGCGGCTGTGGAGGTGAAAGGTGACTTTCTTTGCCTTGTACAGAATCGTTTTTCGACAGAGGATTTTGTCGGTAACCGGTATCAGCTGGAATATGTAATTGAAAGTGACCTGCTTCACGATGGAAAGAATTACGGGGAGATTACAATCCGTACACCATATGAGACGTTGACGTATACGGTCATTGTCTCTCGAAATGCGGCAAAGCACGGAGAGAGAAGAGAACAGGCAAAAGAATGGATGAGACTTTTGTCTTCCTATCTGGAGTGCGAAGCAGGGAAAGGCCGGCAGGAAGCATGGCTTGAGGAGGCAAAAAGCTATGTTCAGAAAATGCAGGAAGAAGATCCGGACAATGATCTGTATCTGTTGCTTCAGGCACAGATCGCTGTACTGGAAGGCCGCAAAGAGGATGCGAAGGAGAAGCTGGACAAGTACAGTTACAACAGATTCTCTCTGAGTAAGAAATTCGAGATGGATGCATATTATCTTTATCTGACTGCGGTCTGCAGAGGTGAAGAGTCATATACGAAGAAAACCGTGGAAGATATTCGAAGAATGTATGCGAAAAACCGTGAATCGTGGCAGATATTGTGTATCTTGCTGGAACTGGATGAAATCTACCGGGACAAACAGGAGAAGATCGCCCGTCTGGAGGAACAGTATCAAAAAGGTGCAAACAGCATTTTGTTTTATATGCAGGCATACCGGTGTTACAGGGAACATCCGGAGTGCATTAAGAAACTGGGGGCGTTTGAGATCCGCGTATTTTCCTTTGCAGCGAAATACGGTCTTCTCAGCGAGGAGACGGCGTTGTATATCGCAAATCTTGCAACGCAACTAAAAGGGTTTGACAAGAAGATTTATCAGATTCTCGGAAAAGCTTACGACCAATATCCGGACCCGATGATTTTAAATGCAGTCTGCACAATGCTGATCAAGGGAAGCAGGCTGGATGGAGAATATTTTGTATGGTACGAGCGGGCGGTCAAGGAAGGACTGAAGATTGCGCAGCTCTATGAATCGTATATGATCACGATTCATGGTGAGAAAGCAAAAGAGCCTCTGCCTAAATCAATTTATCTGTATTTCCTGCATGGTTCTGTGCTGGATTACACAAAACTTGCAGTGTTATATGCAAATGTGATCCTTCATGTGGAGGAGACGAGTGAGCTGTATGGACAATACCGGGAGAAGATGGAACGGTTTGCCCTGGTGCAGTTAGAAAAAAGACATATTACAGAGCCGCTTCGGATCATTTATAAACGGTTTCTCAAAGAAGAAAATCTGACTCCCGAACGTCGGGAAGCTCTAAATGACATCTGTCATGTCTACGAAGTGACGGTGCAGTCTGACCGGATGACATCTGTGATCGTCATCAATTCAGAAGGAGAGATCGCGAGCAGAGTTTCTGTGATCGATGGAAAAGCGCAGATTCATCTGTACTCGAAAGAGGACCGTATCGTCTGGGAGGGCAGAAACGGGATCCATTATGTAGAATCTGTGACTTATGAGAGCAGGCGCCTGTTTTACGATAAACAGTATCTGGAGTTATGCGGACCGGATCCGGAACAGGAAGAAGAAAAAGGACATTACAGCCAGCCGCTGACATTCGAACTGGTACAGGAGAATGGGCTGGAGCAGTATGAGCAGGAGGAAGTTTTTCAGCTATGCAGCAAAAAGATCAGAGATGATAATTATGCCGAAGACGATTTCCTTACCTATCTGACGTTTTCTCTGTTTTTGGAGGAATACTATGATAAGGCGGCACTGACGTATCTGGCAAATTACTATTGTGGACCGACAAAAGATATGAAGAAACTCTGGCGGGTGGCGAGACAGTATGAGATCCAGACGTTTCAGCTTGCAGAGCGGATTCTGACACAGATGCTGTTTGCGGAGCAGATGTTCGGCGAGACGGAGATCTTTTTAGATTACTATTATGGAAAGCCATATTACCGGCTAAAATGGGCATATCTGGTTTATGCGTGCAGAGAATATGTTACGAAGAAGCGGGAGATTGCCGATGAAGTGATGGAAATTTTGTGTATGGAATACCACCATCAGTCGACGATACCGGAAGTGTGTCAGATTGCTGCGCTTCAGTACTATGCAGATCATGAGTGGGGGGAGACTCAGGAGAACATGCTTTTGACTTTTCTCCGTGAGTTGAGTATCCGTCAGATTTATTTTCCGTTTTTCTTACAGTATAGCAGAGACTGGTTAAAGGAACTTCAGCTTTATGATAAGACGATGGTGTCTTACTATGCCAAAAAGAAAGGAAAGGTGACCTTTCGCTATCAGTTGATCCGGGATGGAGAAGAGATGGGAGAATATCATTCAGAGGTTTTGGGATCGGTGTATGAGAATGTATATGTGAAGTCGATGATCTTGTTTGAAGGAGAAGAACTTCGCTATTACTTTGTGGAGGCTGATGAAAAGAGTGAGATCCGCACCGCAAGGTCTGTCTGCAGGAAGGTAGACCGACAGAAGGAAATCGGAAAATATATGAGAATCAATCAGCTGATCCGGGAAGAGGAAAAACAAGAGCTGATAGAAAAATTTGCAGAGGAAGAGCAGATGTCTGAACTTCTGTTTCCGATTTATTGATAAGGGGGAGGAATATGGGACAAGGCAGTATTATTGGATATGATCTGAGCGAAGAAGGATGCCAGATCAGCTATTATAATGAAGCACAGCATGAACCGGAGACGGTAAAAAATGAGTCCGGAGAATATCAGATCCCGCTTGTGATCGGATGTAAGAATGATGAATGGTATGTCGGAGAGGAAGCGCGCAGCCATGCGAAACATAAGGATGGTGCAATAGCGACAGATCTGCTTGCAAAAAGTATGCATGGAGCGAAGATTCATCTCGGACGGAGAACATACGATGCGGTATGGCTTCTTGCAAAATTTATCCGTCTGACACTCCGGCAGTTTGACAAGATTGAGTCAATTGTTTTCTGCGTGCCGCAGATGAGCCCGGATATTGCAAGAATGCTGAGAGGCATTGGACAGCGGATGGGGATCGAGCGAAAGAAGATCCATGTGCAGGATTACAAAGAAAGCTACTGTTATTTTATGTTTTATCAGCCGAAAGAACTCTGGCAGTATGAATCAGCACTGTTTTACTGTGATAAAAGACAGATTAAGGCATATATGTTAAGCCAGATTGCAGCAGGGGCAAAGCTGAAGAAACAGACGTTTGTCACGGTTGATGAGGTGGCGAGTGCGCAGATGGAAGAATTGAAAGCGGTATATCCGGTACTGAATGTGGAGCAGGCGAAGATGGCAGATTTTCGTTTTCAGAAATTTATCGAGAGCGTATTTGAGAAGAAAATAGTTTCGTCTGTCTTCCTGATGGGAGAAGGTTTTGAAAATAACTGGTATCCGAATTCGCTGAAAGTACTGTGCAATGGAAGAAGGGCGTTTCTTGGAAATAATCTGTACAGCAAGGGAGCCTGCTATACGGCATATCAGCGGGGACAGGAGGAACTGTTGAAAGACCGGGAGGGACCGGTCTACCTTGATGAAAGCAAGCTGAAAGAACAGATTTCCATTCAGCTGCGGCATCGCGGAAAGGAAGAATGGTATCCGCTTGTACCGTGGGGCAGGCACTGGTATGAAGGCGATGGTCAGTGGGAAGTTCTCTTGGAGGACACTGATGATATCGAGATTAAGGTAGAGTCGCTTCTGACCGGTACAGCGCGCATAGAGCGTGTGAAAGTAGATGAACTTCCGAAGCGCGCAAAATATACGATCCGGCTTCAGATGGAAGTTATTTTTGTCGAAGAGAATGTATGTAAAATTCTATTTAAAGATGTCGGATTCGGGGAATTTTTCCCGGCGACAGATTTTGTCAGGGAACATACGATTTATTTAGGAGGAAGAAATGAGCAGTTTGATACTATGTAATAAAAAGCGTGCGAAACAGCCGTATGAAGTGTCGCGGATCCACTGCCGGATCTATACATTGGAAGAACTCTGCTACTATCTCTCCAATAATCTGTATCTGATTGACTATACGATCGTCAATGAGAGACTCTGCGACTGGATCGAGACAGAACTGGGACTTTTCAGGCTGGCAGAGCAGCTTCGGACGATGCTGCAGAAACATAGTTCCGAGGAACGGTTTGTCATGCGGATTTTGTCGAGTTCTTCGATTTACACGGCAGGAGAACTTCAGCAGATTCAAAATATTCTCGATCGGCTGAAAAACCAAAAAGAGATCGAACGGCAGAAATATAAAGCGGATAATCTTTTGGAAAACAGAGAATTTGAAGATGCAATTCTTGTGTATCAGTCGATCCTGTATGGGGAGCGCGATGATTCGGTGGAGGATGCTTTCTATGGAAAGATCTACGCATGTCTCGGCTCTGCATACGGCAGACAATTTCTTTACCGGGAAGCGATGGAGATGTATGAGAAGGCGTTTCAGACATACAAAGAGTCGACGATCGTCAAAGCATATATCTACTGTGCGTATAAGGCATACACAAAGGAAGAGTATGAGCTTTTCTTGTTGAAAAATACAGTGTACCCGAAAGTGCACCGTGAACTCATGGAAGAATTGCAGATATACTCACAGGAAAAAAGCGCAGAAGGAAAAGAAAAATTGCCGGAAATGGAAAAGATAAAATCAACTTACCGGCGAAATCAACTTTGCTAATCAGAAAAAAGAAAGGAACTGGTGAAAGCGTATGAAAAAATTAGAACAACTCTATGAAGGAAAAGCTAAAAAAGTATTTCTGACGGAAGATCCGGAAGTGGTGATCGTATCCTACAAAGATGATGCGACAGCATTTAACGGAGAGAAGAAAGGAACGATTTCCGGAAAAGGTGTGATCAATAACAGGATGACAAACCATGTTTTTAAAATGATGGAAAAAGAAGGAGTTCCGACACATCTGGTAGAAGAATTAAGTGACCGTGAGACCGCTGTAAAAAAAGTGGAGATCGTACCGCTTGAGGTAATCATGAGAAATGTGGCTGCGGGAAGTTTTTCAAAACGTATGGGTGTTGAAGAAGGGACAGAGCTTCTCTGCCCGATTTTGGAATTTAGCTATAAAAATGACGATCTCGGCGATCCGTTTATTAATGATGATTATGCGCTGGCACTGGGACTGGCAAAGCAGGAAGAGATTGATACCATCCGTACTTATGCAAAAAAAGTAAATGAAATCCTAAAAGCGTATTTCCTGAATGCAGGGATGAAACTGATTGATTTCAAAATTGAATTTGGACGGCTGCCGGACGGAACGATCATCCTTGCAGATGAAGTGTCACCGGATACATGCAGACTTTGGGATGTGGATACAAATGAGAAACTTGACAAAGACAGATTCCGCCGGGATATGGGAAATGTCGAGGAAGCCTATGAAGAAGTCTTCCGCCGCCTGGGTCTTTTATAAAAGAAAGTAGAAGGAGAATAACAATATGAGCACAGACAGATATCAAAGCCCGTTGTCAGAAAGATATGCAAGCAAAGAGATGCAGTTTGTCTTCTCTCCGGACATGAAGTTCCGTACATGGAGAAAGCTCTGGATCGCACTTGCGGAGACGGAGAGGGAACTTGGTCTGAATATCACCGAAGAGCAGATTGAAGAAATGAAGGCGAATGCAGATCATATCAACTATGATGTGGCGAGAGCCCGTGAGAAAGTGGTGCGTCATGATGTGATGGCGCATGTGTATGCCTATGGACAACAGTGTCCGAAAGCGAAAGGGATCATTCATCTCGGGGCAACTTCCTGCTATGTCGGGGATAATACGGATATTATCGTGATGGCAGAAGCACTTAAAATAGTGAAGAAAAAACTTGTCAACGTCATTGCAGAACTTGCAAAGTTTGCAGATGAGTATAAAGCGCTTCCAACACTGGCTTTCACACATTTCCAGCCGGCACAGCCGACTACAGTTGGAAAGAGAGCGACACTTTGGATGCAGGAGTTCCTGATGGATCTGGAAGATCTTGAATATGTAGCGGGGAGTCTGAAACTTCTCGGATCAAAAGGGACGACAGGAACCCAGGCAAGCTTTTTGGAATTGTTTGATGGGGATCAGGAGACGATCGATAAGATCGATCCGATGATTGCAGAAAAGATGGGATTTGAAGCCTGCTATCCGGTTTCCGGACAGACTTACTCCAGAAAAGTAGATACAAGGGTATTAAATGTCCTTGCGGGAATTGCTGCAAGTGCACACAAATTTTCCAATGACATTCGCCTGCTCCAGCATTTAAAAGAAGTAGAAGAACCGTTTGAAAAATCTCAGATCGGATCTTCGGCGATGGCATATAAGAGAAATCCGATGCGGAGTGAGCGAATTGCTTCGCTGTCCAGATATGTGATGGCAGATGCGCTTAACCCGGCAATCACTTCTGCAACGCAGTGGTTTGAGAGAACGCTGGATGATTCTGCAAATAAAAGACTCAGTGTGCCGGAAGGATTCCTTGCGATTGATGGTATTTTAGATTTGTGCCTGAATGTTGTGGATGGACTTGTCGTATATCCGAAAGTAATTGAGAAGCGTCTGCGCGCGGAACTCCCGTTTATGGCCACAGAAAATATCATGATGGACGCAGTGAAAGCAGGAGGAGACAGACAAGAACTTCATGAGAAGATCCGTGAACTTTCTATGGAGGCAGGACGCAACGTCAAGGAAAAAGGTCTGGACAACAATCTGTTAGAACTGATTGCGGCAGATCCGGCATTTAATATGTCACTGGAAGAACTGCAAAAGACAATGGAACCATCCAGATATACGGGGCGTGCAAAGGAGCAGGTAGAAAACTTTCTTGAAAAAGTGATCCGCCCGGTGCTGGAAGAGAACCGTACCGTTCTCGGGATGACTGCAGAAATCAATGTCTAATATACAGCAGGATTGCAGGAGACGAGAAAAGCCAGATGCTGCGGTAAAATAGATATTTTGTATAGATAGAAAAAAGGCGGATGGCAAACGGACATTCGTCTTTTTTGATAGGTTTTTTGTCGAAAGTGATGCGTTTTCTGTCGAAAACTAGCAAATTGACAAAAATTTGACTAAGATTTCAAAACGCAAAAAAAGACAATAGACAAAATGGACAAAATGAGATATAATAAAATATGCAAAATAAATAAAAAACAAAGTTTATATATAGAAGATATAAATAAACACCTAAAAGTATGCAAAAATCTGAACAAAGATGTGAAAAATGCATAAAAAGAGTTGCAATAATTCCCTCAATCATGTAATATATATGACATAAGAGATATTCAATAAACCACCGGAGAACGGTGCGAGGAGGGATTTGTTTGGATCTGAATGATTTAGTAGTAGCAATTCAAAGCGTACTAGCAGACAAGATCCTGATTGTGGTATTGGTAGGTGCTGGACTTTGGTTCACACTGAACCTTGGCTTCATTCAGGTGAGAGGATTCGGAGAAGGCTGGAAACGTACTTTTGGAGGTCTCTTCAAAAAGAGCGGCAAGGCCGGAAAAGAAGGAATGTCTTCTTTCCAGGCGTTAGCAACAGCCATTGCAGCACAAGTAGGTACAGGTAACCTTGCCGGAGCGGCAACGGCGATCGCTATGGGTGGTCCCGGGGCAATTTTCTGGATGTGGGTAAGTGCTTTTTTAGGAATGGCAACAATCTATGCCGAAGCACTTATGGCTCAGAAGTATAAGCAGGTCGGAGATGACGGAACGGTAACCGGAGGTCCTGTATATTACATCAGAGCAGCATTCACCGGAAAGTTTGGCAGGATTCTTGCCGGAACATTTGCAGTGCTCATCATCTTTGCGTTAGGTTTTATGGGGAACGCAGTACAGTCCAACTCGATCGGTGACGCATTCGGAACAGCATTCGGAATCAATCCGTGGATCGTTGGTATTGTGATCGCAGCTATTTCATTATTTGTCTTTGTGGGTGGTATTTCGAGAATTGCCTCCCTGACAGAAAAGATCGTTCCGATCATGGCAGCATTCTACATTGTAGGTGCACTGGTTGTTATCATCTGCAATGGTAACATGATTCCAAAAGCATTCCATGACATCTTCGTGGGAGCTTTCAATCCACAGGCAGTCGGCGGTGGAGTTCTTGGATGGACAGTATCAAAAGCACTTGCAAGAGGTGTTGGACGTGGATTGTTCTCGAACGAAGCAGGTATGGGATCTACGCCGCATGCACATGCAGTTGCAAAGGTAGATCATCCGGTAGAACAAGGTTTTGTTGCTATGATGGGTGTGTTTATTGATACGTTTGTTGTTCTTACTTTAACAGCACTTGTAATCCTTACAAGTGGCATGGTAGGACAGACAGACCCGATGACAGGGGCAGCATTTACAGGAACAGCTCTTACACAGGCAGGATTTGCAAGTGTATTTGGTAAATTTGGAGAAGTTTTCATTGCAATTTGTATGTTCTTCTTTGCATTCTCTACGATCATCGGATGGTATTTCTTTGGTGAAGCAAATATTAAATACTTATTCGGATCAAAAGCGGTTAAGGTGTATGCGGTTCTTGTAGCTGTATGTATCGTGGCAGGATCAGCAGTAAAGGTTGATTTAGTTTGGAATATGGCAGACTGCTTCAACAGTGCGATGGTAATCCCGAATATTATCGGTCTCTTTGCACTGAGTAAGGTAGTCAAAGAAGTACACAAAGATTACTTTAAAAATTTTAAACCAAAACAGATGAGTAAAAAATAGAATATTGGAAAAGAAGATGGGAAGATATTTCTTGTGAGAGAGTTTCTGAAAAAAGTAGGAAACCGCCGAAGATGCAAACCAGGTAACGGTCAATTAACTGGTGAAACTTTCAGGCAAAAGGAGTGAGGAATGGACCATATTCTGGACTTGGACGCAATGTCAGAAAAGAACAGAAAGGACGACTTGGTAGCAATAGTTACGAAAGCCGTCCTTTTTTTAACAAGGTGAGGACATGAGAAAAGCATTTAAGATAGTAACAAACAATCCCTTAGTAAAAGAAAAATTAGAAAATGAATATCATATCGAGTTTGTAGAGTGCTCCTATGAGGAGTTACTCAGAAAAGTAAGAGATTATATCTATGAAGGTTATGAACTCCTGACACATCCGCTGTCAGGAAGCGTGAAACCAAATGAGACACCGTATAAATCTGTCATGGTGTCAGAAAAGAAAGGACAGCTGGAACCGCGGTCGATGGAGATTATCGAATACGCGATTCAGTCCTGTAAGAAATTTCAGTTTAAATCAGATAAGTATGCTCCGGAAGTATATGATGATTTCCGGGTGGTTGATCTTACATTGATCGAAAGCGCAATTCCATCGGCAATTTTATAAATAAGATTATTTAAGCATTGCTGAAAATCACAAACAGGCAAAAGTCTTGATGAGGATGGCTGTAATAGTACGATAAGGTACTTAGAGCATATATAACTAAACACAATAAAGGAGGTAATTTACAGTGAGAAGATTAGAATTAGGTCACATTAACATCAAAGACATTCAGTTTGGACCAGAGTCTAAAATCGAAGATGGTATTCTTTATGTTGATGAAGAAGCTGTAAAGGCAATCGTTCTTGAGGACGAAAGAATTAAAAGCTGCAAGCTTGATATTGCAAGACCAGGTGAGAGCGTAAGAATCACACCGGTTAAAGACGTTATCGAGCCACGTGTTAAAGTAGAAGGGCGCGGAGGAATTTTCCCAGGTGTTATCAGTAAAGTAGATACAGTTGGTGAAGGTAAGACATACGCACTCAAAGGAATGGCTGTTGTAACAGCTGGTAAGATTGTTGGATTCCAGGAAGGTATCATTGATATGACAGGTCCTGGTGCAGAATATACACCATTTTCTAAATTAAACAACTTAGTTGTTGTATGTGAACCTGTAGATGGTATCAAACAGCACGATTATGAGCCGGCTGTAAGATTTGCAGGATTCAGAGTAGCTGTTTACCTTGGAGAGTTAGCTCGCGAGTTAACACCGGATAAGACAGAAGTATTTGAGACATACGGAATCATGGAAGGCGCTGAGAAGATGCCTGGACTTCCAAGAGTAGCATATGTACAGATGTTACAGTCTCAAGGATTGCTTCACGATACATATGTATACGGAGTGGATGCTAAGAAAACATTATCTACAATTATGACACCAACAGAGATCATGGATGGTGCGATCGTATCTGGTAACTGTGTATCAGCATGTGATAAAAACCCTACATATGTACACTTAAACAACGGTGTTGTTCATGACTTATTTGAAGAACACGGAAAAACATTAAATTTCGTTTGCCACATTATTACAAACGAGAACGTTTACCTTGCTGACAAACAGCGTTCATCAGACTGGACAGCGAAACTTTGCCGATTATTAGATCTTGACGGTATCGTATTATCTCAGGAAGGTTTCGGTAACCCGGATACAGACCTTATCATGAACTGTAAGAAGATCGAAGCTGAAGGCGTTAAGACAGTTATCATTACTGATGAATATGCAGGACGCGACGGAAAATCTCAGTCATTAGCAGATGCTGATGCTGCTGCAGACGCAGTAATCACAGGCGGAAATGCGAACCAGGTAATCGTACTTCCAAAACTTGACAAAGTTATCGGAACATTAGATTACGTAAACACAATCGCTGGTGGTAACGAACACAGCTTACGTGAAGACGGAACAATCGAAGTTGAGATCCAGGCAATCACTGGTGCAACAAACGAGACAGGTTTCGGTTACTTAAGTGCAAGATAGGGAAGGAGGAAAAAAGATAATGATTAAAGTAGTACATTATATCAACCAGTTCTTCGCACAGATCGGTGGAGAAGAAATGGCTCACATCCCGGCAGAACGTCATGATGGCGAAGTAAAGGGACCAGGAGCAGCATTTAAAGCAGCATTCAAGGATGAAGCAGAAATCATCTCTACAATCGTATGTGGTGACTCTTACTTCAATGAAAATCTTGAAGAAGCAAAAGCAACAATTTTAGCATGGGTAAAAGAATTAAATCCAGATGTATTCATCGCTGGACCGGCTTTCAACGCTGGACGTTACGGTGTAGCTTGTGGTACAATCTGTGATGCTGTTCAGGAAGAATTAGGAATTCCTGCAGTAACAGGTATGTATGTAGAAAACCCAGGCGCTGATATGTTCAAGAACAAAGTATACACAGTTCCTACAAAGAACAATGCAGCAGGTGCAAGAGATGCCGTTAAGAAAATGGCTCCATTAGCTCTTAAATTAGCGAAAAAAGAAGAAATTGGTGCATCTTGCCAGGATAACTACATGCCAAACGGAGTACGTGTAAACTTCTTCGAAGAGAAACGTGGTTCAAGACGTGCGGTAGATATGTTACTTCAGAAATTAGCTGACAAACCATACACAACAGAGTATCCAATGCCGGCATTCGATAGAGTAGCTCCAAATCCTGCAGTAAAAGATCTTTCTAAAGCTACAATCGCTTTAGTAACATCTGGTGGTATTGTTCCAAAAGGAAACCCAGACCACATTGAATCTTCAAATGCTTCTCACTATGGTGAGTACGACATCACAGGAGTTATGGATTTAACAGAAGAGACATACGAGACAGCTCACGGTGGATACGACCCGGTATACGCTAACGAAGATGCTGACCGTGTTCTTCCGGTAGACGTTCTCCGCGATATGGAAAAAGAAGGAATCATCGGAAAATTACACAACAAATTCTACACAACAGTTGGTAACGGTACTGCTGTAGCATCCTCTAAAGCATTTGCTGATGAATTTGCACAGAAACTGAAAGCTGACGGAGTTGACGCAGTTATCCTGACTTCTACTTGAGGTACTTGTACACGTTGCGGTGCAACGATGGTTAAAGGCGTAGAGGCTGCTGGACTTCCGGTAGTTCATATGTGTACAGTAACTCCAATCTCAATGACAGTTGGAGCTAACAGAATCGTTCCTACGATTGCGATTCCTCATCCACTTGGAAATCCTGCTTTAGAGAAGGAAGAGGAATACAAATTACGTAGAGAATTAGTTGAGAAGGCTCTTGTAGCTCTTCAGACAGAAGTAGAAGATCAGACAATTTTCGAATAATTCTACAAGAAAGAAGGAGAACAACGTTATGAGCAAAATTTATGACGTAGTGATCCTGGGTGCAGGACCTGCTGGTTTAGCAGCAGGTCTGTACGCAGGAAGAGCAAGAATGTCTGTGTTAATCGTAGAAAAAGGGAAAGACGGCGGACAGATTGCTATCACAGATGAGATTGAAAACTATCCTGGACAGATCGTTGAGGGTGAAAGCGGACCGTCTCTGATCGCCAGAATGACAGAACAGTGTGAGAAATTCGGCGTAGAGCGTGTGACAGATGTGATCAATGATGTTGTGCTGGAAGGCGATGTGAAGAAGCTGATCAGTGCAAAAGGAGAATACTGCGGTAAAACTCTTATCATTGCAACAGGTGCTTTTGCAAGACCAATCGGCTGCAAAGGTGAAAAAGAATTCATGGGTAAAGGTGTTTCTTACTGTGCTACATGTGATGCAAACTTCTTCGAAGACTTTGAAGTATATGTAGTCGGCGGTGGAGATTCCGCTGTGGAAGAAGCTATGTACCTTACAAAATTCGCAAGAAAAGTTACAATCATCCACAGACGTGATGAGCTTCGCGCTGCAAAATCTATTCAGGAGAAGGCATTCAAGAACCCGAAACTTCACTTTATGTGGGATACAGTTGTAGAGGAAGTCGGAGGAGACGGAATCCTCTCTGAAATGACTGTTAAGAATGTAAAAACAGGAGAGCTCACAAAGATCGTTGCTGACGAAGAAGACGGAATGTTTGGTGTATTCGGATTTATCGGCACATTACCAAGCACAAAGATCTTCGAAGGAAAAGGTCTTGAACTTGATGAAAGAGGATACATTCCGACAGATGATAACATGAAGACAAACATCCCGGGTGTATTCGCAGCGGGAGATGTTCGTGTGAAGAGCCTTCGTCAGGTTGTTACAGCAGCTGCTGACGGAGCGATCGCTACTACACAGTGCGAGAAATATATTAACGAAATGGAATAATTTTTCACAAGGAGGGCATGTAAAATGTTAGAAGTAGATAAAAATACATTTCAGGCAGAAGTATTAGAAGCAGAAGGATACGTATTCGTAGACTTCTTCGGTGACGGATGTGTACCATGCCAGGCGTTAATGCCATTCGTACACTCTATGGCTGATCAGTACGGAGATAAATTAAAATTCACATCTCTGAATACAACAAAAGCTCGTCGTCTTGCCATCGGACAGAAAATCTTAGGACTTCCTGTTATGGCTATTTACAAAGACGGAGAGAAAGTAGAAGAACTTGTAAAAGATGACGCTACAGAAGCTAATATTGAAGCTATGATCAAAAAATACATCTAATTTGAAAATCTATTTGTATTTTTAAGAAAAAGCATGTATACTTAATGCGTACAAAGCCGGACAGGCTTTTACGGGAGTGCGAAAGCATTCCAACTATAAATTTATACTAAAAATAAAATGAAAGGAAGGAGAAAAAGCCATGGCAATTTTAGATGGAAAAAAAGTAATTATCATTGGTGACCGTGATGGTGTGCCAGGACCAGCTATCGCAGAATGCGTTAAGACAGCCGGTGGAGAAGTAGTTTTTTCTTCAACTGAATGCTTCGTCTGAACTAGCGCAGGTGCAATGGATCTTGAGAATCAGAAACGAGTAAAAGACTTTGCAGACGAATTCGGTGCAGAGAATTTAGTAGTACTCGTTGGAGCAGCAGAAGGAGAGGCAGCAGGATTAGCTGCTGAGACAGTTACTGCTGGTGACCCGACATTCGCAGGACCATTGACAGGGGTCGAGTTAGGACTCACGGTATATCATGTATGTGAACCAGAATTGAAAGAAGAATTCGATGAAGCTGTTTACGATGAGCAGGTTGGTATGATGGAAATGGTACTTGACGTTGATGATATCGTAAGCGAGATGTCATCTATTCGTGAACAATTTTGTAAATATTTATAGAAGATAAGTATTTATAACGAAAATCTGATTTGATTTTGGGTTTTCTACGGGTGATGGAGTAAATGCTTACTTCATCACCCTTTATTTTTAGTATATATAAAAAATTCTCATTTTAAACATCTAAAAGAAAGGTGGAACCTTCAAATGAACAGTGTAATTAAAGGAGCCAGCTATGTACTGGCACATACTCCACAAATGGTAGTATACAACGGAACAACTCAGACAACAGAGAGAGTTGTTAACCCAGAATCTGAATACTTAAAAGAACTTGAAAGCCATCTTCGTTCTTACGAAGAATGTGTAAACTACTGGCCAAACCAGGTATATATTGGAAACGCACATCCGGATGAACTCGCAGAAGTTGAGTTCCCTTACTATGATAAAGTAAAAGAAGGTGCAGAGAGATTCGGTAAATACGGTGAGATTATGCCGGAGAATGAATTCCTTCTTTTAGTTCAGACATGTGATATGTTTGAAGTTGTGAAATTAGACAAAGATTTCGTTGCAGCAACAAAAGACGCTTTTGTTGCAAACCCGATCATCACAGAGGATATTGCAGAGAAGATCGAAGAAGGTGTAGAACTTAGCGAGATCGAACATCTTGTAAAGGAAGAGCACGCAGAAGGACTTTACATTGCCGGAAAATTAGTCGGATGTGTAAAGAGAGCTCACGACATTGACGTGAACCTTTCTGCTCATGTTATGCATGAAAACTTAATGAGCAAAGCTACAAGCGTACTTGCTTTATTATATGCTGTAAGAAATACAGGAATCGAAAAATCTGATATCGAATACGTAATCGACTGTGCTGAGGAAGCATGTGGTGATATGAACCAGCGTGGTGGTGGAAACTTTGCAAAAGCTGCAGCAGAAGTTGCAGGCCTTGTAAATGCAACAGGTTCTGACTCTCGTGGATTCTGTGCCGGACCTTCTCACGCACTGATCGAAGCAGCAGCTCTTGTAAAATCAGGTGCTTACAAATGCGTAGCGGTAACAGCTGGTGGATGTACAGCGAAACTTGGTATGAATGGTAAAGACCATGTGAAGAAAGGTCTTCCGATCTTAGAAGACTGTCTTGCAGGATTCTGTGTAATCATTTCTGAGAACGATGGAGAAAGCCCGGAGATCAACCTTGACATCCTTGGACGTCACACAGTTGGTACAGGATCTGCTCCACAGAACGTTATCGGAAGCCTTGTTGCTGATCCGCTTGAGAGAGTAGGATTAAAGATCACAGATATCGATAAATTCTCTCCTGAGATGCAGAACCCGGATATCACAAAACCGGCAGGAGCTGGAGATGTTCCGTTAGCAAACTACAAGATGATTGCTGCCTTAGCTGTGAAGAAAGGTGATCTTGATAAGAAAGAAATGCCTGCATTTGCTGCAAAACATGGTTTAACAGGATGGGCTCCTACTCAGGGACATATCCCTTCAGGTGTTCCATACATCGGATTTGCAGTAGAAGATATCAAAGCAGGTAAGATCAAAAACGCTATGATTGTTGGTAAAGGAAGTTTATTCCTCGGCCGTATGACAAACCTTTTTGACGGTGTTTCATTCGTAATTCAGGCAAACACAGGCGCAGAAGACAATTCCGGTGTTTCTGAAGAAGAAGTAAAAGGATTAATCGCAAAAGCAATGAAAGATTTTGCAGAAACTCTTATGGCAGCAGAATAGAGAGGTGGACAAAATGGCAAATATAGAAAAAATGATTGCTTCCACTTTTATGGAGATTGCCCAGGGACTGGAAACAGGAAGCTTTGGCAAACGTCCTAAAATCGCTCTTACAGGTATGGGAAGCGAACACGGAGAAGAAAACTCCATGGCTGCAGCAATTGAGGCTGCAAAAGACGGAATCGATGTGTACTACATCGGTACATTAGAAGCAGAAGGGGTTACTACTGTAAAAGTGGCTAACGATGAAGAAGGCCATGATAAGATGGAAGAAATGCTGAAAAATAAAGAAGTGGATGCTGCAGTAACAATGCACTTCCCATTCCCAATCGGTGTTTCCACTGTCGGACGCTGTGTAACACCTGCAACTGCAAAAGAGATGTTTATTGCAAACACAACAGGTACTTCCAGCACAGACCGTATCGAAGGTATGATCAAGAATGCAATCTACGGAATTATCACAGCGAAAGCTTGCGGTAAGAAGACCCCATCTGTTGGTATCTTAAACGTAGATGGTGCTCGTCAGACTGAGAAAGCTTTAAAAGAACTTCAGAGCAACGGATATGATATTACATTTGCAGAGTCAGGAAGAGCTGACGGCGGATGTGTCATGAGAGGTAATGATGTACTTCAGGCTTCTCCGGATATCATGGTTACAGATTCACTTACAGGTAATATCCTTGTAAAGATGCTTTCTTCTTTCAACACAGGAGGAAGTTTTGAAGCAACTGGATTCGGATATGGACCAGGTATCGGTGAAGGATACGAACAGCTTGTTATGATCGTTTCCCGTGCTTCCGGTGCTCCGGTTATCGCAAATGCGATCCGCTACGCAGCACAGCTTGTACGCGGCAAAGTATTTGAAGTTGCAAAAGCAGAATTTGCAGCAGTAAACAAAGCAGGATTCAAAGATATCCTGAATGCATATAAGACAGTGGCAAAACCTGCAGCAGCAGAGGAAGAAGTAAAGGAACCTCCGAAGGAGATCGTTACAGCACAGATTCCGGGTATCGAAGTTATGGATCTTGAGGATGCCGTAAAAGCACTCTGGAAGATTAATATCTATGCAGAGAGCGGAATGGGCTGTACAGGACCTATCATTCGTGTATCTGATGCAAATCTTGCAAAAGCAGAAGAAGAACTGAAAAAAGCAGGTTATATCAACTAATTAAGCCTCTAAGTATTTAGTTATAGAAAGAGAAAGCATTTCCAGGTGGGATGCTTTCTCTTTTTTGCCGTGAAAGATGCTATTTTGAAAGACGCAATAAAAATAAAAAACTGAAAATAAAAAAGAAAATACATCAATTATAAGAAATAAGACTTCTATTCATTGAAAAAGATAGAAAGGAATGTTACAATATCCATAATAAAACGAAAGTGGGGGATGTTGTATGACCGTAGAAAGATTGATGGATATTTTAAAGGACAGTAAATATACTGTTGTTTTAAGCGGAAATGGAATGGTTATGGAGAGCGATTATATGTTGATACGCGACAGTCAGGAAAGCTATGATATCGAGCGAAAATATAAGTATTCTGCAGAGGAGCTTTTCAGCAGCTCGTTATTTTCTACGAGAAAAGAGCTGTTCTATGAATTCTATCGGAACGAGATGCTTCCGCAGCTGGAAAAGCCGCCGGGGGAAGGGTTTTATGCACTGGCAGCATTAGAGCAGAAGGGTCTGATCAATGCTGTGATCACAAGGAGAGTCTATCATCTTCCTACAAGAGCGGGATGTAAAAACGTGATTGAGCTGCATGGAAATATTTGTGAGCATTATTGTCCGCACTGCGGGAAAGAGTATTCCCTCGAGGATATCCGGCGATCCAGCCGTGTTCCGCTCTGTACAGAATGTAATACAGCACTTCGCCCGAGAGCGGTTCTCTATGGTGAGATGGTGGACAACCAGGTGATGACGAAGGCGGCAGAAGAGGTGAGGAGGGCGGATGTCATCCTTGCGCTCGGTACAAACTTAAGAACTGCATTGTGTGAACGGCTGCTCGGCTATTATGAGGGGGATCAGTTGATTTTAATTACACTGAATAAACATTTTTCGGATAAATACGCGGATGGAGTTATCCATGACCGCGTGGACCGGACGTTGCTGAAGATGCTTTGCCAGTCAGAAAAGTTGCAGTGACTGTATTCATAACGGGCTAAGATACAGAGATTCCCGATCAGGCGGAATCTGTGGATGGCTGTCTTTCTCCAAGTTTCTCCTTGTCAAGCGAGAATAAGTTGTATATAATGGAACATAGCGAAAAGCATTGCGCGAGCAAAAGAGAACAGGAGTGTGTAAAAATGAGTAAAGTAAGAACAAGATTTGCACCAAGCCCTACGGGAAGAATGCATGTAGGTAATCTGCGTACGGCATTGTATGCATATCTGATCGCAAAACATGAAGGCGGAGATTTTATGCTCCGTATTGAAGATACAGATCAGGAGAGATTCGTTGACGGAGCGCTTGAGATCATCTATCGTACTCTGGAGAAGACCGGGCTGATTCATGATGAAGGACCGGACAAGGATGGCGGTGTCGGTCCATATGTGCAGAGTGAGCGTCAGGCGATGGGGATTTATATGAAGTATGCAAAGCAGCTTATTGAACAGGGGGATGCTTACTATTGCTTCTGTGATAAAGAACGTCTGGAATCTTTAAAGAATAAGGTGTCAGAAAGCGGCACAGAGATTGTTGCATACGATAAGCACTGTCTGAACCTGAGCAAAGAGGAGATTGAGGCGAACCTTGCAGCCGGAAAGCCGTATGTCATCCGCATCAATATGCCGACAGAAGGAACAACAACATTCCACGATGATATTTATGGGGAAATTACCGTTCCAAATGAAGAACTGGACGATATGATCCTGATCAAATCTGATGGATATCCGACATACAATTTTGCAAATGTTATCGATGACCATTTGATGGGAATCACGCACGTGGTAAGAGGAAATGAATATCTTTCTTCCGCACCGAAGTATAACAGACTGTATGAGGCATTCGGCTGGGAGATTCCGACTTATGTACACTGTCCGCTGATCACAAATGAGGAACACAAGAAGTTGAGCAAGCGTTCAGGACATTCTTCCTATGAGGATCTTCTGGAACAGGGATATCTGACAGAAGCAATCGTCAATTATGTGGCTCTGCTTGGATGGAGCCCTGCGGATAACAGAGAGATTTTCTCACTGGAGGAACTTGTGGAAGCATTTGATTATCATCATATGAGCAAATCTCCGGCAGTGTTTGACACAATGAAACTGAAATGGATGAACGGCGAGTACATGAAAGCAATGGATTTTGACAAATTTTATGAGCTTGCAAAGCCGTATATTGAGGAAGTCATCCATAAAGATTATGATTTAAAGAAGATTGCAGGACTTGTAAAATCAAGAATTGAGGTATTTCCGGATATCAAAGATCAGATTGATTTCTTTGAGGAACTTCCAGAGTATGATATCGCAATGTATACACATAAGAAAATGAAAACAAATGCGGAGACATCACTGGAAGTATTGCAGGAACTGCTTCCGTTATTTGAGATACAGGAAGATTACAGCAATGATGCTTTATATGAAATGCTCAAAGGCTATGTAGAGAAGAAGGGTTGTAAGAACGGATATGCGATGTGGCCGGTCCGCACGGCAGTATCCGGTAAGCAGAACACACCGGGCGGTGCGACAGAGATCATGGAGATCATCGGAAAAGAAGAATCTCTGAACCGTATCCGCAAGGCAATCGAACTGCTGGGTGCATAATGGGATTTAATGAAGCACAGACAAAAGCAATCTGTCACAAGAACGGACCGGCAATGGTGCTTGCCGGTCCGGGTTCAGGAAAAACATTAGTCATCACAAGGCGGGTAGAATATCTGATCAAAAAGCATGGAGTCAGACCGGAGCAGATTCTTGTCATCACATTTACAAAAGCGGCGGCAAAGGAGATGCGGGAGCGGTTCACGAGAATTACAAAGGATGAGCGGTTTCCGGTTACATTTGGAACTTTCCACGGTATTTACTATGGAATTTTGAAATGGGCCTACCGGATGAATGCGTCGAATATTTTTTCGGAGGAAGAAAAGACGGCGCTTTTAAAGGAAGTCATTGCCGGGATGGAGCTTGAGATGGAAGATGAGAAGGAATTTCTGCAGGGAATCGCTTCGGAGATCGGACAGATCAAAAATAACAGACTTTTGCTTGAAGAGTATGAATCCTGCAGCTGTTCAGACCAGATGTTTCGCCAGATTTATGAAGAGTATGAGCGAAGAAGAAAGCTTTTAAAGAAGATTGATTTCGATGATATGCTCGTTTTATGTTATGAACTGTTTCAGAAGAGGCCGGACATTCTTCAAATGTGGCAGAAAAAATTTCAATATATTTTAATCGATGAATTTCAGGATATCAATCAGGTGCAGTATGATGTGATTCGCATGCTGGCACTTCCAGAGAACAATCTGTTCATTGTCGGGGATGATGATCAGTCTATTTACCGTTTTCGCGGGGCAAGACCGGAGATCATGCTCGGATTTTCTAGAGATTATCCCAATGCAAAATCAATTATACTGGACGTGAATTATCGGTCTACCAAGGCTGTTGTAAGTGCTGCGAGAAGAGTGATCGAACGGAATAAAAACCGCTATCAGAAGGAGATTGTCACGGTAAACGAACAGGGGGACAATGTGCATATTCAGGAAGTGCGTCATCCGGTGGAGGAGAGCCACTATGTGAGGGAGCAGATTGCAAAAGCAGTTGCCGCAGGAATTGAGCCGTCACAGATTGCTGTATTATATCGGACAAACACAGAGCCGCGCGCACTTGTAGAGACATTTATGGAATATCATATTCCATTTCAGATGAAAGAGCACCTTCCAAATCTCTATGAGCATTTTATCGGGAGAGACTTCCAGGCATATATGCGGATGGCGCTTGGGGGAAGAGACCGGGGCGATTTTTTGATGATCATGAACCGGCCGAACAGATATATTGGCAGGGACAGTGTGGAGCCGGGGGCGATTTCTTTTGAAAATCTGCGGAAATATTACATGGAAAAAGACTGGATGGTTGACCGAATCGACCAGCTGGAAGTGGATCTGAAGGTGATCAGTCGGATGACACCTTACGCGGCAATTCAGTATATCAGAAAAAGTGTCGGTTATGATCTGTTCTTAAATGAGTATGCGATCAGAAGGAAGATGAAACTGGAAGATCTCCAGGAAATGATCCGGGAGATGGAAGAGCGCGCAAAAGAATTTAAGACGATCGAAGAATGGTTTGCACATATCGAAACGTATACAGTTGAGTTGAAGCAGCAGGCAGTTACGCGGACAGAGGACAGAAATGTGCTGTCGCTTATGACATTTCACTCTGCAAAAGGACTGGAGTATGATACTGTGTTTATTATCGGTGCCAATGAAGATGTGACACCATATAAAAAAGCAGAGCTTCCCGAGGAGATTGAGGAAGAGCGGCGGATGTTCTATGTGGCGATGACACGTGCAAAGAAACATCTGACGATCAGTTATGTAAGAGAAAAAAACGGGAAAGCGATGGAGCAGTCTAGATTTCTGGGAGAGCTGTTACAGAACAGATCAGCAAAGTGAGAACAGATTTCCGGATGATGATTCAACAAAAAAGAGGGTGTAAAATAAAGTGTGTAAGTTGAGAAAAACAAATTTCAAAACTTACGC
>URCR01000027.1 GCA_900546325.1 uncultured Lachnospiraceae bacterium | reverse complement strand
AATAGACCCTTATAGGGTCAAAGCAAGCCACCGGCTAAGCCGGTGGTCTTGACTTTCTCGGGACAGGTGCACATGAATCGGGAAGATATTTTAGAAAACGCAGTAACGATAAGGAGAGAAAATTATGGCAGAGAAAAACAGACAGATTGCAGAGGCAGTCGTAAAAGCAGTTGGCGGCACTGCGAATATTACGTCAGTAACACACTGCATGACCAGATTAAGATTTGTTCTGAAGGACAAAAGTATTCCAAACAAAAAAGAAGTAGAGAAGATTCCAGGTGTGATGGGGGTCAATATTGCGGGAGGACAGTATCAGGTGATCATCGGAAACTCCGTGGGAAATGTCTACAAGGAAGTAGTAGCGGCAACCGGCATTTCTGATACAGCGGTCGGAGGCGGTGCAGCAGAGCATACTGAAAAAGTCAATCCGATTATTACGGCACTGGACTTTATTGCAGGGTGTATGACACCGCTGTTCACAGCGATTATTGCAGGTGGTCTTGTGAAGGTACTGCTTGTCATTTTCGGTCCGACACTTTTGAATGTGATGCAGACGACAAGTGACACCTATATCTTGATGAATGCGCTGGGAGATGCTCCGTTTTATTTCTTACCGGTGCTGGTGGCATTCACGGCGTCTAAAAAGCTGAATTGCAACTCGTATCTTTCAGTGATGGTTGCCTCAGTATTGATTTATCCGGACGTAGTCACGTTACTCGCCGGTGATAGTGCGACACATCTGTTCGGTGTGATACCGGTAGTACACGGAAGTTATTCGTCTTCGATTATTCCGGCAATGTTAGCAACACTGCTTTTAAAATATGTGGAAAAACTTGTTGATCGAATCACACCGGAGTGGTCAAAAAGTTTCCTGAAACCACTTTTGATTGTAATTATCGTAACTCCGATTACCATCTGTGCAATCGCACCGCTTGGATTGATCATAGGAAATGGTCTGCAGCTCGTAATCAACGCAGTTTATGGATTTGCACCGTGGCTTGCCATGATGTTGTTTGCCGGATTTATGCCGTTTATCGTAATGACCGGAATGCACTGGGCATTCGTGCCGGCAGCTATGCTTGGAATCTCCGGTGTGGGATATGATTTGATGCTGCTTCCGGCGATGTTGTGCAGCAATACAGCTCAGGCAGGTGCCACATTTGGAGCAGCATTTAAGACAAAGGACAAAGAGATGAAAAAGATGGCGTTTCCGGCAGCTGTATCTGCACTGCTTGCAGGAGTGACAGAACCGGCAATGTACGGAGTTACTCTGAAGTTGAAAAAGCCTATGGTTGCAGCATGCATCTCCGGTGGAATCGGTGGATTGATCGTAGGGATTTTACAGGTAAAATCTTATGCATTTGTGACTCCGTCCATGACGTCTTTGGTACAGTTCATTTCTCCGGACGGAGGGAAAAACTTTTTATATGCGATGATCATTTTTGCAGTGACACTCGTACTTTCTTTTGTCCTCTCCTTTATTCTCACAAAGGGTGAGTCGGAGGAGGAAGCTGTAGAAGAAACAGAATTACAGAAGAGCACAGCTGTTCTTACCGGAAAAGCAGAAATCGAAGCGCCGGTAAAAGGGAAGGTGATCCCGCTCACAGAAGTAAAGGATCATACATTTGCGACAGGCATCCTCGGAGAAGGATTTGCGATTGTGCCGTCAGAAGGAAAAGTATATGCACCTTTTGACGGAGTGTGTGAAAATCTGTTTGATACATTGCATGCGATTGGAATCACATCCGACAATGGGATCGAGATGTTGATTCATGTAGGGCTCGAAACGGTAGCTTTGAACGGAGAGCCATTCAAGGCACATATCGGAAATGGAGAGCATTTTAAAAAGGGAGCGCTTCTGTTGGAATTTGATATAGATGCTATTCAAAAAGCAGGATGCGAAATACAGACTCCGGTGATCATCACCAATGCGGAAGAGCTCGGTGGAGTAACCGTAGAAAATGAAAGACTTGTGATAGGAGGATAAGAAGATGGGATTTTCTGAAAAATTTTTGTGGGGCGGCGCTACAGCTGCCAATCAGTGTGAAGGTGCATGGAAGGAAGACGGAAAGGGTGTGTCCGTTTCTGATATTTGTACAGGAGGAAAATTTGGACAAAGCAAACGAATTACTCCGGTGTTGGAGGAGGGGACATTTTATCCGAGTCACGAGGGGATTCGTCACTATGAAAAGTTCCGAGAGGACATCGCACTATTTGCGGAAATGGGATTCAAATGCTATCGTTTTTCAATTGCATGGACAAGAATTTTCCCAAACGGCGACGAGAAAGAGCCAAACGAGGCAGGTTTAAGACACTATGAGGAAGTGATTGATGAATGTCTGAAATACGGAATTGAACCGATTATTACCATCTCGCATTATGAAGTACCATTTGGATTGACGAAGAAATGTAATGCGTGGGTGAGCAGAGAAATGATTGATTATTATCTCAATTATTGCCGTGCAATTTTTGAGCGTTATAAAGGAAAGGTAAAATACTGGCTTACATTTAATGAGATCAACAGCTCTGTGGCACCGATGGGAGCGCTTTTGAATCAGGGAATTTTAAATGATTTGGAAAATCCTACGGTGTTCATGGAACAGCCGGACATTCCGCAGCAGAGATTTCAGGGACTTCATCACATGTTCGTTGCATCTGCGCTTGCCGTGAAGATGGCGCATGAGATCGATCCGGAATATAAAGTCGGAAATATGATGATTTACGCGGCGAGTTATCCGCTGACATGCAATCCAAAAGATGTTCTTGTCTGCCAGAAATACAATCGGCTTTACAATTATTACTGCGCAGATGTACAGGCATACGGAGCATATCCGGCATATGCGGATTCTCTTTTGAAAGAGATGGGAGTTGTGTTGGAGAAAGAAGCAGGAGATGAAGAAATCTTAAGGAGCGGAACGGTAGATTTTATCACATTTTCTTATTATATGTCTTCTTGTCAGACGGCAGACTCAAAAGAAAAGAGCGGGGAGGGAAATATCCTCGGAGGAGTTTTAAATCCATATTTGAAAGCCTCAGATTGGGGATGGCAGATTGATCCGGAAGGACTGCGTTATGCGTTGAATGACTTGAGTGACAGATATCATTTACCACTGATGGTTGTAGAAAACGGATTAGGGGCAAAAGACGTACTGGAAGAGGATCAAACGGTGAATGATGACTACCGCATCGATTATCTCAGACAGCATATTGAACAGATGAAACTTGCGGTGGAAGATGGAGTGGATCTGATGGGATACACACCGTGGGGCTGCATTGACCTTGTATCTGCATCTACCGGAGAATATGCAAAACGTTACGGAATGATTTATGTGAGAAGATATGATGACGGAACAGGAGACTTTGCACGCCTGAAGAAAAAATCATTTTACTGGTATCAGCAGGTGATCAAAACAAACGGAGAAGAATTGTAATCAGATTTGGAAAAAGAGATGCATTGTGCGGGTGCATCTCTTTTCCGTTGATTTGGCAGGGAGTCCCCACCTCAAAAGTTAGGATTGAAGAGGTGGGAGCATGTCGCATGATGGAGCAGGTTACGGAACATTTAACACAAAAGTATTTTTCCGGTAAGTGATCAGACCGTCTTTTTGCATTTTTGAGAGCTCATTGGACAATGCACTTCGATCCACACCGAGATAATCAGCCAGCTGCTGACGTGAAAACGGAATTGAAAACTCAGAACAGCCATGCTCCAATGCCTGCTCAGAAAAATAAGACAGCAGTTTATCCCGGATGGATTTTGGTGCGATATGCATCATTCGCGAAGAGAGCGCAAGGTTTTTATTTGCCGAGATGCAGACAAGATTGTGGATGATTCGACTGTGGAAGGTGCACCCGCTTTGACAGGCAGTCAATAGTTTCTTCAAATCTAAAAAAAGGATCTCGCAGTCCTCTGATGCGACAACATCACAGAGAAGTTCTTTGCCGGGAATGGCAGCATATGTCTCGGCAAAGATCGTTCCTTTCTCGACATGGCTGAAGATGTTGCTGCCTCCCCAGTAAAAATTGACAACAATATTGACACTTCCCTGCTCTACCATGCCGATCTCTGTCACAGAATTGCCCGCATGATAGATGATTTCCCCTTTCTTATAGCTTTTTTCATGGGCCCCGAGGCAGGAGAGGAGAGCCGGCAGCTCATCTGTCCGGATTCCACGAAACAGCCCGGTATGAGATAAAAATTCCAAATTCATAATAAAATCTCCATTTCTGTTGTTATAACAACGGATTAATTATGAGTATTGTAATATACTGCACATGACAAATCAATAAAAATTAGATGCATTGATCATGTATCGTTTTAATAAATCAGAAGAAAAGGAGAAATGGAGAATGGAAAATCAAATGTTTTGTTTTCAGTGTGAACAGACAGCCGGCTGTACAGGCTGTACAAAGAGAGCAGGAGTCTGCGGGAAGACTGCGGATGTGGCAAAACTACAGGATGATCTGACCGGAGCGATGATCGGTCTTGCACGGGTGACAGAGCGCGGAGCAAAGCCGACGGAAGACACCTATCGATTGGTAATTAAGGGGCTTTTTACAACAATAACAAATGTAAATTTTAATGAGAAGACAATCCATGAGCAGATAGATGCGGTGCATGCCGAGAGAAGAAAACTTGTAGAAAAATGTCCGCAGAATCTGTTGCTTTCAGAGAAGTGTGATGATTATGATATGAAACAATTATGGGAAGATAATGAAGATATCCGCTCTCTGAAATCGCTGATCCTGTTTGGAATCCGTGGGATGGCGGCATATGCTTATCATGCACTGGTACTTGGCTATACAGATGCAAGTGTAAATGAATTCCTCCTAAGGGGACTGTGTGCTGTCGGAAAGGACCAGGGAATGGAAGAGTTACTTCCGGTCGTCATGGAAGTAGGAAAATATAATTTTACCTGCATGGAACTTCTGGACCGGGCAAACACAGAAACTTATGGCACACCGGCACCTGTGACTGTTTCCATGAAAGTAGAAAAAGGTCCGTTTATCGTGATCAGCGGACATGATCTGTACGATCTGAAGCAGCTGCTGGAGCAGACGAAGGATAAAGGAGTGAATGTGTATACACATGGGGAAATGCTCCCGACACATGCATATCCGGAATTTCATAAATATGAACATCTCAAAGGGAATTTTGGAACTGCATGGCAGAATCAGCAGAAAGAGTTTGCAGATCTTCCGGCTCCGATCTTATTTACAACAAACTGTCTCATGATTCCAAAGGAAAGCTACAAAGACCGTGTATTTACAACGGAAGTTGTATCTTATCCGGAAATCGTTCATATTGGAGAGGAAAAAGATTTCACACCTGTAATAGAAAAGGCGATCGAGCTTGGCGGATTCGCAGAGGATAAGCAATTTACCGGAATCAACGGCGGGGAGACAGTTATGACGGGATTTGGACACGGAGCAGTCCTGAGTGTGGCGGACAAGGTAGTGGAGGCAGTCAAACACGGAGATATCAGACATTTCTTCCTGATCGGCGGCTGTGACGGTGCGCGTCCGGGTAGAAACTACTACACAGAGCTTGCAAAGCAGGCACCGGAAGATACAGTGATTTTGACTTTGGCCTGCGGAAAATACCGGTTCAATGATATCGATTTCGGTACGATTGGAGGTCTGCCGCGGCTGATGGATATGGGGCAGTGCAACGATGCGTTCAGTGCAGTTAAGGTTGCCGTGGCACTTGCGGAGGCATTTGGATGTGAAGTAAACGAGCTTCCGCTGTCAATCATACTTTCGTGGTATGAGCAGAAGGCTGTCTGTGTGCTCTTGACACTTTTGCATCTGGGAATCAAAAACATTCGCCTGGGACCGACACTTCCTGCGTTTGTATCCCCGAATGTGTTGAATTATCTTGTGGAACATTATCAGATCGCACCGGTTACTATGCCGGAAAAAGATATTGCAGACTGCCTTTCCTAGTGTGAATAAAATCCAACATTTGGATAAATAATACTGACATCTGTAAATTGAACTGGAGACAGATTCCGCTATAATAGAAATCAGTAGATGAAATGATATGACCGAACAGAGATGGATGGTGCCATCCATCCCTGTTCGGTTGGACGGTTTGAGAAGGAGGAAATCAGATGCCAGTAATTTATCATGAGAAGAGCAGAAATTTTCATCTGTTCAACGAGCAGATCAGCTATATTTTTACAATTTTAAAAAACGGACAGCTTGGACAGCTGTATTTTGGAAAACGGCTCAGAGACAGAGAGAATTTTAATCATCTTTTAGAGCTTCGCGACAGACCGATGTCGGTATGTATGTTTGAGGATGACAACACTTTTTCGATGGAGCATATCAGACAGGAATATCCGTCATATGGAAATGGAGATATGAGGTATCCGGCGCAGGAGATTTTGCAAAAGAATGGAAGCAGAGTGACTGCATTTACTTACAAAGGGCACACGATCTACGATGGAAAGCCAAAGTTAGAAGGTCTTCCTGCCACCTATGTGGAAGAGGAGAAGGAAGCAGTGACACTTGAGGTGACATTGGAAGATCCGCTGATTCAGACAGAATTGATATTGACCTACACGATTTACGAAGCATTTCCGGTTATTGCAAGAAATGCGAGATTTCATCACAAGGGGGAAGAGAGCATTCTTCTTGACCGCGCGATGAGCCTGAGTGTAGATCTGCCGGATAAGGAATATGAGATGATCGAGCTGACCGGAGCATGGGGAAGAGAGCGTGCAGTCAAAGTAAGAAAGCTGGAGCATGGTATTCAGGCAGTGTACAGCATGAGAGGATCCAGCAGCAGCAATTATAATCCGTTTCTTGCATTAAAGCGCCCGGAGACAACGGAAACTTCCGGGGAAGCGATGGGATTCAGTCTCATATACAGTGGAAATTTCCTTGCTCAGGCGGAAGTGGACACTTATGATGTGACAAGAATTACGATGGGAATCCACCCGGATCGTTTTGCGTGGGAATTAAAGAAAGGAGAAACTTTCCAGACACCTGAGGCGGTGATGGTCTATTCCGGCGAGGGGCTCAATGGAATGAGTCAAACCTTTCATAAATTGTACCGCACAAGACTGGCACGGGGAAAGTACAGAGATGAGGCAAGACCGATTCTGATCAACAACTGGGAGGGAACGTATTTTGACTTCAATGAGGAGAAGATCCTAAAGATTGCCGGAAAGGCAAAAGAACTGGGAATTGAACTGTTTGTGCTTGATGATGGATGGTTTGGAGAGCGCAATGACGACTTTACTTCTCTTGGAGACTGGTATCCGAATCTGAAGAAACTTCCGGAAGGGATCACTGGTCTTGCAAAGAAGATCGAAGCGATGGGATTAAAGTTTGGATTGTGGTTTGAGCCGGAGATGACAAATGAAAAGAGCAGGCTGTATGAGGAACATCCGGACTGGATCTTATCAACGCCGGGAAGGAATGTTTCCGTTGGAAGACATCAGCTTGTGCTTGATTTCTCCAGGGATGAAGTGGTAGAAGGTATTTACAATCAAATGGAGAAAATCTTGAAAGAAGCTCCGATTTCTTATGTGAAGTGGGATATGAACCGCAGTATTTCGGAAATCTATTCACATGGAGCCGGGGCAGACGAGCAGGGAGCTGTTTTCCATAAATATATTCTCGGGGTATATCATTTGTATGAAAAATTGACCGAGCAGTTTCCGGAGATTCTGTTTGAATCCTGTGCCAGCGGGGGTGCAAGATTTGATCCGGGACTTCTCTACTATGCGCCGCAGTGCTGGACTTCGGATGACACAGATGCCGTAGAACGTCTGAAGATTCAATATGGAACTTCGTTTGTCTATCCGGTCAGCAGTATGGGATCTCATGTATCTGCCGTTCCAAATCATCAGGTATTGAGGAATACCCCGTTAAACACACGGGCAAATGTAGCTTATTTTGGTACGTTTGGTTATGAGCTTGACGTCACTTCGATGGAGGAATCGGAGTTAGAGGAGATCAAAGAGCAAGTCGCGTTTATGAAGGAACATAGAGAACTGATCCAGAAGGGTACATTTTATCGTCTGAAAAGCCCGTTTGAGGGAAATGTGACAGCATGGATGGTTGTATCGGAAGATCAGAGCCAGGCGCTGGTCGGTTATTATCGTGTGCTGGAACCTGTGAATGCGGGATTTGAGAGACTGCATCTGGAAGGGTTAAAGGAAGGAGCTGCCTATCAGATCAGCGACCGGGAAGAAATCCTCTTCGGGGATGAACTGATGCAGGCAGGGCTTGTTGTTTCAGATGCAGCCTCCGGGCAGAATGGAGAAAAATATAACGGAAGAAACGGCGATTATCAGTCACGGTTATATTTCCTTCAGGAAGTGTAAGCCTGATGTTCTTTCCGATATTGAGAAGGGCTGATACCGGTCACTTTTTTGAATGCTTTTGAGAAAGAATATACATTTGCGTAACCGCAGGAGCAGGCAATGTGTTCCACGCTCAGATTGGTGTAGGTGAGAAAATCAACAGCCTTTGTAATCCGGTATTTCATCAGAAACTGCTGCGGGGACAGATGCAGCGTGCGCACAAACAGCTCTGTCAGATAGCTGCGGTTTAGGGAAAGATAATCTGCAATTTCCTGAACGGACACCGGATTCTGATAGTTTTTATGAATGTAGGAAATGGCGCGGCTCACATAAATGCTGCTTCCATTTTCTTCCTTCTGTTTTGGATGCGAAGATACTTCGATCAGATAGGACAAAAGCTTCATCAAGACCCCTTGAATATGGATTTCGCAAGAATAACTCAAGGTATGGTGTGCGAGCATATCATCGATACCGGAGCAGATCAAATCCACATCAGGACAGCGAAAGACAGGATTCTGGGAAGAAATTCCAGCAAGTTCAAGATAGTGTGATACCTGCTCTCCGGAAAGCCCGATCCATGCGTAGGTCCACGGCTGCGTTTCATCCGCCTGATAGAAAGTCAGTTCATTTGGGCAGATCAGAAATCCCTGGCCTTTTTCAATATGGTAGCGCTGATCATTTGCATAGAAATCTCCGCAGCCGTCAAGGCAGAAGTGGAGTAGATAACATTCCCGCACTGCGGGACCAAAAGAATAGAGCGGAGGGCATTTCTGTCTTCCACAAAATAAAGTATAAATATCCCGGAACAGACTGTTTGACACTTCCAGATAGGAGTCGGCAGGAATGTATTCCGGGATTTTTTTTGTTAGATTCATAATAAAAATAGTACCTCACTTTTCCGTATTCAATTCTACGCCAAAGGTAATTTTATATTGTTTCATTTTGTTCTCCTAAGCGCATTATTCTATATATTTTTTTACCGTGAATGTCTGGTCAGCAATTTTTTCTGTGCGAATAGTCTCAAAATGCTCAGGACAAAAGTCTTTTCGAACCGTAATGGTATTTAAACAGTCATACCCAAGTTTCTGATACAGACGGATTGCTCCTTCATTTCGGGCAGCAACTTCTATGTAGAGGGACTCCGAGTATTTTCGGACAATTGCTTCTACTTGGAAAATGGCTTGTGTACCGAGCCCACGACCTTGATATTCAGGCAAAATGAACAAGTCTTCCAGCCAGTCAATCTTTGCTCCACGGTTTCCCAGGTGAACAAATCCGATCAATTCGTTCTCATATTTTATCAAATAGAAAATATGCCCTTCGGATGTCCAATGCTTTAGATCTTTCAGAGAATCTTCTGTGCTTTGTTCATAATGGCTGTGGGCATACCAAAATTTTCGGATAAGGTTGCTCGCAATGTTTGTTTCAGTGGAAAATGGCAGTAATTCAATATCCATAAATCTGATCAGCTCCTTAAAGTTATTATGAAATCTGATAGATATAAGTTTCTTCTCCGGTTTTTACAAAACCGATGGACAGAAACATTTTCTGACTCTGTGTTAAAGGGATAGATATTTGCGGTGATCTGATCCATTCCTTTTTCTTTTGCAAGTTCAATCATTTTCAGGATACAGCGTCTTCCAATCCGCTTATTTTGGTAGTCTTTGCATACAACAATGCAAACCTCCTGATCATCGCGGAGTGTGACATCACCGACAAGCACTCCCCGGTACTGTATATAGAAGCAGTCTCCGTGAGTGCTGAGAAATGCATACATTTTTTGCAGTCGTTCGAGAGAGTAGGGAAAATCAATGTTGTCGACCTGTCTGCACACATCCAGATCCTGATACCACGGGAGCGCGGTATCAGGATCTGGATAGTAGGGAATGAAAGTGATTTCGGAATCAATTATAATCGGCTTCATAGTTACCTTTCTTTCTTTTTCGGTTATTCAGTGTTGTAAAACTTTTTACTTTCGCTATCAGGAGTGTTAATCAGGCAAAAAAATAGTATGAACTAGTTACATTTGTCTGTTTATCGATTCCAGGGTAAGGAACGGATACTGCATGACACTCCAGCCGCCGCGGATAGAGACTTGGAGTTCATAATCGGCATCTGAGAACTCTAATGGTACTTCATTGGAGAACAATCCATCCATGCTTATCGCGAAGACAGAGGTTATGCTGTCATCTACTTCTAACTCAATGGTCTCATCATTTTTTATAGGGATACCAAGTTCCTTCGGTTTACCGGAAATATATTTTTTCTTTAAGTAACAGGCACGATTCGCGCCACACTGTGCACAGTCATCGTCTCCCATTGGAAGAGGAGTGAAGAAGAAATTTTTTATAAAATCCTCCCGGGAAATCTCATATACGATCCAGTAAGAAACAAGACAAGAACGAAATTGCTTTTGGCGATGGACGATTAATTTTTTCATAAAGATCCTCCTATTACGATCTGCCAAGATTACTTTTACAAGCAGTATTTTTCCTAAAGTGTTGCTTCGAATCCATACTCATGCAGAATAAGATCATCCTCTATGAATTCGTCGTAAATTCCGTCTCTTTGTATAAAGGAATTTTTATGATATAGTTGAATGGCAGGTTCGTTTATGTCCACAACAAAAAGACGTAAAAATTCAGCGCCGGATTTTTTCGCAGTTTCCTTTGCTTTTGCAAGCATCAGGCTGCCGATTCCCATTCTGGAATAGTTTACATTTACTCCCAAACGGTCTAAATACAAAGCTCTGCATAGAGTATTTTGCCATTTTATCGATTTTTCTCCGGAGTGCATATCGCACAAAGAAAATGCAGAAACAATCGTATCATGATCCGATAAGACGTAAAGACGGTTGTTTCTGATATCTTCGGCAAAAAACTCACAAGGATAAATATCGTCCCATATTTGTATTTGCTCGCGATTCATTTTTTTAACAATATCACTATATACCGATTTTATTTGCGGTAAATCTTGCATCACGGCTAATCGAAATTCCATTTTCGTTTTCCTCACAATTGTAATTTTTGTACCAGATCTTGTTCTTACAAGTCAATATCAATTTCATAGTTCTCATCAATGAGCATGTAATTGACATGATAGATCTCTGCCATTTTCAGCATCTGTGCATTATCTGCCAGGACGCTTTCTAATGTACAGCAGGTATCATCCAGGCGGTTTTCAATGACATTTGCATATTTTCTGATATCACAAAAATGCTCTCTGATATAGTTTTCACTTAGCACAAGACAACAATATCGGATCTGCTTCAAATATTCTTCTGTGAAATCATTTTCCCAGTCAAAAGGAATATAACATCCTTCTACAATCAGATTTTGCCTGTTTTCTATGGTAGTTTTGATCATTTCACAGACAATGGGCCATAAATATGCAGTGAGATCTGCATCGTCGCTCATCGGAGTCAGCTCTGTCTGTTTGCTGCGAATCAGCCCCATTTTCAAATGATCGATGGAAAAATAGGGGTAATGATATTTTTCAAGTAATTTCTGGGCAAGTGCAGTTTTGCCTGTATGAGAGGCACCGGTTATCAGAAAGATCATTTTTGAATTCCTTTCCTATGTTATGAATGCTGATAGTGATTTTATTATAGCATTATCAGACAGCGCTGTCATTGCTTTTCTGCTTTAACTCAAAGATGTCATTGCTTGTTTTGCCCAATCGGAATTTTTTAATATGGCACGTCCAACACCTATTAAATCGGCTTTCCCCTCCGGACTTATGAAACTATGTTCTGCAATAATCAACCCAATATATCCACCTTTGGATTTTTCGTCATAGTATTTGCAAAGTTTTTCTGAAACTGCACCATTTAGTGGAGTATTCGCTATCCGAGGTAGGAAAGAGTATGATGCCGATTTTACACTCTTTCTGTAAGTGGGGAATAGAGCATATGCCTAATGACTGGGAAATGTGAAGCAGCAATTATCCTTATTTTATGGAAATTGTGGATGATTCTTCGGCAGCCGGCAACAGCAGTAAGAAGGTACATCCACCGCCTTCGGTGTCTGTCACGGTCAGCTTCCCTTTTTGCAGTTCGGTCAGTTCCCTTGCGATGGAAAGCCCCAGTCCGAAATGTTCTTTTTCTTTTCTTGATCTGTCGCTTTGGTAAAAGCGATCAAAGATTCGCTCTTTTTCTTCATCGGGAATTCCGGTTCCGTGGTCTGCCACAAGATAGCATATTTTTTTCTTTTTCGTGAAGATTTTCAAATCGATCACTTGGTCAGGCCCGGTGTAAGCAATGGCATTGTCCAGAAGAATCGTCAAAATCTGAATGACCCGGTTTTTATCACAATGAACGCGAGGCAGTTCCGTCTCGGGCATTGTCAGGTGGAGACGAATGCCTTTGTGGCGGCAGACCGGATCAAAGGTTTCATACAGATCTAAAAGCAGTGTGTCACTGTCGTGACTTTCAATGGAAAGCTGCCATTTTCTGGAAGCTGAGGCGGCAAGTACCAGAAGATCCTTGATCAGATTTCCCATGCGGGTACATTCTTTTTCAATATTAGCCAGCATCTGGTCTGCATTCTCAGGAGAAGCCCGAACAGCAGAGGCACTTGCCTGAATGACCGCAAGGGGAGAACGCAGTTCATGAGAAGCCGCGGCAATGAATTCTGACTGGTTTTTCTGGTTTTCCTTCAATGGAAATAAAGTTTTTCCAACCGTGTGCCAGCTTGCCAGATACAGTAAAAGGATACCGGAAAGACCTATCAAAAGAAAGAAGAGGCCCTGCCACATCAGTTGACTGGAAAAAGAGGAAATATCTTGTAAGACCAAAAGGGATTTATAGCCAAAAGCTGTAGATTCCACAAGATACATTCCTAGATAAGAGTCATTTTCTTCTCCTTTCATCTTAAAAACAGAAGATTGTAAAGGGGAAGAGAGCGCTGCCGCCTTGGGTGTAATCCCCTCCGCAGTCACCTTTTTTTGTGCTTTCTGAAGAAGCATTTCCCGATCGGTTTTCGGCAAGAAGGCTCCCTGAAAAAACAGGGGAGTATCATTTTCTTCAATATGGATCAGAAGACGATTATCAAGCTCCATTTGGGAGAGCCAGGAATCGGTAAAAAAAGCCTCTGTCTGGAACCGGTTGGAAATGGTAAGAAAGACACTGGAAAACTGTGATTTATATCTGGATTCCATAGAAGTTTCCATGTAAAAGAAACAGATGATAAGAATCACGGTGAGAATTGCACCGGTAGTCAGTGTATAAAAAAGAGTTAATTTTTTCTGAAGATTTCTAAACATCAGGCTTCCTCCGGCAGTTCTTCAAGACGATAGCCGATGCCGTGTATTGTTTTGATCTGCACCCGGCTCTTTAAGGTACGCAGCCGCCGCCTTAAAAAATAAATATAATTGTCTAGATTTCCCTCTTCGATTTCCGCATCTGCCCCCCAAACATAGGAAAGGAGAAGACTGCGGCGAAGATTCTGTTCTTTATTTTTTATCAGATATTCCATGAGATTTGCTTCCTTTTTGGATAAGGACAGTCTTTTCTCATCCACAGACAGTTCCTGTTTTTCCGGATCAAAACACAAATCCCCATAAGAGAGCTTTGGAGATCCTTTCAGAACTGAGGGGCGTCTGGTAAGGGCGCGGATACGAGCAAGAAGCTCCTGGACATCAAACGGTTTGGTAATATAGTCATCTGCCCCGCAGTCCAGACCGCTTATTTTATCCTGAAGGGAATCCATGGCAGTTGCCATGACTACAGGGGTAAAGACATTCTTCTTGCGGATGGCGGATAACAGTGTCAATCCATCCAGTTCTGGCAGCATACGATCTAAGATGATGACATCATAGGTATTTTGCAGGGCATAAGAAAGACCGTCTGTACCGTTGTGACAGACGTCGGTCTCATACCCCTGACTGTTTAGATGAATGATCAGTGCCTTGCACAAGGAGACATCGTCTTCAATTAGTAAAATTCTCATAAGAATAATCCTTTCTTTTTACACGACCCGGAAGCGCCTGCAGGATATTTGCCTGACGCAAACGCCGGTTTCTATTGCGTGCTTCTTTTTGTCTGAGTACATTGTATCATATAAATCTCTAAAAAATCTCCAAAAACATTTGGGATTCTTTCAAGATTTTTAGAGATTTCCCTGGTATGATGAAAAAAGAAACAACATCATGGCAGAGAGGAGACATAAAAATGAAATGCAAAAAAATACTTGCACTTGTGATTTGCGGGGCAGTTACTCTTGGGATGTTTGGAGGCTGTTCCGCAAAAGAAAATGAAGGAGATAAAAACGATAAAAAGGAGAAAAAGGGGGGCTATGTGGAAGAAGAAATGAAAGGTCCCTGGGGAGAAGAGGAATCGTATCTTGGGAGTTTTTTAAATGCAGATAAGAAGCTTGAGGTCTACACACAGGCAGAAAAGGAAGGCGAAGGAATAAAGGTATATTCCTACACGCATCAGGGCGGCAGCGACTGGGATAAGCAGGAGGAAACCTGGGTGGAAGAAAGAATCGATGCCGACACTTATGTAAATTATCTGATACAGGGAGCCGACAAAAATCTGTATCTGATGACAAGTGACATTCTGGCTTCGGATGAATCCGGTGTATTCACATCAGAGGATGGCGAAATCAAACTTCCTCCGCAGCCAGCCTATGTGTATCGGCATATACCGGGTGGGGAGACACAGGAAGTGCCGGTAGAATGTCTGGACATGGAATATCAGCAGCAAAATGGCGGATTTGCCCCATATTATCTGGGTGCAGATGAAAATGGAGATATCGCACTGGTCGATACGACCTCTTCTAACATTGTATTATATGACGGTGCGACCGGGAAGGAAAAATATACTCTGCCTGCACATAATGTCGTCACAAACAATGATGGCATGACGAGCATCAACGGCAATGACATTATCACTCTTGGATCAGATCAAAAGAGTCTGTTGACTTATGATGCGACAACGGGAGAAAAGACAGGAGAGACAAAAATTGAAGGGTTAGATGCAGGATTTGGATTCCTGGATGTGACAGAGGATGGAACATACTACATTGCAACGGAAAAAGGGATTTCTGTTTATAAGGAAAATGGAAGTATTGGCGAACAGATTTATGACGGCAGCAGAGGAAACATGGGAGAGACTGCAAACAACCTCACAATGATGAATTTCATAGCCGGCAATGACAAAAATTTCTACGGGGCTTATGTAAAGTATCAGTCAAATACATTTTCCATCTGCCACTATTATTATGACAAAAATATGAGCAGCAAAACAGAGAAAAAACTGTCGCTGTATGGGCTTTATGAGAGCAGCATGGTAGAGGCAGCAGTCAGGGCTTTTGAGAAGAGGCACCCGGAAGTAGATGTAGATTATCAGTATGCGATGAAGCAGGGGGCTGACGGAAATCCGGAAGATTACATTGACGCTTTAAATACCAGTCTTTTGAACAAGGAAGGGGCAGATGTACTGTTCTTAGATGATCTTCCGACAGAATCTTACATTGAAAAAGGAATTTTGGAGGACATTACGGATTTTGCAGATAAAAAGGTAAAAGACAAGACATTGTTAAAAGGAATTGTAGACGGTGTGAAACAGAACGGGAAAAATTATGAAATATCTGCAGCCTTCCGCTTACCGGTATTTTATGGTACAGAGGAGGCGACGGCAAGACTGGATAGTCTGGAAACGGTGAAGCAATTCTTAGAATCAGATCCGCAAGGACGGATTGTCGGTGCAGTTTCCGGCGGACAGATGGCATATCTGCTGTTTTCATCAAACTATCAGGAACTGCTGCAGAAGGACGGCAGCTTTTCACAGGAAAAGATACAGGAGATTCTGGAACTTTCCAAACAGCTTGCAGCCAACAGTGGATCAGAGGACATGGAAAATCAGTGGGGCACTTATTTTAAGGGACGTATTTTATCAGGGAACACAATGTCCGGATTCTCGGGTATCGGCATGCTGGAATTGTATGAGGAGACAGATATTGCGGGAGTAGATGAGTTAAATGGACTGGGAGAAATTTCTCTTGTGTGTGATATTTTGGAGAAACAGCCGGGGCTTTCTGTGACAAATCCTCATGGGCTGTATCTGCCGATGAACCGCATGGGAATCAATGCCTCTTCCAAGGAAAAAGAACTGGCAGAAGAGTTTATGGAAATGATGTTAAGTGATGAAATTCAACAGCAGGACTTTGTAGAAGGACTGCCGGTCCGCACAGAAAGTCTGGAAGGGCAGGCGGATATTGCAGAAAAAGGAGGACAGGAAGACAACTTTAGTATAAGCTTTGGCGGTGGGGAAATGCATTCTTATGGCTATCCGACAAGGGAACAGATCGAGCCGATTTTCAATCTGGCAAAAGAAGCGAAAACTCCGCTTGTGATCGATCCATCTGTGAGAAAAACATTCCTTGACTGTGCAGAACAATATTTTGGAGGAAATATCAGTGCAGAAGAAGCAGCAAAGACATTGGGTGAAAAAATGGAACTGTACCTTTCGGAGTAAAAAGGAGACACTGATACCTTGGATATTGCTGGCGCCAAGTCTGACAGGGGTGAGTGTGTTTATTCTGATTCCCTTTGCAGATGTGGTACGCAGATCCTTTCTAAATGCGGTGGGCAGTGAGTTCGTCGGTGTGAAAAATTATAAAAGTGTTCTGGACAATACAGCTTTTCAGCTGGCGGCAGGCAACACGGTCAGATTCCTGGCCGTCTGTCTCCCGCTGCTGTTGGGGGTATCACTGCTTTTTGGACAGCTGCTTTTAAGGGCAGGAAAGAAAAGCGGGATTTTAAAAAGTGGATTTCTCCTGCCGATGGCAGTTCCCGCAGGTTCTGTCGTACTGTTCTGGCAGCTGTTTTTTGATAAAGGCGGGATGCTGAATGAACTTTTACAGCATGCAGGGATCAAAGGTCCGGATTATATGAATACGACAAAGGCTTTTGGAGTTCTGGTTGCAGTGTATCTCTGGAAAAATCTTGGATATGATATGATCTTATGGCTGTCCGGTCTTATGGGAATTTCCGACAGCCTTTATGAGGCGGCAAAAATGGATGGCGCGGATGAACTGAAATGTTTTTGGTATATTACCTGTCCGCTGCTGCTTCCCACGGCATTTCTTACAGGGATTTTATCGCTGGTCAATGCATTTAAAGTATTCCGGGAGGCGTATATGATTGCGGGAAGTTATCCCCATGACAGTATTTACATGCTGCAGAATCTGTTTAACAACTGGTTTTTGAAGCTGGATATGCAGAAGATGACAGCAGCGGCTGTAATGCTTGCCCTTGTCTTAGGGGGCATCCTGATCGGAAGCCAGAAAATAGAAGAGAAATGGGGGCAGGGAATGTGAAGAAAAAGAAAGCAGCAATCTGGATTTTCTTGACGATCTTTGTCCTGATTCTGATCTTTCCGATACTGCTTTTGGCAGCCGGCTCTTTTATGGGACCGGAAGAATTAAAGGAAAGTTACGGCAGTGTGCTCTATGGAACAAAAGGAGATCTGCAATGGAAGCTGTTTCCGCTGTATCCGACATTGAAGGCTTATCTGCAGCTGCTTTTGGACAGTCCGGACTTCTTTGTGATGTTCTGGAACTCCTGCCGGCAGACCTTCTCCATCCTGGCAGGTCAGCTGATACTTGGGCTTCCTGCGGCGTGGGCTCTTGGGAGATTCCGGTTTAAAGGAAGGAAAATGATACTCTATCTGTATATGATTCTGATGATCCTTCCTTTTCAGGTGACGATGGTATCCGGATATACCGTGCTGTCCTTTTTTAATCTGCTGGATACACACTGGTCTGTGATCCTCCCGGGAGTTTTCTCTACGTTTCCCGTATTTCTTATGACGAAATTTTTCCAGCAGATACCGGATTCCCTTCTGGAAGCGGCAAAGGTAGACGGAGCAGGAGTGGCGGCATCCTTTTTCTACATAGGACTGCCCCTTGGACTGCCGGGCGTGATATCCTCCTTCCTCTTAAATTTTCTGGAATATTGGAATGCGATTGAGGCGCCTATGACCTTTCTAAAGACAAAAAGTCTGCTGCCTGTTTCCTTGTATTTATCCAATATAACGGTCAATGATATGGGAAGTGCCTTTGCGGCATCCATTCTGATCATGGCGCCTTCGGTGTTTTTGTTTGCCTGCGGGCAGAATTATTTAGAGCAGGGGATTCTTGCATCAGGACTAAAGGAGTAGAAGCATGAAGAGAATGAAAATCAACAAAAAACAATTAGCGGTGGCAGCCTTCGCAGTATTTTTTCTGATCATGGCGGTCTGTACGGTGATCTCCCGTGTGGCAGCGTCCATGGTAGTGCCGAAGGTGACAACAGGAAAGGTGCAGGAGGGAAAACTCAGTGTTCTCATACAGGGAAAGGGGACTGTGGAAACGAGAAAGGAAAGCCTGCTGTCTCTGCAAAAAGGTCTGCGGGTGGAAAAGGTGCTGCAGACCGGAACGGCAGTAAAAAAGGGAGATGTCCTTTTACAGTATGACAAGGGTTATCTGCAGGAGAGTATTGAGAAGAAGCAGTCAGAGATTAAGAAACTGGAGCTGGCAGTGCAGCAGGCGGAGCTGACGGGAGAGCCGCAGGCAAGGGTGGCGGCGGCTGAAGGTGCGGCGCGGGACGTCCAGCTTTCTGAGGAGAGTTATGCGAGAGCACAGGAACAATGTGCTGCGGCAGAAAATGCCTGCAATGCGGGTACTGCACAGCAGCAGGAGATTTTAGACGGGGAGATTCGGGCAGCGGAAGCGGAAAAGGAGAGTTCCATGCAGCAGGCGCAGGAACTGGAGGATGCAGGAAATATAGAGGAAGCAAAAAATCTGCGCCAGCAGGCAGAGACAACAGAGCAGCAGAGAAAAGCCCAGGCGCAGGCAGCCTATGACAGTGCTGTGCAGGAGCTGGAAATGCAAAAGAGTCAGGCCAAGGAAAGTCTTCAGGCTCAGGAAACTGCAAAAGCGCAGGCATACAATGCTTATGAAAGTGCCAAGGAGCAGGATGCTGCGGCTGCAGAGAATGATCAGAAGACGGCACAAGCCGGTAATTACAGTACCCAGTCTGCACAGGTGGATTTAGAATTGGCAAAAAAAGAGTTGGAAAAGCTGGAAGCAGTTCAGGCAGAAAACGGGGAAGTGAAAGCGGTGGAAGACGGGGTGCTCAAAAGTAGCAATGTGACCATAGGAGGAGTGACAGATGATACTTCTTCCCTGATACTTGGATGGGGCGGCTATCGGATCAAGGGAAATCTGACAGCGGAGGATCTTTCTAAGGCAGAAACGGGAGATGAGGTAAAAATCACCGTTCCGGGACAGGGGAAAGTGCTGAAAAAGAATGTAGAAGAAATTCTCACGGGCTCTGTGGCTTCCTCCCAGACAGCAGGAAATGGAACTGCAGAAGGAGCAGGAAGTCAGACTCCGGCAGGTGCTTTTTATGCATCGATAGAGGAAAATGAGGGTGCGTATGGCAGTGAAGTTTCTTACGAGATTGTCCGACAGACAGAATCCGCCTACAAACAAGTGCTTCCCCTTTCGGCGGTGCGCAAGGACACAGACGGAACTTACTGCCTTGTGGCAGAGCAGGAGGAGACGATTCTCGGCACAGAGTACAAGGCAAAACGGATCCCGGTGACGGTAGTGGAAAAAGACGGAACAAGTGCAGCGATCACTTCTACTTTAAGTGCGGAGGATAAGGTGATTATCGGAAGCAGCAAGGAGATCGCTCCGGAAGATAAAGTGAGGCTGAAAGAATGAAAAAAACGTGGATCAGAATAGGAATTCTCTTTCTTGGCATGGGACTTTGGTGTCTGTCGCTCTCTTTCCTGCGAGAGATGGAAATGCAGGCGGGCACCTTTAACGGCTACTACACCACATCCGTGTTTACCCCGGCAGATCTTCAGAGATTTGAAGAACAGGCAGAACACCCGGAAAGTCTGCCGAAAATCACAGGATGGGTCAAAGACGAGAAACAGCCGATCAAAGGAGAAGTTCGGGAAAGTGTTATGGGCAATGTGTGGAAGATTGCGGGGAGTATGGAAAGTTTCTTTCAGGGGCAGCTGTCGGGCGGCAGCTATCCGTGGGAGGAAGACGAGGAAGGGTGCATGGTCAGTGAGAGCCTTGCAGAAAAACTTTTTGGCACACAGGAAGTGCAGGGAAATCAGATAGAGATTGCGGGGGAGAAGTATTATATCAGAGGATGCATCAAAAGCAAAGAAACGTTTGCCGCTGTTCTTGCAGGAAAAGAAGAACCTATGCAGGGACTCCTTTTAGAATATTCTGATAAAAGGGAGGCGGCCTCCACGGCGCAGGACCTTTTTACACAGATGACAGGAAGAGAGCCGGACGGATTCTGGGAAGGTAATCTGTACAGCGCTCTTGCAAGAATTTTGGCGGCACTTCCGATCTGGATTCCGGCGCTGGTCTTTGTAAAAAAAGCATACGGGCAGACAAACAGAATTTCTGTCTATTCGCTCAGGATTTCTGTAAAACTTTTTGCAGCTGCCATTGTCTGTGGATTAGTTGCTTTTGGCTTTTGGATAACATTGAAGTTTTCAGCAGATTATCTGCCGGCGATGTGGTCAGAGCTGGATTTTTTCCCGGAACTGATAGCGAAAAAGCAGAAAGCATTTCAGGAAGTGTGCCAGTTTGCTCTCTGCCCGGCAGATGAAAGGATGCTGATGAATTTGAAAAAGATTGTATGGGCAGTGTTTGGCAGTGTTTTGGCAGAAGCAATATTCCTGGCGGGGGATAAGACGAAAAAGGAAGACGCATAAGGGATTTCAGCGGTATCTCCTAACTTTTGTCAATGCATTATCGCCTGTCAATATTTCTGCAAACATAGAAACCATATTGATTTAGCAGTGTCAGAACTGTCTTAAACCAGACAATCCCTCCAAAGAGTGCAAGGAGCGTTACTCCGATGTTGACTGCACGGGATGCGTTCATGAGCGGACGAATCAGTTCGACCAATGCCCAGATCGGAGCCAGTGAGAGGGCAAACAGAAGAAGAAATCCGGTGATTCCATGTTTTTGTGTGATCTTTGGAAACTCAAATCGGATCTTGCAGTTTGTACAGGAGTCCGGAAGACCAAATTTTAAATCAATTTTTCTGCCGCAGTTGGCACAGTAAAGTTCTTTTTTTGTAAACATATTTTCATTCCTCCGTTGTGTCCGGAAACGGACAAAGTTGTATAAAAGTATCATACCATTTCAGTAGAAAAACGTCACGGATTTTATTTGGAAATCATAGATGTCTTTTTATATCTTCTCAAATGTCCGCACGCTTTATAGTTTATCTGTCAGGTATGCCTTATTTACCTGCTGTTTCTTGTCTGCCTCTATATTCTTGTCTGATAATATCAGCCATTTCCTCTGGGCTTTCTTTGCAGCCATTCTTCAACCACATTTTTATGATGCTTGTAATAGCAGCCCTGAAAAACTCACAATGATACTCAATATATTTGTTTCCAAAATGTTGTTCAGCCAGTTTATGGTCGAATTTGACGATTTTATAATTATTGTCAAATCCAAGTTTAAAGTAAGTATTATAAAAAATCTGATTATCTTTTATATGTCTGAATAACTTTTCAAAGTCGTTGCTGTTATATCCGTTTAGAATCTCATCCTGATATACTTCATCTAGCTGCGTCTCAAGTCCTGTGCGGATGGAGTCTGCCAGCGCGTATATGTCATCATAATTTGAATAGAAAGTTGACCGGTTGATTTTAGCAATTTTACATAGTTCAGATACCGTTATGTTTTCCAATGAATTGTTTCGTAGAAGTTCAATAAAAACCTTCTCTATCTTTTCTCTGCTCTCCCTGCGTCGTTTGTTATTTGGTGTATTCATATAAACTCCTCTTTATCACAACAAATGTTGTTGTTTTGATGATTGATAATCTTTTCTAAGAAAATTATACTATAGTTGCATTAACAAAACAACTGTTGTTTTATAAAAGGAGGTATTATGGCTAAGTCTAAATTAATTCAAGCAAATAGAAAAATAGCTGAAAACATTACAGATGGATTCAAAAAAATGAGTGATGGTGTCGTAAAAGGTTACACGACAATCGAAGATGCGTTCGTAGACCGATATCTTACGAAAGATGATGAAACTGTTGCGGATGCGAAAGCAAGGCTAAAAGAGGAACAGGCAGAGCGTGAAAGAAAATCTGCTGAAAAAAAGGAAGCACGCAGCGAGACCGTAAGGCTTCGCAGGGAGGAACATAGGGAAAGGCAGGATAAATAATGAAAAAAAGTACATTTGTAGCAATGATTTTAGGAACTATCGGAGGAATTTTATTTGCACTTGGTATGTGCATGGCATTGATACCGGAATGGAACGCATTTCAATCGGGTGTGGTTATGGGAGTAATGGGCGTCATTGTACTCGTTATTACAGTTTTGGTATGGAGAAAGATGGAAAACAAAAATCCTATTCACATATCAGGAAAAACACTTGGAGGCACGACTCTTGGAATAGCTGGTGCGTTGCTTCTTGGCGTTGGAATGTGTCTTACAATGGTATGGAGCCATATGATACTTGGTATTGTAATCGGTGTGGTAGGCATCGTAGTGCTTCTTTGCCTGATTCCGTTTTTTAAAGGATTGAAATAATCCCAAGAAAGTTTTACAAACAAATTTACATTATATAGCAGGAGAAAGCCGTGAGAAACAGGTCCCTATTCTAAGTGGCTACTCACGGCTTTTTCATGAATTTTAAAGATAATTTTTGATAAATAACCCCCGCTTTTTAAAATTCCTTTTTGCTTATAATGGTTTGGCTGATGCGACATGAGACAGTCAAAGCAGCAACCGAAAGGAACAAAAAGAATAAAATATAAACTTGCTGGTCAATTTGCGAAAGGGTTTCTATAAGCGCATAGAAATCTATTTTCGTTAATTCAACTATTTTTGTAAAAAGTATTCCTGCCACAAATAGAAATCCCATCACGCCTAAAATAGCGATTCTTCCTTTTTCACCGCCGAATTTCAAAACAAAAGGAAGCATGATAGACAGAACCAGCAGGATCACAGGGAGCAGAGAGCATGCAGTCAGAAGCATTTCGTGGACGCTGCCGGTGCCCGTAACAAGGATCGCGATGAAACTGATGAGTGTTCCTAAAAACAGAGAAGCGATCCCGCAAAGGAGTCCAAAGGTATATTTTTCGAATACATATTCTTTTCGTGTGATCGGCAGAGAGAACAGAAACGCATTTCCGTTGTCAAATTCATCGTAGCTGATGGAACTCAGTGAAAATAAGGAACCGATAAAACTTAAAAACCCGATCGCAAAGGAAGTTCCCGGAGAGAGTATGATCATTGCCAGAGAAATGGCAACGATAGCCAGAAAGAAATTTTTCTGTCCTTTCATCAATTTAAAATCTTTTATCAATAACCCTTTCATTATGCAGCACCTCTGATCATCATTGTGATTACTTCGTCTATAGTTCCTTTTTCAATAGCAATTTTGGGATAGTTTTCGGCATAATACTGCTTTTGATTGGTCAGACAGCTATAGCCGTAACTTTCCTTTTTGGAACGCAGCAGATATTGCTTATCCAGTCCGGCATATTCTTCTTCATCAACCTTAAGCAGTGCGTAGTCACTTAACAATACATCGGTATCCTCATGCAGGATTACGTTTCCCTGATGGATCATATAGAGATCGTCGCAAATAGACTCCAGGTCACTGGAAATATGAGAACTGATTAAAATAGAGCGTTCTTCGTCTTTTACCATAAAATCTCTTAACATTTCTAATAGCTCATCTCTGGCGATCACATCCAGTCCTGCCGTCGGCTCGTCGAGAATTAACAGTTTTGCATCGTGTGAGATTGCGGAAAGGACCTTTACTTTCGCTTTCATGCCTGTTGAAAAATCCTTGATCCGTTTGTTGCGCGGGAGCTGAAATTTTTCCACTTGTTCTATGAAAAATGACTTGTCAAAATTTTTATACAGGTTTTCCATGACAGGGATAATATCGTTGATTGTCAAATATCCGCTGAAACCAGAATCGGAAAGGACTACGCCTAAATTTTGCTTATCCTTTGCCGTAAACTGACAAAGTGGCTTTCCGAGAATCGTTATGGTTCCACTCTCAAAAGAGATCAGACCTAAAAGGGCCTTGAATGTAGTGCTTTTTCCGGCTCCGTTTTGACCGATCAGCCCCGTCACATGACCTTGCTTCACTTCCAGAGAACAGTCAAGCGAAAAGTTTTCATAGCTTTTTTTCAAATGTTCTATCTTTAACATAGTTACCCCTCCAAAATCAATTCAAATAAGCTTTTGATATCTTCGTCACGGATACCGTAGCGTCTGCCTTTTTGAATGGCCTGCTCCAGATCAGCTTCTAATTCTTTCTTTTGTTCCTCCAGTAAAAGTTCCGTATTTGTGGCTGCAACGTATGTTCCTTTTCCGTGAACGGTTACTGTAAATCCTTCGCTTTCCAGGCTGTCATATGCTTTTTTTACAGTCAAAGCACTTATTTTCAACTCTTTTGCAAGTGAGCGGACAGACGGAAGATTATCATTTTCTTTTAGTTTTTTGTTCCTGATCAATGTTTTCACTTGTTCTACAATTTGCTCATAGATAGGCGTCATGGAAGAATGGTTTATAATAATTTTCATCTGACACCTCCTTTCGTATAAACAGTATATAACAGCAGCAAACTGTTGTCAAGTGTTATATACTGTTTGTGAAAATCAGGTTAAATTTCAGAAAAGAAGTAAGATAAGAGATGCAGAAGCAGCGGCGGAATGGTATACTAAAGAAAAAGTCAGGGGGTGGCCGGATGCAGTATATGGAACTGGCACAGGAAGTGATAAAGGAAGTGAAAAAGGTCGTAATCGGGAAGGATACGTGTGTCTGGGAAGTGATGGCTGCGATTCTCGCAGGAGGGCATATTCTGATCGAGGATATTCCGGGTGTCGGAAAGACGACACTTGCACTTGCATTTGCAAAAAGTATGGGACTTGACTGGAATCGGGTGCAGTTTACGCCGGATATTCTTCCGTCGGATCTTGTGGGATTTTCTATGTATCAGAAAGAGCGGGGGCAGTTTTTGTACCAGCCGGGAGCAGTTATGTGTAACTTGTTTCTCGCCGATGAGCTGAACCGGACTTCGCCGAAGACGCAGTCGGCGCTCCTTGAGGTGATGGAGGAGGGAACAGTCACAGTCGATCAGGTGACAAGAGAAGTTCCGAGGCCGTTTTTTGTCATTGCAACGGAAAATCCGATGGGCTCTTCGGGGACCCAGATGCTGCCGGAATCGCAGTTAGACCGGTTTATGATTTGTATGACAATGGGATATCCGGATATCCGGCATGAGATTGAGATTGTGAAGGGCAATCAGAAGCGGCAGAAAGAAAGGGAGATACACCCGGTGATCTCCGGGGAGATCCTTCAAAAGATGGAGGCGGCCGTGGAGGAAATCTATATCCATGATCGTGTCTATCAGTATATTGGCAATCTGATCCAGGCGACGAGAGAACATCCGATGATCGCATACGGAGTCAGCCCGAGGGGAACGATCGCTCTTGCGAAGATGGCGAAGGCAACCGCTTTTTTGCACGAAAGGGAATACTGTACTCCGAAAGATGTTCAGGATGTATTTCATGCGGTAGCAGGACACAGAATTTCTCTCAATGCAAAAGCGCGGGCAGCAAGAGTGAAAAAAGAAGAGGTGCTTCGGGAAATTCTGGAACGGATATCGGCGCCGCTTCCAAACCGGGGATAGATCTGTTTTCGGAAAAATGAGGGATATTTCTGAGAGGAGGGCAGAAGCGCGGATGAAAGGCAAAATAATCTATGCGGGAATCCTGGCAATGACTGTGTATTTGAATGTGATGTATCGGTGGAGAATGGGAAATTTTGTTCTGGCATTTGAGGTGATGTTCCTCCTTCTTCTGTTCTTCAATGCAGGGGTGGCATGGTTTGGTGTGACGGCAGAGTGGAAACAGGAGAGGATATTAGCGGAGGTGGAAGAAAAGCCGGAGGGACAGATCGTTGTCAAGAACCGCCTGGTTCTTCCGGTCTTTCAAGTAAGGATTGATCTGTGTTATCAGTATGAAGGAACGGGAAGGAAGAAAAAGGAGCGGATCCGGACTGTGGCGGAGGGAAAAGGACAGAAGCTGCTTTCCATAAGGCAGAGGCCGGAGTATCCCGGGAAACTCTGTGCAGAGATTGTATCATGCCGTGTGAGTGATGTGCTGGGAATTTGGTCGTTTCGGAAACGAGTGCGGAGAAAAGCGGAAATTTTCATACTTCCAAAGTCCTATCCGGTTGTGGTAGAAGTGACAGCGCAGACGAGAAACTTTCCGCTGGAGGGAGAGACATTTTCCCGGGAAAAAAGCGGGGATGATCCGTCAGAAATTTTTGCGCTGCGCGAATACCGGCCGGGAGACCGGATGGAGCGTGTGCATTGGAAGCTCAGCGCGAGGCAGGATGAGTGGTATGTCAAAGAGTTTGGAAGTCCGGTTGGAACGGCAGTGTTACTCCTGCTGGAACCGAGCTGGAAGGAAGGAAACGGAACTGCGGAGGAAATTGGTCTGTATCTACAGACTGCGGTGTCGCTGGCAAGAGGCCTTTTGGATGCGGAATGTGAACATGTGGTGAGCTGGTTTGCAGAGCGGGGATCACTGGAACGAATGGAGATCCACACGGAAGAAGACTTGTACCGGTTTGAGATCCGGTTTTTGGAAACCTGGACAGCAAAGAGCCGGATAAAAGCAGGACTTGCAGAAATTTACCGGTCAGATTATCCCAAGGAGCGGTATCATACGATCCTTTCATGGTGTGGAGCAGGTGGATTTTTCCGGAACGAAGACCAGATTTTTGCCGGAGAACTGATACAAATCCGGGAGTGGTTTTGGCAAAACGTTCTGGAAGTGTAAGAGAGGGGAAAAAGATGGATGCTGTGTGGGCTGTTTTCTATGGGATAGCAGGAAGTCTTGGAATTTTACATGGAATTGCGGATGCACTGGAAGTGTCGTATCGTGCAGGGACAGTATGGATCTGGACGGTTCTTTTTTCCGCGCTCTGGGGTGTGGTGTTTGGATGGAAGGCTTACAGAAAGTATCTGATCCCGTCGGCAGCAGGTGTTGTGATCCTGTCCGGAATCTGGAGATGGAAGGAAATCAGAGAAGGATTCTGCCGCAGCTTTGAGCGGGCAGCAGATGCGATAAATGATTATTATTCGGTGTCATGGGAAGTGGCAGACTATGCGAGAACAGGCGGGATTTCTACGGAGCAGACCGCGCTTCTAGCCATGGCGGTCCTGATAACTTGTCTGTTGGTTGGCGGACTTGCTCTGAAAAAGGGCAGGGTTCTTTTGGCGGGACTGTTTCTAATGGGATTTCTTGCCCCGTTTTTGATCGGGAAAGTGCCGGAGGATCAGACGGTATGGGAATTGCTTATCGGGATTGTGGGACTTTTGGCATTGCAGGTTCGTCTGCCGGGGAGCAGACAGCAGCCGGACGTATTCAAAAGGGTGAACAGGGTCCTTATCGGATTTGCGGTAGTTGCACTTGTAGGAAGTGCATATTTTCTTGAGCCGTTTTTGCAGACAGTGTTTCCGGCGGGAGGTGGAAAACAGAAGGAGGCGCTGGAAGAGGTGTGGCAGAACATCCGACAGGGCGCCGGTATGGGCGGGAGCGGGAAGACAGACACTGCAAAAGGCGGGATTGGAAATGGAGACTTGTCTGCGGCAAGGCGTCTGGAGCCGGGAAAAGAGCCGCAGTTGAAAGTGATTGTCGAAGGAAAGCCACAGACAGAATTATATCTGTGCGGTTACATCGGAACAACCTATGATGGGGAGCGATGGGAAAGACTTGCGCGCGGTGCCAGAGACCAGCTTGGAAGAAGAGAGGAACTGGAAGCGCGGAAGGGGGATGCCTATCGGTGGCTGAGCAAAGAAAAAGAAGCAGGGCAATTGTCGGCGGAATATTTGGATACAGAGAAAATATATCAATATCTTCCTTATGGAAGTAAAGTTGGCATGGAACAGGACGTATGGGGAGATACTTATGTCAAAGGAACCGGCAGACCTGTTTACCGGAATTCCTTTTGTGAACTGTCAGAGTCTGACTGGCAGGAGAGGACCGGGAGAAGATGTGGGGAAGTTCTCCGGGAAGCGTCAGAATACGATGCATTTGTTGCAAAACAATATTTGCAGATAGAAGAGAAACAGAAGGAAATCCTCAGGCAGATCCGGCTGGAGGGAGACACGCTTTGGGAAATCGCAGTGTCGATGAAGCGCTGGATGAATGAGAATACTTCGTACAGCCTGTCACCGGGGAAGGTGCCGCAGGGAAAAGAATATGTGGAATACTTTCTGTTTGAAAATAGAAAAGGATACTGTGTACAGTATGCGACAGCTGCGACATTACTATTCCGCAGCTATGGCATTCCGGCAAGATTTGTGTCCGGATATCTGATTGAGGAGGATCAGTGGAAACAGACGGGGGATGGAAGATATGAGGTGACCGCAACCGGGGAAGATGCCCACGCATGGACAGAGATTTATACCGGTGATGGGATATGGGTTCCGGTGGAGCTGACGCCGGCGTATGGAGGGAGCTATGTGCCGAAGGAAGAAAACGCAGAGAATGGATCGGAGGGATCCGTGGGAATCGCGTCAGATCCTTTGCAGGAGAATCCACAGGAAAATCAAAACACAGGGGGAAAAGAGCAGGGAAAATCCGAAATAGAAGATACGAAAAAGGATGAAAAGCAAAAAGACCAAGCGACAGAAGAGGAAAAACGGAGAAGTACGGATGAGAGTACGGAAGACAAAGAAGATTTTTCAAAAGAGAAAGTGGAAACAGAAAAGGGAATGTCCGGAAAACAGAAAACTTCTGTGACAGAAGGAATAAAATTTTTCATTTTGCTTATACTGACTGGTATCACAGGAATTGGCAGCCGGCGGTTTTATAAGGTGAGAAAGCGCCGGGGAATATTTGAGAAGAGCAGGAATGAGAAAGTACAGCAGATATTTTCAAGTATCTATGAAGTGCTTCGGTTTGCCGGGATGGAGGAGAATGACTGTCTTGGGGAAGCATTTGCAAAAGAAGCAGGAAAGATCTGCAGCGGAATGGAAGCACAGATGAAAATGACTCAGGCGATGGCACTTCGGGCATGGTATGGCAAAAAAACGGTTTCCGAAAAAGAAGAGAGAACACTTCGAAGGATTTATCGGAATGTATGCAGAAATATCGTGCAGGAGCTGACTTTTGGGAAAAAGGTTCTCTTTTATTTTGCAAAATGTTTTCTATGAGACGTGCTTTTTGTAAAAGGAAGATGAAATCTGAAAAAAATCTGAGTAAGAAGCGGTTGAAATCTTGGAAGACATCATGTATAATGTACCTAGAACAAAAGAGGAATACCTGGGATGTTCGACAATTCTGTTATTTTGAACCTACAATACTTTAAACGGGATTCTTATATCTCTGTAATATGTCAGGCCACCGATCGAAGCAGTGGAAGACAGAAAAGCAGATGCGGTTGCCCACCTAGCGGAATGCTAGGAGTCAAAAGACAGAAAACGGCACCTCCGGGGAAAGCTTACAAAAGAGAAAGGCAGTCGTGAAAGCGGCTGCCATTTTTATATGGGAAAGAGTGAAAACGAAGATGAAATGGATGGAAAAGTATAAATATCATATGCTGGCACTCCTGTTGGGTCTGTCTATTTTTGCCTGTCTGATGAAAAGTATTTCCAACAATCAGCAGAAAGAACTGAAAAAAGACGGAAAATCAAAAGTGACAGAGGAAAAGCAGCAAAGTCAGGAAAACGGAACTTCAAAAGAGGTGGAGGATCCCACGATCCGCGTGGTGTTAAAGACCGATGGATTTGCAAATGTGGCACATCCCGAGGCGGGGTTTCAGGCGGCAGGCGGTCTGAAAATCCAAAGCGGAGATGAAGTCCGCGAGAGTGCTCCGGGAGAAGTGGTCACGATCCGGCCGGATGATGCGATGTTCGCGAAGGGAACGATACATATTGAGCCGAAAGAAGAAGGGGATCTGATCTCGGTAGTCACACTGAACCGTGGATGCGGCGTCCCGAATTATCGAGGAAAAATTGAATTGTTTCAGACGGCAGAAGGCGTTGTGCTTGTAAATGAACTCTCGATGGAACAATATTTATACGGGGTTGTGCCTTCAGAGATGCCCGCATCCTATGAGCCGGAGGCTCTGAAAGTGCAGGCAGTCTGTGCGCGCAGCTACGCATATAAGCAGACGCAGGGGCTCGGCTATCCGGAATATCAGGCACATATCGATGACAGCACTGCCTTTCAGGTATATGGAAATTCCGGAGAGCAGGAGAGTACAAACCGTGCGGTAGATGAAACGAGAGGGCAGAAAATATGGTATCAGGATCAGGTGATCACTGCGTATTATTTCTCCACCTCCTGTGGGAAGACGACAACTGCGGAGGCATGGGGAAATGCTTCGCCGGATAAGGCGTACCTTCAGAGCGCGGAGATCAAGGACGAAGAGTGCGATTACGAAGCGAAACTCCCATGGTACCGCTGGCGGGCGGTCATTCCGTCAAATGTGCTGACAAATCTGATCAACCTGAATACACAGACTAATATCGGAAATGTGACTTCGCTGGAAGTGACAAAATGCGGTCCCGGTGGTGTGGCACAGCAGATTGTAGCAGTCGGGGATCAGGGAAGTGTGACCGTGGATACGGAAAATAAAATACGGACGGCGCTTGGCGGGAGCGGGTATACGATTGAGAAGCAGGATGGAACGGTCATAGACAGTATGACACTGCTTCCGAGTGCCTTTTTTACCGTGGAATATCAGGACGGCAATTATGTACTGAACGGAGGCGGGTTCGGACACGGCATCGGAATGAGTCAGAATGGTGCAAATGAAATGGCAAAAAAAGGAAAGAATTATCTCGAGATTCTGACAACATTTTATCACGATGTGGAGGTCCGGTGAAACGGAATGAAAAAACAGATTGCATTCTCAGAGAAAAGCATGGTAAGATTGTTTGTTAGAAAAAAGAAGGAGAAGTCCGATGAAAGAAACGATAATGAAAAAATACCGGTTACTGAACCGGATCCTGGATAGAATTTCAGAGAACCATATAGGTGCATATGCGGCACAGTCGGCATTTTTTATTGTGCTGTCGATGATTCCTTTTATCATGCTGCTTCTTGCGCTGGTACAGTATACACCGGTGACGAAAGAAGATGTGATGCGTGCGGTGACACATGTGCTTCCGAAGACCATTTACCCGATGATTGTTTCCATCGTCAATCAGGTATACAATCAGTCTCAGGCGATGATTTCCCTGACCGGGCTTGTTGCAATCTGGTCTGCGGGCAGAGGAGTCCTTGCGATGAGTGCGGGGCTGAACAGTGTTTATGGAAGTAAGGAGACGAGAAATTATATTTATCTGCGTCTGCGCGCTGCATTTTACACAGTACTGTTTGTCATTGCGATCGTGCTTTCCCTTGTCATTCTCGGTTTTGGCGACCGGTTGAGTATTTTCATTGTCAATCATTATCCGTTTATGAAAGGAATGATTGATCTGATCATCAATGTGCGTGCCGTGGCATCTATCGTGACACTGACAGTATTTTCCATGACGATCTATCATTTTCTTCCGAATAAGAAAACAAAATTTATCAGACAGTTTCCGGGAGCATTTCTGACTGCGATCGGATGGGCGGCAGCGTCCTACATCTTTTCGGCATATGTCAATATCTTTACCGGATTTTCCACGATGTATGGAAGTATGACAACAATCATGCTTATTATGCTCTGGCTGTATGCGTGTATGTATATTATGCTGCTTGGCGGAGAGGTAAATGTGATGCTGGCGGAAAAATTTTTCACATCTCTGTAGGAAGATGGCAGATACAGTGGAAAAAAGCCAATACATTTGTGAAACTATTTTGGAGAAGAACGATTTGGGGGGGATACATATGATCGCGGTATGGATTGTTGCTGTTGCATTTACGCTTGTCGGAGCTTTGTACAGTTTTCCGAAATACTATAAGCTATTTACATGTAGGAGTTGTACGACCGGAAGGATTTTAGAGTCGAGAAGCGCTCTAGGAACAGATCAGAAGGGGATCGTTGCCACCTATGAGTATATGGTGGATGGAGTGCGGTATGAGGGCAGGACAGGATGGACAACCTTCGGAGTGTTCCGGCGAAACAGGGACTATATAGTTCACTATAATCAGAAGAAGCCACAGAGATCTTATATCAGTGGTAGTGGAATTTACATTAACTGTGCACTGGGAACGATGTTTTTCCTTGTGGGGATCGGGGTGTTTCTGATGGGACTCTTTCTTTTGGCAGCATTATAAAGAAGGCTGCAGGCACGTATTGCAAAGTGTGTATATCAGTGGATTGAAAAGGGGACTGCAAATGAAAGAATTAAGCACGTTGTGTTACATAGAAAAAGACGGAAAATATCTGATGTTACATCGTACCGTAAAGGAAAATGATGTCAATCGGGATAAGTGGATCGGTGTTGGCGGGCATTTTGAGAAAAATGAAAGTCCGGAAGAGTGCCTTTTAAGAGAAGTCAAAGAAGAGACCGGCTACACACTGACTTCGTGGCAGTACCGGGGGATTATAACATTTGTATACGGAGAAGACACGAGCGAATATATGTCTCTTTTCACGGCAGACGGTTTTGAAGGGACACAGATTTCGTGTAATGAAGGAGAACTGGAATGGGTAGAAAAAGCATCGGTCTATGACTTGAATTTGTGGGAGGGGGATAAAATTTTCCTGCGGCTTCTGGAAGAAAATCATCCGTTCTTTTCGTTAAAATTAGTCTACGATACGGATGATGTTCTGCAATATGCGGCTTTGGATGGGAAGAGGCTATTGAATGATCGCTAGAAAAATGGGAGAAGATCCACGAGTTTTCAATTTGAAATTTGTGGATTTTTTGCATGTTAAGAGAATGCTTTTGTAAAAAACTATGTTTTTCAGTGGCCTCAATCGAAGAAAGGGAGATTTTCTATGACTGAATACGAAGCCTATCAAGAGCATATCCGCTATACCCATGACGCCTATTGTCGGATTGTTATTCGCCATGCGTCCTTTGACGCTGCCCGTATGCTGGCGGCGAGGTGGAAACGAGAAATCTCCCTTGAATATTTGACCGAAGAAAAGTTTGTCCCGTTCAGTACCACAGACGAGTATTTTCAAGTGCCGGACTATGGCGAAACTTATCCGTTCTCTGTCCGGGGAAAGACGATACTTTTAGATAGCTGCTCCCTTGCGGCGGCTCTTGCCGAGCTGCCAGAACGGACGCAGGAGGAAATCTTTTTGTATTACTTCAAGCACTTGACGCAGAAAGAAATCGGAGAACAAAGCGGCTGGACACGCAGCACAATCGGGCGGCATATCCAACTTGCCTTGAAGCGGCTGAAAGAGGAAATGGAGGTGCTGTCCCATGAGTGAGCGACTTCTCCCCTATGACACTATTGTAAAGGCACATGAGGGCGACCCCATAGCAATACAAGCTGTCCTTGACCGCTACGCCGGATATATTCGTTACTTCTCCAAGATGAACGGATATTATAACTCTGATATGGAGGATTACATCAGAACAAAGCTGATTGAAAGCCTGTTCAAGTTCCGTCTTGACCGTTGAGTTTGGATTGATGATATGATAGAATCATTTTAACAAATTCTAATTAGAAACTCATAATTTTACAGGTGTTTATCACACCTCATAGAACTTTAATAAAATCCTCCGAAAGCCTTGAAAACAAAGGATTTATCGCAATCAGTAAACCTTATTTCTTTATATGGTTTCACACAATGTTACCCTTGTTCAGCAAAATCATAAGGGCAAAATCAAGGGCAAAAAAATCTCATAACAAGATATAACAGAGTGTGGCAATCGGAGAACTGTGACATATGTGCGAATATATTATACTGGAGGATTTATTATATGGACAAGTACATTTTTGATGAAGGCAATGGTTTATGGTATGAACTGCAAGGAGATTATTATATTCCTTGCCTTACTTTACCAGACAAAAAAGAGCAACCTGTCGGTTTGTGGGGACAGCGGCACTTGCAGTATCTGAAAGAATACCGCAAAAATACATATACAACGCTGCTTACAAGTGGTAAATTGAATGCTTACCTTGCTGACATTGACAGGCAAGCATAAGAGAGATTTGAAACACTTACAGAACAGATGAAACGAGTACAAGGTATTACGGAACAGCTAAAAGCGGAAAGTGTTTTAGAATGGACAGGACGAATGAATAACATTAGAACTTGCGTTATTGAGATTGTCAATGAGGAAATAGTATACAGTTAAAATAATGTAACGCATATAACCGTAAAATTGCAGCGGGTAGGGTTAATAACCTTACCCGTTTGCTTTCTGCTTTGCGAGACATTTTATAGGGTATTTTCCCTGAAAAATTGTTACAAATCTTCTATTTGCCTCAATCGCTTGACAAGGAAAAAGAAACGAGTATAATAAGAAACATAAGTTGCACAACAATGGTTTTTTATGGAGGGAGATAGATGCCACCTAAATTTAAGTTCACAAGAGAACAAATTGTAGCTGCTGCTTTAGAGGTTACGAGAAAGAAAGGAATAACAGGATTAACTGCAAGAGGACTGGCAGCAGAACTTGGCTCATCAGCAAAGCCAATTTTTGGTTTGTTTCAAAATATGGAAGAAGTACAGAGAGAGGTTGTATCTGCTGCGAATACGCTATATCAGTCTTACATCAAAAAAGGTATGGCAGATAACAAATTCCCGCCCTATAAAGCAAGCGGTATTGCCTATATTCAGTTTGCAAAGGAAGAAAAAGAGTTATTCAAACTACTTTTTATGCGTGACAGAACAGATGAAAAGATAGAAGAAAACCGTGAAGAAATTCGTCCAATACTGGATCTCATTATAAAAAATTTTGGTATTGATGAAAATGAAGCGTACTTTTTTCATTTGGAACTGTGGCTGTATGTTCACGGTATTGCAACAATGATAGCAACAAATTATCTTGAATGGGACATTGAATTTATTGACAAGGCACTTACCGATGCCTATCAAGGATTAAAAAATCGTTATGTAACAAGGAGCACAGATAATGAATGAAAAAATTTATGAAAATCAAGGTATACGATTGAAATACTATGAATCCAAAAATAGTTTTCAGCCTTTGGTTTTAATTCACGCTCAAGGCGTAGACGGACAAAGCTATACGAGTGTAGCGAAACAGCTTTCAAAAAAATTTCATATCTATTCGGTTGACTGCTACGGTCACGGCGGCAGTCTGCATAAGCCCGAAGAATATAATATAAAATCTATCGGAGCAGCCATAATAGATTTTATTGAGAATGAAATCGGTCAAAAGGTTTGGCTATTGGGACATTCTTCGGGAGGTCTGATTGCCGCTTATATTGCCGCCGAAACAGAACTCTGTGAAATGCTGATATTAGAAGACCCTCCTTTTTTCGCTTCTCAGGGAAAACGCAGAAAAAGCACATTCAACTATGTTGACTTGTCAACAGTATGCCATACATATATCACACAAGAAGAAAAAAGTGATTTTGTTCTTTACTACTTTTCTCATCAATATGCTTGGAACTTTTTCCCTGAACAATCAAGAGAGGAAGTGAAAGGGAAACTTATAAAAATGGCGGCAGCTTATCGCACAAAACACCCTGAAAAAGATTTGAAGGTGCTGTTTTGGCCGAAAGCTGCATTAGCAGGATTTCAGGGTATGAATCACTATGACCCTTTATTCGGAGAAGCGTTTTATACCGACAGTTTTCATTGTGGAACTTTGCACGAAGATATTTTGAGAAAAATCAGATGTAAAACAATTTTTATGAAAGCAAAAACAAATATCAACTCTGACGGAATACTGATGGCTGCACTGAATGACGATGATGTGAAAAGAGTTTCGGAGTTGATTGGGGATTGCAAAATCGTTCATTTCGATTGCGGACACGGTATCCATATTGAAAAGCCAAAAGAATTTGTGAAATGCCTGTTAGATTTATAAAACACAAAAGGCAAACATTGTGGAGGTGATGATATGAACTGGTGTTAGAATATAAATAGTACAAAATAAACATGACCATTTTCAATAAATAGTA
>URCR01000026.1 GCA_900546325.1 uncultured Lachnospiraceae bacterium | reverse complement strand
AAAAATAAATTTCGTTATTTTTTACAATGACTTATGCATACCTCTGAACAGTAACAAAAAGCGATAAAAACAGAGCGCAACAGGACATGAAATCAGATGGAAGAGATAACCGCCATCTGCCTAAAGGTCTTCAGAAAGCTTACTCAGGCGCTGCTTCTCATGTTTATATGCAGCGAGAACAACGCGCTTTGCGGCCTCGGCATCTTCCTTACTCGGTTCAGGAGTATCTTTCAATGGATAATCCATATGGAGGCTTTCGTATTTTGCCTTTCCCATGGAATGGTAAGGGAGGATATCAAGTGCTTTGACGTTGTTTAACGTCCCGAGAAATGTACCCAGCTGTTCTAGGTATTCCTGATAGAAGGTAATGCCGGGAACGATCACATGGCGAACCCAGATCGGAATGTTCTGCTCATCGAGATAGCGTGCAAATGCAAGAATACGCTCGTTGGAGTGAGCGGTCAGCTTTTGGTGCTCCGTATCGTTGATGTGTTTGATGTCGAGCATGATCAGGTCGGTCACCTGAAGGAGTTTTGTCAGCTTTTCCATAAATGCGGCATTGGATGGCTGAAACATAATGCCGGAAGTATCAATGCATGTGTGGATATGATCCTTCTTCAATTTTGTGAAGAGCTCGATCAGAAAGTCCATCTGCATCATCGGTTCGCCGCCTGTCACAGTCACACCGCCATGGCGGTAAAATGGAAGATTGGAGTAAAATCCTTCCAGCACTTCATCGACACTCTGCTGTTCTCCGATTTTTGGTTCCCATGTGTCAGGATTGTGACAGTACAGACAGCGCATCGGGCATCCCTGAAGGAAGATGACATAACGCAGTCCCGGACCATCTACGGTGCCACAGCTTTCAATCGAATGTACATATCCTTTTGTCATAAAAGACACCTGCCTTTCTGTATGATAAGGGGCTGTCGCAGAATGGAAGATCAGAAACCATTTTGGCGGCAGCCCCTTGAAGTCATTATTGAAATCATGTGCAGAGAGAGGAAGCGGTCAGATGTCAAGGGACATAAGGCTTATCTCTCTGCGGTTTATATTACATTCCTTCGTGGAATGTACGGGAAATAACGTCGTCCTGCTGTTCTTTTGTAAGTTTGATAAAGTTTACAGCATATCCTGATACACGAACAGTCAACTGTGGGTAGTTTTCAGGATGTTTCTGAGCGTCTAATAATGTTTCTCTTGTAAATACGTTTACGTTTAAGTGATGTCCACCCTGCTCTACGTATCCGTCTAACATATTTACTAAGTTATCTACCTGCTGCTGATTTACTGCCATAGTGTTATCCTCCTTGATTTGAATTTTAGTTTTTCTAAGTTCTTCTGTATTGCGGGACAGATTATTCGTTGTCGATACTGTCCATAATGTTTGGAATGTTGCAAGCCTGGTTTCCGCATTCTTCGATTCTGTCAAGGTCAAGATCACCTGCGAAGATCTTGTCTTCTTTTCCAAGTGCTCCCGGAATGATAGAGAATGTGTTGGAAATTCCGTCCTGAGCGTGTCTGAATGGAATCTTTGCTACGGATGCAAGAGAAGCTAATGCTCCGTGAGAATCACGTCCGTGCATTGGGTTTGCTCCCGGTGCTAAAGGTTCTCCAAGCTTTCTTCCGTCTGGTGTGTTACCTGTCTTCTTACCATATACAACGTTAGATGTAATTGTAAGGATAGAAGTTGTAGGAACACCGTGACGGTATGTGTGATGCTTTCTGATCTTGTCCATGAAAGAACGTACAACAGCTACTGCGATCTCATCTACATCATCATCGTTGTTTCCGTATTTCGGGAAATCTCCCTCTACTTCGTAGTCTACTACTAATCCGTCTTCATCTCTGATCGGTTTTACTTTTGCATATTTGATCGCACTTAAAGAGTCAGCTACAACAGAAAGTCCTGCGATACCTGTTGCAAAGTAACGTTTTACTTCGCGGTCATGAAGTGCCATCTGAAGTTTTTCGTAGCAGTATTTGTCGTGCATATAGTGGATGATATTTAATGTGTTTACATATAATTCAGCGAGCCATTCCATCATGTCGTCGAATTTTTCCATTACATCGTTGTAGTCAAGGTATTCACCTTCCACCGGACGGTATTTTGGTCCTACCTGTACTTTGGATTTCTCATCTACACCACCGTTGATTGCGTATAATAAACATTTTGCAAGGTTTGCACGAGCTCCGAAGAACTGCATTTCCTTACCGATTCTCATAGAAGATACACAGCATGCGATCGCATAGTCATCTCCGTGAGTCGGACGCATTAAATCATCGTTCTCGTACTGGATAGAAGATGATTTGATAGACATCTTTGCACAGTATTCTTTAAATGCCTTCGGAAGACGAGTAGACCAGAGAACTGTTAAGTTCGGTTCCGGAGCTGTTCCGAGGTTGTCTAATGTGTGCAGGTAACGGAAAGATGTCTTTGTTACGAGCGGACGTCCGTCAACACCAACACCACCGATAGACTCTGTTACCCATGTCGGGTCACCTGAGAATAATGCATTGTATTCTGGTGTACGTGCGAATTTTACAAGACGAAGCTTCATAATGAAGTGGTCGATGTATTCCTGAGCCTGTTCTTCTGTGATCAGTCCTCTCTCTAAGTCACGCTGGATATAGATATCAAGGAATGTAGAAGTACGTCCGAGACTCATTGCGGCACCGTTCTGTTCTTTGACAGCTGCAAGGTATCCGAAGTATAACCACTGGATCGCTTCCTTTGCATTGGCAGCCGGTTTTGTAATATCGTATCCGTAGATCTCTCCTAATTTTGCTAATTCGCCGAGTGCGCGGATCTGCTCAGATAATTCTTCACGAAGACGGATGTTATCTCCTGTCATTCTCACTAAAGAAGTAGCAAGCTGTTCCTTCTTGTCTGCGATCAGCCAGTCTGTTCCGTATAAAGCAACACGGCGGTAGTCACCGATGATACGTCCACGTCCGTATGCATCCGGAAGTCCTGTGATGATACCAGATTTTCTTGCTGCTCTCATCTCTGGTGTGTAGGCATCAAATACACCCTGATTGTGTGTTTTTCTATATTCTGTAAAGATTTTTACGATTTCAGGGTCAACTTCATAACCATTTTCATGGCATGCATTCTGAGCCATACGGATACCGCCATAAGGCTGTAAAGAGCGCTTGAATGGTTTGTCTGTCTGGAAACCAACGATCTGTTCTAAATCCTTGTTCAGGTAACCGGCAGCGTGAGAAGTGATGCTGGATACAATCTTTGTGTCCATGTCAAGAACTCCGCCTGCTTCACGTTCCTGCTTTGAAAGATCCATTACCTGAGCCCAGAGAGTTTTTGTAGCTTCAGTAGGACCTGCTAAGAAAGAATCGTCCCCTTCATATGGTGTGTAGTTTGACTGAATGAAGTCACGTACGTTTACTGATGTACGGTTCCAACGTCCTGGCTTGAATCCGTCCCAACTAGAGTTCCAGTTTTTTTCCATTATATTTCCTCCTCAATCGTTTTAATATAAGTTAGTAGTTTGTAAAATGTTTGTTAAATAATTCACTTAGATTATAGCAATCTGGCATATGAAAAGTCAATAGTTAGATTGTACTAAATTGCATACAGTATACAAATTATGAACACTGTATAAAACCTTATAAAAATTTAAGAAAAAATTTCTTCTATTTTCCGTAATTTAGTGTATAGTAAATAGGTAATAAACTCAGAGGGCAGACGGAAGTTGATTTTTCCTTTGCAAGTTGTGAAAAGTCATTGCAGGTGCCCCGATATATATTGCGTATATCTAGAAGTGTGCTTCGGAAACTTTGAAATATACGTTCAGAATGAAAATGGAGTGTGTAAAAAATGCAGAAAAGAAGGAAGAGCATCATAGGGCTGGCGTGTCTGATGAGTGCAATGCTTATATTCTCTTCCTGCGGAAAGAAAGCAGAGGAAGAGAAGCAGGATACACAGACACAGGCAGATACAGAGAAAGAAGAGCCGAAAGAGAAAGAAGGGCAGGGCAATTTAAATATCATTTCTCCGCAGGCGTACAGCAATGTGGACGGTCTTACCCTGGAACCGGGCACATATATTTCCCTGATCGGGAAGGAAGACGGCACAGAGTACTGGAAGATGGTGAAGAAAGGTGCGGAGCGTGCCGTATCGGAACTCAACAGTGCACTGGGATATAAAGGGGAAGACAAGATCAAGTTAAATTACAGCGGACCGAGCGAGAGTGAGAGCGTGGACGAACAGATCAATATTTTAGACGAAGAGCTGGCGCGCTATCCAAATGCGGTAGGGATTGCGATCATTGATTCCAATGCATGTTCGGTGCAGTTTGACCTCGCCGCAGAGAATGGAATTCCGATCGTTGCCTTTGATTCCGGCAGCGACTATCAGGGATTGCAGTCACTCTGCTCTACCAATAATACAGAAGCAGCACAGACTGCGGCAGTGAATTTGGCCACAGCGCTGGACAACAAGGGAAAGGTGCTCGTATTTGCCCACGATTCCAAGTCCACCACTGCGAAAGAGCGTCAGAGCGGTTTCGCGGACGCCATTGCAAAAGATTATCCGGAGGTTGAGATCGCCGAAGTTGTCTATCTGGATGACCTGGAAGAAGTGAAAGGACTTCTGGCAGAGGAACAGAATCAGGAAGCGAAGATCAAGCCGGATGATGAGAAAGCAGCGCAGAAGGAAGATTTTACCGATGAGCAGGCAATCCGGTATATTCTGGAGCAGCATCCGGATGTGACGGGATGCTTTACGACCAACGTGGATGCCACACAGAAAGTACTGTCGATCGTCAATGAGATGAAGGAATCAAAAGACACTGAGCAGGCAGAATTTGCCGAGAATCTTAAGATGATCGGATTCGACGGCGGAGAGGCTCAGATGAAGGCATTGGAGAATGGAGAACTGGAAGGACTTGTTGTCCAGAATCCATATGGAATGGGATATGCCACAGTCATTGCCTGTGCACGTTCGATTGCGAGCCAGGGAAATGAGGCAGTGGTCGACACCGGATATGTGTGGGTGACAAAAGATAATATGGACGATAAAAATATCAGCCGGATTTTATATTAAGACTGACAACATTTTGTTGAGAATAATGGATTATACAGTATATCAAAGAGTTGCCGGATCGGCAGAGAAATTGGTAGCTGATTTCAGAAAGAATCACTTTGAATTTTTATAGCAGACCCTTGTTGGGGAATTATGAAGATTCAGGGTGATTTTTTTATATTGTACATTTGTAAAAATCAGATTTTTTCATAGAATTTAGGCTTGTTCCGGAGGTGGGAAGCAGTCTGTCACAAACATTTCATCAGTTCTATTCTTTGCGAAAGTATTTAAAAATATTTTTAAATAGATATAAATAGAAATATGCCTTGTTAGGGTAACTTCCAAACAAGACATATTTTTTAGTTTACAGCTTTGTTATTCAAGAAATTTTTTGAGAAGACTAATAGGAGCTGTCTGCGAGGCAAGCTGATTTTCACTGACGGCTTCCTTTAATTCGGAACGGAATACAGGAATCTCCTTTGGAGCATCGATAGCAAGCTTTACCCAGTCAGTACCGATATCGGTTATGGTCAATGTAATGTCATCTGCAATAGAGAGTGATTGTCCTTTTTTTCGTTGTAAAATCAGCATTCTGGGTCCTCCTTTTTCACAAAACAGTCCAAACGATGTCGGAAAGTATAATCGGATTGATCAAGCATAAACTGTCTTGCTTTATGGTTGGAACGATTGAGTCCTAAAGGTGCCTTTAAGTTCAAAGTAGAAGAAGAAAGCGGATCGCGAATGGTGCTAATGACAAAAAAGGCAAGATCCGCAGGATCTTCAAGATTTAAACTGTGAAGTTCTTTTGCAGATGGATTTGGTTTGTAATCCGGAACAATTTTAAATGGATCAAGTAAAATAAAAGAGAGTTCAGGATTTTCCAAACTTTGGAGAGAAAACATCAGACAGTCACCCTCCTCGAATGGAATGAGTAAATATTTTGTGTAAGCTTCAAATCCAAAAAGACCACTGGGAAGAAATATAGTATCATTTTCTTCGTAGGAAATCATTCCAAAATATTTCGCATTAATTTTCAAAATAAATTCTCCCTTCTCAAGTCAGGCATGGAAAACAAAATTATGCCTTTACGTCAATAGGCTGATGGTCTGGATCGGCACTTGGCGGAACATACAGAGGACCTCCAATATAGTCAATAATGACATCCGGATGTTGAGTGATAGAAACTTCAATGTTACCGGGAATGAACTCAAAATTGCCATTTGCTACCTTTAAGTCAAAATTCAGCTTATCCATCTCATAATTAATTGTCAGATCACCAGGCTGATATTCGAACTTAACCGGAGCAGAAGGAAGAAATCCTAGTTCAAACTCTCCTGTTGGAGCCTCTGTTCTCTGTGCAAAAATCTGATTAAGAACATTGTCCCCAATATCTGTTCTTAACATAAGTTTTCCCTCCTGAGCAAATTGTGCGGCAGCGTCGGATGCTGCATTGATACCTTTGGTTGCTGTCTGTTTTACCAATGTAGCTAATGTAGGCGAGACAGAATTGCGGGCATCAAAAGTATCTATGTTCAATTTGGCAGAGCGACTTTTCATTGAGAAAGAGCCATCGTGCCTGCTAATCTCAAGCTCCGCTTTTGAGTTTTGATATTCTAAACGAGCAGAGTTGATTTTCAACTCATATTTAATTGGAACACTGGTAATTTTTAAAAGTTGTTCCATATAGTATTCCCCCTAACTTGCTAAATTTACTGCATAAAGTCGATAAAAGATGGTGAAAGAATGTTTGTGCCCACTTTCAAAGCAGCATTATAAGCATATTGTGCCCATGAAAATTCTGTGATGGCGCCGGCCATATCCACATTCACAATACTGTCAATTTGTGTGGAAAGATTGATCTCGTTTGTCTCAAGACGTTCTTTCGTTGTCTCAAGAAATTGAGTTTTTGTACCGAGTGTAGTAACCTGTTCCAACACAGTGGTTCTCCCTTTATCGAAAGCAGTGAGAAGTTCTTCGTATTTTGCCCTGTCAAAAGGCTCTGCCTCAAGTGTATCTGCAATCTGACCTGCAAGAAGAACCATATTTTTGGGATTACCTTTATCATCTTGTCCATAGCCAACGAGATTGATCCCCGGAAGACTTGTGTTAAAAGCGCTGGACGGATCAATCTTTCCGTTCTGATCTACTGTCATACCAAATCCTAAGTCTACATAGGAAGTTTCCTTTGCGAGTTCATCCAAAACAGCTTGGTCTTTTGGATCGGTAGAATTGACATCCACTCCCCGATAGGTTAAAATCTGCTGTCCATTTTTTGTCTCAAGCTTAAACGGAGCTTCCTGACCATCATTTCCGGCAAAAACAAATTTGCCTTCGTAAGTGGCATTCAGACTTAAAAGCATACTTTCCTGTGCACCGCGCCATGCGTCGGCATAAGTCTTGCGGATATCGGCAGAGCCGTTTGTTCCGTTAAGTGCTTCCAGTCCATACTGTTTACTGAGTGTGGAAGCAAGGTCATTGATCTGCATAGCCGCATCCTCCTGGGAATCTTGAAAAGATTGCACATCTTTTACAGAGGAGAGATAATCCTGATTTCTTGCATATTTTCGGTACAAGGTGGAAGAGCGCAACGAAGCACCTGGATTTTCAGCAGCAGAATTAAACTGGCGTCCAGTCATTACTTTTGTCCGTGCAGAATCTAAGTTAGAAAGAGAAGCACTCAAATTTGATCTGTAATTTCTTAAAATAGCATTTGTAGTAATTCGCATAAAAAACCTCCTGATTTATCGTCCAACAACACCAGTTTTGTTAATGAGAACATCTAAAGCTTCATCTAAAGTCGTCATAAGTCTTGCGGCTGCAGTGTACGACTGATTATAGTGCATTAAGTCCATTCCTTCTTCGTCGAGCTGAACTCCTGAGACGGCATCTCGTGAGTTTGCAGTCTGATTCAGGACAGAAATCTGATTTTCAAGAATTGTGTTGGCAGATTTTGTATCAATTGCCAATGTTGTTGAAATATTGTTAAAGCATTCATAAAAACTTCCTTTGAAGAAAGTAGTGTTGCCCACTGTGAAGTCCCAGGAATCATCCATAGCTTTGATCATGGCATCGATATTATCGTGGGCTGTTGAACCAATATCGCCACTTGAAAAATCTTTAGAAGCTGTGATACCGTAACTTCCATTCAGCCATCCTTCTGCAATTTTAATATTCGAAGCGGTAAAGGTGGTGGAACCATCGGTTGTCTCAAACAAAGGATTTTTGTTATTTGGATCATCGATAATATTTCCCTGCCCATCTTTTATTTTTGGTTGATTCAGTTCATTGAATTTTGTTGCAAATTCATTTACGAGAGAGTCAAGGGCTTTTTCGTAATATCCAAGTCCTTTGAAATCAGAGTTATCAAAATCACCAGATTTGTTGAGAAAATCCAAAGTTCCTTTTAATGTACCATTACTTAAGCGGTCAGTGATATCGGTTCCTGCGTTCCCTTTTGAATCAGTAAGACTGAGTCTTACCGGTTGTCCGGTAATATCAGCATCTAGAGATCCATAATTTCCATCAGAGATCAAAGAGTATTTTGTTCCATCTGAGGCGGTAAATGTCACATCCAGAACTTCCACAAACTGCCCCGGTCCAACTTCCTGATCGGAATATTTTACGGAGATCGGAAGGTAACTCGCTAATTGATCCAGAAGATCATTTCGCTGATCTTGGAGTTCCAGTGCAGGATTTCCGAGAATCTGGCTGTTTTTAATACTTGTATTAAGGTTCGCAATATTCTCGAGCATTTCGTTGACATCCGATACATCTGTTGTTTTAAAGCCGTTTGTTGTATCGGTGCGGACATCCGCAAGGCGGTTTGCATTGTCACGGAACAGGTTGAGAAGAATCTGCATGTTGGAGCGAACCATCGTATCAAATTCCTGATTGCCGACCTGAGAGCTCAGTTTGTCAAGGGAGCTCGTAATATTGTTTAATGCAGATAAAATACCATCCTTTGAAGTCTCATCAAAAATAGGAGCAAGTTGCTCAAAAGAAGCTGCATGTGCATCAGTTGTTCCCAGTTTTCCAATCTGTGAACGGTATTGTGTGTCAAGGAAAGGATCGCGAAGTTGTGAAATACCTGTCATATGGACACCGTAACCGACACGGATATTGTTATCAGAGTTGTAAAAGTTGGCGCCTTGTGTGTTTAGGCTGGCAATGTCAAGGCGCTGCTTTGTATACCCTGGTGTATTAATGTTTGCAATGTTTTGTCCGGTAACATCAAGTGCGCGCTGGCTTGCCGCCATGGCGAGCTGAGCTGTTGTGAAGCCGGAAAATGTTGAACGTATCATATAAAATTCCTCCTGACTAACTAAACGGATCTACTTGTAAAATGTGTCTGGCTTCCCCCGTCCTTATCTCTCAAGGGAGAGTAGGTCGCATTTCCGGATGAACCAGAAGCCAATGCCGACTGAATGGTGTGAAGATTTACCGCAATGGTATCTTTTACACTGTCGCTTATGGAACGGAAAGAAGCAACCTTTTCATTTAATTCATTGAACAAAGGAACAAGAGAATCTTTTATATCCTCTGGTGCTTCTTCAATCAACTGCTTAAAAGTAAGATTCTCCATTCCTAATTCTTTCTGTACTTTCTGCCGCTTTAGTTCCAGTCCGCGAAGGCGCAGAACAGCGGCTTGTTCTTGATTCATACAGTCCTCGACAAAAGAAACTTGATTATGAATGGCAGAATCAAGTTTCTTTTGTTCAATAGGGATCAAAGTTTCAAATAACTGGATAAATTCCTTTATGACTCCAATAAAGGAAGCATATTCATTCATTTTGCATACCTCCTTAAACTAAAAGCATCTTCCGTGCAATTGCCTCAGCATCAATATGATAATTCCCAGAAAAAATCTGTTGTTTTAAATCAGATAGCTGCTCTTCAGAAGCAGAGACGGAAGTCTCCTGCATCACTTCGCGTGCCAACATGCTGCTGAAAGTATGTTCTTCAATCTGACGTGGATCTGAGTGAATTGTAATTGCATCAAAATTACGATTCTTGGCTGTTCCTGCAGAAACAACGGCAGATTCTTTTGTATAAAGCCGCAAATCAGAATAATTTTTTAGTGGATTGTTTGTGTTTATTTTCATACAGGACTCCTTACTTTGTATAATGGTTTCTTAAGGTAACAACACTCTGTGTTCTATACTATAACTATCGGCAAATTTGCGGAAAGAATAATAACAAAATCAACTTTTATTGTTTTCTCAAATGATTCATCAAGACAGAAGGAATGTTTTCACAGGAAGCTTGTACTGTGACTGCACCGATATTGTAGGCGGCCATTGGCATTCCGTATACAACGCAGGAATCTTTGTCTTGTCCAATTGTAAAGGCGCCTTCCTGTCGCATTTTCAGAAGCCCGTCAGCACCGTCGCGCCCCATTCCGGTCATAATGATTCCGACTTTGGAGCAGGAAACGTTTTTAGCAATAGAAGAAAACAGGACGTCGACGGAAGGACAGTGCCCGCTGACTTTTGCACCGGGATGACATTGAACTGCATAGCCGCGGACCGTATGTATTACTTCCATCTGCATAGAACCGGGGGCAATCAAAGCAAGGCCGGGACGGATCAGATCACCGTTTTTTGCTTCTCTTACTTCAAGTTTACAGATCCGGTTCAGACGTTCTGCGTACATCGCAGTAAATCCTTCGGGCATATGCTGGGTAATCACAATTCCGGGTACCTGAGCAGGAAGTTTTTGCAGGACGGCAAGGGTAGCTTCCGTTCCTCCTGTAGATGCACCTATTCCAATAATTGTGGAGTTTAGAAATGCGGAGGATGCTTTGGGTACAGGAGGAAGGGGGGCAGTAACAGCAGGTCTTTTTACACGCACTTTTGAAACAGAAGCAATGCGGAGTTTCGAGAGAAGAGCAGAGAAGAAGATATTTTTTGAATTTGCCCTGCTCATATCCGGTTTTCTTACAAAATCTACTGCTCCCGCGGAAAGAGCATCAAAGACACTGAGATTCAGAGAGGAAACAAGGATGACCGGAAGTGGTGTGGTTGGAAGAAGCTGTTTTAAAAATTCGATACCGTTGATTCCTGGCATTTCCACATCCAGAGTCATTACATCCGGTTGGAGTTTTGGAATCTTTTGTCTGGCATCGTATGCATTGATAGCATATCCGACGACTTCGATATCGGTCTGAGAAGAAAAAGCCTGAATCATCATTTGACGAAAGAAGGAGGAGTCATCTACAATTAATACTTTAATTTTCTTTGATAACATTAATATTACACTGTCCTTTCATTTAAAATATGAGTAGTAAGTGAAAAGCTGCTCCAATGTAACAGGAGCAGCTTAAGGTTTAAAGTTTGCGATAAGTTGCAGGTTTTAAATAAGTGTAAGGAGTTGTATCCTTATTAAGACCTTCAGAGTGTCCGATGAGGAGATACCCTCCTGGATTTGTTGCGTTATAGAAACGGTTTACCAATGCATCCTTTGTAGGCTGATCAAAGTAAATCATAACGTTGCGGCAGAAAATAATGTCAAATTTCAGCCGGAAGCGGATTGGATCCATCAAGTTAAAGGTTCTGAAAATAACGTTTGAACGAATCTCAGGGGAAACCGTATACACACCGCGTTGTCCGGCTGAGCGAAAATATTTTTCCTTCCATCCGGCAGGAAGATCCTTTAAAGATGACTCCTCGTATACGGCCTGTGAAGCAGCAGACAGCATATTCGGGGAGATGTCTGTTGCCAATACACGAGTATCCCACATAGATGACTTGGAGCCAAAAAACTCTTTGAGAACCATGGAAATTGTGTAGGGTTCTTCGCCGGAAGAACAACCTGCACTCCAGATACTTAAGACACGATCCCGTTTTACTGATACAAGATAAGGCAGGATGACTTCTGAAAGATAGTCGAAATGTGTCTTTTCCCTCATGAAAAAGGTATAATTTGTTGTGAGTTTATTCAGCATCAGTTCAATGTCTTCTGGTTTTTTGTTTTTGACCAGATGGTTCACATAATCGTGAAAACTGGAAAAACCCATGGAAAGAATGGTGTTGGAAAGTCTTCCGGTAATTAGCTGTTTCTTTTTAGAAAGGTCAATGCCGTAATTTTTTTTTACGAAAGAAACAAGAACCTGAAAGTCGTTTTCATTAATAATCAGCATAATAGAGTTCCTTTTAATACGTTTGTGTTAATTGCTGGCAGTCAAGAAATAAAATGACAGAGCGGTCTTCCATCGACAACATCCCATTGATCAGCTCTTGCTGGTTTTCAACCGGAACAGAAGAGATCTTGCTCTGGTCGATGTCCACAACTTGCTGTACTGCATCTACAATAATACCGATGTAAGCAGAATCAATGTTCAGAACGATAATGCAGGTAGTATTTGTATAGTCAATCGCAGGCTTTCCCATTCGGAGACGGATATCGATAATAGGGATGATCTGTCCCCTTAAATTAATAATCCCTTTTACATAATCAGGAACGAGAGGAAGCATTGTAATTGCATGATTTGTTATGATCTCAATCACATAATTTGTGCTGACACCGACTGTAAGCCCATCTGTATTAAAAGTAAGAAAACGTTCTGTGCAAAGAGAAGTTTCCTCTTCGGCATTTAATTCTGCTGTTGTGTTTTCATTTATATCTACTGACATATCTATTCCTCCAAGTATAAATTTAGTATTGATGATGAGAAACACCGTAAAGATTCAGAATGTCAAGGATGATACTAATATTTCCATCACCGAGGATTGTACACCCGCTGATACCAGAATCCTTAATGTTAAAACTGCTCAGAAAGGCCGGAAGAGGTTTCACGACTACCTGTTGTTCGCCAAGAAGTTCATCGACAAATAAGCAGTAAGATTTATCGCTTGCTTCCACCCAGATCAGAATACCGTCTTCGATGTTTGTAATTTCTGTTTCAATATTGTAGAGCTGGTGAATGCGGACGATTGGATAAAAATCATCCATGCATTTGATGATCTCATTGCCACTCGCATCGAGAATGATATCTTCTTTCTGAGCTTTGAATGACTGGCGAATATTGGCGATCGGAATCGTGAACATGGACTTCCCTACGGAAATCTCCATGCCATCAACAATTGCCATCGTTAAAGGAATCTTCAATGTAGTGCAGCTTCCTTTCCCAAATTCGCTGGTAATTGTAATCGTGCCGCCTACTGCTTCCACATTTTTCTTGACAACATCCATTCCAACACCACGGCCGGAAAATTCGGTTACGGATTCGTTTGTAGAAAAGCCCGGCAGCATGAGGAGAGAAAGAATCTCTTTTTTTGTATATTCCCCGGCAGGTTTTGTAAGGAGGCCGTTGCGTTCAGCTTTTGAAAGGATTGCGTCGGTGTCCATTCCGCGCCCGTCATCGCTGATTGAGATAATAACCTCACTTCCGGTATGGGCGGCGGAGAGAATGATCTCAGCCTGAGGCTCCTTGCCGGCAGCAATACGTTCTTCCACAGTTGGTTCAATTCCGTGATCCATAGAATTACGTACAATATGCATGATCGGATCGCCAATGCTGTCTACAATTGTCTTATCCACCTCAGTGTTTTCTCCAATGATTGTAAGACGCACATCTTTGTTTAATTTTTTCTTCATGTCACGCACGATTCGGTTCATTTTCTGGAAAGTGCCAGACACAGGAACCATTCGCAGAGACATGGCAATATCCTGAAGATCATCGGTGAGCTTTCTTAACTGGCGAGCAGATTTCAAAAAGTTATCAAGTTTTAAATTTTGCAGGTCGGGAGAAGAAGTTACCATTGATTCAGTAATAACGATCTCTCCAACTAATGCAACAAGGCTGTCCAGCTTAGAAAGATTTACGCTGATCAAACTCTGCTTTACAGGGGCAGTATGCGCAGAAGAAGCTGTGCTGGCGGCCGCCTTTTGAACAACTGTCTCCGCTTCTGTCTGTCCTTGTTTCTGCTCTGTATGCTCAGGGGCATCTTTCTTGACAAGTTCAGAAGAGTTATCGTTTTCAACTACTTCATATGTCTCAATACTGTTCTGATCCTTGATGATATGAAGTGCATGCTCCAGGTCATCATGACTGAAAAAGCCTATGTAAAATCCATTTTCGATAATAAATTCACTTGCATTACTGTTCGTCTCAACGTCATCCGGATAGAATTCAAACTGCAGGTCTGAGTCTTTCAGGGCAGTGATTACCATAAATGCGCGAAGATGTTCCATTCCGCAGCCCTGTTCAAAAGTGATCTTGACCAGAAATGGAGCCTTGCTGGAGGAAACACTTTCAGGAATAGAAGAATCAGATCCGGCAGGTGCTGCAACTGTCTCTGACTCCGCCGCTGTCTGCACTGACGGTGCAGATGCTCCGCCGGAAGAACTGATTTTTTCTAAAAAACTATTAATATCTGTTATGACATTGTCGATATTACTACTAAGAGGCTCGTCGTTTTCGATTTTTTCTACTTCGGTACGAAGAGCATCGGTAGACTGAAACATCAGGTTAAATAAATCATTTTTGTGTGATGGGGTCATAGAATCTAAACCATTTTCCCGGATATAAAAGAACAGATCCTCTATATGGTGAGCAATCTCCATGAGTGTAGAAAATTCCATCATGGCGGAAGAACCTTTGATTGTATGCATGATACGGAAGATTTCGTTTACATCATTTGTTGTAAAATCTTGAATTTTTTCTGCATTTATCAAAAGTTCATCTAACTGTTCTAAAAGAGTATTTGTTTCATAAAGATATACTTCAAGCATATTATCCATAATTATTAGCACCGCCTTGTCTAAATGTTTGATGTTTGATATATTTTTAATATCGTCCAAATTCAGGAAAAGGATAAGAAGAAAATACAGAGTAGGTGAAAAAATGTCAAATATTTTAAAAGTTACAACTCCGGTTGCAGGATATGAAAATGCTGTAAATAAGCAGAATTTATCTCCATCGGAGAATTTGAATATAAAAAATCCGGTAGATCCGAGTAAAATTGTAAGAACGGATCAGAAGCCGGAGGCAGGACAAGAACAGGGAGTTCGACAGGGGCTGGCGTATGAATCTAATTTTGGAAATTTTATCCAGACGCTAAAGAATGTACCAAGATTGAGAGAAGTGATGAGTCAATTTTTATTTAACGGAATGGCGAACCTGATCGAGGCTGGGATCAGCAAGGGGACGGCAGAGGAAATTCACGCGCTGTTTCAGGCACTGGAGATGTCCCCGGATGATCTTCAGGCATTTTTAAAGAGTCAGACAGACGGTGCGAACAGACTTCAGGGACCATTATTCACTATGCTAAGGGGAATCATGGATGAGGCTTCCACGGTGGAACTTAAGACAAGTATTCTTGACTTCCTGAAAAAGTATAATGATCTGTCATCGGGAAATCATATTTTTAATACGATCAAAGGATATTTAAAAGAGATGGAAGGTTACATGTTCCGTAAAGACAGGGAGATCCTTCATCAGCTCTCGGGGAAACTGCTGGAGCACAGTATAGAGAATAATGGGCGGAATACACAGATTTTAAAGCAGGAGATTATCCCGTTCCTTGGAACTTATATTTCAGAAACAAAAAATATGGGGAAAATAAGGGATCTCATCAATCTGCTGACATTTAACACGGCCAGATATGAAAACGGAAATCTGGAAAACATTACGCAGTCTTTTCGAAAGTTGTTAAACTATCCTTCTTTTCAAAAGCAGTTCGGAAACATGAAGCCAGAAGAATTTGCCGATATGCTAAAAACGGTGGATTTTGATAAGGCAGCAGGGAAAGCAGAATGGTCAGAACATCTGCTGAACATTTTGGGAGCCGGAGCTAAAGGAGAGGCAGGAATTGAGAATAAAGATGCATTTTTTAATATTATCAACAGCATTTTGATTAATGAAAGTGTATATATGCCAGTAATGCATCTGATGCTTCCGGTTATTCTTGATGGAGTTCCGATGTTCTCGGAAATCTGGATTGATCCGAATGAAAGATCGGGAAATGAGAATTCAGAGGAGAAAGGAATTAAGCTGCTGATAAAATTTGATATGAAAGATGTTGGATTTTTTGATATTATGATGTATTATGAGAAAGGGAAAATGGATATGCTTATTCATTATCCGGATACATTGGCGGAAAATGAAGCAGAAATCAGGGAAGGGCTCAGAGAGATCATGAAGAAGAATAATCTGACAGTAGAATATCTCGCAGTAGAGCAGGGAAGAGAACCTATTTCAGTTTCAGCAGCTTTCCCTAAGATATTTGAAAGGAGAAATTCTCTTAATGTCACAATATGATGAAATAATGAATAAAAAAGCAGTTGCACTCCGGTACGAAGAGAATAAAGATGCCGCACCGGTGATTGTAGCTTCTGGTATGGGGTATGTGGCAGAGAAAATCGTAGAGATTGCGAATGATAACGGAGTTCCAGTATACGAGGATAATTCGCTTGCAACAGTGCTTACCCAGATGGAACTTGGAAGAGAGATACCACCGGAATTATATCAGGCGGTAGTAGATATTTATGCATACTTTTTAAAATTTGCTCAAAAGGATTCAGAAGAGGAGAGTAGAGAAGAACGTACAAATAATGAGGAAGACATCTCGGAACATGAATCTGATTCATAGAAGAGATGTCTTCTCTTTTGAATAGAGAAGAACATCAATTGTTTAGAATACAAAAGACAGGAGGAGATTGAAAAGATGAAGAAACTAAACGTGAGAGGAAAATTGTTGGCAAGTTTCGGCATCATTCTTTTGATGACGGTAATTATTGCGTGTGTGGCTGTTGGAGGATTGAAAAGAGCGCACAGAAACATGCAGGAGTTTATGCAGGGAGCGGTTGTTGTAGATGATGCAATAAAGAACAATAGAATTGATACAAATATAGCAGCGAGAGCTTTGAGAGATATGGTCATTTCTTCTAAAAACTATGAAGAAAACAAACAGATTGTAGAGGAAAATATAAAGGAAATCAAACAAAATTTTGAAGTGGTTGAAAATGCCGGAGTTCTTGATCGGGAAATGGTCGATGAATATAAACAGGCAATGGAGGAATGGTTCGATATCGGGCAGGAAGTGATGAACGCTCTAGAGGCTGGAGATAAGAAAGAGGCAGAGGATCTTATCCTGACAAAGTGTACACCGGCACTGACAAGAGTGATTGAATTGATAAACCCGTTGAATGAGCAGACAAATCAGATCCGCACGGAAACAATGGAAAAGGAAGTAAGTATGATTAATACAACTGTCATTGTTCTTGCTGTGCTGATTGTTGTTGCGATTGCGACAGCGCTTACTATCTGTATAAAAGTTACTGCAATGATTGTAAGACCTGTTAAGGAAGTAGAGCTTGCAATGGAAGGAATTGCAAATGGAAAGATGGCACAGAGCTTAGAGTATCAGTCTGAAGATGAATTTGGAAGCTTAGTGAAAAGCGTTCGTGCCACATGCAGTGGGCTGGGAAGCATTGTAAAAAGTTTGAGAAATATTATGGATGAGATGGCAAAAGGAAACTTTGATTTCCATGTGGATGACAGTATTTTCAAAGGAGACTTTGCGCCTATTTTGGATTCGATCCAGAAGATGAATTGTTATCTGAGCGATACACTTCAGGCAATTAACATTGCTTCTGATCGGGTGGCAAACGGAGCAGAACAAGTGTCAGCGGGAGCACAGGCTTTATCACAGGGAGCAGCCGAGCAGTCTGAGTCCGTAGAGGAACTGGCAGGAACAATCAGTGATATCTCGGGACAGGTAAAAAATACTGCTGCGAACGCAGAGGAAGCAAACAGCAAGGTAATGCAGGCGCAGAGCGAGTTAGCGGTATCTGACCGCCAGATGAAGGAAATGATCCATGCTATGGAAGAAATCAGCCAAAAATCAGGAGATATCGGGAAAATTATAAAAACGATAGAAGATATTGCATTCCAGACGAATATTCTGGCGTTGAATGCAGCGGTAGAGGCCGCTCGAGCCGGAGAGGCAGGAAAAGGATTTGCAGTGGTTGCTGATGAAGTGCGTAATCTTGCATCGAAGAGTGCAGAAGCAGCTAAAAATACGACTATGTTGATTGAAGGAACGATTCAGGCAGTCGAAAATGGTACAACAATTGCTGACGAAACAGCGAGAGCGATCTCTGTCACTGTGGACAGCACAAAGAGCGCTGTGGAATATGTGGATAAAATTTCAGTGGCAGCGGCAGAACAGTCCGATAAGATTTCACAAGTGACAAGTGGAGTGGATGAAATCTCAGGAGTTGTACAGACAAATTCAGCCACGGCACAGGAAAGTGCAGCAGCAAGCCATGAACTTTCAAATCAGGCAAAATTATTAAAAGAACTTGTGGCAAGATTTAAGTTGCAGTCGCAGACATCTGCAGGAAACAAAAATGATCATGAGTGGAGGGGACGTGGAGAGTCGGTTTCTACTGTGTCGCACACACAAAGTCCACTGGCATATACGCATAATACAAATATGTACGCTCCGGCAAGAGAACTAAAAAAGCTGAGCATAAAAGAGTACACGTGGGATGATAGTCTGGAGACAGGGCACAAAGTCATTGACAGCCAGCATAAAATTTTATTCGATCGAATTAATGAACTGTTAGAAGCGTGTGCAGAGGGAAAAGGAAGAAGTGAAATCGCATCTACAGTGCAGTTTTTGAAGGAATATACGAAAAAGCATTTTGATGATGAGGAAGCGTTACAGAGAAAGTATAATTATCCTGACAAGGAAAACCATAAGAGGTATCATGAGGGATTCAAAAAAGTGATAAACCAATTAGAGCATGAACTAGAAGAAAGTGGTCCTACCGTAGTGTTGGTTGGTAAAATTAATCAAAATGTGGGAAAATGGCTTGTAACTCATATTCAAAAAGAGGATGTGAAAGTTGCTGCACATATTGCAGAAAAAACTAAGAAACAGTAAAAAACTGGAAGAAAGAAAAAGATATACAGTGTCGAAAGAAAAGCTGATAGAAAGGGGGTAGAAATATTCTCGTTCTATCAGCTTTTTTGGGAGAAATGGAAATATAAGGGGAGGTTTATGATTCCTTGGGTGAGGAGGTACCGAAGTCATTGAGATCCTTTTCCAGATAAGCGATGGCATCTTCCAGTTTCTTTTCGCGGATTGCTCTGATGATCATATCGTGGTATTTCATATCGGCGGGAATGTTATAATTGCTCCAGCTATTCCAGTGAAGCTGTGCATATGCCCGCCAGAGCATATTCATACAGCTGCGAAGCTGTCCGCATGCATAGTCATTTTCTCCCAGGGAGAGAAGTGCGACATGAAAATCTGTGTTGTATATCCAGTGTTCCATGACATCCTCGGTGTTCTTGTTACAGAGAGCGGCGAGCTCTTCGAGAGATTGAAGCTGCTTTTCGGTAACAGAATCAAAACAGCTGCGCAGCATGCCGGTCTCCAGAATGAGCCGGTAGTTTAACATTTTCTGAACATCCTCCGAAGTCAGGGCAATGACCTGATAGCCGCATCTTGGAATATTTTTCAGAACCCCCTCGTGACACAGGGCTGTTAAAGCCTCGCGGATCGGGGATTTGCTGTAACCATATTTTTTAATTAGAGAAGTCTCGGTAATAATTTCATTTGCGCGGTATTCGGAAGAATAAATACTGTTTAAAACAGAATCATATACGATTTCTTTTAAATTTTTTCCACCCATAATTGATGAAAACACTCCTTTCGTGCCTGACCAGTATACTGCATCACTCACAGTTCGCTAAATAACCTGTAAGCTGAAAGGAAATGAGACAGCACACCAGTATTTATATCAATCATACAAGAGATAGGGGAAGAAGTAAATAAGGAAACTTTGAGAAGTGGTATCTTGTGTCAGGATATCTCCCAATAATAGAAGAAAAAAAGCAACTGGTAAATTTATCTAAAAGTTTTATAAAAAATTAGTGAATTATTGATGATTGACGATTGATATTATTAGTGATATTATCAGAGAAAGAAAAGTTGATATTATCAGTAATAATACCAGCTTGAATTTGAAGAAACACCTTTCTATTTTTAAATGGATGAAAACGAAGACAAAAGAGGGAAAGAAATGAATCAGGAATTGTATGAAAAGTATGTCTGTATTCTGAATGCAGAACTTGTTCCCGCACTCGGATGTACAGAGCCGATCGCACTGGCATATGCGGCAGCGACGGCGAGGGAAAAGCTCGGAAAATTTCCGGAGAGAGCAGAGGTATTGTGCAGCGGCAACATTATTAAGAATGTAAAAGGAGTAAAAGTTCCGAACTCCGGTGGGATGAAAGGGGTGGAAACTGCAGTTATTCTTGGAATTGTCGGCGGGGATGCAGGACAGAAACTAGAAGTATTGGAGAGCATTACCGAGGAAGACAGAAGACGGACCAGAGAACTTCTCTCGGAACATTTCTGTACATGTATCCTCAAGGAAGGAACGGCAAATCTGTTTATTGAAGTGAGAGTATATGCAGGCGCTGATGAGGCGGTTGTGCGGATTGAGTATGCGCATACGAATATCACTTATATCAGAGTCAATGACAAGGTACTCTGTGAGAAAAAGGAAGAGAATGCAAACAAGGAACTTGACAAGTCTTGTCTGAATGTGAAAGAAATTGTCCGGTTTGCAGAGAATGTGCAGATGAAAGATGTAGAGAAGACACTGAGAAGGCAGATTGAATACAATTATGCGATTTCAGAGGAAGGATTAAAGAACAGCTGGGGCGCCCAGATTGGAAGGATCCTTCAGGAAGAAGAAGGGGATTCGCTAAAGTGGCGTTTGATCGCCCGGGCGGCAGCCGGATCCGATGCAAGAATGAGCGGATGTTCGATGCCGGTGATCATCAATTCCGGATCCGGGAATCAGGGGATGACCTGCTCACTGCCTGTCATAGAGTATGCAAAGGCAAAGGGAAAAACGGAAGAAGAGTTGATGCGCGCACTGTGTATTTCAAATCTGATCGCACAGGATCAAAAAAGATATATCGGAGCGCTTTCTGCGTACTGCGGTGTTGTCTGTGCGGCAGCCGGAGCGGGAGCGGCGCTTACATACCTTTGCGGCGGAAGCGAAGAGCAGATTGAAAATACTGTGATCAATACGATCGCAAATATCGGCGGGATGGTCTGCGACGGGGCAAAACCAAGTTGTGCGGCAAAAATATCATCAGCACTGCAGTCTGCATTTTTGGGACATCAGATGGCAATGCGCGGAATCCGGTTTGAGGCGGGGGACGGCATTGTGATGGACAATGCGGAGGATACCGTCAAGGCTGTCGGGTATGTAGGCAAAGAAGGAATGAAGCAGACAGATATTGAGATTCTGAACCTGATGATCGGCAAGACAAAGCTTTCAGAGTGCCGTTAAGAAGAGAAGCAGAAAGGACGTAGAAATTATGAGAAAACCAAGAATTGGAATTACAGGAAACATACTGATCATGGAGGGCGGAATGCTTCCGGGAATCTACCGGTCCTATGTCAATAATGACTATGTGGAAAGTCTTGAAAAGGCAGGCTGTATCCCCGTGCTGCTTCCGGTCATTTCTGATCTGGATGATGTAAAGGAGCAGATGGAGGGGCTCGACGGAATTGTCCTCTCCGGAGGCTACGACATTGACCCGACACTTTACGGAGAGCAGCCGATGCCGGGACAGGGATTTACAATGAATGAAGTGGACCGGTTCTATCTGGCGGTGATACATGCTGCGGATGAGAAGAAGATTCCTGTGTTCGGGATCTGCAAGGGGATTCAGGCCATGAACATTGCTTATGGCGGAACGCTCTATCAGGATCTGAGAACACAGCAGCCAGACTCCGGTCAGCATGTACAGCAGGCACCGAGATACAGTGCGATTCATCAGGTAGAGATAGCAAAGGGAAGCTTTCTTGAAAGTGTCCTGGGAGAAAAGGAAATGGTCAATTCTTTCCACCACCAGAGCATCAAAGAGACGGCACCGGGATTTTGTGTGACGGCAAGGGCACTGGATGGTGTTGTGGAAGCAATCGAGAGGAAAGAAGGAACGTTTATGCTTGGAGTTCAGTGGCATCCGGAGATGATGACAAAGTTCGGACATGAGAACATGACAAAATTGTTTCAGAAATTTGCAGAGAAATGCAGAGGATAAGGAGGAAACATGGGAGATACAAAGAAAAAATTCGGGTTGTTCAGTATTATCTTATTAGGAATGAATGCGATTATAGGTTCCGGTATCTTTTTGCTGCCGGGGCAGGCATTTGACATTCTCGGAACAAGCAGTTTGTTCGTCTATTTGTTTATAACGCTGCTGGCAGGTTCTATGGCACTTTGCTTTGCGGAAGTTGCGGGACTTTTCAAGTCAAACGGCGGAGCATATATTTATGCAAAAGAGGCATTTGGAAATTTTGCCGGATTTGAAGTAGGATTTATGAAATACATTGTCCAGATCATTGCGTGGGCAACAATGTCAGTCGGATTTGTGACAGCACTTTCCGCAATTGTGCCTTCTGTTGCAGAAGGACCGATGCGCATTGTTACGATCGTCCTTGTGATCGGCGGATTAAGCATCATTAATATTTTAGGTGTAGATCTGGCAAAATATGTAAATAACATTGCAACAGTTGGAAAACTGGTTCCGCTTGTTCTGTTTATCGCAGTTGGTATCTTCTTTATTAAAGGGGGGAATTTCCAGCCGGTCATCCCGGAAGGAATCACAACAGGAAAGTTTTCAGAGGCGGCAATTCTCATCTTCTATGCTTTTACCGGATTTGAAGCAATTTCAACTGCTTCAGAGGATATGGAGAATCCAAAGAAAAATCTTCCGATCGCAATTGCAGTATCGATCGGGTGTGTGTCTTTGATCTACTTTATGATCCAGTTTGTGAGCATCGGAATTTTAGGTGGAAATCTGCACGGAACAGAGACTCCGGTTGTAGATGCGATGGCTTCTACAGTTCTCGGAAATGCAGGTGGAATCATCGTTACGGTAGGAACGCTTGTATCCATTGGCGGAATCAATGTGGCATCTTCATTCTTGACACCTCGTGGCTGCCTGGCACTTGCAGAGAGAGGAATGCTTCCTCCGGTTGTTACGAAAAAGACAGAAAAAGGAACACCGATCGTAGCCGTTTTGATCACAGCCGTACTCGTTATCCCGATTGCATTATCAGGAACATTTACACAGCTGGCGGCAATCAGTGTTATTTCAAGATTTACCCAGTATATTCCGACCTGCCTTTCTGTAATTGCATTCAGACGGCGTGGAATGAAATCCACATTTTGCATTCCGCTGGGATATACTATTCCGATTCTTGCGACAATCGTCAGTGTGTGGCTTCTGTTCAATGCAGATGTAAAGAAGCTGATCATCGGACTGGGCGCGATGATCATTATTGCTCCGCTCTATTTTGTGATGAAGAAATATAATGAAAAACATGGATATGAATTCAAAGATGCAGAATAGACATACCGTGTAAAAGCAGGTATGAGATACAGCAAAAGCAGAGCGAAAACAGAAAAAGAATAAAAAGCTACTTGTCTCTCATTTTTTTCAGACGTATAATAAAATAGACAGAACTATTATCTGCTGTCAGTACGAAGGGGGAAGTGAGAGATGAAAATAAGCAAAGAAAGACAATTGTTCGATAATAGAGCGCTGGTCGCGTTGATCATTCCGCTGATTATCGAACAATTTTTAGCTGTCCTCGTAGGTATGGCAGATTCCATTATGGTGGCAAGTGTCGGGGAAGCTGCAGTGTCCGGAGTATCACTGGTTGACAATATTGTCGTGCTGCTTATCAATATTTTCTCGGCTCTGGCAACCGGCGGAGCTGTTGTCGCAGGACAGTATCTTGGAAGAAAGAGAGAGGACGAGGCGTGTAAGTCTGCCGGACAGCTTGTGTGGTTTATCACGATCAGTGCGCTGGTAGTGACAGCGATCGTTTATCTGTGTAAGAGCTTTATTTTACACGGTGTGTTTGGAAAAATAGAGGCAGATGTTATGGCACATGCCAATACTTATCTGATGATTGTAACCGCATCCATTCCGTTTATCGCTCTTTATAATGGAGGAGCCGCTATTTTCCGTGCAATGGGTGATTCCAAAATCCCGATGATCGTGTCTATGATCATGAATGTGATCAATGTGAGTGGAAATGCAATTTTAATCTACGGATTCCACTGCGGGACAGAAGGTGTGGCAATCCCTACACTGGTTTCCAGAGCAGTCGCAGCAATATTGATTACAATTTTACTATGCAATCAGAAGAGAGTATTACATTTGGAAAAAACATTCCGATATCGGTTTGACGGTGAGATGGTCAAAAATATTTTAAAGATCGGCGTTCCGAACGGACTGGAAAACAGTATGTTCCAGTTAGGGAAAATTCTCGTGTTAAGTCTGGTGTCTACTTTTGGAACGTATGCAATCGCCGCAAATGCGGTTTCCAATGCGGTGGCAATGTTCCAGATCCTTCCGGGAATGTCGATCAATCTGGCGATCATTACAGTTATCTCAAGATGTGTCGGAGCAAGAGATTATGAGCAGGTAAAATATTACACAAGAAAACTGCACATCATCACTTATGCATGGATGGTCGTTGAAAATATTATCATCGCGCTGTTGATTCCGACCATTTTAAGGATATATCACTTATCCGATCTCACAGCACAGACAACGGAACAGATCCTCTTATTCCACGCAGTTGCAGCTGTGACGATCTGGCCATTATCATTTTCTCTGCCGTGCACACTCCGCGCAGCAGGAGATGTCCAGTACACAATGTATATGTCCATCTTTTCTATGTGGATCTTCCGGATTGCTTTTAGCTATATCCTCGGAAAATACATGGGACTTGGTGTATTCGGAATCTGGGTTGCAATGGTCATCGACTGGATTTTCCGCGCAATCTGCTTTGTGATCCGGTATCTGGGAGAAAAATGGAAGCATAAAGCGACGGTATAACATGGAAATCCGATGCGATACCAGTACAAAAGCAGTGTGTTTTCCGGAAAAATATGGAATGAAAAGAAGAAATGCAAGAGGAAAGTGATAGTTTAACTTGTAAAACAACAAAACCTACTTTATAATAATGACATTGGCAACAGAATATCACAAGGCAGTTTGCAGGAAAACAGGAAACTGCAGGGAACTGGCAGGCATGAAAAGCAGGAAATCTTACATCATCTAAGAACACTGAGACAAGTGCGTGTCAGATTTGTTATCAAGAGAAATGAAAAAATGCAAGGAGGAAACATAGTGAAAAATGAAACAGTCATCGTTCTTGACTTTGGCGGGCAATACAATCAGCTGATTGCAAGACGTGTAAGAGAATGTAATGTATACTGTGAAATCTATTCTTACAAAAAAGATATAGAAGAAATAAAAGCAATGAATCCAAAGGGAATTATCCTGACTGGAGGACCGAACAGCGCATACGAAGCAGATTCACCGACATATTCCACAGAATTATTTGAACTTGGAATTCCGGTGCTTGGTATCTGCTATGGATCTCAGCTCATGATGCATTTACTGGGCGGACATGTATGTAAGGCGCCGGTTCGCGAATATGGAAAAATCGAAGTGAATGTAGATACGACATCAAAATTATTTAAGGATGTATCTGAGAAGACAATCTGCTGGATGAGCCACAACGACTACATCGAGCAGGCAGCACCGGATTTCAAAATCTCAGCCTACACAGCAGACTGTCCGGTAGCGGCAGTTGAAAATGAAGAGAAAGGACTCTACGCAGTACAGTTCCACCCAGAAGTACTTCATACACAGGAAGGAACAAAGATGTTGTCCAACTTCGTATACAATGTATGTGGATGTTCCGGAGACTGGAAAATGGATTCTTTTGTAGAATCATCGATCCAGGCGATCCGTGAAAGAGTTGGAGGCGGGAAAGTCCTCTGTGCACTTTCCGGCGGAGTTGACTCTTCCGTAGCAGCAGTTATGCTCTCCAAAGCAGTCGGAGAACAGCTGACATGCGTATTTGTAGACCACGGTCTTCTCCGTAAAAATGAAGGCGATGAAGTAGAGGCAGTCTTCGGACCAGAAGGAAACTATGACCTGAACTTTATCCGTGTCAATGCACAGGAACGTTTCTACGAGAAACTCAAAGGCGTGGAAGAACCAGAAAGCAAGCGTAAAATCATCGGAGAAGAATTCATCCGTGTATTTGAAGAAGAAGCAAAGAAAATCGGAGCAGTGGATTTCTTAGTACAGGGAACTATTTATCCAGACGTAGTGGAGAGTGGTCTTGGCGGTGAATCTGCTGTGATCAAATCCCACCACAATGTAGGAGGTCTTCCGGATTACGTAGATTTCAAAGAAATCATCGAGCCACTTCGCGACCTGTTCAAAGACGAAGTGCGTAAAGCCGGACTGGAATTAGGAATTCCGGAACATCTCGTATACAGACAGCCATTCCCGGGACCGGGACTTGGAATCCGTATCATCGGAGAAGTCAATGCAGAAAAAGTTAAGATCGTTCAGGATGCGGACGCAATTTATCGCGAAGAAATCGCCAATGCCGGACTCGACCGCAGCATCGGACAGTATTTCGCAGGTCTCACAAACATGCGAAGCGTTGGTGTTATGGGAGACGAGAGAACTTATGATTACGCAGTGGCACTCAGAGCTGTCAATACAGTTGATTTCATGACTGCAGAAGCGGCAGAGATTCCTTATGAAGTGCTGAATAAGGTGATGAATAGAATTATTAATGAAGTCAGAGGCGTGAATAGAGTCATGTACGATCTGACAAGTAAGCCACCGGGAACGATTGAGTTTGAGTGATGAAATGGACTTGGAAAAACCTTTATTTATGAGGGCTGCAAGCAAAATTGTTTAAGTGTTGGCAACGATTTGGCAACATTTAGAGTATCACTCACTGAATAATAGAGTACTTCAATAACAGAAAACCTTACTGATTTTCAGAAATAAAGCTGAAAGTCGGTAAGGTTTTTGTGCGTTTCGAGGTTGAAAATTAGTCGGATTCGGGTTTCAAGTCCTGTAAGATAAGGTCGCTGAGTTCTTGTGAGGGAATGACCTTTCTCCATTGTTTTGAGGTGTCTAATTCGGGATATTTGTACCGCCACTGGTCGTATTCTTCTTCGGTTATCTCGCCTTGTTCCAGACGGGCAGCCTGTTCCTGCCATGCATGGAACATATCAAACATAGTGGTGTAGGTTGTTCCGGCAGATTTATCTAACCGCAGACACACTTCTCCGTCAATCTCTCCGATTTTTAAGCCATACATATCTTCCAACGCAAAAAGCGTGTGCATAAGTCCGATATAACTGTCTATTTCCGGCACAGTGATTGCACGAGGACTTACATCGAGGAGATGTGCCATTTCTTTTACAAGGTCTTGTTTCGGTGTTCTGGATTCTGATTCGTATTGTGCCATACGGACATCAGAGGTCTTTCCTAGAAAACCGAGGAGTTCGCCTAACTGTTTCTGTGTCATGCCTTTCCGGTTGCGGAAAAAGCGGATTCTTTTGCCGATTGCCATAATAAAACCTCCGATACTAAACATTTCTGTTGAAGTTAGTATAACATGATGAAATAGGAATAGCAAGCGGAACTTAAATAAAAAAAGTTAAGATTTTTCTGCAAACCACTTGACTTAACGGAATTTATTTAGTATCATGAAAACATAACTTAAACAAAAAGAGTTAAAAATTGAATGACCGTCCAAACCGAACAAACGCCATGACCTTTAAAAAAGAAGCGAGCGTCCCTTATGTAGAGGGACTGGCACAGCGCCGAAAAGGGTTGCCTGTCAGAACGGGAAGGAGAGAACGGCAGGAATTTTAGGGAAAGGAGAGGATATAGATGGCAGAAAAATCATTTATGACGGTGGAAGAAGTGGCAACAGAATTAAGGGTATCAAAGTCCAAAGCCTATCAGGTTGTAAGGGAATTGAACACAGAATTGCAGAAACAAGGGTATATGACAGTAGCGGGGCGTGTAAATACTACTTTCTTTCATAAGAAGGTCTGTTACAGTGATTAAGTTGGAAGGAGATGATGGAAATGGCTGTATATAAAGACAATGCTACGGGAACGTGGAGGGTAATTTATCGTTTCACGAATTGGAAAGGGGAACGGAAACAGACACAGAAACGTGGGTTTGCAACAAAAAGAGAAGCACAAGCCTGGGAACATGAGGTTATGCTGAAACAGAACTCCAAACTGGATATGACATTTGCCAGCTTTTTTGAACTTTATGAAGCAGATAAAAAGCAGCGTGTCAAGGAAAGTACATGGGAATCTAAAAGCCATGTAATACGCACAAAGATTTTACCTTATTTTGGAAACCGGAAGATTGCAGAGATTGAAGCAAAAGACATTATTGCATGGCAGAATGAACTCATGGCGTATCAGGATGAGAAAGGTAAGCCCTATTCAGCAGATTATCTGAAGACAATACACGCACAGCTTACAGCAATTTTTAACCATGCTGTAAACTTTTATAATCTGCCTTACAATCCGGCAAGACGGGCTGGCACAATGGGAAATGAAATTCCAAAGGAGATGGACTTCTGGACAAAAGAGGAATATCTGAAATTTTCAGAAGCCATGATGGATAAGCCACGTTCCTTTTATGCTTTTGAAATGCTTTACTGGTGCGGTATCCGTTCCGGTGAGCTGTTGGCTCTTACTGCTGCTGATTTTGATTTCCAGAAGCAGACGGTCACGATCAGCAAGACGTACCACCGTTCCAAAGGGCGTGATATTATTACAAGCCCTAAAACAGCGAAAAGCAACCGTACCGTAAAAATGCCCCCGTTTCTCTGCGAAGAAATGCAGGAGTATATCAAAATGTTCTATGACATCAAGCCAGATGAACGGCTGTTTACGGTTACAAAATCTTATCTCAACCATGAGATGGAGCGAGGTGCAAAACAGGCGGGAGTGAAAAAGATTCGGGTGCATGATATTCGGCATAGCCATGTATCGCTGCTGATAAATATGGGATTTTCAGTGCTGGCGATTGGTGAACGGGTAGGACACGAAGCAGAAAAAATCACTTACAGGTATGCACATTTATTTCCAACTGTTCAGACAGAAATGGCAGAAAAGCTGGAAATGGAGCGAATGGAAAAGGAGAACAGCAATGGAAAGAAGTCTTGATTATAAAGGGCGTTGGAGAAATCATACCGTAGCATTTCGGGTATCGGATGAAGAAGCGAAGCTGCTTAATGATTTGGTAGCATTGTCTGGTTTGACAAAGCAGGAATATATCATAAGACGACTGACGTGCAGGGACGTGGTTGTACAGGGAAATCCGAGAGTTTATAAGGCATTAAAAAATCAGATGGCAGCTATTCATGAGGAATTAAAGCGGCTGGAAACAGTAAGCCCGGATAATGATGAACTGCTCTATACGTTGCAGGTAATTGCAATTACGTTAGAGGGATTGAAAGGAGAAGATGAATGATGGAAAAAATGAAAACGACTGCTCCCGTATCATCTGTTGGCGCAGATGGGGGGCAGCCGAATGTAAAAAAACACAATGAAATTATAGCAAATTCACAGGAACAAATCAATCAGCAAGCCACCAAAAACCCAGAGAAATCCGGGAATGACGGACTGCATACCATGTCCATGCCAGAATTGTATGACACTGTTTTTGTGCCGAGAGTACCGATTGTAGACGGTTTTCTCTATGGCGGCACATATCTCTTTGTAGGTGCGCCAAAGGTAGGAAAATCATTCTTCATGGCACAACTTGCCTATCATGTGGCAATGGGGATTCCGTTGTGGGATTATCCGGTGCGGAAAGGAACGGTGCTGTATCTGGCATTGGAAGATGATTATGCAAGACTTCAACGCCGACTGTCTGGTATGTTTGGTATAGAGTGTGCAGATAATCTGTATTTTGCAACACAGGCAAAGACCTTGAATGAGGGATTAGACAGGCAATTAGAAGGATTTTTGAAAGAGCGTAAGGACGCAAGGCTGATTATTATTGATACGCTCCAGAAAGTGCGTGAAGTTGGCGGGGACAGATACAGCTATTCTAGTGATTATGAGATTGTGACAAAGCTGAAATCATTCAGCGATAAATATGGTATCTGCCTGCTGGTGGTTCATCATACACGCAAGCTGGAATCGGAGGACAGCTTCGATATGATTTCCGGCACAAACGGACTGTTGGGTGCGGCAGATGGGGCGTTTATCATGCACAAAAAGAAACGGACAGACAATGAAGCAGTGATGGACATTGTGGGGCGTGACCAGCCGGATCAGGAACTGACTATAGAATTTGACAGGGAGCGTTGTGTATGGAAATTCAAGAAAGCAGAAACAGAGTTGTGGAAACAGCCACCGAACCCTCTTTTAGAAGCAATCAATGTGTTTCTGACAGAGGACAGACAGGCGTGGGAGGGAACAGCGACAGAACTTGTAAAGCAACTGCCGGATATACAGATACAGGCGAATGTGCTTTCCAGAAGGCTGAATACTGTCAATAGCCAGCTGCTCAATGACTATGGGATTTTCTATGATAATAAGCGGGGGCATGAAAGAAAAATCATTCTGAAACGCCTTGAAGTAAAAGAATAAAAGCGACGATATGCGTCGGTTGCGACGGTATTTTTGATAGCAGGCTGGTGTGGAAAATATCGACGCTATCGACGCAAACCGACGCAGAAAGGGAGAGAAGATGAAGAATGTACAGATTCCGTATGAATTGTTTATGTTGCTGATCCGTCACTATCTGGTGGAGGATGATACTTGTTTGGATGAAATCCGGCAGGGATTAGAGAAGAAACTGGATTCTTTGGTGCAGCATGAACTATATGGGAAATTTAAGACTGCTCCAACACAGGAGGAACGGGAAAAAGCCAGACAGGAATATCTGGATAGACGTGGAGTGCTGGACAGTTTCCGCTGGTAGTGTTTCTTGATGAGAATAGACAGGGGCGTGTCACACCCCTGTGATAGCAGACAAAGAGAAAGGTGTGATTGGATGATAATTCAGCCGGAATGGGGAACTCGGAACGTGAATAAGTATTTTTACGAAAGTGAAGCCAGGAGGATTGCTGACCTCAATGAAATTTTCGGAGAGGTAGAGCTGACAGAAGATGAACAGCGGATACTGATATGGCTTGCCGGATGGGATGAATATACGATAGAAAATATGCTTTCAGCTATCCGAAAAGCTATGGTGGCAGAAGCAAAGCGGCTGAAAGCCGCCCGTCCGTAGGACAGAAAAGCTCCCGGCAGGGCGCAATGGCAGCTTTTGATGGACGGAACGGCTGTCAAAAGTGCTTTTGCGTTACTTTCGACGAAAGTAACAAAGCTATGTGCCGTATCCGGCACTGATTACCCCTAAACAGGGAGAAGGGATAAAGATTGAAGCGAACAATTAGTTTTATGACAGGAAAAGGTTCTGTTAATCATAACAGCAGAAAATTCCATGCAAAAAATATAGATTCGGAAAGAAGTTATCTGAATGTAGAATACTGTAACGAAGATGTCAAAGACGTGTATCACGAATTGTTTGATGAAGCTCTTGTTCGATACAACGAGAAGCAGACCAGAAGTGACCGTAAGATTGATGATTATTATGATAAAATTTGTTTCGGCAAACAGGAGAAACCGTTCCATGAAATCATTCTGCAAATCGGAGATAAAGACAATATGGGAGCGACAACAGAAAACGGACAGCTTGCTGCAAAGGTGCTTGATGAATATATGCGTGATTTTCAAAGACGGAATCCTACGCTACGGGTATTTTCTGCGTACTTGCACATGGATGAAGCGACACCGCATCTACATATTGATTTTGTACCATATACGACAGGAAGCAAAAGAGGACTCGATACAAGAGTTTCTTTGAAACAGGCATTATCGGCTCTTGGGTTTAAAGGAGGCACCAGAAGCGAAACAGAATTAAATCAATGGGTACAGCATGAGAAAAAACAGCTTGCGGAGATTATGTTGGAACGTGGGATTGAATGGGAACAGAAAGGCACACATGAAAAGCATTTATCAGTTTTGGACTTTAAGAAAAAGGAACGGGCAAAGGAAGTTGCGGAGTTGGAAGCGAAAAAAGAAAGTCTGGAAGAACATAATGTTGCCATACTGGAAACCAGTGAAAAGTGGTTGGGAGAATTGGAAAATCTTGAACAGGAGATTCACTCCGCACAGAAAATTCGTGAGGAAGCAGATAAAAAAGCAGAAGTGGCTAAGAAAGAAGCGGCAAGATATGAGAAAAAACTGGTGGAGATTGCTCCTATGGTAAAGGATATGGAGCGATTTGCAGTTAAGTATTCGTATGATCCAGAGGAAGTGCTGCCAGAAGCCGGAACATTGGAAATCGGAAAGACTTATAGAGAGAAAAAGGCAAAGCCACTGATTGAAAAAATCATAACGGTTCTGCGGTCTGTGTATCGGGCGTACTTGGATATTTCCAGAAATTATAATGATTTGCAAAGGTCATGTGAACGAGCATGGAACAAGGTTAATGCGCTTTCTCAATATGTAGAAAAACTTAGGGACGAAAATATTGAAATGAAAGAAAAACTAAAGGATGTTCAATATTTATATCGAGTTATGGGAAAAGAAAAGGTAAATAAAATTATTCAGCAAGGGAAAGAAGCGGAAACAATAGATAAGATGAAAAGGCAGGCACAAAGAAGAACTCAATGGGAAAGATAAAAGCCTTTACGGAATCGTAGAATGTGTTTATAATTAAGAAAAGATTTTGTATAAGCAGAGAGAGGATATTGTCCTCTCTTTACTTATATTATACCATAAAAATCAAGAATTTTAAAGACTGGAAATGCCATTTAGCTGGTGCTATACTACTATCACTAATAAAGCGATAGGGGGGATTAACATTGGAAAAAGAGTGGATTCTTATGGTGCAGCAGAATCAATTAGGGAACTTGTTGAAAACTAATCAGAAAACAGAAAAATTCGGACTTTCTATAAGCGAACAAGATGCGGAAATGATTTTGCAGGAGAGAAAGAATGCTCTGCAAGAACAGAAAAGAATTGAATTCGGAGAGGGAATTGTTCAAAAAATTATTTATGAGTTCTGTGATTCAGACTACATTGATCAAAACAACTATGTCAATACGATTATCCGCCTTCAAGAAATTTTTTATCTTTATAAAAATGAAATGAATGATGAAATTACTGATGATGAGCTATTGCATTTTATGAAAGAGCAATTTGATAATGTGTGCTTTGGTGATTTGGAATATTTGGAAGGAACATGTCTTTCCATATTTGCACAGGCAATTCGAGCTGGTTATAGAGGATTTCAAAAAACAGAGGGACGACAAGAGTATGAGCAATTTGATGAGGTGCAGCGTTGGGATTACGAGTTGTATCTTGAAACTCTGAAAAATTTGTGTTGGGAGTAAAGGTTGACTATGGATTACGGGATGAGTGAATTAGTACCGATTGTGGGAAAGCTGGCGGAAAAATATACAGGACATGAGCATACTTCAATAAGCTACGAGAAGGCAGAACAGTTAATGGAGGCAGTTTTATACTGTATTTGTGAGACAGAAAAGGAAAATACGGAATTCGCTGTTCAAGGAGAAAAATTGGATGCTGAAAGAATATATTTACTTGGAAAACATCTTGTAGAGGAAAAAGTTAAAAAAAGTCTGGAGTTATACAATCACATTTCTGCGGAGTTTTGTGATTACGGTAATTTCTGTTTGCAAAATATTTTTTTAAAAGATTTACCGTATTTTTTTGAACATTATAATTATCAGTTCGCTCCTCAAGATACAATGATTATTATAAATTATTCAACATGGAACGATGTTTCCAGTGATAAGGGGATTGATAAAATCTGGAACTTTTTGCAATCTGTTTTGTTGGAACAAAAGTTTTTACAGGCTTTCCCGAAACAAGAGATATATCGTGTTTTGATAAAGTACGATATTGCAAATGAAGGGGAAGCAGAGAATTTGTGCGAGATTATTCTACGCACTATAATGATGAATATTTTCTTGGGAAAATATCCTTTAGATTCTGAGTTCACAAAAGAGGATTGTATTAGGCTGCAGGAATTGTTCAAAGGCATGAGAGAAGATGAGATAGAAAAACAATTTCAAAAAATAGTACAGAAACTGGTAGAGAATTATTATGGTGGCGATGAGAAGCTGCAAGATTATTTGTGTATTGGTTTGAGAGATATGGCAGTTAGGACAAAGAATGCTGTTCAAAACGAAACGCTTATAGGCTATTTAAAAATAGACTGCACACTCTGGTAAAATGTTCAAAAAGAGCATTGTTAATTCTGAAAACTTTGGTATAATAAAAATGTGGCAACATTTTGGCAACAGAAAATCAGCAAGCCAGAATAAATGATGTAATTGAAGTAGAAAACGGTGTGTATTTGCATAAGACTTAAATTAATATAGTTAAGTGCAACGAAGGACACGCCGAGTTTGAATAAAATATATGAGCCAAGAAATGCCTATTTTATGGGCTTTCTTGGCTCTTTCTACGTCTAGTGACAATCAAATGACAATACTTTTTATAAATGACCATGAATAAATTTTTTATTTGGCAGGAAATTGACTTTTCCAGTCAAGATATTCTTTTTCTGTAATCTCTTCATTTCTGTATTTCTGATACATATCAGCCCATGTTCCAATATTATCCAGCATATTCAAAGAATCATTTCCTTTGTCTTTAAACATGAGTTGTGGTACGCCAGATTCATCTCGATAAGCGTGAAGACCGTATTGATCTTCCAAAGCAAATAATGCGTGCATGACGCTAACATAAGTATCAAAGTTTGGATCAGACATAGCGTATGGACTGATCTTTAACGAGTTTGCTATTTTTTCTAACTGTTCTGCTGAAGGGAAACGATTCCCAAGTTCATAATTTCTAATTGCCGATTCGCTTAATCCGGACATGATCGCCAATTCTTTTTGTGTATAACCCTGGTCTATCCGGAATTTTCTCATTTTTTCACCTACTGTCATATGAAAACACTCCTTTACTTATTCTTACTGAAAAGTATAACATAAACAGTTCAAAAATGAAATATAAAAATAAACCGTTCATTTTTGAAATTATTCTATTGACAGTACGGAAATGAAATGTTACGATACATATACACCGTTCGATAATGAATTGAGCAAAAGAAAGGAGGGATTGAGATGGCAAGTAAATTATTTATATCAGCGAAAGAATTAGAAGTATCTGATTCCTATGCGTATCGTTTGCTCCGTCAGTTAAATGCTGAATTGGAACAAAAAGGTTTCGTTGTTGTAAAAGGAAAAATCAGCCGTAAATATTTTGAAGAACGAGTTTACGGGATGAACGAAATGAAATAGCAGGAGGTGATGTTTTGACAGTAATTAAAAATCAAAAGTCAAATACTTACGAGGTGAGAACCTATTACAAGGACTGGACAGGAGTAAGAAAACAGAAAACGAAAAGAGGATTTAAACGTAAATGTGATGCACAGGAGTGGGAAAGGGCGTTTAAATTAAAGGAGAATTTGAGCCTGGATATGTATTTTGGAGATTTCGTAGATATTTATCTGAACGATATTAAAGCGAGGATCAAATACAATACGTGGCTGACGAAAAAGCATATTGTGGAGAAAAAGATCCTTCCTTATTTTTCAAAAAAGAAATTGCAGGAAATTAAGCCTTCCGATATTCGACAATGGCAGAATACCATGATGAACTATCGGAATAAGCAGGGAGAAGGTTATTCACAGGTCTATCTAAAGACCATTCATAATCAGCTGAGTGCAATTTTTAATCATGCAGTCAATTTCTATGATTTAAAAAGTAATGCTGCACGTAAGGCAGGATCTATGGGAAAAGAAAGAACAAAAGAAATGCTTTTCTGGACAAAAGAAGAGTATATGAAGTTCATCGAAGCGGTGGCAGATAAGCCAATCTCCTTTTATGCATTTGAAATTTTATATTGGTGTGGTCTGCGTATGGGTGAGCTATTAGCACTGACACCAGCAGATTTTGATTTTCATACTGATACAATCCGGATCAATAAATCCTATCAGCGCTTAGAAGGTAAGGATATTATTACGGATCCCAAGACAGTAAAGAGTAATCGTAGGATTACCATGCCGGAGTTTTTAAGTGAGGAATTAGAATCGTACTTAAGTATGCTGTATGGATTGGATGAAAATGACAGGATTTTTCAAATTTCAAAAAGTTATCTTCATCACGAAATGGATCGGGGAGTGAAGTTATCAGGCGTGAAGAGAATTCGTATCCATGATCTGCGACATTCCCATGTGTCATTATTGATCAATATGGGATATTCTGCGGTGGCAATTGGAGAAAGGGTAGGGCATGAAAGTGTGGAAATCACATATCGCTATGCACATTTGTTCCCGACAATCCAAACAGAGATGGCGGAAAATCTAAATCAGGAAAGAGAGGAATATCTGGATGAGTGAAAAAAATATGGACAGCAAAAATCGGTGGCGTAATGTAACAATAGCTTTTCGAATGTCTCCAGAAGAGAATGCGGAGTTAGATCTTCGTGTAAAACTCTGTGGGTATCAAACAAGACAGGAATATATCATTGAAAGTGTGTTACATCAAAAGGTTACAGCAGTAGGAAATCCGTTGATGCTGGTGCAATTTAGAAAACAACTTCGTGGTATTGAAGAAGAGTTAAAAAGGCTGACAACGCTAGATGATGCCGAAGAGGAATTATTTACTCCAATTAGAACTATGTTGGAAATATTGAATGCATTTGCGGAACAAAAGAACTATGAGAAAAGGGAAAAAGAAAAAGCCCAGAAATGATCTGAGCAAGTTCTCTGATAATCAGAATTACTGATATACCATCCGACAAATTGAGTATATCATAAAAAGATTGTTACAACAATTCCTAAATTCTGTTTCTCAGGGACTTGCCCGAAAGGGCAGGAGGTGGAAATGGAAGAAAACTATAGAGAGATAAAAAAAGCAGAACCGTGTTTGAAATTGATCAATATGGATCAAGTAGAGGTAGAGAAAATAGACTGGCTGCTCTATCCGTTTATACCATATGGAAAGGTTACAATCATACAGGGAGATCCAGGAGAGGGTAAGACGACAGTAGTATTGCAGATGATTGCGAAGTTGACAAAAGGAGAAACAATCTTGAGTGATACAACTGCAGAAGAAACAAAAGGAGAACCGATCAATGTAATCTATCAAACAGCAGAAGATGGACTAGGGGATACGATTAAACCCAGATTATTAGCTGCAGGTGCAGATTGTTCCAGAGTTATGGTTATTGATGACCAGGATCAGCCATTAACGATGGTTGACTCAAGGCTGGAAGAAGCTATCATACAGACAAAAGCAAGACTTGTAGTATTAGATCCGATTCAAGGCTTTCTGGGATCCGGCATTGATATGCATCGGGCAAATGAGATACGACCGCTTATGAAAAGAGTAGCTGTGCTTGCAGAGAAATATCATTGTGCAATTATTTTAATCGGACACATGAATAAAAACAGTAATGGAAAATCATCATACAGAGGTTTGGGCTCGATTGATTTTCAGGCGGCGGCAAGAAGTGTTTTGATCGTTGGAAGAGTAAAGGACGAACCGGAAGTAAGGGTTATCTGCCATGTAAAAAGTTCACTTGCCCCAGAAGGAAAATCGATTGCGTTCAGACTAGATAAAGAGCGGGGATTCCAATGGATTGGGGAATACGATATCAATGTGGATGATTTGCTGTCTGGTGATGGAAGGGGGCAGAAAATCCGTAGTGCCAAAGATTTTTTGAAGGAGATCCTAGAAAATGGAGCAGTGGAACAGGCGAAGATAGCGGAAGAAGCAGAAGAAAGAGGAATCAAAAAGAAAACGCTTTGGAATGCGAAAAAGGAACTACAGATTGATTCTGTGAAGATAGGGAACAAATGGTTCTGGATGTTACAAGAAGAGTAAAGGAAGATGGCAAGATTACCATATCTTAAAGAATAGGGAATCT
>URCR01000025.1 GCA_900546325.1 uncultured Lachnospiraceae bacterium | reverse complement strand
TTTTCGGAACACGAAAAACTACACAATGGTAAACAGGGCTATGCCCTAACAAAAATTTAGTGGAGAGCGTGATCCGGTGCAGGTCACGCTCTCCACTACTGCTTAAAACGATTGAGTTTCGGACAGTTTCCTGTCTGTCCTTCTACTTCATTCGGGTTATTTTCCATCTTTCTTCTTTTTTACAAAACTGATCGCAACGCAGGCCGGCCCGACATGTGTCCCGATGATCCCACCTACCGGATAGAGATGATAGTTCTTCAGACCATATTTCTCCACAGTCTCTTTCATAAATTTTTCCCCAATCTCCTTATCCGATGTATATCCAAAATAAACCGGCTCATTTTCATCGATCTCATAAGATTCATATTCTTTCCACAGATACTTCATACCGCCGTTTCTGCCGCGCGCCTTCCCTAACATCGTCAGCTCGCGGTCTTTCAATTCAATCACCGGCTTGATCTGGAGAACATTCCCTAGCACCGCAAGCGCTGCCGGAATCCGCCCTCCCTTTTTTAAATAAGTAAGGGTATCCAGCATCCCACATACGGTCACACGTCTTTTCAGATCTTCTATTGCAGCAGCGATTTCTTCCATTGCTTTCCCTTCAGCACGCATCTTTGCAGCTTTCTGTACAAGAAAGCGCTGGGTAATGATTGCCTGCTCAGAATCAATAATCCGGATTTTCTCGTATTCGCTCATCTGCTTTGCAAGGTTCGCCGCGTTGACTGTCCCGCTCAATCCGCTTGAAAGAGTAATCACGAGTACTTCTTCATTCGCTTCTTTCGCCTCTTCATACAGATGCAGAAATTCTTCCGGGGATGGCTGGCTTGTAACCGGCAGATCTTTCTCCCCGGCAAGTTTCTCAAAAAAATGGATAAAGTCTTCTTCTGTCTCTAATGGAAAATCCCCATCCGAAAACTTTGTCTTTAACCAGACGATCCGAATGTCCATCTCCTCTGCCTCCTGCTTTGTAATATCCGAAGCAGAATCCGTAATAATCATCATTGTAAAATTTCCTCCTTCAACAGATTGACAACCTCTGTCTGATTTTTTAAAATAGATGATACAAATGTATCAATAAGACAATATAACATATCTGCAGGAAAAATCAATGCAGAAACTTACAAATGAAACAAAACAGGAGATTTTGTATCTATGAAAAAAAGCCCACGTACAAGCGATTTTCTAAAGGAATGCATCGCCGATTCTCTTCTGAGACTTCTGCGGACGAAGCCTCTTGAGTCGATTACGATCCGCGAGATCACTGAACTGGCTAATGTCAGCCGTGTCACTTACTATCGAAATTTCAGCTCCAAGGAAGAGGTCATTGAATTCAAACTGGATAAACTGATGACGGACTGGATTGAGCACGAAAGGACCATCCGCGATACTTCCGCCTGTGAACTTGCGGTCCGTTTTTTCCGGTTTTTCTACTCGATCCGGGATGTCGTTCAGACTTTGATCCAGGCGAAATTATCCCTTCTGCTTCTCAACACACTGATTCTGCGCTTTGGTGATATTTTTACAGAGGACTGCGCGGAATATTATCGCCAGATTTTCATTTCCTTCGGACTGTGCGGGGTGATTCTTACATGGATGGACACCGGTATGAAAGAGTCCCCGGAAGAGATGGGAAAGATTGTCACAGAAACATTCTTTCCCCAGGAGCGCCCGTAGCTTACTTTAACAGTTCACCCAACGGCTGCTGGTATGTAATTGCCTGTATGATCTTTGCACTGTCATATGCCCCGACAGATGCTTTTTCATAATCGATCCCCGCAAAGATCAGGAACAAAACCAGGCTGACACAGACGCGCAGCACAAATGTAGAACGCGGCAGTGTCTCTTCTTTCTCGTAGAGTTTGTTATATGCTCCCTGCCAGCGCGGATGGATTGCCGGATCAGATGTCCGTCCGCTTCCATATAGGTTTCTCGCCTGCAAAAGCAGCTCTTCTCTTCTTTTTTCCGTCTCATTCATGTGATTCTCCTCCCTGTCGGCTATGATTTCTTCTATTTGCTCTAAAAAACAACGGACATACACTTCTTTTATAAAGTATATGCCCGCCTGATTTCTGTCAGACCAGTCCGTCTGTTATCTCTCGGCAAGTTCTTTGATAATATCTTCCCACTTCACTCCACGCTCGACCATAAGCACCATCACATGGTAAAGAAAATCAGAAATTTCTCCTTTGATCTCATCCGGGTTTGGGTTCTTTGCGGCAATGATCAGTTCGGTCGCTTCCTCCCCGACTTTCTTGAGAATTTTATCAATTCCTTTGTCAAACAAATAGTTTGTGTAAGATCCGTCTCTTGGGTTCTTTTTGCGCTCAAGAATCTTCTCATAGACAGTCTCAAACACTTGGAGCGGATTCGTTCCATCATAGTCAGTGCCGACAAGCGGCTGGAAGAAGCAGGTAGGGTTCCCGGTCTTGCATGCAGGTCCGATCTGCTCTACTTTTGCGAGCAGGGCATCCTTGTCACAGTCGATCGTAAGTGCCTTCACATACTGATAATGGCCGCTCTCTTCCCCCTGCACTTTGATTTTTTTTGCTTCTCTGTCATAATAGGTCATTTTCCCGGTTTTGATCGTATTGTAAAATGCCTCTTTATTCATATGAGAAAACATCAGCACCTCCCCGGTCTTATAACTCTGTGCGATCACAGGGAGAAGCCCTTCCTCATTGAGAGAAAATTCTGAAAACTCCATCATGCTCTCAAAGGAAGTCATCTTAATATCTTCCTTTGCACATTGCTCTTTAAATGCGACAAAGTCCATTGTCGTCCGGCTTACATAAGCTCCGGAAAGTCCCTTCACTCCCGGACATTTTAAAATCTTAAACAGCTCTGGCTCCTCACTCGTATCTGTCAGAACGATACATGGGATATCCGTCACGTTCATGACAGAGTCCAGATCCAGCCTGTGCATAAATAAGATCTCACTGCTGCACTCTTCGATCAGATGCTGCTGCTTGAACAGCGCGTCAAAATCGTTGAGGGAAACCGAGATTTTCTCCTTTCCAAACCGCTTTGACGCTTCCTCGATCAATTCAAAAGAGATTGCTTTTGAAAAATTTAACACTGCCCGTTTCGCACCTGCATACAAAATCTTCTTGATATCTTCCTGTCTCTTGATATTTCCTCCTGCTACCATCGGGATGCGTATTGCCCGGCTGATCTTCTTCATAATTTCGATCGCTTCCTCATGTTCTTCGTCAGAGGAGGATAAATCAAATACTAAAAGTTCGTCCGCGCCATGGTCACTGTAATATTTTGCCAGAGAAACTGCGTTTTCTGAAAGGACCTCTCTGTCGTCAAACCATTTTACCGCCTTCCCTTCATCGATGAAAATACAGGGAATTAATTTTTTATAACTCATTTTTATAATTCGCTCCTTTATCAATTTCAGACCGCCTTACGCGCAGTCTACGACTTTTTTCTCTCCCGTATGTAAATTTACCATGATGATCTGCTCATCTTTCCTCAGATAGATCAGACTGCCCGCCTGTTTTCTGCGCCCGTAGATATGATATACAGACAGATTTTTCTTCTCTTCCCGCTCAAGCAGCTCCACCCGTTTTCCTTTCTCACGGAAATCCTTCGCAAGAGAGACCGCATATTTCCTCTGTTCCCGGTCAAAGAGCAGGATCATCTGCTCCGGCTCCTCCAAAATCTGGATCTTCTGCCGGATCAGCGCTTTCATCAGTTCGTCTGTTCCGATCGCAAATCCTGCCGCCGGAAGCTCCTTTCCAAATCTGGCAGTCAGTCTGTCATACCGCCCGCCCTTTGCGACCGCTTCCCCGCCGCCAAAAGTATCACTCTTAAAAATAAGCCCACTGTAATAGGCATACTTCCCGCACATACCAAGATCAAATGTAATCATCTCCTGCATATTGTACAGTTCCAGAATTTCATAGACTTCCTTTAGACGCTCCAGAGCAAGAATCGCCCGTCGATCCGGTGCCAGCTCTCTCGCCTCCTCTAAGATTTCCACACTTCCGACCAATTCCGGAAGACGGTAAAAAACTTCTCTGACAGGGCGCCTTACCGGAAGTTTCTCAAGCAGCTCCCGCATGCCAAGAAAATTCCTCCTTGCGATCATCGCCCTCACTTTCTCCTTGATTTCCGCCGGAAATTGCGCCGCATCCAGAAGACTTTGCAGAAATTCCACATGCCCGACACTGATCTGGAATTCCTTCATTCCGGCGCGCTTCAAACTGTCTGCCGCAAGTGCGATCAGTTCTGCGTCCGCCCCTGCTGTTCCGTCCCCGATCAGTTCCGCACCAAGCTGCGTACTTTCACACAGTTCTCCCTGCTGGCTTCCGTGATTTAAAAATGTATTTCCTATGTAACACATTCTGAGCGGGACAGAATCTTTTTCAAATTGTGCCGCAGCAACTCTCGCTGCCGACGGCGTGATATCCGGCCTTAATGCAAGCGTGTTTCCCTCCCGGTCAAAAAATTTGTAAAGTTCCCTGGAAGATACTGTTCCCGTCTCTCTCCCGAACACTTCCAGAAATTCAAAGGCAGGTGTCTGGATATCTTCATATCCGTACAGATGAAGCACTTCATGCAGTTGGTCCTGAAGTACCAGCTTCTTTCTGCACTCTTTCCCATAAATGTCTTTGACTCCCTCCGGTGTGTGTAAAATCTTCTGTCTCATAGCCATTCTCCCCTTCTTCGCGCAATTTTCTCTTATCTTTTGGCACCATTTGCCATCTTCCCTTATCTTTTGTACTTCTTGTTATTCTCTTTCGTCCAGATCTTTCTGAAGTGCATCAAGATACGGTACGTATCCCCCTGCCATCTTCAGAAAAAATTGATCCGAGAGTTCTTCTATCCGGATACTTTTTCTGCCACCGCTTCTTCCCCGCTCCCAAAAGCGTTCCATCTCTGCGCAGCGCATGTAGTACAGTTCATTCCGTCTGCTGAAATAGATCAGAAGAAATGCAATCCCATCCTGCTTTTCAAAATTTTTCATAAACTCCACCTGATGTTCATGGATATTCTGCAAAGGGAACGTATCTGCATTGCATTCCTTCGCATCAAAACAGACCGGTATTCCCTGGACTGCCCCGATGTAATCGACGGTGCTCCGCTGTTCGAAATACGCAAGCGTAATATGCCTGTGTTCCTTGTCAATCCGCACCGGGGTAATCGGTGTCGGTATTTTCTGGATCAGCGCAAGCCCCTTCTCCAGATATCTCTCATTCGTCCGGTTGATCATATCCTCCAGGGTAGATCCTCTAAGCCCTCTGGAGTTCCATGTCCCCATCAGCACCCGCTCCTTAACTCTTTGCAGATTTTTGCAAACAGCGGCGGGACATCTGCGGTAAACACCTTTTCAGACAACTGGCCGCAGGCGCCCTCAAGCGTCGGGAACTCTAACCGGTACGCATGGAGCAGCTGTGATTTCAGTCCGTATTTTTTCTGATAAGAATCGTTTAATTTCCGGTCACCATATTTATAATCTCCGATCAGCGGATGTCCCTCTGACGCAAGATGTGCACGGATCTGATGTGTCTTTCCCGTGATCAGCCGCACTTCCAGCAGTGTCACCCCCTGCTCTGTCCACAGCGGATGGTATTCCGTCTCGATCGGCTGGTCAGAGGAATCCGACGGTCTGTCTGAAACCTGCACCTTGTTTGTCTTCTCATCCTTTTTCAGCCAGCCTTTCAGGTATTGGTCTTCCCGGATCACTCCCTGCACAAGGCAGCGGTAATATTTGTGAATTGTCCGTTCTTTGAAAAGCTCGCCCATTTTCTGAAGCCCCGGAAGACTTTTCCCTGCCACGACAATCCCGCTTGTATTGCGGTCCAGCCGGTTGCAGATCGACGGACGAAAACTTTTTAATGATTCTTCTGTCAGCTCCCCTGCAGCAAGCAGATACGAAATCAGGTGTTCTACAAGAGAAACATCACTTTCCTTTGCTTTCTGCGACAGCATCCCCACCGGTTTGTTGATCAGAACCACATCTTCATCCTCGTAGATTACTGACAGATTTGTCTTTGTTCTTTGAATTTTCACGCTGGAAAATTTCTGAATTGTCTCGTCTGCCAGAAATAATTTCACTATATCTCCTTCTTCCAGCTTCTCATTTCCAGTCGCTTTCTTTCCATTGAGGACAATATTTTTCTTTCGCATCATTTTATAGAAAAAACTCTTTGGCGCTTCATTCAAATATTTTGCCAGCAGCTTATCCAGACGCTGCCCCGCCTCATTTTTTGTCACTTTAATTTCCTGCATCTTTTTTCTCCCACTCTTTTTCCAAGTCTGATTTTTACAGAGAAATATTCAGAACAATTCCTAAGAGTTTCTGTTCTCTTTCCTCATTTCGCTCATGTCCCAGTCCTTCCAGTTCCCGCAGACGCTGCAAAAATGTCTCATAACTTTCATAAATCTTGATCGTCATTTTCTGATATCCGTTCTGCGATAAAATCTGGGCGATATGTTTCTGGGCATATGCCGGCTCTGTCTTTTTACTTCTTGTATAACCGATCATCACATGGTCAGAAACCGCCATACAGTCGATCGGCATGATTTTCTCATAGCTTGTCACGACCAGATCATAGACGACCGGAATGCTTCCTGCCGCCTGTCCGATCTCTTTTGCCTCCTTCTGCCCCATCGAGCGGTACGGCCACCTGGTAATGACTCCGACAAGAGATTTTCCCGCCGGAAGACATCCCAAAACCGCCACAACGGTCAACAGATTCTTCTTCGTATGTGTTGTCAGGTAACCGGTCGCCATGATCGCGATGACAAGCCCAAACATCATCGCTGTTTTTAAAATTTCTTTTTTCTTCTGTGAATCCAGATAGCCTGGTCTTCCTTTTTCCATTTTCTCACCTGTCTCTGATTTACTTCCAGAAATGTTGCATCACACCAAGCACAACCTTCTGGGGAAGAACTTTCGTCGCGATCCTCGCACTTTTCATGGAAATGCCGCAGACAGACAGTTTCCTGCCTCTTGCCGCATCGATCAATGCCTGCCGCACAACGACTTCCGGCTCTTTCATAAAATTATCTTTTGCGTTCTGCCCATCTTCCTCTGTGCGCGCCACCTCAAAAAATTCGGTGCGGACCGGTCCCGGGCATACTGCAGTCACAAAAATCCCCCTTTTCTTCACTTCCTCACCGAGGGCGTCTGAAAAGCTTTTGACATATGCCTTCGTCGCTGCATATACCGAAAATTTCGGCTGTGGGCAGAAAGCCGCCGCAGAGGCCACATTGACAATCCTGCTTCCCGTATTCATATAAGGGAGAACCATGCATGTCATATAGGTCAGTCCTTCACAGTTTAGGCGCACCATATCCGCCTGGTCTGTCACAGAGATTTCTTCTACCTCTCCGACTTTGCCGAATCCTGCTGCATTGACGAGCATCCGGACATCCGGATTGAATTCCTGAAGCACTGCCGCTATTTTATCAAACGCACTCCGGTGCCTCAGATCTGCCGCAAAAATCCTTACTTTCGTCATCATCATGCTCTCTACTTCCAGAAGTCTGTCTTCTCTTCTGGCAATGATCCAGATCTCATCCAGCTCTTTGTACAGTGATTCGATCTGGCGTACAAATTCTCTTCCGAGTCCGGAAGACGCTCCTGTTACAATTACAATCTTCATTTTATACACTCCCCTTGTATCTTACTGTTTCTTGTAGACTACTGTTTCTTTTTATGCACGTTTCGGATCGCTTTTTTCTTCTGCTTTCCTTTCCCCTGTGCCTTTGCCTGTGATTTTCCCTGTGCCTGCTTTCTGAATCCTTCCCCCGCTCCCTGCTTTGGCTGTCTTGGACGGATCAGGCAATGTCTGTCATATCCTACCAGATCCATGCGGCCTGCTTTTTTCAGCGCTTCCATCACCAGATCATAATTCTTTGGATTCCGGTACTGGATCAGCGCTCTCTGCATCGCCTTCTCATGCGGATTCACCGGCACATAGACTTTTTCCATTGTTCTCGGATCCACCCCCGTATAATACATGCAGGTAGAGATCGTCGAAGGCGTCGGATAGAAATCCTGCACCTGCTCCGGCATGTAGCCAAGATCTCTTAAATACTCTGCAAGCTCTACCGCCTCTTTCATCGTTGACCCCGGATGGGAAGACATCAGATACGGAACTAAAAACTGATTTTTCCCCAGCTTCTGATTGATCTTCTTATATTTTTCCGTAAATGCCTCATACACATGATTCTCCGGTTTCCCCATTTTTTGAAGCACTGCGTCAGAGATATGTTCCGGCGCCACCTTCAGCTGGCCGCTGACATGGTGCTCGCACAGTTCTCTGAAAAATGTATCATCTTTGTCTGCCATCAGATAGTCGAACCGGATGCCGGAGCGGATAAATACTTTCTTCACATTTGGAAGTTCCCGCAATTTCCGCAGCAGTTTTAAGTAGTCCTTGTGATCCACCTTCAGATTCCTGCATGGCTTTGGAAACAGACACTGCTTTTCTTTGCACACACCGTGCTGAAGCTGCTTTTCACAGGACGGTGCGCGGAAATTCGCTGTCGGCCCGCCCACATCGTGGATGTATCCCTTGAAGTCCTTCTCCCAAATAAACTGGTTCGCCTCCGCCAACAATGACTCATGACTTCTTGTCTGGATGATACGCCCCTGGTGGAAGGTCAGCGCACAGAAATTGCAGCCGCCAAAACAGCCGCGGTTGCTGATCAGGCTGTACTTTACTTCCTCGATTGCCGGGACGCCTCCTGCCGCTTCATAGGACGGATGATACGTCCGCATATACGGGAAGCTGTACACTCTGTCCATCTCCGGCTGCGACAAAGGCTTCGCCGGAGGATTCTGCACAACATACAGATGATCCGAATAAGGCTCCACAAGCCGTTTGCCTGAAAACGGATCCGTATTACAGTATTGTACATAAAAACTTCTCGCATAGTTTAATTTATCTTTTTTTAATTCTTCATAGGACGGAAGAATAACGGCATCATAGACACTGCCAAGATCTTTTGCCTTGTACACTGTCCCGTCGATGAATGTAATATCTCCGACTGCAATTCCGCTCTTTAGTGCGTCTGCAATCTCAACGATCGAACGCTCTCCCATCCCATAGGAGATCAGATCTGCCCCTGAATCTAACAGGATGGATCTCTTCAAATGATTCGACCAGTAATCATAGTGTGCAAGCCGCCTTAAGCTTGCCTCAATCCCCCCGATGATGACCGGTATTTTCTTATAGACCTGCCGGATCAGATTCCCGTAAACGATCGTCGCATAGTCCGGACGCTTTCCCATGACTCCTCCCGGTGTAAAGGCGTCTGTCTTTCTTCTTTTCTTCGATACGGAATAGTGGTTGACCATCGAGTCCATATTCCCCCCGCTGATCAAAAATCCGAGTTTGGGTTCCCCATATTCCATAATACTTGTATTATCTTTCCAGTCCGGCTGGGAGATGATTCCCACCCGGTATCCGTTTGCCTCCAGGATCCGGCTGATGATCGCCGGACCAAATGACGGGTGGTCTACATAGGCGTCCCCGATCACATAGGCGAAATCTACCGCATCCCATCCCCGCTCTTCCATATCCTTTCTGCACACTGGCAAAAATCCCTGATTCATTCTTTCTACCTCATTTGTTTTAATTGTGTAAGTTCCTGTTCGGTCAGTGTCCGGTATTCGCCCGGAAGAAGTTGTTCGTCCAACACAAGACTTCCCATCGACAGCCGCTTTAGATAAGTCACTTTCTTTCCGACCGCCTCAAACATTCTTTTGACTTGATGAAATTTGCCTTCGCAGATCGTAAGTGTAATCTCCGACTCCTCGCCGGAGCGTAAAATCGTAAGCACTGCCGGAAGGGTCATCTTCTTTTCACCGATATCGACACCTTCCTGAAACATCTTTATGTCTTCTTCCGTCACTGCACCTTCGATTCTGGCATAATACTTCTTGTCCACATGTTTCTTCGGAGACAGCAGGTCATGCGCCAGCGCCCCGTCGTTTGTGATGAGCAGAAGACCTTCTGTATCCTTATCCAGTCTCCCTGCCGGGAATAAATCTTTCCGCCTCCGGTCTTCAATGAGATCTATCACTGTCTGATCTCTCGGATCCTCTGTCGCCGAAACAACACCTGCCGGCTTGTTCAGCATATAGTATTCGTATTGCTGGTAAGAGACGATCACCCCGCCACATGTGACGACCTGACTCTCGCAGTCCACTTTTTCTTCCGGCTTTTTTATGACAAGGCCGTCTACCGTGACCAGCCCCTTCCGGATCATCTGCTTTACTTCACTTCTTGTCCCGACCTGCATGTCGGCAAGGTATTTATCTAATCTCAACATTATGACTGCCATCTCCATCCCGGAAGATATTTATTCTTCACTGTTCCGGCAGAAAGCTTTCCCCATCCCAGCGGATAGTCATCGACACAGATCAGATACCATCCTTTCTCTTTCGGCGAGACAAGTTCTTCCACATCCAATGTCTCCCCTTTTAAATACTTGATCACACGCTCATCTTCCGCTGAAAGACAGATGCAGTGTCTGTATTCTTCCTTTTTCAGATTCATCGCAAATGCTTGGCTTGGCTCAAATCGGTTCTTCTTCAGTTCTCCGAGAAGCAGACCCGTGCGGAGGAAGCGGATTCCTCTGACATCCGGCAGATCCTCCGGCATATAGTAGACGCACTCCCCATGGATTTCCAGACGGTTTTTCTCCGGCTTCCAGCTGACATTTTCAAAAAATGCTTCCAGTTCTTCCGGGATCTTCTTCACTCCGGTCTTTGGATTTCTGTCTGCCTTTCCCCCTCTTTGCTTTGACTGCGCTCTGTTTTCTTCCGCCTGCGGCTCCCCTTTCTGCAGCAGCGCCACATAATGCCCTTCTCCGTGAAGCTTGTGCGGAAATATCCGCACGGTTTTAGACAGTTCTTCCCTCTTGCTCTCTGAAACTTCAGGGATACCCGGACAGAATCCTTCATACGGTGCGATCTCACAGATCTGAAATTCCGGGTACTGCTCTAACAGATATTCGATCGTCCCTTCATTTTCTTTGGGATCAAATGTACAGGTGGAATACAGCATCATTCCGCCCGGCTTTAACATTCTCGCTGCCTGTGTCACGATACTTCTCTGAATCTTTGCAAAAAATTCCGGTCCGTGTTCTTCCCATGCTTTGACCATCTTTTTATCTTTTCGGAACATTCCTTCCCCGGAACAAGGAGCATCGATCAGAATCTTATCAAAATATCCTTCGAAATATTCTTCTATCTTCCCCGGCTCCTCGCTCAGCACGAGTACATTTCCGATTCCGAACAATTCAACATTCTTCAGCAGTCCCTTTGCTCTGGAATTACTGATGTCATTTGCGACAAGCACTCCCGTACCGTCAAGCTTAGCTCCAAGCTCTGTCGCCTTTCCTCCCGGCGCTGCACACACATCAAATACTTTGTCTCCGGGCTTGATCGGGAGACGGTTTGCCGGAGTCATCGCACTCGGCTCCTGAAGATAGTAAAGTCCCGCAAAATAGTATGGATGCTTTGATGGCTGCACATGATCTCCGTCATAGTAAAACCCGTTCTCAATCCATGGAATCGGCTTTAGTTCAAACGGAGAGATTTTCAGAAACTCTTCCACACTGATCTTTCTCGTATTCACCCGAAGCCCATACAAGCGTGGCTCCTCATAGCGCTTTATATATTCTTCATATTCTTCACGAAGCAATACCTTCATTTTCTCTTCAAATTCGATTGGTAAATTCATTTTTTCCTCCAAATGGTATTATCTCAAAAAAATCACCCAATATATTGTATCATATTCCATTTTATTGTACCACCCCAAACCGCATGTAAAAGTGTTCCGTTCCCAGTACAGCAAAAACGCGCCTCTGTATCAGTAACAATATTTCAGCTTCTTTTGTTTTGCATACTTTAGGACCGCATATGGATCGACACTCATCTCAATCCCATCAGGATAAATATAAATCCCCAGATGCAGATGGACCGGAAACATTCCTTTCGTCCCCGCTTCTCCATATCCGGTGTCTCCCATAAATCCAAGAAGCTGACCGGCTTTCACCTGATCTCCGACTTTCAAATTTGCGTAAGAATCAAGATGCGCGTAATAAAAATATGCTCCGGCCTCATTCCAGATCCCAATCCGGTTCCCGCCTTTTTCAAGCCATCCGATCTTTGCCACTGTCCCGTCGGTCATACTGAGGACCGGGTACAGTCCTCTTACATTTTCTCCCGCCATCAGATCCGTCCCCTCATGCCCTCTTTTCCCTCCATAATTCCGCTCTTCCATCCATGAATCTGCAAAGGACACAAATTTTCTGCCAGGCTTTTCTGATTCAGGTATCGGAAAATACTCCACCGCATTCCAGATTGCGCGGCAAGTATTTCTGTATGATTCATAGGAAGGGTTTCGCTTCCAGCGCTTTTCTCTCTCCTGAAATGTTTCACCGGAAATCTGCCACGGGAATGTTTCGTATCCGAATTTTGTCTCCAGCCAGTAGATTCCGAGATCTCTGCCGGGATCTTCTGATTTCTGTATGTAGGGTGCCATCTCCGCTGTCACCTGCTGCCTGCGAAATGCCGCTGTCTGAACCGTATCCGCATGGAGCCTTTTCGATTTGCCCTCCTCATAGAATTCATGCAGTCCGATCTGACAGAAAAATGCTGCCAGAAACACGAACAATGCCAGCCATATTTTTTTCTCTCCAAATGCTTCTTTTTTCATACGGTCTGTCACCGTCCTGCAGTTTTTTCTTAACACTATTCTATGAATCTTTTCGCCTCTTTATCCGTCGTCTTTTTTGCAGGCCGCCGAATTTCCCATATCAAAAACATCCTTCTCATTTTAGTTGGGAGGGCACACCGGACATAAAAAATGATTTTTCCCCATATGAATAGTTACAGAAAATCTACTTGGACATTCGCAGGAGGTCACACTATGAAACGTAAAGCCGTAAGTTTTGGAATCATTCTCTTTTTCCTTATCATGCTCTTGTGCCCGCAGGAAGTATTTTTCGGGGCGAGCAAAGGGCTTCTTCTCTGGTTTCAGACGGTTCTTCCGACACTGCTTCCATTTATGATTCTGTCCGGGCTTCTGATCTCTACAAACAGTATCTCCTATCTTGACCGAGTTTTCGGACCTCTTTTTCGCAAATTGTTCCGCACTTCTGAGAGCGCCTCTTTTGCCATTATCGCAGGATTCCTCTGCGGTTATCCGATGGGAGCTAAAGTGACTGCCGATCTCCTCCGACAGGGACGGATCTCCAAGGCAGAAGGACAATATCTGCTCTCCTTTTGCAATAACACGAGTCCGATGTTTATTATCAGCTATGTCGTCTGGCAAAATTTCCAGAAGGAGTCCCTTATGATCCCTTCTTTATTTCTTCTGTTTTTGACTCCGGTTCTGTCAAGCGCCGTCTTCTACCCTTTTTATCATAAAAAGTCCTATGCTTCCCTGCCAGAAAACAGTGTTGCTGACAGTACAAAAAAACAGGCACCCCGCATTTGCATCAATTTTCAAATGCTGGATACCTGTATTATGAACAGCTTTGAAACGATCACAAAAGTCGGAGGTTATATCATCCTCTTCTCAATCCTGATCTCACTGCTATCTTCTGCCCCATTGCAAAACATTCCATTTCTGAATGTGGCACTTCCGTTTTTAGAAATCACAAACGGAATTCCAATGTTATGTGCCTCGGACATTCCTTTCGGCATGCGCTTCATTCTGACGCTTTCTCTCACCGCATTCGGCGGTGTCTGCTCTATCGCGCAGACGAACTGCATGTTAGAAGGAACCGGGCTTTCCATCTTTCCCTATTTCCTTCAAAAACTGATTACTGCAGTTCTCTGCGGAATGCTCGCTGCACTTTTCTTCCTGCTCTTTCTGCACCCTTAGTTCTGAGTCTGGTTTGCATCGTACTCCGGCTCTTCCTGCTGAACAAGTTCTGCGCGGTTTGTGCGTACAACGTCATAACATTCCTTCAGGGAATTTACAAGACCGTCAAACTTCGATGTATAACTGTCCATTGTATGACCCACAATACTCTCAACACCTGCTAAAAGTTCGTCTGTATACTGCACGGCGCCTAAACGGATATCATTTGCATCATTTGTGGCATTGTCAAGAATCTGCTGCGCCTGCTCCGTTGCCGCCATCACAACTTCATTTGCCTGCGCGTAAGCCTGCTGCATGATCTCATGCTCACTTACCAGCTCATTTGTCTGTACATGTGCTTCCTCCAGCATACTGTCTGCCTTTGCCTGTGCATCAGCAAGGATCGCATCCTTATTGGAAATGATCTTCTGATAGCGCTTGATCTCATCCGGTGTCTTCATGCGGAGTTCCCGGAGTAATTCATCAATGTGATCCTTATTTACGATAATCTTTGATGTAGATAATGGCTTAAACGGACATCCGTCAATATACTCCTCAATCTCTTCAATAATCTGCTCAATACGGCTGCTCATAGTTACACTCTCCTTTTGGTTTTCATCTTTTCTTCTATCTTATCTACGACCAGTTCTGGTACAAACTGTGTGATGTCGCCTCCAAATGCTGCTACTTCCTTTACAGTTGTCGAACTCAGAAACGAATACTTCAGACTGGTTGTCAGAAACATCGTCTCTATCTCTGGTTCTAACTTGTGATTGGTCTGTGACATTTGCAACTCATACTCAAAATCTGTGATTGCGCGCAGTCCTCTTACAATTACCTTCGCGCCAATCTGCCTTGCAAATTCTACCAGCAATCCGTCAAAGGCCATCACCTTGACGTTTGGCAGATCTTTTGTCACTTCTTCTAGTATTCTAACACGTTCTTCCACAGAAAACAACGGCGTTTTTGCTTTATTATTCAGCACACCGACAATTAATTCATCTGCGATCTGGCTGGATCGCCGGATCATATCCAGATGCCCAAATGTAACCGGATCAAAACTACCCGGATAAATTGCTCTTAACATACTCTTTCGCTTCCTTCCAGTGCGAGGAACAAATGCAGATTTGTCTTATATTCCTTCCGCTTCAGCACAGAGAATCCAAACGATTCCACATAAGAAAAATCTGTCGATCTTGATGCCTCCACGATAATCACACTCTCCTCATCGATCAGCTTCGACTCTGCAAGATATTCTAACACCTGCTTCTCCAAAAACTGATTGTACGGCGGATCCATAAAAATATAGTCAAACGTTCCGCTCCCTTCCAGGCGCCGGAGCGCAGTCATCACATCTGTCGCCATTGTCACCGCATGTTCTTCCAGTTTTGTTTTCTTTAGGTTTTCTTTGATGCATGCCATTGCTTTCGGGTTCTGCTCAACAAATACGGCCTCCCCGGCTCCCCGGCTGAGTGCCTCGATACCGATTCCTCCGCTTCCCGCAAACAGATCCAGAAATCTGCAATCATATAAGTAAGGAGAAATCATATTAAACAGCGTTTCCTTAATACGGTCCGTCGTCGGTCTTGTGTCCAGACCATCCAATGTCTTTAATTGTAACCTTTTGGCACTTCCTGCAATTACTCTCATAAGTTCTCCTTTCTGTCTCTCTCATTTTTACCGGAATACTCTGTCTGCATTTTCAGAAAAAGTACACCGGTTCCCGTCTATTATATAGATTTGTTGCAAAATTGTCAAATAGAAGCATTCTCACACGAAGCGTGTTTTTTTATTACATAGGAATTTCCCATGTAATAAAAAGAATGTGCCTTAGCACATTCTTTAGACTTTATGAAATTCTTCTACATTGATCACGAAGATGGTCGCTCCTCCCGCTTCCACCGTAATCGGCACGAAAGAATAATTACTTACCGGAGCGCCGCTTCCCATATACGGAGCCTGCACTTCAATCTGCTGTCTCTTTGCACATTCTTCCTTCACGATCTCGATCACTTCCGGAACCTTCTCATCTTCTGTACCGATCATCAATGTCGTATTACCTCTTTTTAAAAATCCACCGGTACTGGAAAGCTTTGTTACACTGAACTTCTTCTCATTCAGCTTTCTCGTTGCTCTTTCACTGTCTTCATCATGTACGATCGCATATACTAACTTCATCTGAAAGCCCCCTTCACATGCTCTTGCTTTTCCGTTATTTTACCATTTTTTTATAAAATATGCAATCAGAGAATGAGAAAAAGCGCATAGGATTTTCCCACACGCTTTTCTCATTCTTTTTACCGTTTGATCTACTTTCCGGCTTATTTACCAGCCATCTGTTTCTCCTGCTGCTCGATCATTTTCTTTACCATATATCCGCCAACAGATCCATTCTGTCTGGATGTGAGGTCTCCGTTGTATCCTTCTGTTAAAGGTACACCAAGCTCGTTTGCCACCTCATATTTGAATTTGTCTAATGCTTCTTTTGCTTCTGGTACTGCTGTTCTGTTTGATGAACGACTTGCCATGATTTTTTCCTCCTTTAAATAACTATCTTTTTTGTTTTTGTAACAATTGTTTTTTGTTACATGGATAGTATATGGAGTTTTTCTGTTCTTACACTGGAAATTTTTTCTTTTTCTTTTCAACAATACAATGGCTTCACAGTTCTCACGGATATGTATTTTGCACTTTTATAGTGTATTCTCAATCGCGCTTTCCTGAAGGCACTCCCGGATATGTTCCCTTAAATTTCTGCACTCCTCTTCTTTGAGGCCTTTTCCATGTTTCAGGATCCAGTCCGCCGCCTCATTTGCCTTCTGGAGAATCTTTGCATCCTGAAAAACATCTCCAAGCCGAAAATCCATCAGACCGCTCTGCCTGATCCCGAAGAGGTCCCCCGGGCCGCGAAGCTTTAAATCTTCGTTTGCAATATAAAATCCATCATTGGAGCGATTCAGGATCTCCAGACGTTCTTTCGTCTCTTTTCCTTTCGAACCGCTCATAAAAATACAGTAGGACTGGTATTTTCCCCTGCCGACACGACCGCGCAGCTGGTGCAGCTGTGCAAGACCAAACCGTTCTGCGTTTTCGATCATCATCACTGTGGCATTTGGGACATTGATCCCGACCTCGATTACCGTCGTTGACACAAGCACCTGCGACTCATTGTTTCCGAACCGCTCCATAATCTCGTCCTTTTGTGTCTGCTTCATTTTCCCGTGCAGAAAATCTACGATGATCTCCTCCCCCAGTTCTTCCTGAAGCATCTTCGCATAGTCAATGACGTTTTCCGCCTCCAGATGTTCGCTCTCCTCCACCATCGGACAGATCACATAGCACTGTCTTCCCTCCGACACCTGACGTCTGATAAACTGATATGCCGTCTTCCGGTAACTTGTATCGACAACACAGTTTTTGATCGGGAGCCTGTTTGCCGGAAGTTCATCGATCACCGACACATCCAGGTCTCCGTACAAAATGATTGCCAGCGTACGCGGAATCGGCGTCGCACTCATGACAAGAATATGCGGCAGTTCTCCTTTTTCCGCAAACTGCTCTCTCTGTTTTACCCCGAACCGGTGCTGCTCATCGGTCACAACAAGCGCCAGATTCGCATAAGTTACCTTCTCCTGGATCAGCGCGTGTGTTCCGACAATGATCTGCACCTCACCCGATTCGATGCGCTCGTACGCAAGCCGTTTTTCCTTCGCCGTCATAGAACCTGTCAGCAGTTCTACTTTCAATGGAATCTGATACCGCTCAAACATCTCTGTGATAGAATCAAAATGCTGTCTTGCAAGCACCTCTGTCGGAGCCATCATCGCTCCCTGCCAGCCGCAGAATGCCACACTCATCAGACTTAGGACTGCTATGATCGTCTTACCCGATCCCACATCTCCCTGGATCAGACGTGCCATCGTATGTGTGCCCGCCATATCTTGCCGAAGCTGTTCCCATACTTTTTTCTGGGCATTTGTCAATTCATACGGAAGTCTTGTTAAAAATGTTTCTATCTCTTCCGACGGACTGACCGGAAAACGGTTTTGGCTCCTCTCTTTTTTTTCTTTCATCTGTCGCAGTGAAAGAATAAATACGAGAAACTCCTCAAAGACCAGACGTTCTCTCGCCTGATAAAATTCCTGTTTTTCTTTCGGAAAATGAATTCCCCTCACAGAAAAGTTATACTCTGCCAGATGGTATTTCATACGCACCGACGACGGCAGAATCTCCTTTTGCAGTTCCAGATAGTCAAGCGCCTGACGGACCGCCTTCATCACTGCATTGTTTGTCAGTCCTGCCGTCAGCGGATAGACCGGCTGCAAGGTATCCAATTTCTGATGATAGCTTTCCTCCGGCGAAAAAATCTCCGGATGTTCCATCACTCGGACACCCTTTTTTGTCACAACCCGCCCCCGCAGGATGACCACCTGCCCGTTTCTCAGTGTATTCCGCAGAAAAGGCATCCGATACCAGACAACCTTTATTGTTCCTGTCACATCCTTCAGGTATCCGCTCGTAACCTGCGCTCCCCGGCTGCTCACCTGAAGCGTCCCGTAGATCATCCCTTTGACCGCCTGCACTTTCTGTTCCTGGACTTCTCCAATACTTACCGGAGGATCATAGACGTCATATCCGCGCGGAAAATACCGGATGAGGTCTCCCACCGTGAAAACTCCCAGCTTCTGAAACAGCTTCTCTGTCTTCTCCCCGATTCCTTTTAATTCCCCAACTTTCGACTGTTCATTCATGGATTTTTCTCTTCTCCTCCTTAGTAACTTTTTTGCAGATCACTTTCTCAAAGTGCCTTCGATAGTAAAAGAGCCGTAAGATAAATCTTATGCGGCAGGATTCCTTCATTTTGTGACTTCATCCTGCGCATCCCGATCTTATCCCACGGCAGCTTTTACAGTATATAATTTTTCAATACCAGAATTTCTCTGATTTTTCCTACTCAACAGATACTACATAATAGTAGATCGGCTGACCTCCGAAATGAGTATCGACATCAATATCCGGATAAATCTCCTCCAGCTCTGCTGTAAATCTGTCCGCCTCTTCCTCTGATACATCTTCACCATAATACAGACTGATCAGTTCCGAATCTTCTGTCACAAGCTGTGCAAGCATCTCTTTTGTTGTCTCTTCCACTGAAGTTCCGACAGAGAGAATTCCGCTGTCACCGATTCCCATAATATCTCCCTGATGGATTTCCTTGTCATCAATTCTTGTATCTCTGACTGCATAGGTTACCTGGCCGGACTTCACATTTTTAATTTCTTCCATCATAGTTTCTTCGTTCCAGTCAGCATCATTTTCCGGAGAGAAATTGATGATCGCTGTAATTCCCTGCGGTACTGTCTTTGTCGGAATTACGATAATATCCTTATCTTCTGTCAATTCCTTTGCCTGATTTGCGGCAAGAATAATATTCTTGTTGTTCGGAAGAATAAAAACGTGTTTTGCATGAACTGCATCGATCGCTGTGAGCATGTCCTCCGTACTTGGATTCATTGTCTGACCACCTTCAATAATATAGTCTGCCCCAAGTTCACGGAAAATCTCATTCATTCCTTCTCCGATGGAAACTGCGATAAATCCCATATCCTTCATCGGAACTTCTCTCTTCTCTGCTGCCTGCTGCGCTGCAATCTTCTCCGCATCACGGATCAGCTTCTCCTGATGTTCCTCACGCATGTTATCGATCTTCATGCGGGACAGCTGCCCGTAAGTAAGCGCTTTCTGGATTGCAAGTCCCGGATCATTTGTGTGCACATGGATCTTAACGATCTCATCATCTGCCACACATACAATAGAATCTCCGATCGACTCCAGATATGCCTTGAATTCCATCTCATCTGCCTCTGTAAAATGCTTCTCTGTCATAATAATAAATTCCGTACAGTAGCCAAACTTGATGTGTGCGGCCGCCTCCTGGCTGACTCTTGTCACAGAAACGCCGGTTCCTTCGGAAATCGCACTATAATCTACCTCTTTGCCAAGGAATGCATCGTAAGCACCTTTTAAGACTTCTAAAAGGCCTTGTCCGCCGGAGTCGACAACTCCTGCTTCCTTCAGCACCGGGAGCATATCCGGTGTCTGCGAAAGTACATGTTCGGCATAAGCGATCACCTGCGGAATAAACTCCTCAAGGTCATCTGTCTCCCCGACTAACTCCATGGCCTTCTCGGCAATCCCTCTTGCCACAGTGAGGATGGTACCTTCCTTTGGTTTCATGACAGCTTTATAGGCAGTTTCCTTTGCTTTCTCGCACGCATTCGCAAGCACAACCACATCCACTTCGTCATAGTCCCTGATCCCCTTTGTAAATCCGCGGAACAACTGGGAGAGGATTACGCCGGAATTTCCCCTTGCACCTCTGAGGGAACCGGATGAGATCGCCTTTGCAAGTGTCTCCATCTCCACTTTCTCCAGCGCGGATACTTCCTTGGCTGCTGACATGATCGTCAGAGACATATTGGTACCCGTATCTCCATCCGGAACCGGAAATACATTCAGTTCGTTGATAAATTCTTTCTTTGCTTCTATATTCGCAGCGCCTGCCAGAAACATACTTCTGACCATCTCTGCATTCATTGTCTTCATCGCCACAATGAGTTCCTCCTTAACTAATCAATAACTCTTACGCCTTCTACGAAGATATTGATCTTCTCCACCGGCATACCAGAAAATTCTTCTACTTTATATTTGACGTTACTGATCAGATTATCAGATACCGCCGAAATACTAACCCCGTATACAACGATCACATGAAAGTTTAAAGTAATCTTGTTCTCATCTGAGATGGATACCTGAATCCCGTGTGTCAGGCTTTCTTTCTTTAGTAATTTTACAAGTCCGTCTTTCATGCTGACCGCTGCCATTCCGACAATTCCGAAGCACTCCACAGCAACTGAACCTGCATATTTTGCAATTACCTCCGAATCAATAGTAATGATTCCAAGTTCTGTACTCATACAACCTTTCATATCTATTCCCTCCAATTCTTCTGGATTTTTTCGCTTAGCATGCATTTAACATATGTATTATACTCTGTTTTGCCTCACTTTACAAGAATTCCCGCTAAAGTTTTTCCTTTTTGAATTTTATGCTTGCAAAATCCAACACTTTCTGATAGAATAAACAGTGTTATGAGTCTAAAGAAGACTATTAAGATCGTTAGGAGGTGCAATTATGGCTAAATGTGCTATTTGTGAAAAGGGTGCTCACTTCGGAAATAACGTAAGTCACTCTAATAGAAAAACACCAAAAATGTGGAAATCAAATGTAAAATCAGTAAGAGTTAAAACAGAAGGCGGTTCTAAAAAAATGTATGTTTGTACTTCTTGCTTAAAATCCGGCAAAGTTGAACGTGCTTAATCAGCCTAAAAAGAGCCTGTATCTTATCGTTTTGATAAATGATAAGATACAGGCTCTTTTTTCTGCCAGGATTCTATTCCGCAAAAAGAAAAACAGAGAGAAAAATCTCCCTGCTTCTTTCAGCAGCTAAACAGCAAATACCCTGCCAGGATACAGACCAGTATCAGCACAACTGTCCAGAAAGTATTTTCAAGGAACATGGCGATCAACATTCCGATTGCCACAAAAAACAGTGCAAATCCCGCAACACGCTTCATCTTCGTCCCCCGTCTCAAACACTTTCTTTACTTCCAGTTTATGCAGTGTTTGTGATCTTATGCCTGTTCTTTTTTATCTTTTTCTGCTTCGCTCAGCATTTCATTTACTTCTTTTTCTGTCACTGTCTTCTCTTCCTTTGACGTAAAACGGTCAATGACCTCCGGAACCATATCAAGAATCTTTGTGATGGTGTCCTGATTTTTAACATTGACAAGTCTTGTCGTGCCATTCTGAATGACAAGGACTGCACTCGGTGACATCTTGCCGCCAAGACCTCCTCCGGCTCTGTCTTTCTGTTCGGCCGCAAATGCCCCTGCTCCGACACCAAACGAGACTTCCACGAGAGGCAGGATGATCGTGTCTCCGATATGAATTGCCTCCCCTACCACTGTCTTTGAGGAAAGGACACTGTCCATTCCATGAAAAAGAGCTTCCACTGTTCCACTAAATTTGTTCTCTGCCATCACATTTTCCTCCTACCATTTTATTTTTTTGATATCTATGATGATTTTTCTTACATCTCGGTCTTTTACCAACCTCCACAGAATAGCTGCCATCCGAAAATTATGGATTTTACCTTCTATGTGGACAGAACCTTCGCACACTTTCTTTTCAAAATCCGGTACAATAACTGTATTCTCCCCCAAAAACGGGAACAGCATACCAAGTGCCGCCAGCACCTGTCCGGTCATATACGGATCTTCAAACCCGATTCTTCCTACAATCTTGACATCCTTTGGAGAGACATCCCGAAAAAGCACTTTCATTTCCCGCTTCAGACTGTGAAATGCCCTGCGATGAGAAGCATCCGTCAGAAAGCTTTCGATCTGTTCCTTTTTTCCACGGATATTTCTTCCTATTAAAAGAAGCTTTTTCCAAAAAATTTTGCAGCTTTCTATCCAGCCGGAAATCTTCTCTTTCATACGAACCCACAGAGTTTTCTTCCGCTTTCTCTCTGCTTTTCGCCGGCCGGCTGTAAGTCTTCCCTTTTCTTTCCCCTTTTCCGCGTTTTGATCCATTCCGGGATCCATATGCTCCCGGAGACATTCTTCCGACTCTTCTTGCTCTTGCACCCTGTTTTCCGGCAGAGAACGATTTGTTTTCTCCGGTGGCAGATTCTCTTTCTGCTCCTTCAAAAGTCTTTCCTCCTCTTGTTCGTGCCGCAGATCACTCTCTTCTTTTTCCTCTGCAAAGAGATATTTCCAGCCGATTCTCACTTTCATATCAGCTTTCCCTTCTTTCCAGCAGGCGGTAAAAAAAAGCAGCTTCCACATCCAGGAAAGTTCAAATTTTGCTTCCAGTGTCTCTATCTCATTTTGGCAGGATGCCTCTGCACGATACCGGATTGGAACAAATAATCCCACATTGATAAGCAACAATACCAGCAGTAAGAAAACTGCCAACACAATCCCTATCCACTTTAAAATCAGCAACAAAATATGCAGCATAACTTTACCTGTCAGATCCTTTCCTGAATATATTTTTTCATCTCAAGTGTCTTTGTCGCTTCATACACTTCCTCTGCGATTTCTTCCACAAGCTCATATGCTTCCAGTTCACTTCCCGCGATTCCGATAATCCAGGGATTTTGCTCAAAATAGAGCGGCTGAAGGAGCATTGCCGTATGATAGATTTCAAACTGTTCCCCTTCTTTTTGAGAAAGCACGATCACATATGCCTGAACCTGTGGTCTTCTGTACTTTATTTTCCGCAGAATTGCTTTTTCTTTTCCTTTGAAAGAATTCCCGACATATAGGTTTCTATAAATATTCATCCGTCCGCCTTCTTTATCTCTTTTCATCTTTTTCCCAGAATATACTGCTCTTATTCATAATAATAAGCATTCATGATCGCTTTTGCAACCGGAATTGCTCTTCCTCCGGTCTGCATCTCATTTCCTTCTACGATCACACTGACAACAAGCTCCGGATCTTCCACATTCGTAAACCCGACAAACCATGAGTGGCTCTGTCCCTCTGAACCGTACTCCGCGGTTCCGGTCTTCCCTGCTACGCTGTAACTTTCGCCGGAAAGTTCCATTCCGGTTCCCTGTGTCACAACCGATGTCATATACTGCGTCAGAACAGAGGCCTCTTCCGCCGTCATCAATTCCTTGTACATCACCGGTTTGTTTTTCTTCACCGGTGTTCCGGTATAGCTCGTCACTTCACTGACAAGGTACGGCTTCATCAGTTTTCCGCCATTTGCCACCGCCGATGTGATCAGTGCCATATGATATGGACTGACCTGCGTGTCCCCCTGTCCCATTGCAGTCATCATCGCCTCTGCATTTGTCGATGTTTCGTCTAATGAAAAATCACTCTTCCGGTAGTCTAACACAGACGGCAGCTTTGAATTAAACAGCAGCTGTTCGCATGTCTTTGCATAAGCTTTTCTGTCAAGACTCAGTCCGATGTTTGCGAAAGAGGAGTTGCATGAATTGGCAAAGGAGGCATTCAGATCCTGAAGTCCATGTGCTATGTGGTCAAAACACGGGATCGTCGTGCCATCATAGGTGATCTCCCCGTAGCAGTCATATGTATACGCATTATAGTCTGGCTGCTCCCGGATAAATTCCAGCGCCGTCACAATCTTAAAGATCGATCCCGGAGCATAAGCCCCCTGCATGGCACGGTTTAAAAGCGGGCTCTGCTCATTATCCGAATTTAAGTACTCCCAGTTCTCTTCAACACTGTTTGGATCAAAGGATGGCTTGGAAACCATTGCCAGTATTTTCCCGGTGTCCGCCTCCATAACAACAACCGCACCTTTCTCATCGCCCAGCGCGTTGTATGCTGCCGTCTGCAGTTTGGCATCCAGCGTTGTGACAACGCTGTCCCCGGTATTTTTCTCCGCCTGAAATTCCTTGATGATCCGCTCCACAAAAAAAGCATTGGATGTCAGAAGATCAAAGTTCTCCGCTGATTCCAGCCCGCTCTTTCCATTGACATCATAGCCGACCACATGGGCAAACACTTCTCCATACGGATAGGTGCGTACTTCGCTCCCGTCTTCTGCCACTTCCGTCTTTGCCAGCACTTCCCCATTCCGATCAAGAATCGAACCTCTCACAACACGGTCAGAGAATGTATCCTGTCTTGTATTGTACGGACTGTTGATAATCTTCTCACTCTCCGCCACGTTAAAATATACAATATATCCCATCAGAACAAGAAACAGCGTGACAAATAAATAGGTCACTTTAGCGAACTCTTTGTTTGTAGCTTTCTTCTTTTTTTGTCTTTCTCTTTCTTGTTTCTTTCTGGATCGTTTCCCGTCTTCTCTCATCTCGTAATTGTCTTGCTTTCTTTCTCTCAATGATCTCTTCCTCATCTTCTCTTAAAATATACAGTCCCTGAATGATCGCAAACATGATCAGCGTACTTAAGATGGAACTTCCTCCGTAACTGACAAGCGGAAGTGTCACCCCCGTAGACGGAATAAATTTCGTCACGCCGCCAATCGTCAAAAACACCTGAAAAATATAACAGGTACCCAGCCCTAATGCCACAAGCTTATAGAATCGGTTGCGAAGCTGCATGGCAATATTCAGAAACATAATATAACAGCTTACACAAACAAGAATCAGGCATAGTCCAAAGATCAGTCCCAGTTCCTCCACGATCGCAGAAAAGATAAAATCTTCCGCCGCCACCGGAATGCTCTCCGGAGACCCCTGGCAGAGTCCCATTCCAAACCATCCTCCGGTCCCGATCGCAAAGAGTGACTGTGCCACTTGAAATCCTCCGGTTTCATAAGTTGCAAATGGATCCTTCCAAACAGATACACGAATCTTGATATGCCGGAACATATGATAAGCGATCACTGCCGCACCGCTGCCTGCCAGCATTCCTCCAAACAGATAGAGCGGCTGCTTTGTCGCCACATAAAGCATGATCAGGTATACGACGAACAAGATCAATGCAGCTCCCAGATCCGTAGATGCCACAAGGATCAGCACATGCGCTGCGGCAATTGCCGTCGTGATCACTACATTTTTAAACTCTGTCGACTTCCGAAGACTCGCCGCCACAAAAAAAACAAACGAGATCTTCACAAACTCTGACGGCTGGATACTGATTCCTGCAATAGAAAATCCAAGTTTTGCACCCCCGGATGTCACCGCAAACACCGCAACAAGCGCAAGTGCCGCAAGACCGACTCCTGCATAGATATAAGTCCATTCTGCCAGTGACTTCATCTTTCGTATGGCAACCGGAACAATCAGGCTTAGTACCATCGAGATTCCGACAAAAATAAACTGTTTGATCGCTTTCTCTGTATTCAGGCGCAGAATCATAATAAAGCCGATCGACAAAAGCATACACATGTTGTTGATCACGACTCTCGATACATTCGGGTAAATGATCGTGTACAGTGCGATCACCGCAAGAAACAGAATCACCTGAGCCAGATAGAAAAAGATAATCTCTGTCTTTCCTGTCTTCATGTACATGACACCGTATGCAACCAACTGAATCGAGAACATCAGCTTATTTTGTCTCAACAAGATCTGCTGCCTGTCCTCCTCATACTCATAGCGGAATACAGAAAAACAAGAATAGGTATATACCGTCATCAGGATGATCAGCAGATATTTTGAAAATTCAACTATAATATTTACCAATGTTTCACCTACTTTATCCCTCTTTTGAAATGTCCTCTTGTAAATTCAAACGGAAGTTCTCCGACTTCTGCTCCATCCAGAAATACATACTGATAAAGCGCGAGCACCTGCCTGGTCCTTTTCTCATCTTCCAGCGTAAACGCAAGCCGGAGTGCGGCCGGTGCCAGCCTTTCAATCTCCCGCTTCTGGTCTGTCAGAACAACCGGTGCCGTATTATAAATGATATTATAACACTCTTCACAGCAGTTTTTCACCTGGAAGGACTTCTGACAGCGGTCTTTCATCGTAAGAAATCCCGTCTGATGTGCGCAGCCCGCCGTCGTCTTCTGTACGCACTGGGCCGACACCATCATCGGCAGATATCCATACACCAGCAGCTCCATCTCCTTGCACCCGGTCTCTGAAAGTTCATGGAAATTCAATTCCAGCGGTGCCGAAAGTTCCGACACATACCTCTTCCAGAATTCCTTTGAATAGTGATTGAACTGATAAATATGGTGGTCTGCCACGATTGCCTTCTGATAAGAATGCTCCCTTAAAAACTGTACAGATTCCATATTTCGTACGAGCACACCGTCAAACAGCTGGGCAAGCTGCCCATACTCTTTCTCATAGTGCCTTCTCGTCCGCTCTCTGAAAATATGCGGCATTGCAAGAAAGACTTCCTTCCCTTTTTCGTGGAGGAATTCTATGACTTTACCGATCTTTTCCGATTTCAAAATTCCGGAAAACATGTTGCAGTCAACATACACCCTGGAGATCCAGAAAGCCTCCGCAATGGGCTCCAGCTGACATGCCTGTTCTGCATATGCATAGAACACCGCAGATTTTGTCTCCGGTTCAAAACGCAGATCTCCTTCCCCGGCATGCTCGACCTGTTCTGCCACCCCGCTCTTTTCCTTTTCAGTTCCTTTCGAAATACTTCTTCTGTACCGAGACACAATCTTCTCTTCCAGCGCCTCCAGCCCTTTTCTTCGCAGTTCGTTTAGCTGCTGCATCGGAAGAAATACATCTTCCTTCATGCAAACTTGAATCTCTTCAAACTGAAACGGAGTATTTCCTGTCTTTTTCATCTGCTTTTCAATCCGGGAAGCATCCAACGGAGAATTCTGCGGGATTTCTGCCACAGCTCCCTCCGCTTCCACGGCGATCTGCCTCCACTGTAATTGTAGTATAGCAGATTTTCCCGGAGAAAGAATTAAATTCCCCTTAATTTTTTCCTGCACTTTTTCTCTAAAAATGTCGCTTTTTATCTGTGAGAGCAGTTTTTCATTCCGCGTACGATACAGCGCCATCCCGTCACTGATTCTCTGATGCTTATGTGTCACAAAAGAAATCTTCTGTCCTTTTGCCACTGCCTGTCCGACCGTGTATGTCTCTTTTTGGTCCGGCATCTCAAGCACATCTCCCTTTTCCAGCGGGCGAAGTGCCTTGGCGGTCACTTGTTTTCCCTGTTGCTTTAACACTTTGACAGCCTCCACACCTGCATGATTTGGTCTGGACAGCGAGATCATCTCCCTGCCGTTTCTCGTATGATAATAACCGCCGTGGAATCCACCACGGTTATAAATATCCATCAGGATCTCTTTGTCCTCACGGGATACCGCAAATGCCTTCTTTCCCTTTGTCAGATAAAGATCTGCATATTTCCGGTACATCGCAGTAACCGCCGCCACATATTCCGGCTTTTTCATTCTCCCCTCGATTTTGAAAGAATAAATCCCTGCTTCACACAATTCCGGAATATAATCCAGTGTACAGATATCCTTCAGACTCAGCACATAGGATTCTTTTCCATTTTTGCCAACCTTATAAGGAAGACGGCAAGGCTGCGCACACTGCCCCCTGTTTCCGCTCCTTCCTCCGATCATACTGCTGTACAGGCACTGTCCCGAATAACAATAGCAGAGCGCCCCATGTACAAAACTTTCCACTTCCAGATTTGTCTGCTCTGTGATCGCCCTCACTTCCTCAAGCTGAAGTTCCCTGGAAGTAACAACCCGCTCCACCCCCTGCTCCTCGAGGAATTTTGCTCCAAGCACATTCGTCACAGTCATCTGCGTACTTGCATGAATCGGCAGATCCGGAAAATGCTGTCGAAGAAATGACAGAACTCCCAGATCCTGCACAATCACCGCATCCAGTCCCTGTCTATAATAAGGCTCAATGTATTGATACAGCTCGTTTTCAATTTCTTTTTCTTTCAAGAGCGTGTTCACAGTCATATAAATCTTCCGGTCGTGCAGGTGAACAAAGTCAATTGCCTCCAGCATCTGATCTTCCGAAAAATTATTTGCGAACGCCCGCGCACCGAATTTATTTCCTCCGACATAGACTGCGTCTGCCCCTGCCAAAACGGCGGCCTCCAGACTTTCATAAGATCCTGCCGGTGCCAGTATTTCTATTTTTTTCATTTTTCTATCCTTTAAAAAAGGCTGTCATCTGACAGCCTATTTGTTTCTTGTGTTCATTTCAGTTTCCAGTTTGACGATCTTCATCTGCAAGGCTCTGTTCTCTTCCTTCAGATCTTCCATCACTTTCTGCAGATTCTCAAGCTTAATCTGCTCTGTGATCAGTTCATGCTTCAGATCGTACATCTCTTTGTTCTTCTTTTCAATGTCTTCTTCAAATGTATTGCCGAGCTGCTTCGCCTTAAAGTAATCATCCGCAATGTTCAATGACAGAAGGATGCTTCTCAATTCTGCGCTCTGTCTGCGGTAATTCTCACTGCTGGTACATTCTGCAATTTTATGATTCAAATAAGTGGATACTTTCTGAAGATACTCTTCACTCTCAAATCCGCCGAGCGTGAATACTTTTCCACCTATCAAAACTTCTGTATAATTCTTTCCCGAAGCCATGGAAAACCTCCTTACGCTTTACAATCTTCCTCTCCATTATAAACCATATTTCCAGAAAAACAACCATTTTTACTGATTTTTGTAGGAAATTCCCAAATGCCCGTACGCCTTATCCGTGACAATCCGTCCTCTCGGTGTCCGCTGGATAAATCCATTTTTCAAAAGATACGGCTCACAGACATCCTCGATGGTGCCGGAATCCTCACCGATCGATGCCGCCAGAGTCTCCAGTCCGACCGGTCCTCCCTGAAACTTCTCAATCATCGCAAGCAGCAGGTTTCGGTCCACGTGGTCAAGTCCATAGCGGTCCACATCCAGAAGATCCAACGCATAATTGGCCACTTCCTCCGTGATCCGCCCGTCATACTTAACCTGTGCAAAGTCTCTCACCCGTTTTAACAGACGGTTTGCCAGACGCGGCGTCCCTCTGGAACGCTTTGCAAGCTCCAACGCCCCTTTGGTGTCAATCTCCACGCCAAGTACATCCGCCGAGCGCATGATGATCGTCCGCAGCTCTTCCTCTGTATAAAATTCCAACCGCTGTACAACGCCGAAGCGATCCCGCAACGGCGCTGTAAGCATCCCTGCCCGCGTGGTTGCCCCGACCAGTGTAAAGTGAGGAAGATCCAACCGGATGGAGCGCGCTCCCGCCCCTTTTCCGATCATAATGTCAATCACATAGTCTTCCATCGCCGGATAAAGCACTTCCTCTACCTGTCGGTTCAGACGGTGGATCTCATCGACAAACAGTACATCGCCTTCCTGAAGATTATTTAAGATTGCCGCCATCTCTCCCGGCTTTTCGATTGCCGGACCGGAAGTGATCTTTACATTGACTTCCATCTCATTTGCAATGATCCCCGCAAGCGTCGTCTTTCCCAGTCCCGGAGGTCCATAGAACAGTACATGATCCAACGATTCCCCTCTTGCCTTTGCAGCCTCAATATAAATCTTCAGCGTCTCCTTTGCCTTTTCCTGACCAATGTAATCTTTTAGAAGGGTCGGTCTTAAATGACTTTCAATCTTTACATCTTCTTCCAGATTCTCTGTTGTGATAATTCTCTTTGCCATATCTGTCCCTGTCCTTTAAAATACCATAAATTTTAACGATTGCTTCAACAGTTCTTCCACGGTCATCGTCTCTGTCACCGGAACTTTCTTGACCGCCTTCAGGCTTTCTGCACTGCCATAGCCAAGCGCCACAAGTGCCTGCACCGCTTCCGACTGGATATCTGCTCCTCCCGACGGAACCGACACCGCTTCCTCGTCTTTTGCAAGTACATCATCAATATTCAGCTTGTCTTTCAGTTCGATGATCAGCTTCTCCGCCGTCTTCTTTCCGATCCCCGGCGCCGCTGAGATTGCCTTAACATCTCCTGCCAGCACCGCAAACCGCAGATCATCCGGTGTCATTTTCGATAAAATGTTCAAGCCGCCTTTTGGTCCGATCCCATTCACCCCGATCAGGAGCCGGAAGACTTTCAAATCATCTTTTGTCAGAAACCCAAACAGCTGCATTGCATCCTCCCGCACATTCAGGTAAGTATGGATCTTTACTTCACTTCCTATTGGGGGAAGCATCGTCATCGCCTGCCCCGGCATGAAAATTCCATACCCGATCCCCTGCACTTCCACCACGACCTGCTCCTCACCGACCGCCGCCAATTCTCCTCTGATATATGAAATCATCTCATCTGTCCTTTCTTTAAATATCGCTGTAATTTCTGTACGAGCAGCCCGATCACCGCTCCGGTAATCATTCCTGCTGTCAGCAGCACCGGTGCATAATAAGAGATACTAAAACTCTCCACCACCACCATTGCCACCAGAAGCTGTCCGATATTGTGAAACACTCCACCGGCAATGCTGACACCTGTCACGCTGAAACTGCCTCTCTTTTTCAAAAGATGCATAATGAAAATACTGGAAAGACTTCCGGCAATGCTGTAAAAAATTGCAAACAGATTCCCAAACAGAAAGCCTGACAGGATATTCCGAAGGATCGCCAGCACCAGCGCCTCCTTCGTTCCGGCATAATAAAGTGCTGCCACTGTCACAACATTCGCCAGTCCAAGCTTGATCCCCGGTATCCCGAAGGAGATCGGAATCAAGGTCTCCAGATAACTGAAAATCAGTGACAATGCCAGAAACATCCCAAAATAAGCGGATTGTCTGCCCCAGTCCTTCCGGTGCCTCTCTTCTCTATCCTGCAACTGCATCATTTTCCTTACTTCCTTCATCCGCTTTGTCTACAATCTCCAAAATCACTTTGTTCGGGAGACAGATAATGCTCTCACGGTTCTTTGAAATTTTCGAATGTCTGACACAAATCTGATCCGGACAATCTGCCCAGATCATCTCTGCCTGCCCATTTTCAATTTTCACCCGGTTATGTTCTCCAATGGCAATCTCCTCATTTTCCTTCAGGCTGACTTCCCGGAAAACTTCCCCGTCTACTTTTATTTTCAAATATTTCTCTGCATCCTTCGCTTTTCTCTCCGAGAAAACATTCCCTGCCAAAAAGAAAAGTGCAGCAACCAGAACAGTCCCTGCCAGAATCCAGTCATTTTTTTTCATCTTATCACGATTCCTCTCTGATCTTTTCTGCCATTCACTTCGGCACTACTCATTCTAGCACAACCGAAGCATAGATGCAACCACATGTTCGATTTCATACAGATTTACATCGGTCTGCAATGTCGCATTCGCACGCGAACCCAAAAATAAGAGGCGCATTCCTGCACCTCAAAAATATTTTACCCCAACCCTTGACAAAGAGCCAAAAATCTCCCAGACATAGCTTCTAAAAAAAGCGATCCATGTCTGAGAGATCTGATTCTAACTAGTAATAAAGCGCATTCGCCATTGCAATTCCGAACACACCAAAGAATACGATATAAAGTACAATGACAATCGCCATCACGATCAGCATCGCACGGCTGTAATTCTTACGGTTGATGTTTGTATTGGCACCGAATGCCCAAATGCAATATACAACAATTCCAACGCAAGGAACCATCCCCACTAAGATTGTAAGCAGCCACTCACCCATCGATAATGGTGCATCCAAAGGCTTCCTTCCAGAATTCCCATTATAGTTCTGATTGTAATTCTGCTGATATCCCTGATTGTAATTCATGTTGTAATTCTGATTAAAGTTCTGCTGGTATGCCCCGTTATTCTCGCCGGAACCGTTCTGTGCACCTTCACCATAGTATCCATAGTTCATCGTCTGCTGATAAGAATTGTCTGCCGCTGCATCTGTATTCTGATCCTGCTCCGGCATATTGCTTAATTTTTCGTCCATGCTAAAATCCTCCTCGCCGCCTCACCTTCAAATCATCTTGAACACCTTTGTTGTCATGTTCTTCTAATCTGAAATTTCAAGCACATTTCTATTTTCTGATTCTAGCACACTTTTATGTTCTGCACAATTATTTTTTTGCATTTTTCTATCTTCTGTATATTATATCCAAGATTTTCTGCAGGACGTTCTCCTGATAGTATCCCATCGGGGCTTCTCCGGGAAATTGTGTCATCATCCGGTAAAGGTAAACTCCGATACACGCAATAAGGATCGCCGAACCCCACACCGCCCCATGCGGCAGTTCTCTTCCGAGAATATACCTGTAAAAGAAAAACACGCACAAAAAAATGACAATCGGATAAATCATCGGATTCATCTGATAAGCCTCGGCGAACTTCGCCCCGACCAGAAGCTTTGCAGCTCGTGTCAGCCCGCAGGCAGGACACGGAAATCCTGTCAGCCAGACACTCGGACAGCCTGCCTTGCAGACCACACGCATGAAGAGAAAATATCCCGCCACAACAAGCAGTGCTGCCCGGTACTGAAGCAGATCCTTCCTGATCCGTGAAATCACATTTTGCACAGCCTTTTTTACAGAATGATCTTTTTCGGACATTTCTCAGCACATGCTCCACAGTTCGTACATTTTTCCGGATCGATCCATGCAAGATTATTCTCCACAACAATCGCTTCCGCCGGACAGACTTTCTGGCACATCCGGCAGCCGATACATCCCGTGCTGCATACCGCCATTACATCTTTTCCTTTTTCTTTGGAACTACACTGTACAAGATGCTCTGCCTCATACGGCACAAGCTCGATCAGACTCTTCGGGCATGCTTTGATACATTTCCCACAAGCCTTACATGCTTCCTTATCTACCACAGCAACACCGTCTACGATATGGATTGCATCAAACGGACAGGCTTTTACGCAAGTACCAAATCCGCAGCATCCGTAATTGCAGGATTTCGGACCGCCATTCTGCATCTGCGTCATCATCACACAATCCTCAATTCCGGTGTATGCATAATCCTGCTTTGCCTTGTCACAAGTTCCGGCACATTTCACAAAAGCAGTCATCCGCTTTTGTTCTCCTGCTGCGATGCCCATGATCTCTCCGATTTTTTCTGCCACCGGAGCACCACCGACCGGACAGGCAGAAATCTCCGCCTCTCCTTTTACGATTGCAGCCGCAAGCCCGGAACATCCTGCATATCCGCATCCGCCACAGTTATTTCCCGGGAGTGCCTCACATACTTCTGTCTCACGCTCATCGACTTCCACCGCAAATTTCTGTCCTGCAACTCCGAGGAATACACCAATGAACAGACCGACTCCTCCCACGATCAGGGCAGCAAATATAATTCCTGTAATACTCATCGTCTTTCCTCCTGCCTATAAGTTCAGTCCGGAAAATCCAAAGAATGCAATTGCCATCAAACCTGCTGTCACAAGCACAATCGGCATTCCCCGAAAGGATTCCGGCACATCATTGTGTTCTGTCTTCTCACGGATTCCTGCCATGATCACAATGGCGATTGTAAATCCGACCGCCGTCGCAAACCCATTCACAACGCTTGCTAAAATTCCATAATCCTTCTGCACATTTTTCAGTGCAACTCCAAGTACCGCACAGTTTGTCGTGATCAGCGGCAGATATACCCCGAGCGCATTGTAAAGCGGAGGCATCATTTTCTTCAACAGCATCTCCACAAACTGTACAAGTGCAGCGATGACAAGAATAAACACAATCGTCTGAAGGTAGACAAGTCTTCCATTTAAAATTGCATCATTTGCAAGAATAAATTTGTAAATCAGGCTCGTAATAAAGGAAGAAATCGTCAATACGAAAATAACCGCTCCTCCCATTCCTGCCGCCGTCTCAACCTTTTTAGATACGCCGAGGAACGGACAAAGACCTAAAAACTGGCTGAGGACAACATTATTTACAAGCGCTGCACCCACTGCAATCAATAATAGTTCTCCCATTTATTTTCCCTCCTGCTTCTCTACCGAAAAAACCGCTTTTCCACAACTTCCATTTCCGCAGGACGCACAGCCGCCGTCGCAGCCACTTGCCGCCTCCTGCTGTCCTCCCTTCGCCTTTGCAGCCTTTACCTTATTCTGGACTGCCACAAGGCAGGCAAGCACAAAGAACGCTCCCGGAGCAAGCACAAAGATCGTGATCGGTTCATAAGACGCCGGCATGATCTTCCATCCAAAAATCTTCCCACTTCCGATGATCTCCCTGACAATTCCGATTGCAGTCAGCCCCACGGTAAATCCAAGACCCATTCCAAGTCCATCAAAGATAGACGGAAGCACCGGATTTTTGGAAGCATAGCTCTCGGCACGTCCGAGAATAATACAGTTTACAACGATCAGCGGAATATAAAGTCCAAGCGAATCATAGAGACTTGGAATAAATCCTTCCAGTAAAAACTGTACCATTGTCACAAACGATGCCACGATCACGATAAACGACGGTACACGCGCACTGTCCGGTATGATCTTTCGCAGCATGGAAATCAGCATATTCGACATTACAAGGACAACTGTTGTCGTCAGTCCCATCCCAAGTCCGTTGACTGCGGAAGTTGTCACCGCAAGCGTCGGACACATTCCAAGCATCAGCACAAATGTCGGATTCTCTTTGATCAGGCCGTTAAAAAGCCGTTCAGTACACTTATTCATTGACACTTCCTCCTTCCATCGCTCCATGATAATAGGCAATTGCAGCATTGACCGCATTTGTAACGGCATCTGTTGTGATCGTTGCTCCGCTTAACGCATCGATCTTTCCGTCTTTGCCGCCTTCTCCTTTCACAACCTCAAAGCGATCTGTATTGACACCTTGAAACTGTTCCTTAAATTCCGGTTCCTGTGCATTCATTCCAAGACCGGCCGTTTCGCTGATCGATAACAGTTCAATTCCTGTCACAGTGCCATCCAGCGTAATTCCGACAGAAACTTTGATCTCTCCTCCGTAACCTTCTTTGGATGTGGCTGTCACAACACTTCCGATCACATTTTTCCCGGAATCAAGAGCCCATGCAGCTTCATTGACATAGCAGCCGCTGACCCCTGCATTTTTCAAAATTTCTTCTGCCTCTTTTTCTTCAAATGCTTCAAATGTCTCAAATGCTTCCGCCTCTTTGAATACAGTATGATATGCATCCTGCTTCCGGTTCTCCCTGCTGACTTCAATCGGCTCCTTTGTGATCTCATAGACAAGTCCGAGAAGCAGACCGGAAATCAGTGTGATCGCGGTCAGGATCAGTGTATTTTTTATGATCTTCTGATTCATTATCTCTCTCCTCCCTTCCCGAATGGACGTGGGCGGGTTACTTTTTCGATCAGCGGAACGAGCAGGTTACTGATAATAATCGCGTAGGACACTCCCTCTGCGGATCTTCCAAGCAGACGGAATAACCCGGTCAGTACTCCAAGACAGACACCGTAGAGAATCTGCCCTTTCTTTGTGATCGGAGCTGTCACATAATCCGTCGCCATGAACCACGCACCGAGCATCAGACCGCCTCCGCACAACTGTGCAGTGAGATAGTTCAGATCGAATCCGTTTCCACTAAATAATACGATCATCACAGTAAACGTTACAAGGTATGTTCCCGGGATCCGAAGATCGATCACTCCCATAAACAGCAGGAAAATTGCGCCGATCATAATTGCGATCACAGATGTCTCACCGATTGTTCCCGCAATATTTCCGATCAGCATGTCCATCGTATTGACGCTCTCCCCTGCTTTTAACTGAGCAAGCGGTGTGGCGCCTGATACCCCGTCGTAGACGAATGTTGTCATTCTTCCCGTGAAAGAGATCAAAAGAAAGCACCTTGCAGCAAGTGCAGGGTTCATAAAATTCTGTCCAAGTCCTCCAAACAGCTGTTTGACCACTAAAATCGCAAACACTGCACCAAGCACACACATCCACCACGGTGCTGTCGGAGGAAGGTTCAATGCAAGAAGCAGACCCGTGACTGCTGCACTTCCATCGGCAATCGTGATCTTCTTCCCCATGAGCCGCTCAAAAAGATACTCTGTGGCCACCGCAGAGGCAACTGTCAGAAGCACGATTCCAAGCGCCTGTATACCAAAATTATAAATTCCAAAAAGTGTCGTCGGCATTAACGCGATCAGGACAAGGAACATAATATTTCCCGTCGTGACCTTTGCGCGTATATGCGGCGAAGATGATATATTAAATGTCTCGTTCATATGTCTCTCCCTATTTCTTCTTATTTGCCAGAGCAATCTTTCTCATAGAACCGATTGCCTGCTTCAAGTGTCTCTTCGCCGGACAGACATAACTGCAGGAACCACATTCCACGCACTCCAGTCCCTCCCATTTTAGGAACGACTCTTCGTCATGCCGTTCAGCAAAATCTGCCAGTCTCGACGGAACAATCCTGCTTGGACAGGCGTCCACACAGCGCCCGCAGTTGATGCACGCACTTGGCTCATGCTTTTTCACTTCATCCTTAGAAAAGGCAAGGATCGCGGAAGAAGTCTTTGTCACAGGCACTTCTGTGGAAAACATGGCAAATCCCATCATCGGTCCGCCCGAGATCACTTTCTCCGGCACTCCTTCGAATCCGCCTGCCATCTCGATCAGTTCCATTTGATTCATTCCGCAAGGTGCAAGAAAATTGCCCGGCTCTTTGACAGCATCTCCGCTGACTGTGACAACTCTTTCATAGAGCGGCTTTCCGGAAACTACCGCCTCATGGATCGCGATCAGCGTCTCCACGTTATCTACAATACATCCGGCATCTGCCGGCAGCATAGAAGAATTGATCGCGCGTTTCGTCGTCGCGTAGATCAACTGGCGTTCCGCTCCCTGTGGATACTTCGTCTGGAGTACTTTGACTTCCATCCGCGGTTCCTCTTTGATCAGCTCCTTTAACTTTTCAATACAGTCCGGCTTATTATCCTCGATTCCAAAGATACCTCTTGCATTCTCAAACAGCTGCAGGACAACCTTCATTCCGCCTACCAACTTCTCCGGCATCTCAAGCATCCGGCGATAGTCTGCCGTGATATATGGCTCACACTCTGCACAGTTTGCAATAATATATTCTATTTTCTCCGGCTCTTTCGGTGATAGTTTTACTCTGGTCGGGAAACCAGCTCCTCCCATGCCGACAATTCCTGCATCTGCAACACAGTTTAAAATCTCTTCTTTTTTCATCTGATCAAGCGGAATCACTTCTCTCCACTTTGCCTCTTCATACTGTTCATCATTTTCAATTATGATACTGTTCACTTTTGCACCCGTAGAGGTCAAATGCGGAGCGATCGCCTTGACCGTTCCCGACACCGCGGAGTAGATTGGTGCAGATACAAATCCACCTGCCTCGGCAATTTTTTCTCCCCGGAGCACTCTTGCCCCTATTTCTACGATTGGATTCGCCGGTGCTCCGATATGCTGTGAAAGCGGGTAGACCAGTTCTTTGCCCGGTCTGGCTTCCACGATCGGTTTGTCTTTCGACAGCCTCTTGCCATCGTCCGGGTGAATCCCGCCTTTAAACGTCAACAATCCCATTTTTTCTCCTTCTTTCTTATAATTTATATATATCATACAAAAAATCCAAAGATTTTTCTATTGAAATTCCCATTTTTCTTGTACATTTTTACAAACAGCTTGTCGATTTTTTAACATCTTTGTGAAAGTGAAGACAAATAATTTTGGTCGACACTTAAAAAGCCACATTAGGAAGAATCTCCTAATGTGGCATTGACTCAATATGATTATCTCGACTTTTGATTATTCTTCTGTTGTCTCTGTTGCCTCTGTCTCCGGCTCTAACACTTTCATGCTAAGGCTGATCTTCTTTTCAGCTTCATTTAAGTCAACGACTCTTGCAACGATCTCCTGTCCAACAGATAATACGTCAGAAGGTTTCTCTACATGAGCTTTTGAGATCTGAGATACATGAAGAAGTGCATCTACACCCGGTGCAAGTTCAACGAATGCTCCGAAATCTGTCATTCTTGCAACTTTTCCCGTTACGTCTGTTCCTACTGCGTATTTCTCAGAAGCATTTGCCCATGGATTGGATTCCGGGAATTTCAGGCTGAGCGCGATCTTTGTATCGTTGATGTCTTTTACAAGAACTTTCACCTGATCTCCTACCTGGAATACTTTCTTTGGATTCTCTACTCTTCCCCATGACATCTCTGAGATGTGAAGAAGTCCGTCTACTCCTCCAAGATCGATAAACGCACCGAAATCTGTTACATTTTTCACAGTTCCTTCCACTGTATCGCCTACTTTTAATTTCGCGAACAGTTCTTTCTGAAGCTCTGCTTTCTCTGCTACGAGAAGCTGTCTTCTGTCACCGATCACACGGTTTCTTCTTGGGTTGAATTCGCTGATCACAAATTCAATCTCCTGACCTTCGTATTTGCTCAGGTCTTTCTCATAAGAATCTGATACAAGGCTTGCCGGGATAAATACTCTTGCCTCATCAACAACAACACTTAATCCTCCGCCTAAGATCTGTGCCACTGTCGCTTTTAACACTTCTTTATTCTCGTAAGCTTCTCTTAATCTCTCATTTCCTTTTTCTGCTGCAAGTCTCTTATAAGTTAACAGCACCTGACCTTCTCCGTCATTTACCTTCAGTACTTTTACAGTCATCGGATCGCCAACGGAAACAACTGTTGTCAAATCAACATTTGGTTCGTTTGTGTACTCACTGCGCGTGATGATTCCGTCTGCTTTACATCCGATATTCAGGATGATCTCGTCCGGTTTCACATCGATTACAGTACCTTCAACAACCTCTCCATTTCGTATTGTTTTAAATGATTCTTCTAACATTTGTTCAAAAGTTAATTCTGACATTATTTTGAACCTCCTCAATT
>URCR01000024.1 GCA_900546325.1 uncultured Lachnospiraceae bacterium | reverse complement strand
GGATTGACAAGCTCCACGACTGCATTGTACGGAAATTCCCTTAACGGTACTTCTGGCGGCACAGACCCGGGGATAATAATAGCCGTCCAATAAGAACGACTGGAAATAAAATATGCTCTATATATTAATGTGACAACATCACAGAATGACTACTTTCTCTGTACTATACTTTAAAAAAATAAATATAATTTCAGGAGGTTTCACCATAAAAAAATATTAGAAAAAAACGAAATGCTGCTGTAAATATGGAAGATTGTGTTGCCTGTGGCTGCTGCGTCAAAGTATGTCCCAAACAGGCCATTGAAATCTGGAAAGGTATTTCAGCAAAAATAAATTTAGATGTTTGTGTAGGATGTGGCAAATGTGCAAAAGAATGTCCGGCATCAGTGATTCAAATTCAGGAGGTGTCCATATGAAAAAGCATTGGTATGACTATCTTTGGATTTTCTCTCTCACTTATCTGATTCTTGGATTTTTCAACATCCTTTTCGCCTGGCTGGGACTTCTTTGCTTCTTTATTCCTTTGATTATATCTGTGTTAAAAGGAACCAAGGGCTATTGCAACCGCTACTGCGGAAGAGGACAGTTATTCAGTATTTTAGGTGGCCGTTTTGGTCTTTCTCGTAAAAAAGATATTCCAAAATGGATGAAAAGCAAATGGTTCCGCCATGGATTCTTGATTTTTTTCTTCATTATGTTCTTCCAGATGCTCTGGAATACCTATCTGGTATTTGCAGGAACGAAAGATTTAAGACAGATTGTCACTCTTTTGTGGACATTTAAAGCACCATGGCACTGGGCATATCATGGTACTCTGCTTCATCCAGGTGTAGCACAATTTGCCTTTGGATTTTACAGTGTCATGCTCACTTCAACTATTTTAGGTCTGATTACCATGGTCTTATACAAGCCAAGAAGCTGGTGTGTATACTGCCCTATGGGAACCATGACACAGATGATATGTAAGCTAAAAAACAAGAATCTCCCAGCTTAGAAATACATTAAAAAGAGATAACTTGAAGTGCCTGATTGACATTCAAATTATCTCTTTCCTTTTTACAGCAGCAAATCCCGCTTTCTAAATCTTATCATTCCTACAGCAAAAACAATCCAGCATTCCGAAGAAGAAACTTTGAATTCTCTATCAGCTTTCACCTAGGACCACACTTACGAGACTCTATGAAGTTAGGCAAAAGCCACACTGCGATAACAAGGAGCGCGTACTATTTTTTAACATGCTTCTCCGCATACATAGCAATCGCGTCCTTTTCGTTTTGCCTGATATAACAGCTCATCTGCCTTTTCGATCCATTCAAAGATATCTTCCCCGTTGTAGCAGGTAGTATAGCATCTCTTCTCCTCCGTACCGGATTACCAGATCCTTCCTGCGGACAGAATCAGACAGCGTCTCTGCCAGTGCTTTGATTCCTGCATCTCCCTTCACATGTCCGTAATAACCATTATACTGTTTAAAATAATCTATATCGATCATCAGCAGCGGAGTAATCCTCCTCTGACGAATATAACTGTGCAATATTTCCATATAACCTGACTTTACTTTCATCTGTCAATCCTGCTGTATCCTTGGGTTTCCGCAGTTCTATCCACAGAACCTATCATCCTTGCTGATTATACACAACTTTTAAAAAATGCCAAAAATATAAGGAATCCTATTCCTTTTTGATGTAAAATTTAATCACCACAAAAAAATCGTACTAAACAAAAAAGAGGAGGATTCCCTGTGGTTAATTTTACAACAAAAACTTATCAAATGAAACGGGAAATTTTAACTTTTTCTAATAAAATTTCCAAAAAGCTTCCCAAACCGGAAAAAAATTTATAGCTGACATGAATTATGGGATACTTGCTTGCAACAGTTGTCTCCTTGCAGACATTGTTGACCAGTTACATGAGCATTCCAAAAAGATTAACAGTCCAGTCCTGATTAGTAATGCCTAGACAGATATGGCATATAAATTTTCCTTGATCTTGAACCGGAAGCAAAAATGATAAACCACAGTCTTCTGACAAAATCCAGAAAGACTCGCATCATAGAAGACAAATTGTCCTTTTATCTGAATATAGAATGTGGGGACTTCTGTCTGAACGTTCCATATTCTATAAAATATTCAGTTCTCTATCAAAATTTTCAAAAGAAAAAGCAATCACCCCCAAAATATTATCTTCTGGCAAGTAACTGCTTTCCTCATCATTCTCCTCTAACTACAGTCATTAAATTCTTTCAAACCGCTCAAGCAACTCTTTCATCGCATGTGCCTGACCTGATAATTCTTCGCTTGTTGCCGCACTTTCTTCGGCAGAAGCAGAGTTGATCTGTACTACTTGCGAAATTTCTAAGATACCGTTTGAAATTTTGTTAATTTCTTCTGCCTGTTCATTTGACATCACAACAATTTCCCTAATATCTTTTGTTACCTCTTTTGCAGCTTTTACCGCATTTGTCAGGGAACCAGCTGTCTCATCTACTACTTTACTCCCTTCATCAACCATATTGATTGATCTTTCTATTAATGTTGTAGTATTCTTAGCCGCCTCTGCGCTTTTGGCTGCCAAATTTCTAACTTCATCTGCCACAACTGCAAAGCCTTTGCCTGCCTCTCCGGCACGAGCCGCTTCTACCGCCGCATTCAAAGCTAAGATATTTGTCTGGAATGCAATATCCTCAATGGTTTTGATAATTTTTCGAATTTCATTGGAAGACTCACTAATATTCGTCATTGCATTTACCATGTCATTCATGTGCCGGTGGCTCTCACTCAATTTTTCTGTAACATTACTTGTAACTGTTCCTGCAATTTCACAGCGTTGTGCATTTTCATTGACTATCTTCTTTACCCGCTGCATTCCTTCCACTAATTCATCGATCTGCCCTGATTGCTCAACAGCTCCCTGTGAAAGCGTTTGAGCGCTGTCTGCCACCTGCTCAGCACTGTCTGATACCTGATTTGCTGCATCATCAATACCGCCGATCACTTCATTCAGATTATAGATAATCTCATTCAACGACTTCTTAATCTGAATGAAATCACCTTTGTATTCACATTTTATCTGTACATTTAACTTTCCTTCTGACACTTGTGTTAGAATTTCTGATAGTTCTCCTATCATTTCCCTCAAATATTCCGCGGTGTTATGAAATGTATTGGCAAGTAATCCTATTTCATCATTAGACTGTATATCCAGTGCAACCCGCAAATTTCCATTCTCAATACTTTCTGCTGCATTTGCGATCTTTCCAATTGGAGCCAGTTTCTTTCTTAAAACACGTACAATTACTAATAAGGCAATAATAAGTGTAATAAGGAATACACATACATTGATGGCAAACTGATTTCTCAATTGCTTTTGCATCATAGCAGTAGGATAAACAAATCCTAAAACCCACTGACTCTCTGAATCTGTCATTGCCAGAAATTGTTTCTTCTCTCCATCATAATCTTCTTTACAGATTGATTTTTCTGCATCAGCAGCCTCTTGTAATACCTCCATAGAAACATCTTTAATATTTACTATTTTTTCTCCAGAAGGCTGAAACTCCTCGTTCCCATGACTTAAAATATTCCCTTTACTGTCTAAGAGATACAAATATGTCCCATCATCTGCTTTATAGGAATCTACAAATTCCTTTATCTCTGAGATCCGTAAATCCCGTGCCAATACTCCATAGAACTTACCATCATAATTTATCTGCGTTGTAATTGTCATTACAAATTCCCCTGACTGAACATCAATATATGGATCGGAAATATAAAAATCTTGTGTGGAACCATACTTATAATAATCCTTTGTAGTCGGGTCATATCCCGCATCAGGAATCCAGCCATCTCCCATAACCATCATCTTGTCAGATCGGACAAAATAGTCTGAAATAATTCCATAGTCTGAACTATATTGGGTAGATATCTTAACCAGTTCTCCGATTTTTTCCATTGCACGTTCTTCTGGTGGAAGACTTTCTATTGAATATTCTAACTGCTTCAACTGCTCAATCCGAACGTTCAGCCAGCTATTTACTTCTTTTTCATAATATTTCACTGTTTGACTGATATTTTGTTCCATGTTATCACTCATAATAGCGCGAGTGATAAAAAAATTAAAAACTAAAATCACAATAACTGACAGACAAAAGATAGTGCTTATCAACGCTGCCATTTTGCCTGTCACTGAATGCCTCTTCACATATTTTCTAGCTTTCAAATATGCTTCCTCCTTTGTAATCACATGATTTTTCAAGTCTCTCTCAAATCAGGAGCTTGTTTAACTATGGTTCTACCTAGCTTAATTTGGTAGTATTATAAATGGTTTTAGATCACATTTCAAGCTGTAATTCCGCTTTCAAAAACAGCTCAGTCTTCTTGTTCCAAAGCTATTTTTTGGTTATTAAACAAAAACACGCATTGTATTTTTCCTTTTGGCATCTACAATCAATATTTTCTCACACATAACACTTCTTCCCACCTGTTATTTTTTCACAATTTTATTGTATATTTTTTAACATTTATGTAGAATTGCACAATCAAAAAAAAAAAAAAAAAAAAAAATTTTGTATAATAGTTTTTGTCTCTTGTGAATTCATCGAAGAATTTGCGGTTTGGATCAGAGGTGATATCGCTGCCGCCGATTTGGCATATAAATAAAAGAATGGCATCTCTTCCAAGCATTCTCATATATTCGTATGTACAGACTGGTTTTTCAGAAGAGATCTTAAGTCAACAACCACCAGTTCAACTGACAATGTCGTCAACTTAAGACATATTCAAAATATATATAAAGATAAAAGACCTTAACAAGATGATCAAAATAGACGTGCTTTTATGAATACAAAACTTTTGACATCCATTTTACAATCTTTGGACGCTGATACCGTCAATGACGCTACAGCATTTCTGGAAACATTCTTCAAGCTCTACCCTACGGCTACAGAAACAGAGCTTGTTAATCCCGTGTTCACGGCTGACGGGGATAACATCAAAGTCAAGGTATCTGTGAAGTTTATCGACAACCAGACAAAGGCGACGCAAGTATCACAGTATGAATTGACGCTTCATAAGGACGGAAACTGGAAAATCATAGGCTAATCAATAGGGCGTGTATCTCTGCAAAGTGGTACACGCTTGTTTGACAGAGAATTACAAATACGATATATGAGGGACACTGAGTAACAGAAATGAAGTTGAATGACTACGTTTTTTCAGTAAAAGACATTCCTATGCTGGCAGTTGGCGTGTTGATTGCCCTTTGAGTGCTTTACGTTGTTGTCGTAACCTTTAAGACCGTTTGCAAGGCTCTTTTTCCGCAGGACAGCTCCACTCCGAGTTATACAAGGAAAATACGGCCCTTTTTGGGAATGTTTGGAATATGCGGTTTTCTGGGATTTTTAGGTTTTTGGACTTATAGTGAATATGGCATTATTTCCCCGTTCCTGTTCTTCTCCCTCCTTGGGCTGTTTGGATTGTTTTTTGAGGGGAAGCTCTCACATACTTTGGAAGATGAATTGTTCCAGCAGAACAAGACACGGGCAGACTTAAAGTCCTATAAAACGGGTTTTCTCCTTTTAGTGATTGTCGTTCTGCTTAGTAGGTGGCGTATATTTACCCTCCATGCGGAATGGTGTGCAATTTTTCTGCTTATATCCGTTTCCCTTATCGTGGCACTTGTATTGTTTCAGAAAAACTATTTATTGTATCGCTATGAAAAAGAGGAGTAAGTATGGGAGCAGATTTCAAATGTAATCTAAAAGTATATCGTGTGGCACAGGGATTGACACAGGAACAGCTTGCAGAAAAGGTCGGTGTTCGTCGGGAAACGATTATGAGATTAGAAAAGGCACAGTATAATCCCTCTCTGAAATTGGCGATTGATATTTCAAGGGCTGTAAAAGCTCCTATAGAAGATATTTTTATCTTTGCTTAGATTACATTGAATAAAAATGTACTAAAAGTAGGTGGTTGTATGGGAAAATATTAGTTGTAGAATTTTTTTGATACAGAGGACGATTTATTCCAGCAAACTTTAGAATGGCTGTCTGCAAAACTGAATACCATTCCCACACATATGAAAATTCAAACCACAGAACCATTTATCAATCCTTATACCCGTACTGTGATAAATAAACACGGCAGTGAAATTTATCTAACCGCAAAGGAATTTGACCTTTCATACTTTTTATCTTCGCATAAAGGATAGGTATTTACAAAAGAACAGCTTTATGAAAAAGTATGGGAAAATGAGGATATACTCAATGCCAGCAATCTAACTTCATTCATACGGAAGCTACGAAAGAAAATAGAACCTGCCCCAGACAAACCACGATACACTATTACTGTCTGAGGTGTGGGCTGTAAATTCAGTGCGGAAAAACCGTAGTGTACTTCACAGCTTGTTGTGATCGGTACGCTACGGTTTTATAAGGTATTAAATTTTTCACTAAGACTAAATCATAAATTGTGTTTGACAATCCACTGATACATTTTTTGCACAAGGGGTTCTAAATCTTTCCCTATTTCTGTTAAAGAATATTCTACTTTGGGCGGTATTTGCTGATATTCTTTACGATTAACCAGTTTATCTCTTTCTAATTCTTTGAGTTGGGTTGTCAACATTTTATGAGTGATTGGGGATAATAATTTTTTGAGTTCTCCATAACGTAGAACCTCATGCAAAGCAAGCATATAAATAATGCGTAATTTCCATTTTCCTCCAATCATTTCTACCACTCGCTCAAAACGCTCATAACCAAATTCTTGGAGATAGCAATTATCTTTTTTCATGGTTACACTCTCCTTTTAGTGAGTATCATACAAAAAAGTGCATACTTTTCAATACCACTATACAGCATTATAATTGTGCTGTAAATATAAGTTTGGAAGTGATAGCATGATTATTTTATTAAACGGAAGTCCGAGAAAGCATGGTGCGACAGCGACCATTTTAGAATATATTTCTGAACAGCTTAAAATGCAAGATTTAGAAACAAGTATTGTTCATGTTTCAGATTTGAATTTGCAATATTGTATAGGGTGTTGTAAATGTTATGAAACTGGAAAATGTATTTATATAGATGATATAGAAAACTTATCAAGAAAAATAGAAAATGCTGACGGGATTATCATTGGTACACCAACTTATGCAAGTAACATTTCTGGACAGTTGAAAACTATTATTGACAGAGGGCATTTTGTAATGGAGCAATTACTCTACCAGAAATATGCAATGAGTGTGGTAACATATGAAAATTATGGGGGCAAAGATACCTCTAAAATATTAAATAAGCTACTATCATACTCTGGGGCTATACTCAGCCGCTCATTGATTATAAAAAATACTTTTTCGGCTAATCCATTAAAAGATGAGAAAATCAAAAATTATGTAACCAACAGAATAAACCATTTTTATAGAGATTTATCGAAACATAGAATGCCAAAATATCAATCAATAAAACATTTTATTATTTTTCAATTTGGAATTCACCCTTTTGTTATCGGAAAAGCAGAAAAATATTATGGAGTGATTGATGCATGGAAAAAGAATGACGTTAGATATAAGGAATATAGCAAATAAACAAAAATGTTGTTTTAAGGAATTTAAAAAAATCAGATTTTGAAGATATAGAAAATATTATCAGAGCAACGCGGGACTATTACGATTATATTACACCAGATATTACAAAGAAAATTTCAAAAGTATATTTGTCTACTTGTTTGACAGGTCATACTTATTCAATGGTCACAGAAATTAACAATAGACCAGTCGGATTGATTTTAGGAAAAACAAAAAGTATTGGTCGATACTATACGGCGTGTATCAAAAAATAAGTAATTTAATCCGTTGTCTGAGAAGCGCACGCCTTGTCCTGTTAAAACGGCTTCGGTTGCAGAGATTGGGAAAAAGATGGTGGTAATTCTTTTTTACAAAAGAAAACCAGGCATTTTCAGAATCAATGCCAGCCAGTTCACCACAAATGCTAATCGTGATGATTTCCGGATCAGACAATTTGGCATCCAGGATATGCCGTCTGGAAGTAACTTCAAGCGTGGCAAACTGATAATATAAATCATCAATTACAACGTAAACAGTTAAAATAAAGTCTTCAAAAGTTTTGATAACAGTGGTATTATTATTTTGGAACTTCAACATAATGCTGCCTCCTTTCAAATTTGTATTCCCTACAAATAGGATAGCACATTTTGTTGAAGTTTCTTTATTTATCTAGCACAACGAGTTAAGTTAATGACATCTACACTGCTAATTTCACAAACAAATTAAAATCCTTGCTTTCCTTTACAGATTGGAATAAATACCAATATTTTTAAGAAGTATCCGGCAGGGGAAACACGGTACATTATAAAGCGCCTGGAGACACTATCTCCAGTAGTCTGGAAATTGGTTTCTCAACACTTTCATGCAGACTTCCTCGCCTTCTCTGGCAAGCTTTTCCTCGTCCACTCCAGTCAGATGTCCGTCCGCATACACAATCTTTCCATTGACGATCGTCATCCAGACCGGTCCGGTCACCCCTGCTCTTGCAAGCAAATTTTTCGGATCATGAACTGCTCCGGTATATTCCAGTCCTCTTGTATCGATCATAAATAAATCCGCACCCTTTTCCACTTCCAGAGAGCCAAGATCAGTTCTGCCAAGTGTCTTCGCTCCGTTGATCGTTGCCACTTTCAGCATATCATAAGCTGAAATACTTCCACCTCTTTCCTTTGTGTGGTATGCCTGCATCAAATATGCCATCCGCAGTGCATCCAGTTCATTAGAGCTGTCATTCGTCGCAGAGCCATCACAGCCAAGGCTGACAACAATTCCCATCTCCTGAAGCTTTTTGATATCGAGGATCGGAAATCCTCCGAGAACTGCCGGCGCCGGGCAATGGGAGATTCCGGTCTTTGTCTGTGCGATCCTCGCATACTCTTCCGGAGTCAGTTCCCATGCATGTGCATAGAATACATCTTCTCCGATAAACCCAATCTGTTCACACCATTCCAGTGTCCGGACACCGTAGCGCTCTCTGATTCCCTCGCTTTCTCCCTCTCCTAAATGCGTGTGAAGACGAACGCCTTTGTCTCTTGCCAGTTTTACAGACTCCACAAAGGTATCTTTGTAGCAGTTGATCGGCTGGCACGGTGACACGACGATCTGACTCATGGAGTATGGCGACGCATCATGATAAGTGTCGATCAGTCTCTCACAGTCCCTGATAAACTCCTCTGTGGATTCTACCATCGCTGCCGGGATCGAGCTTCCCTCTTCTCTCGGAAGTGTATTTCCCCCGCGCCCTGCATGATAGCGGATCCCAAGCTGTGCTGCTGCTTCCATCTGTCTGTCGACCGGCCTTTTCCCGGTGGCAGTTGTGTAGCAGTACTGATGATCAAACGCTGTCGTACATCCGTGTTTCAAAAGATCTGCCATCGCCGTCATCGAAGAATAATAAATGACCTGATCATCGATTTTCTGGAAAATCCGGTAAATTTTATCAATCCAGTCCATCACAGTCAGATGCGGATAATCAATGGTGATCAGATTTCTTACAAATGTCTGGAAAAAATGATGATGGGTATTCACCATCCCCGGATAGACAAATTTTCCTTTTCCGTCAACGATTTCGGCATCTTCCGCTTCCAGATTTTTTCCGATTGCGGCAATCTTCGGACCGTCGATCAGCAGATCTGCATCATAGAATACTTCATCCTTTTCATTACAAGTTACAATCGCTTTCGCGTTTTTTATTAAAATCTTACTCATCGCTTTCCTCCAAAATCCTGAGCACATGTCCTGCAGGATTCTTCTTCTCTTCTATCTATAATTCTCTGTTTCCACAACACTTTCTCTTATCGCAGCTACTTTTGCAGTGCTTATCTGGAACCTCGGATATACGGTTTCCCGAGTTTCTCCGGCTGATTGCTCTTTCCAATGGAGAGCAGCAGTGTCACCAATGTAATGATATACGGGAGCATTGCAAGTGCCTGTGTCGGAAGCGGTACCCCAAGCGCCTGAAGACGGATCTGCAGTGCATTAGCCCCTCCAAAGATAAATGCTGCCCACAGTGCTCCAAATGGTGTGTATCTCCCTAAAATGACTGCGGCAAGTGCAATGTAACCACGGCCGGAAATCATATTCTCCGAAAATTTCCCAAGCTGTACAAGAACAAGCACCGCTCCGCCGATTCCTCCCATCACTCCGTTGACAACGATTGCGATCCACTGATATCGATATACGGAAATCCCTGCCGCATCCGCAGACTGTGGATTTTCTCCGATCGCCGCAAACGCAAGCCCGGAAGCTGTCTTCTTATAATAGATTGCCGCCAGAATGACTAGCACAACGACAAGGTAAGTCATAAGATCCTGGCAAAAAAACGCCTCCCCGATCACTGGAATTTTACTCAGCACCGGAATCCGGATCGGTTTCAATGTTTCCACCTGCTGATAAGATTCTCCGGCAGACATCAGTTTGTATCCAAAACTGGTTACTCCCAGCATAAAAATATTCAGAGCAATTCCACTCACAGACTGATCCTGCGACAGACGGATACACAAAAATCCGTGGATCAGACTGACCAGACATCCTCCGAGCATTCCACATAAAAATCCGATGAAGATACTCTTACTGTAAAATGCACCTGCAAAGGAACCGAATGCTCCGCCTAACATCACGCCTTCCAGTCCGATATTTAAGATTCCGGTTTTTTCAAGAAAGACTTCCCCAAGAGCCGCATAGACAAGCGGAACTGCCATTCGGACTGCCGCCGCCAGAAATGCGGTAAAAAAAGTAATTGTAAAAATTTGTTCCAGCATCCTTATTCCTCCCTGCTTTTTCTTTTCCACAGTGACTTATGAAACATATTTCTTCCTAATATGAGAAGGACGACAAATCCTACTAAAATGCTTACAATTGCCGATGGAATTCCAAGCTGTCTCTGCATGGAGTTCGCTCCGACCTGCATCGCGGCAAACGCAGCCGCCGCCACAAGAACGCCCCATGGACGGTTTCCGGCGATCAGTGCAATCAGAACTGCTGTATAACCGCAGTCGGAAGAAATTCCCTCTAAAAGTTTTTTCTGCACTGCCAGCACTTCAATCACCCCTGCGATGCCTGCCAGCCCGCCGCTTAAAAATGCAGAGAGGACAATATTTTTCATCACAGAGATCCCGTTGCATTTTGCTCCGCGTTTATTCATCCCAACCACTTTCATCTCATATCCGTATTTCGTCTTTTCCATCAAAATCCAGATCAGCACAACCGCCCCGACCGCAAGAAAAATCCCCGCATGCAGTGTTGTAGGCGGCATCAGATAAGAAAATGCCGCGTCACGCTCGATTCTTGCAGACTGTGGAACACTTCCTTTCGGATCCATCAAAAAAGTGCGGACTGCGATTCCCAGAAAGTTGATTGCAATATAATTCAGCATGATCGTCACGATGATCTCCGAAATTCCAAATTTCGACTTCATGTAAGCTGCGATCAGCGCCCATATCCCGCCGCAGAAAAATCCTGCCAGAATCGAGAATACGATCCGGAGCGTCCCCGGAACCTGTGTCAGGTTCAGCGAGACGGTCGCCGCCGCGATCGCTCCCATATAAAACTGTCCTTCTGCTCCAATATTAAAAAAACCTGTCCGGAAAGCAACTGCACATCCAAGTCCCGTAAAGATCAGCGGTGTCGCTTTTACAAAAATTTCACAGAATCCATTGAGATTTCCAAAGACACCACCGAAAAACATTTGATATGCTTCCACAGGATTTGCGCCGCACAACAGGATCAGGACCGTTCCTGCCGCGATCGTCAAAAATGTGATCCAGATGATATCCAGAAAATTTTTTCTACTTTCCATTAATTTGCTTCCTCCTTCGTAATCCCACCCATCAGAAGACCTATTTTTTCCATCTCAGCTTCTTCTTTCTTCAGGATGCCGACAATTTTTCCTCCAAACATCACTGCCACTCTGTCCGAAAGCTGCATGATTTCTTCTAAATCTGCGGAGATGAGAATCACACTCTTCCCTTCATTTCTCTGTTCCATCAAAACCTGCCTCACAAACTGTGTCGCTCCAATATCCAGACCTCTTGTCGGCTGGCTTGCGATGATCAGCTTTGACTGCTCCGTAATCTCTCTGGCAAGCACGATTTTCTGCTGATTTCCTCCCGACATGAGCTTGACCTGCGTATCTCCTGCGGAGGTTCCCGATGTTTTGATCCGATACTTTTCAATCGCTTTTGCCGCATTTTCCCGGATGACATTTCTCTGGAAAATCCCACCTTTTAAATAAGGTCTTCTGTCGTATTGTCTGAGGATCAGATTTTCTTCTACGTTCATATCAAGTACAAGTCCATCCTGATGCCGGTCATCAGAGATGTAAGAAATTCCGCGGTCAAACCGCTCCTTAATATTTTTTGCAGCAATCTCTTCCCCATAGAATGTGAGATTTCCTTCTGTCATTTTCCGGATCCCTGCAATCACTTCCGCCAGCTCTTTCTGGCCGTTTCCGTCCACGCCTGCGATTCCAAGGATCTCCCCTTTGTACACTTCCAGATTGATTCGGTCTAATGCAGGTTTTTTATGAGATTTTCTGACTGTCACATTTTGAAGTAGTAATGCGGTTTCTTTCTGCCCGGTTTCTTTGACTTCAAAATCATAATCCAGCTGTCTTCCGATCATATAATTGGACAGCTCTGTCGGATTCGTCTCTTTTGTCACAAGATCTGTAATCTTCCTTCCATCCCGCAGGATTGTGACACGGTCGCTGATACTCATGATCTCACTCATCCGATGGGTAATAATAATCACCGCATACCCTTCTCTTTTCAGTTTTCTCAGTACTTCAAAGAACTGTTCTGTCTCCTGTGGCGTCAGTACTCCGGTTGGTTCATCGAGAATCAGCAGTTCCACATTACGGTAAAGTGCTTTTAATATTTCCACTCTCTGCTGCTGTCCCACAGAAAGTTCCGAAATTTTTGCATCCGGATCGACTGACAATCCATATTTTTCTGCCAGTTCCTCCAGTTTTCTTTTCGCCCCTTTCCGATCAAGAAAAACGCCCTGTTTTCCCAGACCGAGGGTCACATTGTCCAGTACTGTCATTTTGTTTACAAGAGAAAAATGCTGGTGCACCATTCCGATGCCTTCTGCAATGGCATCTTTCGGAGAGTGAAACTGCACTTTTTCCCCTTTCCAGAAAATTTCTCCTTCGTCTGCAGCATAAATCCCGAACAAAATATTCATCAGTGTCGTCTTCCCCGCTCCGTTTTCTCCGAGCAGTGCATGGATTTCTCCCTTTTTCACCGACAGGTCCACCGCCTCATTTGCATAAACACCGGAAAATTTCTTGCCGATCTGCTTCATCTCCAATATATTCATCGTGAAAACTCCTTTAAAACGGGCAGGTCCAATACACGTTCTCTGCGATTGTCCTGCCCCATCCTTTCTATCTGATTCGTCTGATTCGTTCTTTACTTTCCTGCTCTGTCCTTTGTATCACACGGAACCTGAAAACTTCCGTCTTTGATTTTTGCTTCCGTTTCATCTACCATTTTCTTTACTTCTGCCGGAATCTTTTCTACCATCTTTTCATTGTACACCAGCTCTACGATTCCTTCTGCCATTCCAAGTTCTTTTACTTCCCCTTTGAACTTTCCTTCTTTGATGTCAGAAACCGCTGTCTTGATCAGTTCCGGAACATGGTATACTGCGGAAGAGAGAACTGCCTTTTCTGCAAGAGAACTCTGATCATAGGAATCACCGGTTGCGAACACTCCTGCATCCTGCGCTGCATTTAAAGCTCCTGTTCCGGATTCATTTGCACAATGTCCGATCACATCCGCACCATTGTCGATCATTGCCTGCGCCGCCTCTTTTGCCAGCGCTGTATCTGTAAAGGATCCTGTCCATGCTGTCTGATATTTGATATCGGCATTGACTTCTTTTGCACCATCTTCATAACCGTTCATAATCTTTACAAGTGATGCACCCTGCACCGGACCGATGAATCCGATATTTCCTGTCTGTGACATTCCCGCTGCGAGCATTCCCTGAAGATATCCTGTCTCCTCACACTTCATCACATAAGAAGCAACATTTTCCGCAGAAGCATCCGCCTCGATGCAGATAAACTTTGTATCCGGATACAGTTCTCCGACTTCCAACGCCGGATCACCAAACTGGAATCCATGTCCGATCACAACATCATAATCATTGGATGCATATTCGGTAAATGCAGAAGTCATGTCGGATGCCTGCACGTTCTCTGTGTAAGCCACCTCACATCCTAACTCCTCTTCTACCAGCTTCAGTCCTTCGTACGCAGACTGGCACCATCCCATATCATTCACCGCGCCGGTCACACAGAGGGCAACTTTCAGCTCTCCATCTTTTGCTTCCTTCTTCTCTTCCCCGGATGTTCCCCCGCATCCTGCAAGAATTCCTGCCGTCAAAGTTCCACATAACATCATAGCGAAAAGTTTCTTCATCATCTTTCTCCTTCATCAAACGTATTCGTCTTTTTCGTGTTCATTATAATGAATGTTTCTTCGTTTGTCAATTCTATTCTTATTTTTCATGACAAATCTTGTTTTCTGTGCTATCATAAAACCAATCAATTTACCAAAAGGGGGATGTTATGTCGAAACTGAATCTTGCAAGAATTGGATTTCTTCTGAAGAACCGAAGAGTCGAAAGCGGCTTATCTATCAGGGAATTATCAATCAAATCAGGGGTTGCCGCAGGGACGATCAGCCAGATTGAGACCGGTAAGACTTCACCGAATCTCGTCAGTGTCTATTCCTTGTGCGAAACGTTGAATTTCCCTATTTCCGCGCTCTTCATTCAGGATGACAGCGACCGTGTAAAGCTTGTCCGGAAAAATGAACGCACCTCGTTTGTCCGCAACACAAGTAACGGAGAATCCATTGTAGAATCACTGATCACAAAAGGGGAAAGCCGCATGTGGGGCGGAATTGTAGACATGCCTGCCGGGACGGATTCCGGCGACTATTACTATCACGGCGGGGAAGAGTTTGTATTTGTGCTGGAAGGCAGTATCACCTTCTCGCTTGACCAGGTCGGAAATTATGTGCTGGAAGCAGGAGATACCCTGTACTATCCAAATGAAATCGGACACCGCTGGGAGAATCATACGAAAGAGCCTGCAAAATTCCTGATCGTCTCTACTTCTGAATTCCGTCAGGATGCGGAAGAAGACGATTCTAATTCAAAATAATGAATATTTTTGAATTCTTTCTCTCGTTCACAAAGATGAACTATTACTTTTTTGCAAAAAAGTGCCGGAAGACCTGCCAATTACATCCTTCAGTCTGCCCCTGCAGACTTTCTTTGTACATTTTCCAAAGATTGATGTATTGTTGCTCTTCCGGCACTTTCCTTCTATTTTTTATTGTACTGTCTCCGGTTTCCTGTATGGATTTCTAATACTCCGTTCTAATAATTTTCCGCATGCACTTCAAAATAGCTCTTCGGATGTGCACAGACCGGACAAATCTCTGGTGCAGCTGTTCCCACCATAATGTGACCGCAATTTCTGCATTCCCACACCTTTACTTCACTTTTCTCAAATACCTGGGCAGTCTCTACATTTTTCAGCAATGCTCTGTACCGCTCTTCATGGTGTTTTTCGATCTCGGCAACCATACGGAATTTTGCCGCCAGTTCCGGAAAACCTTCTTCCTCCGCTGTTTTGGCAAATCCCTCGTACATATCTGTCCACTCATAGTTTTCGCCTTCTGCAGCAGCCTTCAGATTATCCTTTGTGCTTCCGATTCCCTGCAGTTCTTTAAACCACATTTTTGCATGTTCTTTCTCATTATCGGCAGTCTTCTGAAACAGTGCGGCAATCTGTTCATATCCTTCCTTTTTCGCAACAGATGCAAAGTAAGTATATTTGTTGCGCGCCTCCGACTCTCCTGAAAATGCAGCCTTTAAATTCTTTTCTGTCTCTGTTCCTGCATACTTGTTGTTCTCCATAAGATTATGTCTCCTTTCTCTTTCACGAAATACTCTTGGTTTTCTTCATTGTAACACACTTTTCCACACTGTGCACCTGCTTTTCTCGTCTGTAATTGACATCCGCCAAAACCAAAACACTCCGGCTTTCTGTTTCTTATTCGGAAAACCGTATCCGGTCAATGAGATTCTGCTTTTTGAAATTTTTGTTCACTGCATAGGTGAGCGCAAGCTGGATCGCCAGAATCACAACAATCAAAATTCCCGTCTGCACAAACGGATAATGATAGACATTTCCGACATATAGTCCATTATTTTTGGCATACTGAAATGCCGCATACCCTGCGCCTCCCCCGATTGTGACAGACAAAAGCAGTGTCCCCACCGTATATACCATGCTCTCCAGCCGGAGCATCTGTATCATCTGTCTGTCAGACAGACCGATTGCCTGAAGAATCCCGAGTTCTTTCTTTCGGATATAGATACTGTTGATCATCGTATTGATCAGATTGAGAATTCCGATGGCAGATAAAATCCCGATGAATGTGTAGCAGAGTATACTGAGAAACTGTACGGAAGTTTCATTTTCTTTCAGCAAATCTCTGTAACTCTCCAGCTCAAAAAGTTCCTGCTCCTCTACAATGCTCTGAAGTGCGGACTCCACTGCACTGTATTTCTCCGGATCTGTTTTAATCTCCATCGTATAGGAGAGATCAGATGTTACCAGTCCGTCAACTGTTTCCTTTGGCATAATAAAGGTATTTTCAATCACTCCGCGAGTATATTCTCCGATGCCTGCCACCTCAACGTTCTTTGTCACTTCCTTCTCTCCATCAAAATAGACAAGATCGAATTTGTCTCCGACTTTCACCGGATAATTCAGAGAAAAATAACTTGGCACTGCCGCAATGACCTTGGATCCACCGGCCGCCTTTAGTTCTTCCCATGTCACATCTCCTTCGATCAGTCCCTCCTCGATCTCTTTGCTGTGAGAATCATCCAATCCTCCTACATGAAGAAGAACCTCTTCCCCTCCGATTTTCAAATCAGCTTCCTTGGCTTCCAGCCTGGACTTCATCTCAATACTCTCCACTCCGTCGATTGCAAGGATTTCTTCCTTCAGCGCTTCCGTAAATGGATTGTTCTTTTGAATCACCTTCCAGGAACGCTGTGGATTCGCCTTATCCTCTTCCCAGGATTCAATCTCGATCCGAAACGACTCCTGCATATTTTCTTTTGTCATTTGCTTTGGATCTGCGCAGGACAGTATCGTGGAGATGATCACATAAAAGATTCCCGTAACGCTCAGCGTGACGATCGTTGTGATCGTGCGTTTTTTATTTCTTCCCAAATTGATGCCGGTAAGTTTCCGGACAGAGATCGTCTCATATCCTTTTCTTATCTTCTTTTTTGGATTCTGATTTCCATCATAGCGCATTGCCTCCACTGCCGAGATTTTAGATGCCAGTCTCATCGGTCGAATCAGCGAGAGATAGACGGTGAGAATACTCACTGCAGCTGCTAAAAGCACCAGCCATCCGTTGATCATCGGTACCTTGCCGCCTCTCAAAAGTGCTTTAACCGTCTTCGTCATCGCATCGGTGTTATCGATTCTCCCGTAAAGCATCCTGACACAAAACGGCACAGATACGGTTCCCAAAAGTGCTCCTGCCGGAATTGCAATGCCCGCCACAAGCATTCCCTCCTGCAGGACGATCCTGCGAATCTGCCGTTTCGTCGCCCCGATTGCCCGAAGCCGTCCGAATTCCTGCACCTTTGTAATCATGGATACATAATAGATACTGTAAATCGTAATGACTCCGGCAATGACAATGATCAGCATGATCCATGCAACCCCCATATAAAGTTCCGGGTCTGCATAGTTCGCCACTATATACTCTCTGTTCATCACAATATTCGCCGGAAGAATTCCATATGCTTCTCCGAGTGCCTTTGCCCGCATTTCAATATCGTCCGCATTCATATGATCCGCCTCAGCAAGTCTTAAGACAACGCGATATTCCCGCTCCTCTTTTGGCACATGACTGTCATAAAACGACTGCGATACAAGACAGCCGAACATCTTTTTTTTCACACTGTACTCCGTTGTCTGCTCAAACCCCACGATCAGAAATTCTGCCGTCTGCTCGTACGACATCCCTCCCTCCTCATAAATCTGGTAGGGCAGCGTGACGGTATCTCCGATTCCCGCCTGAACGCCGAGTTCTTTTAAAAGTCCTTCCTGCAAAACGATCTCATTTTCCTTCTCCGGGAATCTTCCCTCCTCCAGTGTTATTTTCTGGAGGCTTAGCGCCTCTTCATCCATATAAGTCAGAAGCGCTGTTCCATCCGGTAAAACAATCTCTCCTGCATCAGCCCGCAGTCCGGCGCATTCTACCTCCTCATGGCGTTTCAACGTCTGCGCTTCTTCCTCGCCCGCTTCCCGGTACATCACATGGAATGTGGGCAGTACCCGGTTCACTGCAGCAAATTCCAGATTTATTGTCGCAACCCCGACATTCGGAACGATCGCAAGCAACAAGGTTGTCAGAAAAACAGCGATCCCGACCAGAATATTTCTGCTCTTATTTTGTTTCAGATTGGCAAATGCTGTCTTTGTGATCGTACTCATGCGCTCACCACCTTACCATCTTCGATGACAAGGATCCGGTCTGCCATCTGTGCGATCGTTTCGTCATGGGTGATCATGACAAGTGTCTGCCCGAACTCATGGCAGCACGCCTTCAGTGTGGCAATCACGTCCATCTCTGTCCTGGAATCGAGATTTCCGGTCGGTTCGTCCGCAAGAATGATCGCCGGACGTGATGCAAGTGCGCGGGCAATCGCCACCCTCTGCTGCTGTCCGCCGGACAATGTATTCGGCAGCGCCTTTAATTTATCCGCAAGCCCGATATTTTCTACAATCTCCATCACAAATCTCTTATCAACTTTTCTGCCGTCAAGTCCGATGGGAAGTACGATATTTTCCCATACATTCAGCGCCGGGATCAGATTGTAGCTTTGAAATATAAATCCGATCTTTCTCCTGCGGAACACCGCAAGCTGCTCCTCCTTCAACGCAAAAATATCTTTCCCGTCAATCAGAACCTTCCCGGAATCCGGTCTGTCCAGTCCGCCAAGCATATGAAGCAAGGTACTTTTCCCGGAACCTGAGCGTCCGACAATCGCCACGAATTCTCCATGATTCACTTCAAGATCTGTGTGGTCGATCGCTTTGACGAGATTTTCCCCCGAACCATAATATTTTACGAGATCCATCGTCTGTAATGTTACTTTCATCTGTTTTCTCCTTCCTTACACTCACCTTCTGCAAAATGACCGCACATTCTGTCACTTGTTTTCCAATGAGTCTTCTCTATTTTAAAACAGTGTAACAGACGATTCTTACATCTTCCTTTCATTTACACTTACAAAATTGTCATTTTTCTGCAAAATCACACGGAAAATACTTCCTCCTCCGGGTGCCGGCCGGATCATCACACTTCCGCCCTGCATCTCCACAATTTTCCGTACAAGGTACAATCCGACTCCTGCCCCGTCCTGACTTTGCACTTCCCCGCTTCCACCCCGGTAAAACCGTTTGAACACTTTCGGGTACTCTCCCTTTGGAACTCCGATCCCCTCATCTTCGATCTCCGTCACCACACTGTTCTGCAATTCCTCCACCCGGATCCGGATTGTCGTCCCTTTTCCCGAATATTTGACCGCATTGTCAAGAAGATTTACAAATGCCTCCCTTGTCCACTTCCTGTCATGAAACAGCTGCTTTTCGGAAATTTCCTGCAGTTCTATCTCTATCTGCTTCTCAAATGCCTTCATGTAGACCGCATTGACTGCCTCGATCAATGTCTCTTTCAGATCACACCGCTCCGGATGCAGCTGTACCATCTCCGCCTCCATCCTGGAAATGTTGGAAAGTCCCGCCGTCAGGCTCTCTAACCGTTTTACTTCCCACTGTATCCTTCTCACAAATTGTTCTGCCTCAGCTGGCTGCCACTGGCCTTGACTGCCTTCCGTACCGGCCGCCAAAGCTTCCTCTGTAAGTTCCAGTTCCATCTTCATGGAAGCAAGTGGTGTCTTCAGCTGATGGAAAATGTCGGTCACAAGACTTTTCACTCCCTCCTTCTCCGTCTTCATCCGCTCCATCAGCACTCCAAACCTCTGACCAAGGGAATCGACCTGCGCTTCGATTCCGGAAAAAATGTCTTCCGCCAGCCTTCCCGGCTCCATTGCCTCCTCTGCAGCTTTTTCATATTCCCCGGCACTTAACAGCGAAAGTTTTTTCTCCACCGGTTCCAGATACTTCCGTATCTTTCTTCGTCCCCATATCCTGCCGATCATGAGAATCCCTCCGCCGATCAGGGAAATGATCACGAAATAGGACAAAACAGCATTCCGAAATTCTTCCCCTTGTCTGTCTGCCCGTCTTTCTTCATATCCATACTTTGCAAGCATCTCTTCTGCCAGTCTCTGATAGTCGACTTTCACTTCTTTCTCCTGTCCCTGATTCTCCTCCTCTGCGGGATCCTTTTTGCCGGCTCCTGCCATCTGACCGTGCACTGCATCCATCACTTCCAGTTCCTGCCCCGGAAACTGCTCTGCCAGTCTGCCGATCAGTTCCATTCGATCCTTTCTCCATGCCGCTTTGGCTCTCCATAAACTTCCTGCAAACACCGCTGTCATCAGCAGACAAAACAGAAAAAAGCAAACAATTCCTATCACGACTTCTTTTCGTTTTATCTTTTTACGACTTCTTCTGTCCATATATATCCGATTCCTCTCACGTTTTTGATCCGGTCTCCGCTCTCTCCGAGCTTTGCCCTAAGCCGTCTGATATTGACTGCAAGCGTATTGTCATCAACAAACTGTCCTTCCGCGTCCCACATCTTCGCCAAAATCTGTTCTTTTGACAAGATCTGCCTTGCATTTTCGAAAAAATACAGCAGCAGTTGGAGTTCCTTCCTGCTCAGGCTGACTTCCTTTGACTCTGAAAACACTCGCATCTCACTGACCTGAAATACCAGTGTTCCCGACCGGTAAACACTGGCTGTTTCCTTCTTCCCTCTGCGCAGAAGTGCCTGTACTTTTGAGAGCAGTACCATGAGGCTGAATGGCTTTGTAAGATAATCATCGGCACCAATATCATAACCATTTACAATATCAATTTCCTGATCCATCGCCGACAGAAACAAGAGCAGCACACTGCTCCTCGCCCGCACCCATCTGCCAAATGTGATCCCATCCCCGTCTGCCAGTGTAATGTCACTGATGATCAGGTCGATCGTTTCTCTCTGAAAGATTTCCTTTGCCTCTGTCATTCCAAATGCCGGATATACACAGTATCCCTCTTTTTCTAGTCTCTGCGAGATTCCCCTGTTTAAATTCTTGTCATCTTCCAGCAGTAAAATTTGGTCCATCTATCTTTCTCCTCTTTTCTTTCCTTACTTGCCCTGCCATAATGCCAATATTATATCACGGAAACTTTCTGTTCTACAATGTCACTTCATTGATTTTTCTCTGTCACTTGTCTTCTCTTCACTGACTTGCTATACTATTGTCATGCGAAAACAGAGATGTCCCCGGAATCATTCTTGTTCCCGGCATGCACCGCCTGAAACGGCATCTCTGTGATCAATCACGCACAGAAAGGATTTTTAAAATGAGAGCATATGAACGTTTACTAAAGTATGTAGTTGTCCGTACCCCAAGTGATCACACAAGCACAACGGTCCCAACTACTTCCTGCCAGTTTGACCTGGCCCATCTTCTCGTAACAGAATTAAAAGAACTGGGGCTGACAGATGCCTATGTCGATGAAAAGTGCTTTGTATACGCTTCTCTTCCTGCGACAAAAGGATACGAAGCAAAAACAAAACTTGGCTTCGTCGCCCACATGGACACCGTGTCAGACTTCTGCGACCACGACATCGTCCCGGTTGTGACAGAAGATTATAACGGGGAAGATCTTGTGCTTGGCACAAGCGGCCGCACACTGTCTGTCAGAAATTTCCCGCACCTCCCATCACTGAAGGGGCGCACACTGATCACAACGGATGGCACAACCGTGCTCGGTGCCGATGACAAAGCCGGAATCGCTGAGATCATGACCATGTTAGAGCGCATCCAGGACGAAGAGATTCCTCACGGGAAAATCTCCGTCGCATTCACACCTGATGAGGAGGCGGGATCCGGCGTCAACCACTTCAACGTAAAGGATTTCGATGCAGAGTTTGCCTACACAATGGACGGTGGTCCGGAAGGAGAAATCCAGTATGAAAACTTCAATGCCTGCGAAGCTATTTTTGAGATCAAAGGCTTTAATGTGCACCCGGGTTCCAGCAAAGACACGATGATCAACGCCGCACTTGTCGCAATGGAAGTAAACGCAATGCTTCCGTCCTGTGAGACACCGCGCGGTACCGAAGGCTATGAAGGCTTCTATCATCTCTGTGAAATGTCCGGAGATGTTGCCGGTGCAAGACTCGAATACATTATCCGTGACCATGATCCGCACTTTTTCGAGGCGCGCAAAAATACACTCCGTCTGATCGAACAACAGCTCAACGCGAAGTGGGGAGAAGACACTGTCACACTGACGATCAATGACCAGTACCGGAACATGTCCGAAGTGATCCAGGGCTGCATGCACCTGATCGACAATGCAGTGGAAGCTGCCAAACTTGCAGGTATCGTCCCGGATGTCGCACCGATCCGCGGCGGCACGGACGGATGCCGTCTAAGCTACATGGGACTTCCTTGTCCGAACCTCGGAACCGGAGGATACGGCTATCACGGACCATATGAACATATCACTGCCGAAGGCATGGACCTTGCCACAGATATGATCGTAAAGCTGATCCAGAGATATGCCTCAGCCTCTGACCTGTAATGCAATAAAAAAGAACATTCCCTCAGAACCTCAGTTTTCCATCTGCATTCTGAAAGGAATGTTCTTTTTTATATTATCCTGATTTTTTCTTTGCAGGCTAATGTTCCTTGAATCCTTCCCCGACAACATCATTTGATTCCATAATCACAATAAATGCCTTTGGATCGATCTCCTTTACCATCTTCCGGATCGTGTACATCTGCTTATTATTGCAGGCGCACATCACAATCTCCTTCTCCTCTTTGGAGTAACTTCCTCTTCCCTTCAGGAATGTGGAGCCTCTTCCGGTATACTCATCGATCTTCGCCGCAACCTCGTGTGGATAATCCGTCACGATCAGGGTCATCTTTCCTGCATCAATTCCATACATGACTTTATCGACTACCGCAGACAGGAGGTATGTCACGATCAGCCCGTAGATGATTCCCTCTACGTCCCGGAAAATGAAACTTCCCATCAGAACGATCAGCACGTCCATCACAAATGCGATCTGGCCGATCGATACGTGCGGTTTTAACGCCTTCACGGACATGATCACAAAATCAGCCCCTCCGGTTGAAGAATTCCTCATATAAATGATCGCATATCCAAGTCCGGACAAAACTCCTGTACAGATCGCCGCCAGCATCCGGTCTCCTTCATAGACCGGAAGCATCGGCGCCACCACATCCATCAGCACCGAAGAAATGATCATCGTCTTTAGAGAACGCAGAAAAAACGTACGGCCAAGCAGTTTATAACAGAGAAAGACCACCGGGATATTCAGCAAAATCGTCATTGCACCGATCGGTATTTGAAACAGATGATAAAAAATCAGTGCAATTCCTGAAAATCCCGTCATCGGAAACTGTGCTTTTGCTGCAAAATTATAAATTCCGATGGCAATCAAAAGCCCCCCCGCAAAATCAGTCAAAATATCAACCGCCAGTTCTTTTCCATTTATTTTTTTCATGGTTTCTTCCTCCTGCTCTCTCTTTTCCTGCCTGGTGCACTGTCTCATCCGCTTTCACAAAGAATGCTCCAATACCCGAAAAAGCATTTGCAAATCATAAAAGTTATCATTCGCAAATGCTCTTCTGTCATCCAGTATAACGCGGTCAATTTCAAAAGTCAATTTACTTTTTTCGGAATATTTGTGCAAATATCACAAGAATACTGCCTCCAAAAATAAATAGATCCCCTAAGTTGAATACAATGTTCTGAAGCTTCTTCCCTCTGCATCGAAAGCTAAAATAGTCGACGACATATTTTCTTTGGAAACGGTCATATAAGTTGCTGCAAGCACCTCCGAGCACAAACATCCACCCCGCCTTTTCCACCTTTCTGCCTCTCCGGGACAGAAGATACAGATAATAGATAAAAAGGAAACTCCCGAAACCTGCCGACAGCCACCTGACAACTTCCGGTCTGTCTTCCAGCACATTCATTGCCATTCCGCTGTTATGACTCTTTCGGATCATAATTTTCCCGCCTGCTGCTTCCCTTGTATCATCCTCTGTAAAATGTGTCTCCACATACCATTTGATTCCAAGATCAAGCAGAAGCAGAATTCCTGCTGTGAATAAATATATCATATGCTTCCTCTGCGTGCGTCTATCCGCGGATATCGTCCACACTCTCCTTTATCTGTTCCTTCGCCTCGTGGACGGATTCTCTGACATCCTGCGCAGTCTCTTTGATTCCTTCACGGACTTCACCTGCTGCATCTTTCACTCCGCTGTAAACTTCCTCCGCAATCTCAGATGCCGCATCCTTTACCTGCTCTGCGGATGCTTTTGTCACATCTGCCGCCTTCTCCATAATATCTTCGATCACTTCTGCCGGTGTCTCCTTCTCTTCAGAACCTTCCGGCACATCATTCTCCGCAAAAATATCTTCACATTCCTGTGTCCGCTCTTCTTGCTTCATCTCTGATCCACAGTGCGGACAGAACTTCATATCCTTCTCAATCAGCTCATGACAATTCTCGCACTCTTTCACACCCCGCATGTCTGAAAGCTTCTTCTCAAATGCAGAGATGATCCGCCTTCTCTTTCTGATCTCCTCACAGATCACTTCCAGCTCTCCATCCACACCTTCTTCTTTCAGAAAACGCTCGTAAATGATCTTTCCAAGATCCATCAGATCACTCTGATTGCCGCGCTCCAGACTGCGGATCTGGTTTTTCAGCTTCTGTACTTCCATAACCTCTTCTGTCTTTTTTCCTACATTTCCTGCTGTCTCTGTAATAAATTTCCCTAAATCTTCAAAAAATTCTTTCATCGCGCTCTTCCTTTCTGTCCTTTTATCTGCTTTTCTGTCATTGGAATGCATCCACATGTACGTGTTCTGTGAAAACTCCATTCTAAAATGTCCGAAGCTGCTCAAAGGTATTGTAGAGATTCAAACTGCCGTATCCCCACGATCTGTTCGGGTATACTTCGGTGTCCTTGCGCTCTGTGCCGAGAATCATCAGGTTCTTCAGCTGGATCGAATCGATATTCGTTCTGCCAAGCTGATAGACCATCCACTCAAACAGAAGCGCCGTCGCTCCTGCAGTGATCCCCGCCGCAATACTTGAACCGGTCCTCTTTGCAAACTGCCCGCGGCTTACTGCTCCTGTCACCTCTACCCCGGGAGCCGCAAATTCCGGTTTGAGTCTTCCACCTCTAGTATACCCTCTTCCCGAGTCGATGGCAATACTATTATCCGCCCCATTATAACTTGCAACGGTCATCGGATCTGTTGTATTTCCGGGCTCTGTAATAGTAGTATCTGGATTTGACTGCAGAAAATATACCTCTCCGGTCAAAAATTCTGTAACCGGAAGCCACATATGAAAAATTCCGTCTGCAAGCTGCTGCGGTTCCACTACAATTCTCCAGATTCCCGGAGACGGATCTGCAAACCGCATCAGTATCAATTCGGAGTTCGTGCGCTCCACTAACAGCCTGTAATCCAGATAGACACTCGTCCGCTCAAACACAAAATTCAACACGGTTCCGCTCCCCTGCCGCACCGGGACAAGCGGAATCTTCTCCCCCGCCGGGGAGACGATCGACGTAGCGAAGATATTGGGGATCTCTGTCCACAATTCCAGTGAGAATCCTTTCACGCCTTCCGCCACACGTATCTCCACATTTTTGCTGTCCGACATATTTTCAATCAATCCATAATAGTGGTGTCTCTGGTTGGCCTCATTTCCCCCTCCGACTACAACTCCAAAATTCGCTGTATGCGAATACACACTCAAAAGGCTGCAAAGCGGCGAGCTTCCATTGTGGTCTCCCATATTGGTCCCAAGCGCGATGCACATGACAAGCGGCATCTTTTTCCGCTTCGCCAGATCGATCAGATAACGGATTCCAAGCATAATGTCATTCTCCTGGTAACATTCCGCATCATCTCCGATGAAATAGAAATCCCGCAAGTATTGTTTTGCCCTTTTTAATTTCACGATACCGAGAGTTGCTTCCGGTGCAGCCCCTTTGAACTGATTTTCAATATTTTCACTGCCTGCCGCAATGCTTGCAAGAAATGTCCCATGGCTGTTCTCATCTCTGGAAGGAACAACTTCCAGCGGATTCTCGCTTTTTAATGCTTCGTTGATCTTCTCCTCTGTGTACTCCGTCCCGTAGAGAAGCCCCTCCGGAGGTGCACCCTCCTGAATCGTCTGATCCCAGATCCCCGCGATCCGTGTCGTTTTGTCAGTTTTTTGAAAAATCGGATTGGTATAATCAATTCCGGTGTCGATAAATCCGATCATCACACCATTTCCCGTCAGTTTCAAGGTTGGATAATTTTGAATCTGGCTGATCCCTGCCTCATTTAGTGCTTCCGTATCTAAAAGTGTATAACATTTTGGGATCGCCCCGTAGGTAAACCGATCCAGAGAAAGAGGTTCTGCGAACATTTTGTCAATATATACTACATGATATTCATACCAGATCTGCTGCCGGCAAAGTTCCTCATCTGAAATATCATTCAGAAAATACGGGCGCTGGCTCTGAAAAATAAAGTCTCTGTACTCCTCCGACAATACCCGGCTTCTGCATGTCTCCACTGATTCTGGCATAACTGCCTCCCGATTTTGTAAATCTTTACATCATATAAAAACAGGACACTGAATATGCTTCAATGTCCTGACTTTCTTTTCTAATTTCCTGTGAGCAGTGCCTGTCCTCTGAGTGTGATCATAGGTCCGCCTGTCCCTTCGATATATTCTTTTGTGATCGTCACCTGGCCGATGTTGTCATCCTTCGGAATCTCATACATAATATCCAGCATAAATTCCTCAATGATCGCGCGGAGTGCACGGGCACCGGTATTCTTCTCCATCGCCCGCTTCGCAATCGCCTCTAACGCCGTATCGTCAAACTCTAACTTCACTTCATCAAGTGCAAGCAGCTTCTGATACTGCTTTAAGATCGCATTCTTTGGCTCCTTCAAGATCTTGACTAACATCTCTTCATTTAATCCCTGCAGTGTAAAGATGATCGGCAGACGTCCGATAAACTCCGGGATCATCCCGAAATTTCTGAGATCTTCCGCAGTCACCTTCTCAAGGATGTTCTTGTCATTGTTCCACTTATCTTTCAGATCTGCAGTAAATCCAATTGACGCCTGCTTATTCAGACGCTCCTTGATGATCTCCTCGAGATCCGGAAATGCCCCGCCGCAGATGAACAGAATATTCTTCGTATTCACGGTTGTGAGCGGCACCATTGCATTTTTGCTGTTCGCTCCTACCGGAACCTCTACTTCGCTTCCCTCTAAGAGCTTTAGCATTCCCTGCTGTACAGACTCACCGCTGACATCTCTCTGACTGGAATTTCTCTTCTTTGCGATCTTATCGATCTCATCGATAAAGATAATTCCTCTTTCCGCCTTCTCCACATCGTTGTCGGCCGCTGCGAGAAGCTTTGACACAACACTTTCAATATCATCACCGATATATCCGGCTTCCGTCAGTGAAGTGGCATCTGTGATCGCAAGCGGTACGTCCAGAAGTCTCGCAAGTGTCTTCACGAGATACGTCTTACCACTTCCGGTCGGTCCGATCATCAGCATGTTGGACTTCTCGATCTCGATATCGTCCATCGTATCTGTCGCTACCCGCTTATAATGGTTGTAGACGGCAACTGCCATCGCTTTCTTCGCATGTTCCTGCCCTACTACATACTCGTCTAATTTCGCCTTGATCTTATGCGGCGCCGGAATATCTCTGAGGTTCAGCGCCGGCTCCTTCTTCTCGCCTTCCTTTTTCTTCTTGACCGGCTTTGCCTTCGGCATCATATTCTCAAGTTCTGCCATATTCATGATATGAACTCCGGGCATATTCATCAGCTTGCTGTAATCAAAATTGCTGTTCGACATCAGGTCAAAACTCTTCTGCATACAGTCGGAACACACTGTGATATTGTTCGGAAGCTCGATCATCTTGCCTGCAATGCTCTCCGGGCGGTTGCACAGCGAACAATACTTCTCATATCCTGCATCGTCCGGCACATCCACATGCCCTTCTCCGTGCCTGTCCGTATGCTGTGCTTCCTTTCCTTCTGTAATTTCATCTATAATCTCACTGTCTATCGTCAAATCTTTTTCTGACATATCATTTCCTTCTTTCTACCATATATGGGTATATTATATCGTAGACGTTTCTCTGACACAAGTTAAGAATCTATAAATTCTTCTTAATAATTTTTTTGGAATTTTCTCAGTTTTTTCACATCAGTCATTTCCGATCATCTTTAAAAACTCTTCCTCGGAAATGATCGGAACCCCAAGTTCTCTCGCTTTTTTATTCTTTGAGGATGTGGATTCCACATCATTGTTGATCAGCCAGTTCGTCTTTGAAGTGACAGATCCGGTCACTTTTCCGCCTTTGCTCTCAATGACCTCTTTCACTTCATTCCGGTTTGCAAAATGCTCCACGCTTCCTGTGATCACAAAGTTCATGCCTGCAAAGATCTGTTCTGCCTGATTCGTTTCTTCCTCCGGAAGTTCCACTTCCGCAAGCAGTTTAAAAAATTCTTCCCGCTGTGCTTCCACCGCAAAATAATCGACAAATGCCTTCGCGATCACATCGCCGACTCCCTGGATCTCATTTAGTGCCGCTACATCCGCCTGAAGCATTTTCTCCACATCATAGTCAAAGGCACGGCAGATCATCTTTGCATTGGAGAGTCCGATATTTGCAATGCCAAGCCCATAGATCAGCTTCGGCAATGTAGTCGTCCTTGCTTTCTCAATACTTTCCTGAAGATTTTTGTAAGATTTCTCCCCGAATCCTTCCATGGAGCGGATCTCCTCTCCATATCGCTCCAGATGAAAAATATCAGAGAAATGGCGGATAAATCCTCTCGTAATAAATTTCTCAAGCGTTGCCTCGGACAGCCCGTCAATGTTAAGTGCATCTCTGCTGACAAACAGGGAGAATGCCTTGATATGCTTGGCCCCGCAGTCTGGATTTGTGCAGTACAGTGTCTTTGTGTCGCTGACCTGACGGATCTCTGTCGCTCCGCCGCATGCCGGACATTGTTCCGGCACCGCATCCATTCCACTCCTCGTCAGATTCTCTGCGATCTGAGGGATGATCATGTTCGCCTTATATACCTGGATCGTATCCCCGATTCCCAGCTCCAATTCCTCCATAATGCTTAAGTTGTGGACACTTGCCCGGCTGACGGTCGTTCCTTCCAGTTCCACCGGATCGAAAATTGCCACCGGATTGATCAGTCCGGTTCTTGACGGACTCCACTCAATCTCCCGCAAAGTTGTGTTACGAATCTCGTCTGCCCATTTAAACGCAAAAGAATCTCTCGGGAACTTTGCTGTACTTCCAAGAGACTGTCCATAGGCAATATCATCGTAAGTGAGCACAAGTCCATCGGACGGAATATCATTTTCTTCAATATGATCCGCGAAGAACCGGACACGTTCCTCAAGGTTGTCTTTTGTCACCTCATAGTGCTCTACCACATCAAACCCCTGTTCTTTCAGCCACCCAAGCTGGATATTCCTTGAATTCTGGAAATCCACTCCATCCGCTTTGACAAGGGAAAACGCATAAAACTGTACATTTCTCCTCGCTGTGATCTCATTGTTGAGCTGACGCACAGAGCCGCTGCACAGATTTCTCGGATTTTTGTATTTTGCATCCACATCTTCGATCTCTTCGTTGATCTTCTCAAAATCCCGGTAGCCGATGACAGCCTCTCCTCGCAGGATCAATTCTCCCTGATAAGCGATCCGAAGCGGCACGTTCTGAAATACTTTCGCGTTGTTTGTGATCACTTCCCCGACTTCTCCGTTTCCGCGCGTTACCGCCTTTTTCAATTCCCCATTCTCATAAGTCAGCACGATCGTAAGTCCGTCAAGTTTCCAGGAGATCACTGCTTTCTCATCTCCGACAAACTCTCTAAGCCTCTCTGTCTCCTTTGTCTTATCAAGCGATAACATCGGTCTCTCGTGCCGTTCCTTCGGAAGTTCACTTAACACTTCGTACCCGACATTGACCGTCGGACTGTTCGCCATCGTAATGCCAAGCTCCTGCTCCAGCCCAAGCAGTTCATCGTACAGCCTGTCATACTCATGATTGCTCATAATCTCCTGTGCATCCTGATAGTAGGCTTTTCCTGCCCGATTTAACAGCTGTACCAGTTCCTGCATTCTCTGCTTTTTCTGTTCCATACTCTACTCCTCATATACTGTGTTGTTGGAAGAATCTTTCAACAGTTCATATAGCTCGTCCAGTTCCCTTCCGGTCACCTCACGATATTCTCCGCTTTTTAGATTTCCAAGTTCGATATTCATCACCCGGATTCGCTCCAGTCTGGTCACCTGATACCCAAAATATTCACACATTCTGCGGATCTGACGGTTCAGTCCCTGTGTCAGGATAATGCGGAATTTATATTTCCCGATTTTTTCTACCTTGCACGGTCTTGTGACCGTGTCTAAGATCGGCACGCCTTCTGACATTTTCCGGACAAACTCTTTTGTCACTTCCTTGTTGACAGTCACCTTGTACTCTTTCTCATGGCAGTTGCCCGCGCGCATCATCTTGTTAATGATATCGCCGTTGTTTGTCATAAGCAGAAGCCCTTCGGAATCCTTGTCCAGTCTTCCGATATAGGTAATGCGCGTCGGATAATTTAAGAAACGGATAATATTTTTCTTCTCCCGTTTCTCCTCTGTGCAGACAATTCCGGTCGGTTTATTGACTGCAAGCAGGACCATCCGGTCTTTTTTCTGTATGATTTTCTTCCCGACACACACTTCCTGATCCTTCGTGACACGCATTCCCATCTCAGCCCTTCTGCCATCGACAGTGACTCTGCCACTCTCGATCAGTCTGTCCGCCTCTCTTCTCGAGCAGACACCTGCCTCACTCAAAAATTTATTTAACCGCACCGAATCTTTCGGCATGTCAAATTCTCTCTCGATCTGATTACTCACTCTCTAACACTCCACTTAAATTATTGTCTGTAAAAAACGTATTTCCATTGTATAAAAACAGTACATCTGTAATCCGGTCTTCCTCGATCAGATCATCCAGATCCCCGTAATAATAACGCGGGTCCACAAGCACGATCTCCCTGTAATATGGTGTCAGAAACGGCACAAAGCAGTTGGCATAGGAATCCTTTAAGACCAAAAGCCTCCCATTCTTCTCGGAAGTTGTCTTAATATCTACCAATGCATGATTCCCGTTTAAGAACATTCCATACTTATCCTTTTCTTTTAATTTCTCCGAACTGTACATGGAGGCACTCTTTTCCTTCTCCTCCACATAGTTGACAACGACCTCCGTGTCATTTTGTTTTGGCAGATAGATGTCGATCTTCTCTCTTCTTGCACGCTCATAGCCGCTCGTCGCTGACAGTGTCCCGTTAAATTCTTCTGAGACAGTATACGGTGAAAATGTGATCAGCTCCTCCGATGCAATTCCAAGACTCTCCGCCGCCTCCTGAAATGCATAGTATGCCCCTTTTGTTGTCCAGTGGTGGTCGGTACGATAATAAATCTCCTCATCCTTGTGCTCCTTTAACACCTTTGACACATCAATCCACTGAATTCCCGCCTTCGAAGCAATCTCCTCTGTCCTCTTTAACTGTGCATTCTGATCTTCCGTAGTTGCAAATGCCGGAAGTTTCTCTTTTAAGATATTTGCCGCATTCGGTGCAATCAGCATATGCATTTTCAAATCCGGATAGCGCGCAGCAAATGCTGTCACTGCATCCATATTTTCCTTATGCGCAACTTCATCAAGGACGGCTATCTCTTCCATCAGATAGCCGTCCTTTCCCTGAAAGACCCCATTTGAATCCCTCTTTCCCATAAGTAGATCCACATTTGTCTTCACACTTACCCAGAAATCCCTCCCAAGAAACTGATCCGATTTATACTCTTCATACTGACCCATGAACTTTCCATTTATGATGGTGTCTGGCGCAGCCTCCGGCTTTGTTGCAAGTATCCGGTTCTCCTCCGCGGAAAATTCCTTATCCTTTGTTCTTCCATTTGCCATGACAATGATCGCTGTCCAGGAAATAAATCCAAGTGCAACCCACAGCCTGACCTTTCTTCTTTTTCTGTCTACTCTTTTCATCCGTCTTTTATTCGTCTCCCCTTAAAATCTGAAATATAAAAATGGATTGTATGTCTCTGTCACAAGATACGCGATAGATAAAAGAAACATCCCCGCATAAATCACGCAGGCAGACACTGCCCGCACCTTCCAGCCTCCATAGACAATTTCCTCAAAAATCTCATGTACTTTCTCTGTCGAACCGACTGCCGCAATCAAAAACAGTATCAAATTTGTTATAAACAGATACACTCCCATCGAATCCAAAACTGATTTTGCCCCGATTCCAAACATTACTCCGAGATACTTCCATGCTGAGCCAAGCGTCGGGCTAAAGAAGAACACCCAGCCAATCATCACAAACAGAAGACTGTACAAATGTCTGAAAATTCCCGGAACTTTCTCAAGCCGATCCCCGATCACAAACTTTTCAATAATCAGAAGCACTCCGTAATACAGACCCCACATCACAAAATTCCAGCTTGCACCGTGCCACAGTCCGGTCAGAAACCATACGATCATCAGATTGATGATCGTCCGCTCTCTCCCTTTCCGATTACCGCCCAGCGGAATGTATACGTATTCCCGGAACCATGTTCCGAGCGAAATATGCCATCTGCGCCAAAATTCTGTAATACTCTTTGACAGATACGGATAGTCAAAATTCTTCATAAACTCAAACCCAAGCATCTTTCCAAGACCGACTGCCATGTCAGAATACCCGCTGAAATCAAAATAAATCTGAAAGGTGTAGGCAATGCACCCGATCCATGCAGTCAGAACCGACATCTCAGAAAACGCCATGCCCGACACTTTGGTAAATACCAATCCTGTCATATTTGCGATCAGTACTTTCTTCGCAAGTCCACGCACAAAATAGATTGTACCTTCCCCGAACTTTTCCATTGTGATCTCACGCTCTTTCAGTTGCGGCTCCACATCTGAATACTTTACAATCGGTCCTGCAATCAGTTGTGGAAACATCGTCACATACACTCCGAAGGAAATCAGATTTCTTTGAACCTGCACTTTTCCCCGATATACGTCAATAATATAAGACAATGTTTGAAAAGTATAAAATGAGATTCCAATTGGAAGCGCCAGTTCCTTATAAGGTAACTCTACCGGCAATACTCCATTCAGGCTCTCTATCAAAAATCCATAATATTTGAAAAATCCAAGAATCAGAAGATTCCCTGTAACTGCAATGGCAAGGCTCCGCTTCGCTTTAAATGGATTTTCCAGATTTCGTTCAATATCAATTCCTGACACATAGTTAAACAGAATTGACAACACCATCAGAATCACATATATCGGCTCTCCCCATGCATAAAAAACAAGACTGCAAAGTAAGAGCACAATGTTTTTTCCCTTGCCTGGCATGAGATGATACACAAGCAGTGTGACCGGTAAAAACGTAAATAAAAAAACTATACTGCTAAATAACATTCTTTTGTCCCCTTTTATATTCTTTTCTATCACATACTCCTGACAGTAACTTTCCTCTGCCACTACAAGGCTTTTTGAAATGCCTGATCGATCTTCTCCGCATCTTCCTTGATCACAAAAAGAATATAATTTCCCCTTATATCTATAATGGAATCTTCGATCAATTTTGTCTGACTCACTCCATATCCTTGAAAACTTTCTTTTCTGGAATCTCTTCTCTCCTCTATCGCTCTTGCAACAGACTCTGACTGCTCCTCTGATTTCAGTTTCACGATCAGCACCTCGTCAACCTCCATCATCCCTTCTTTAACATAGAGCATCACACCATCATAATCATTTGCATTTAATCTGTAATTACGCCGGAATAACTTATGATCTGCCTGTTTCATCCCAGAACCATCCAACGCTACTTCTACTGCCTGCCTCATCTCTGCAAACGTTGTGTCGCTCTCTCCCTTTCTAAAAAGCAGTGCTGCTACATACAAAATAAGTCCCCCGATCAGCAATATCTGTGCAATAGAAATAGAATCAAGTCTTGTCCCTCTCTCCCTGCTGTGAATCCTTCGTATCATAGGTTTGCCACCTCCGCCATATTTTCAAGCCACAGTGGGTAGATTTCCGGCGCAAGGTGCACACCGTCCGGCTGATAGTATTCTTCCTTTATCAGCCCAGTGTTATCGATAAACGTCACACCTTCCTCAACACCCACTTCCCGAAGTGCCTGATTGTATGGTTCTAGTGCCGCATATTCCGGCGATTCATCAATCTTTACCTGCTGTACTGGGAATATAGAATTAATGTAAATTACCGCCTCTGGAAGCACCTCCCGAAGATTTTTCAGCACTTCCTTATAATTCTGCTTAAAGCTCTCTGCATCGCCTTCTGTCGCCGCAATATCATTCATCCCGTATGACAAAAAAACAGTCTGTGGATTCAGTGTCCTGATCGTATCAAGCTTCTCTGTCACATCTGTCACCTTCATACCAAGTTCCGCAATGACAGAAGACTCCCTCAGAAAGTCATATTCCACAAATCCTTCTGTGATCGAATCCCCCAGCACAAGCGCATTCGCAAACCTTGCTTTCATTGACTGGCTGTAAAGTTCCGGATTGGCCTCCATCTCACTTCGCTCCAATTCCAGTATCTTCCCCTCAATCTGCGAAATATCTGCCTGCTCCAGCTTTCTGATCACTTCCACACCTTTTTTCGTCTCTGTCTTCTCTGTTCTCAGCGCTGTGATCCCCTTTTTGATCCCAAATATGAGAAGCACTCCGGTAAGTACGCACACACCGCCGATCGCAATCTTTCGTACATCCTTTCTCATCTGATTACCCCTTATCTTTTCCATCTTATGGCGTCGTTCTGTTTTATGCATACAAAATGTGCCCGAAAACGCTCATGCATCACTCTGCAAAACCCATCTCCAGACACACTCTGTGAAAAATCTGCCTACTACTCTTTGCCGTCCGAACACACGCCCTAGGATAATATTATAAATTTATAATATTACAAATGTCTGTTCTTTCTATTACAATTGTGTAACATTCTTTCATGCTTTTTTTTACAGCGAAAAGTATGCTGTCATAAATCTTACCAGACTCTCCTGATCTTCTCTCCCCATAAACTCTCTGCTGGAGTGCATTGCAAACATCGGGATTCCCATATCCACTGTGCGCACCGGAAGAATTGCAGACACGATAGAGCCTAATGTTCCTCCCGCACTTCCGTCAGAACGGTTTACAAATTTCTGATAAGCGATTCCCTCCTTCTCACAGATCTGCTGTACGATCGCGATCGCCTCTGAATCTGTGGCATAGCCCTGGGAGCATGCCTCTTTGATACAGAATCCTTCATTTAATTTTGCTTTGTTTGTCGGATCATTCTTTGCTGCATAGCTTGGATGGATCGCATGGCTTACGTCTGCTGAGATCAGAAGACTGTCCATGATCGCATTGTAAAATGCTGTCTCAGAATATCCGAGAGATGCATAGATCTTCTTTAAAATTGTCACAATCAGTGTGGACTGTGCTCCCTGTTTACTTCTGCTTCCGATCTCCTCGTGGTCATAGACGATCGCACAGTTGATCCCCTTTGCTCGGTCTGCGTCGATGATCGCAGTTGCAAGCGCCTGCACAGAAGTCAGATTATCCAGTCTCGGTGCAGAAATAAACTCTTCTTTCGCCCCTGTCAGACATCCTTCTTCGATATTATAAACATTCAGTTCATACTCTAAAATATCCTCTGCCCTGACTCCCATCTCTTCTGCGAGCAGCCCTGCAAAATATCCTTCCTTCTTCTCTCCTTCTGCAAGCTTTCCAAGAAGCGGGATCATCTGTGTCTGACGGTTCAGCTCTACTCCCTGATTCATCTCTTTCTGTAAATGGATCGCAATGTTTGGAATTGTAAGAAGCGGACGCTTAAAATCCACAAAGCGTACTTCCGGATGGAAGACATCCTCTGAGCGGAGTACCACTCTTCCCGCGATAGAAAGCGGACGGTCAAGCCAGCTTGATAAGTTCACACCGCCGTACACTTCTGTGTTCAGCTGTACATATCCTTCTGTCACGATCTCCGGATTCGGCTTGATACGAAATCCCGGGAAGTCCCCATGACATGCCGCCAGACGGAACCCATCTTCGCCGTCAAACTCTGCCCCGATCGTAAATGCAAAGATCGTGGAATCATGATGAACCATAAAATACTTTCCGCCTCGCGCAAGTTCCCAGTTTTCTCTTAAAGCCACTTCCTCAAACCCGGCTTCTTCAAGCTGTTTCTTCGTCTCCAGCACCGTGTGAAACTGCGATGTTGCACCTTTTGTCAGTTCCAGTAATTTATCCACATATCTGTTCTGTTCCATGTCTGTTTTCCTCCTTTTTCTGCACAGATAAACCTCTGTATGTGCATCTTTCTAACGCGGCTTATCTCTGTTGCTTCCGACATCCGTCCAGATGTCTTGAACAATACTTTAATCATACTGTCAATTTCCTCAAAAGTCAAATCTCTGGTGGCATTTTTCTTTAATTATGTTATACTGTTAATTGTGCCGGAGACAGCTTTCTTTCCGGCAAAATTTCACAAAGGAGACACCAACACATGAACACAAACAATTTTACGACAGAGCCGATTTCCAAGCTCTTTTTCCGTTACCTTGTCCCGTCTATCTGCGGCACGATGGTAACGTCTATTTATGTGCTGGCAGACACGATCATCATCGGGAAAGGAATCGGAGCAGACGCGATGGCTGCATTAAACATTGCCCTCCCTGTCTACAATCTTTTCTTTGGTACCGGACTCTTATTCGGCGTTGGCGGATCTGTCATGATGTCAATCTGCCGCGGACACGGAGAACACCGGAAGGGAAATGCCTATTTTTCTCTTGCCTTTCTGTTAAATGTCCTTGCCTGTATCATTTATATGATCATCTGTAACACATTTACCGAAGAGATCGCCCGCTTCCTCGGAGCGACTGATATCACGCTTCCTTATGTTATGGATTATCTTCCTTATATTACATGGAGCCTGCCGGTCTTTGCCTTTTCTTCGTTTTTGCAGACGTTTATCCGAAACGACGGCGCACCGAAACTTGCAATGACCGCAGTCGTCTCCGGTGGGGTTTTTAACGTGATCTTTGATTATATCCTCGTCTACCCATGTCAGATGGGGATGGCAGGGGCGGCGATCGCCACTGTATGTGGTTCTATCCTGACTGTGCTGATCTTGCTGACTCATTTTATCGGGAAGCACAATCATTTACATTTTTGTTTTTCAGAAATCCGCAGTGCCTTCGGCGCCGATATTTTTAAAAGTGGTTTTGCCAGCTTTTTGATCGACTTTTCTTCCGGGATTGTGATCTTTTTCTTTAACCGGCAGCTCCTTCTCTACCAGGGAGATCTCGGTGTCAGTGTCTATGGAATCATCTCCAACACTGCGATTGTTGTGACAAGCCTCTCCAACGGGATCTGTCAGGCAGCCCAGCCGATCATCTCGACAAACTACGGTGCAGAACTCACTGACCGGATTGACCATGTACGCAGAATCGGGCTGCGCACAGCCGTTCTGATCTGCGCTGTGCCGACGATCCTCGGACTTGCCGTGCCAAACCTGTTTACTTACATTTTCCTGAATCCAAGTTCCCAGGTACTTGCCCTCGCACCGACTGCCGTGCGGCTTTATTTTACCGGCTTTCTGATCACCGGCGTCAATATGTTCCTCATCGGTTACTTCCAGTCGACCGTAAGATCGGCATATGCCCTCACACTCTGCCTGATGCGCGGATGCGTCTTAAGCATTGTCTTTGTGAAAATTCTGCCGCTCTTTTTTGGACTGAATGGAATCTGGATCTCCGTTCCTCTCGCAGAACTGTTTACACTGCTTACCGGAATCCTGCTGTTCAAGAAAGCAAGACCTGAGAAAACAGCTTAATCATCCCTGCTTTTTCAGGCAGACACTACACTAAACATGATTTGATTCAGGAGGTGATTTCATTTTATGATCGCACTACATATGCTGGAAGTCCGGGACTGTATGAGCAAGCTGCTCCTCTCGGACAGCTTCGATGCCTTTCTTTTCATAGAAGGAGACATCACAACCTTTAATACGTTCCACCTCGACGGATACCTGAAGAAAGAATTTTTTGATACCGAAGAGGCCTGCTCCCGCTTCTCTTCCCGTGAGTACTCCCTGTGGAAAGAAGTGCGCGCACTCTGTTACACCATCATCAAAGGAAAGAAGACACCGCTCGGATTTAAATTCGTCTTCTGCCTTTCCGGAGAAAACACTGCCCGTCTTCTCGCACAGGAAGGGCTTTCTTTCTCCCCGGATGATGTCCGCGGACTTTATCTGAACCTGTCTTTTGACGGCAGCAAGCTCCACTGTGTAACCGGAACTTCCATGAATACCTTTACGATGGATAAATCACTGGAACATGCCTGGGATTCTATGGTACAGCGTTTTTTTAAGCAAAAACAGATGCCGTTTGAAGTGCTGTAGCGCAGCCGGGCAAAAGCCGCATATGTTTACCAAATCCATTTTCTCTACTTTATAAAAACTTTATCTTTTTTATACTTTTATTAGCACTCTACTTTAAAGAGTGCTAATTTTCTATTGACATTTCAATTTCCCAGTATTAATATGTAGTTATCGCGGGAATTTCCCGGAATCAAAACAAACGTAAAATGAAAATCATAAAAAAGGAGTGTTATACATGGCAGCAAAACATGGTAATCTTTCTATTCACAGTGAGAACATTTTTCCAATTATAAAGAAATGGATGTATTCTGATCACGATATCTTTTTCCGTGAGCTGATCTCCAACGGATGTGATGCGATCACAAAATTAAAGAAACTGGAAGTCATGGGAGAATACACTTTCCCGGATGACTACAAGGCAAATATCCAGGTAATTGTAAATCCGGAGGAAAAGACATTAAAATTCATCGACAACGGTATCGGTATGACTGCGGATGAAGTCGAAGAATACATCACACAGATCGCTTTTTCCGGTGCAACAGAATTTTTAGAGAAGTACAAAGACAAGACAAATGAAGATCAGATCATCGGACATTTCGGTCTTGGATTCTACTCTGCTTTTATGGTGGCAGACGAAGTACACATTGACACACTTTCTTACAAAGAAGGATCTGCTCCGGTACACTGGACCTGCGACGGCGGAACAGAATACGATATGACAGATGGAGATAAGGCAACTGTCGGCACAGAGATCACTCTGTTCTTAAACGAAGACAGCCTTGCATTTGCAAACGAATACCGCGCCCGTGAAGTCATCGAAAAGTACTGTTCTTTCATGCCGGTAGAAATTTTCTTATCCAATGCGAACGCAGAGCAGGAATATGAGACCATTCCGGAAGAAGAACTTAGAGAAGACGATGTCGTTGTAGAGCATATCCACGAAGAAGCCAAGATGGAAGAAAAGGAGAACGAAAACGGCGAGAAAGAAATGGTCGAAGTTTCCCCTGCCGTTGACAAAGTTAAGATCAACAAACGTCCTGTTTCCTTAAGTGATACGACTCCGCTTTGGACAAAGCATCCGAACGACTGTACAAAAGAAGACTATATCGAATTCTACCGCAAAGTCTTTATGGATTACAAGGAACCTTTATTCTGGATTCATCTGAACATGGATTATCCGTTCAACTTAAAGGGAATCCTCTACTTCCCGAAGATCAACACAGAATACGAATCCATCGAGGGTACGATCAAATTATATAACAATCAGGTATTTATTGCAGACAACATCAAAGAAGTCATTCCAGAATTCTTAATGCTGTTAAAAGGTGTGATCGACTGTCCGGATCTTCCTCTGAATGTATCAAGAAGTGCTCTTCAGAATGACGGATTTGTACACAAGATTTCCGATTATATTTCAAAGAAAGTCGCAGACAAATTAAGCGGAATGTGCAAGACAGACAAAGAATCCTACATCAAATACTGGGATGATATCAGCCCGTTCATCAAATTCGGCTGCTTAAAAGACGAAAAATTCTGTGATAAGATGGGCGACTACATTCTTTTCAAAAACATTGACCACGACTATCTCACATTGAAAGAATGTATTGAGAAAAACAGCTCTGCAAAAGAAGTGACAGAGGAAACAGCTTCCACAGAAAACACTTCTGATCACGCTGACAACGATACAGATTCAAAAGAACCTGAGAAAGTGACCATCTACTATGTGACAGATGAACAACAGCAGAGCCAGTACATCAACATGTTCAAAGAGGAAGGACTGGATGCCGTACTCCTCACACACAACATTGACTCTCCATTCATCACACAGTTAGAACAGCGCAACGAAAATGTACAGTTCCAGCGCATCGATGCAGATCTGACAGACCACTTCAAAGAAGACGTTGCCAAGGAAGAGGAAGAGACATTTAAGGCAAACACCGAAACACTGACGGACATCTTCCGCAAGGCACTGAACAATGAAAAACTGGAAGTCAAAGTAGAAAAGCTGAAAAATGAAAACGTCGCTTCTATGGTGACACTTTCCGAGCAGTCCCGCCGTATGCAGGAAATGATGAAAATGTACAACATGTACGGCATGGATGCGGGCATGTTCGGCACAGATGTCACACTCGTATTAAACGCAAACCATCCGCTTGTACAGTATGTATTAAATAACAAAGATGGAGAACATGTAAATCTGTTCTGCCGGCAGTTATTCGATCTTGCAATGCTGAGCAACAAACCGTTAAATCCGGAAGAAATGACCGCATTCATCAACAGAAGCAACGAGATCATGATGCTGCTTGCAAAATAAAGAACTTCTTCCCCAAATCATCACGGAAAGTTCTGATAAATAAAAAAGGATAAAAGCAACTATCACCGCGCTTTGCCGTATAGTTGCTTTTTTATATTCAACATTTTTGTTTGCATCGAATTGCCTGATCAAAATATTTCTCTGTACATCCTCCTCTTTTTCCATAAAATGGAATTCTATTCCACATCTCATTTCATTTCGATACTATAATTCTCCGTTTTTCAACTTTCTATGGATTATAATTCTAAGGATAGGTATTTTGCATGGAATCCCAGTATAGAGCAAATCTGAAGAACCATTTTCAATCAGATGTGGTATTTCTAATAGAACATAACGTACATTTTTACGGAGGAGAAATGAAGCAATGGATCATTTAACATTATTTTACAAACGGCTGACGCAACTGCGCAATAAGCAGGGAATTTCAGCAAGGGATATGAGCCTCTCTCTTGGACAGAGCGAAAGCTATATCAACAAAATCGAAAATGGAAAAGCACTTCCCTCTATGAGTGCATTCTTCTATATCTGTGATTTTTTAAAAATTCATCCGAAAGATTTCTTCGATGAATCCTACAAAGAATCTGCAACTTCCAATGAACTGACCAAAAAATTTATGAATCTGACCGGAAAACAGCAGGAGCATCTGTTATTTCTGATTGATGACCTTCTTGCAAAAGATGAATAATTTTGCAAATGTCTGATGTATCTTTCCTGCATTTCATGGTATAATCTGCTATATGTGATATGGATAAAGGAGATAATTTCAATGGATGATTTAAGAATTTTACCTGTAACAAACGAAGAACTTGTTTTAAATGTAGCAACAATGGCAGAAGAAATCTGGCATGAATATTTTCCTTCTCTCATCAGCGAGGAACAGATTGACTATATGCTTGAGAAGTTTCTTTCTTTTGACGCTCTTCTTGAGCAGATTCAGAACGGATATGAATATTTCCTTCTGATCAGCGATTACACCTTTGCCGGTTTCGCAGGAGTACACGAGGAAGACGGAAGTCTTTTCCTCAGCAAACTCTATATCCACAAAGATTTCCGCGGAAATAAGATCAGTTCCAAAATGATGGAAAATCTTGTGGAACTCTGCAAGATCCGCTCACTTGACAAGATCTGGCTGACTTGCAACCGCGGCAATGCCTCTGCACTGGCAGTGTACGAACACCTCGGATTTGCCCGGGTAAGAGAACAGGTCAGCGATATCGGTAATGGGTTTGTGATGGATGATTATATCCTGGAATATTGTGTCAAATAAAAATATGCCCGCAGCCGTGGCAAAATGTCACGCGCGGGCATATTTTATTATTTCATCGGTACTACGGCACCTTCGTAAGTATCTGTGATAAATTTGCTGATTTCTTCACTCTGTAATACTTCCACAAGTGCTTTGATCTTCTCACTGTCTTTGTTTTCTTTTTTCACCGCAATGATATTCGCATAAGTCTGAGCTGCCTCAGAATCTGCTTCCTCTTTTGCGATTGCATCTGTCTGCACGTTAAATCCTGCGTCCAGCGCATAGTTTCCATTTAATACAACAAAATCCAGTTCGTCTACCACTCTCGCAATCTGTGCGGCATCAAGCTCTACGATTTCGATGTTGTGTGGATTTTCCTCCACATCCTTCTTTGTCGCATTGAGTCCTGCATCGTCTTTCAATGTAATGATGCCATTCTCCTCCAGAAGCAGGAGTGCTCTCGCCTCGTTTGTCGCATCGTTTGGCACAGCGATCTTTGCTCCGTCCTTAATGTTCTCAAGATCTTCGGATGCTCCCGGATAAATTCCAAGCGGTTCATAATGAATCTTTGCCGCGCTCACCAGATCTGATCCTTTCTCCTCATTAAAATTATCAAGGTATGGCTGGTGCTGGAAATAGTTTGCATCAAACTCTCCCTCATCAACAACAACATTCTGCTGCGGATAGTCATCAAACTCTTTGATCTCCAGTGTGTATCCTTTCTCTTTTAAAAGATCTTTTGCCGCCTCTAAAATCTCGGCATGCGGTGTCGGGGAAGCCGCCACCGTGATCGTCTTATCATCCGCCTTATTTTCTTTTCCTCCACATGCAGTCAGTCCGACTGCAAGCACAGCAGCAGCTCCTGCTGCCAGTATTCTCTTTGCATTTCTATTCTTCATTTCTCTATCCTCTTACTCTCTTATCTGTTCGTTTGGAAATCTGCATTCCGACTTCCTGTAAAACCTGCACAATCAGTACAAGTACAATGACTGTGATCAGCATAATATCCGTCTGGTATCTATGATATCCGTACCGGATCGCGATATCTCCAAGTCCGCCTCCGGCGACAACCCCCGCCATTGCAGAGTAGCCAAGAATCGTTGCCAGTGCGATCGTACATCCCACGATCAGAGAAGTCTTTGCCTCCGGGATCAGAACCTTTACGATGACTTTGATCGGAGAAGCTCCCATACTGAGCGCTGCCTCCACAACGCCGTGTTCCACCTCCAGCAAAGAAGACTCAATCATGCGCGCAATAAACGGCGCTGCTGCAATGACAAGCGGAACAATCGTCGCCGTTGAGCCGTAGCTCTTTCCGACGATCAGCTTTGTCAGCGGCGTCACTGCGATCAGTAAGATTAAGAACGGAATGGAACGAAGAATATTTACAAGAATATCCAGAATCCGGTTTAAGACCGGCATCGGCTTTAATCCATCCTTTCTTGTCACGATCAGTGCAATCCCGATCGGAAATCCAATCAGATAGGCAAGCGCTGTCGATACCAGTGTCATGTAGAGCGTATCGACCGAACCTTCCGCGAGCATTTTAATGAGTTCCTGTGTTTCCATGTGCGGCGACCTCCTCTACAATAATATTTCTCTCTTCCAGATAATGGATGGCTTTCTCCGCCTTTACTTTCTCGTCCGGCAGCTGTAAGATCATCTGTCCATATGCCTTTCCATCAATATTTTTTGTATCCGCCCCCATAATGTTGACGCGGACTCTGCAGTTTAAGATCATGTCGGCGATGACCGGCTCAAACGAAGAATTTCCGTCAAATACAATACGGACATATCTCTTTCCGCCCACCTCAAGCTGATTTGCTTCTTCCTTATACACAAGCTGTTTTGCAATCTCTGTCTGCGGCTTGGAAAATACATCTGCTGCACTTCCCGTCTCCACAAGGTGCCCCGCATCGACGATTGCAACCTGATTGCAGATTTCTTCCACAACTGCCATCTCATGTGTAATGATCACGATTGTGATCTTAAATTTCTGATTGATCTCTTTTAACAGTGCAAGAATCGACTTTGTCGTCGTCGGATCGAGTGCGCTCGTCGCCTCGTCACAGAGTAAGATCTTCGGATTGGTCGCAAGCGCACGTGCGATCGCCACCCTCTGTTTCTGTCCTCCCGACAGTTGTGACGGATAAGACTTTGCCTTGTCACTTAAACCTACAATCTCTAACAGTTCTTCTGCGCGCTTTCTCGCATCCGTTTTTTTCACTCCTGCAATTTCCAGCGGAAAACAAATATTATCCAGCACATTCCGCTGCATCAGCAGATTGAAATTCTGGAAAATCATGCCGATCTCCTGCCGCTGTCTCCGCAGCTCCTTCTGGTTCATCTTGCCAAGGTCGCGCCCTGCAATCAGCACTTCCCCCTCCGTCGGCACTTCCAGATAATTGATACATCTGACAAGGGTACTTTTCCCCGCACCGCTCAGACCGATAATGCCAAAAATATCCCCCTCCTGAATCGCCAGATTAATCTGATTCAGCGCCTGAAACGGACCATTCTTTGTATAAAACGTCTTGCTGACATTTTTAAATTCTACAATCGGATTCATCCTGCTCCTCCTCATAAAAATAAGTAATGATGCTGTAAATGCCTGCATATCAGCATCTTCCGGCATTATTTACAAACATACGTCTTATTTTATTGGCTGGGGAGATATTTGTCAAGCAATGCGCATGCTGTTTTTCAGGAATCCTTTTTGCCGGGACTCCTATGCATCATATGTTTCCAGGAAATGATGTCTGACTCCATCTTCCTTATATGCGATTATCGTATTGAGATTGACATTTTCCACACTTTTAAAAATATTTCCTTCCACGTATGGATTGGTCTCTTTCAGCTGTGCTATCAGATGTTTGATCTCCATCCTTTTGGAAGCACTGCTGCCGTCCGCATTACAAGTGCTGCAAGTATCTGTAAAACGGCAGGCACACTGCAGAAAATGCAGTTGATTATAATCTCTCCAATGTTTAATATCCTCTTCCCGCACCAGATACAACGGACGGATCAACTCCATCCCCTCAAAATTTGTACTGTGAAGTTTCGGCATCATCGTCTGCATCTGCGCGCCATAGAGCATCCCCATCAGGATCGTCTCGATCACGTCATCGTAATGGTGCCCGAGAGCAATTTTATTACATCCCAGTTCCTTTGCCATTCGATACAAATGCCCTCTTCTCATTCTGGCACATAAATAGCACGGAGATTTCTCCACCTCAAACACTGCATCAAAAATGTCTGATTCAAAAATTTTAATCGGGATTCCCATCATCCTTGCATTCTGCTCGATCAGCTTTCGGTTCAGCTCACTGTATCCCGGATCCATTACAAGATACTCCACTTCAAACGGAAACTTATTATGCCTTTTCAATTCTTGAAACAGCTTCGCCATCAGCATGGAATCCTTTCCACCGGATATACAGACTGCAATCTTATCCCCCTCCTGCACAAGCTCATATTCCCGGATCGCCTTCGCAAAACGTGAGAACAATTTTTTATGAAATTTCTTACGGATGCTCTTTTCGATCTCTTCCACGCGCAAAAGATCCTGTGCAGAATCCTCTTCTCCTTTTTTCTTATCTTCCTCAATCCTATCGATCATCCATTTCGCATAGCCACCATCTAAACTAAACGCACGATATCCCTTCTCACGAAGTATTTCCGCATATTCCTCACTAAGGACTCCTCTGATGCAGTAGAGTATCAGGTTTTTCTCCTGATCCGGTGCAGCAAGTTTCTTCTCAAGCTCTTCCATCGGAATCCATTCTGCCCCGGGCAGCATTCCATATGCAACAGAACTCTCATCCCGGATGTCGATCAGGCGATACTCCTGTTTTGGCATAGACTGCATATCTTTATATCGTATATTCCATTCTTTCATTGTTTTTCTATCTATCCTTTCTACCATTTTTCTCTATCATACAATAAATCAGTGTAAGAACTTTTTCATTATACGGGTATTCTGAAAAAATGACAAGCCATTTAACAGATTATGAGTGACACCGTGCATTCCGCAAAATCTGTAATGCACCGATTCTGCAAAACAGAAAAAAGCCAATGAACTGTAACTTCTTACAATCCATCGGCTTTTCCCAACCTATTAAAAAATCGGAGTGACAAGATTTGAACTTGCGACCTCTACGTCCCGAACGTAGCGCTCTACCAAGCTGAGCCACACTCCGAAAATAAAAACTCCACTGTATTCAATGAAGTTCAAACTACGGAAAAGGGATTCGAACCCCTACTAACAGAGTCAGAGTCTGCTGTGCTACCATTACACCATTCCGCA
>URCR01000023.1 GCA_900546325.1 uncultured Lachnospiraceae bacterium | reverse complement strand
AGGATGCCGGATAACGTCCGGTGGAGGTGACTCCAAGGCTAGTGCAACAGAAATATACCGCCGGTCATCTGACCGGTAAGGTTGGAAGGGCAGTGTAAGAGACTACCGCCTCGCTGGTAACAGCGAGGGCATATGTAAACCCCATCCGAAGCAAGACCGAACGAAAACAATGTGGCGGCCCGTTACGTTTTAGGTAGGTCGCTTGAGCCTTCCGGCAACGGCAGGCCTAGATAGATGATTGTCCAACGACATAACCCGGCTTATCGTCTTGCTTAATGCTTTTTGATTTTACAGGAGGGACCGGCTATGGGAAAAGGTAGAATCAATTACAGAAGAATCAAAGAATCTGAATTAACCGTGTCACTGTTTGCAGATTTTGACCGCTATCAGGAAGTGAATCGCTGCTGGCGGAAGGAAGACGGTGAGTGGGTATTGAAGGACATTGTGTTTAATGAACAGTGGAGTGACAGCGACTATCGATATCTGACAGAGTGTCTGATCCACACGATACAGACGGGCGGAGTTGTCTTCGGCGCATTTGTAGAGGAGCGCCTGAAGGGATTTGCTTCGGTAGAACATGAGTTTTTCGGCCAGGAGAAGCAGTATCTGGAGCTGACCAGCATACATACTTCCTATGACTGCAGAAACAGAGGGATCGGAAAACAGCTTTTTGCGCGGTGCGTGGAGGCTGCAAGAAAGATGGGCGCGAAGAAATTATATATTTCCGCACATTCCTGTGAGGAGACACAGGCATTCTACAAAGAGATGGGATGTGTGGAGGCAGTCGAGTATAATCAGAAGAATGTGGAGAAAGAACCGTGCGACTGTCAGTTGGAATTTGTGTTATAGCTGCATTTGTGAACAATAGAAAATACAAAAAGGTGCTCCTTTCCGGGGACAGGCAATGGATTTTACCTGCCGCGCGGAGAGGGGCACTTTTTTACTGTAGAGGAACCCTTTTCGGGATCCGGTGTAATAAAAATATATGAGATTAGTGATTTTTTCTGTCGTATTTTTCCTCACAGTATTTGCAGCGGTATACTTCTTTTTCAGGATCGGTCAGAACAAAAACATGTTCCAATTCCTGCTCGATGGAAGTGATGCAGCGAGGATTTTTACATTTGATCACGTTTGTAATCTCTTTTGGGAGTTCCAGACGTTTCTTCTCAACAATTTTGTCATTCTGGATGATGTTGATCGTGATATTGTGATCGATGAATCCGAGAATGTCAAGGTCGATGATGTCGATCGGGCACTCAATCTTCATAATATCTTTCTTTCCCATTTTGTTGCTTCTTGCATTCTTGATGATCGCGACACAGCAGTCTAATTTGTCCAGGCGGAGATAGTGATAGATGTCCATGCTTTTTCCTGCCTGAATGTGATCGAGTACAAAACCTTCTGAGATACTGCTGACATTTAATGTATTATTTTCCATGATAAACTCCTTTCTGCCGTCTATACTTCGATTTCTAAAAGTGTGAGGATCAGCGCCATGCGGACATAGACACCGTACTGTACCTGTTTAAAATAAGCGGCACGAGGATCTTTGTCCACTTCCACGGAAATCTCGTTGACTCTAGGCAGTGGATGAAGTACAAGCATGTCTTCTTTTGCGAGAGACATCTTGGCAGCATCCAAAATATAGAAATCTTTCATGCGGACATAGTCCTCTTCATTGAAGAAACGCTCTTTCTGAACGCGTGTCATGTAGAGCAGATCCAGCTCCGGCATTGCTTCTTCCAGATTGATGACTTCTTTGTAAGGGATGTTGTTCTTATCTAATACATCTTTGCGGATGTAGCTTGGAAGACGAAGTTCTTCCGGAGAAATCAGGACGAACCGTACATTTTCATAGCGCACGAGGGCATGGATCAGAGAATGAACTGTTCTTCCGAATTTTAAATCGCCGCAAAGACCGATCGTAAGATTTCCGAGACGTCCCTTTAACGAGCGGATCGTCAGAAGGTCGGTCAGTGTCTGTGTCGGATGCTGGTGTCCGCCGTCCCCTGCATTGATGACCGGGATGGAAGAGTGGCGGCATGCGACCATCGGAGCACCTTCCTTTGGGTGGCGCATTGCACAGATGTCTGCGTAGCAGGATACCATGCGGATCGTGTCGGATACGCTCTCTCCCTTAGCAGCAGAGCTGGAGTCAGCGGAAGAAAAGCCGAGGATGCTTCCGCCGAGATTTAACATGGCTGCCTCGTGGCTTAGCCTTGTGCGGGTGCTTGGCTCATAAAAGAGAGTGGCAAGCTTCTTTCCGTCACATGCGTGTGCATATTTGTCCGGATGTGCTTCGATATCATTGGCAAGGTCTAATAATTTGTCTAATTCTTCTACGGTAAAGTCCAAAGGACTCATTAAGTGTCTCATAACTTCCTCCTATTTGTATGTTAATAATTCAGAAACAGTCTTTCTCTTCGGTGGTTCCGGGGAAATGTCCGGATATCCGACTGCAATCAGAGCTGCCAGTTCCCGGTCCTCCGGAATGTCAAGCAGTCCGCGGATGCCATCTTCGTCAAAAATTCCCATGATCACTGTTCCAAGTCCGGCCTCATGTGCTGCAAGACAGAAACTCTGACAGGCAATTCCTGCATCAAACATCTGCCAGCGGTCTCCTTTTTTCGTGGAATAAGAACCGTCACGTTCGAACCCGGAGCGCCCCTTTACCATTGTTACCGCAATTAACATGGATAACTGACTGACAATATTAGAATTGTAGGAAGGGGTATAATCATCAGCGATTTTTTTGAGAATGGAAGAGTCTTCAATCGCGATATAACGAGTGATCTGTGTGTTCTTCCAGGATGGAGAATAAGATGCAGTTGAAATAATAGATTCTAACAAAGTGTGATCAATTGGATCAGGTTTGTACTTCCGAATGCTTCGTCGTGTCTGAATACATTGCGTTGTGTCCATAATAAGAGCCTCCTGCATATTGAATTATTTTATTTATCATATAATAAAATGACAAGATTTTCAAGTACAAAAAGGGAGGCTTTTACAGGAAAGGGTATTGTCTGCCCTATTCAAAGGAACAGGGAAACTTCCATTATCGCTTCGGGTCGGAAAGAAGTCTCTCAAAGAAAAGTCCGGCGCCAAACCACAGCGGGGCATAGTCAAGGCGGATCAGGCCGCGAACATTGAATCTGGCATTGCTGTAATCCCATGGACAAAGGTCGTATTTTTTTAAGAGAGATCCGGAACAGAACTCACCGGCAAAGATCAGGCATGCGTAAATGCTGCCACGGATCATCACGCTCTTTCCGCGCAGTATGCGAAAGAGTGGCGCCAGTATGCTCGCCATTCCGTAGATCGGGAACATCCAGATGGAAGTTTTTCCTGATAATTTGTAGTCTCTGTGAACAAGAGAATGCAGGCTTGTAAAAAGGATTTCCATGCACCAGCCTGCTGTGCCGCATAAGATAAATTTATTTTTCATAGTAGCAGTATTTGCCGGAATATAGATTTTATACAGAAATTGTAATATAATAGGAAAAATACAAACTGTCTGGCAAAGAAGATCAAACGCTTTTTTGACAGCATAATTGAAAAAAGAGAATAATGAGGTGAAAGACAGATGATACCATTAAGTGAAATCAGAGAACAACTGGATGAAATTGACAGCCAGATCGTGAAATTATATGAGAAACGGATGGAGTTATGTGCAGAAGTAGGACTCACAAAGATCGCATCCGGCAAGAAAGTCTATGACAAGGAGAGAGAAATGCAGAAACTGGCGACCCTCTCGCAGATGGCGTCAAATGAGTTTAATCAAAGGGGGATCACGGAACTGTATGAGCAGCTGATGGCGATGAGCAGAAAGCTTCAGTATCAGATCCTGACAGAGCACGGGGTGATCGGAAAGACGGCATTTATCGGAATTGATTCGCTGGATAAAAGCAGAGCAAGACTGGTGTTCCCGGGGGTGGAAGGAGCATACAGTCAGGCGGCGCTCCACAGCTATTTCGGGGAAGCGTGTGACAGTTTTCATGTGCAGACGTTCCGCGATGCGATGGAGACATTGGAGGATGGACTGGCAGATTATGCGGTACTTCCGATTGAGAATTCATCTGCGGGAGCTGTCAGTCAGGTGTATGACCTGCTTGTCGAATTCGAAAATCATATTGTGGGGGAAATTGTGCTTCCGATCCGGCACATGCTTGCAGGGCTTCCGGGAACAAAGATAGAAGAAATTGAGTGCGTGTATTCTCATCCGCAGGGGCTGATGCAGAGCGCAAGATATCTGGATGAACACCGGAACTGGCAGCAGATCAGTGTGGCGAATACTGCCATCGCGGCAAAGAAAGTGTTGGAGGATCAGAAGAAGACACAGGCAGCAGTATGCAGTGAATATGCAACGAAGATTCATCATCTGGAGATTCTGGCAGAGGGGATCAATGACAACAGTAATAATTCCACCCGCTTTATCATTGTGTCCAATCAGAAAGTATATTTGAAACATGCGGGAAAGATCAGTATCTGCTTTGAAGTGCCGCATGAGAGCGGATCTCTGTACCATATCCTGTCCCATTTTATTTACAATAATCTAAATATGACGAAGATCGAATCAAGACCGATTGAGGGACGTACATGGGAATATCGGTTCTTTGTTGATTTCGAGGGGAATCTCAACGATTCTTCTGTAAAAAATGCGATCCGGGGTATCCGTGAGGAAGCGAGAAATCTGAAAATACTTGGAAACTATTAAAGTGCCGGAATGCCTGCGAATTGTTATCTCCCTGTGTTGTTTAAGCTGTACAGATGTCTTAAAAAATAAGATAGAGATGCACAAAAAATGGAATGAATTTTGAAGAAAAATATAGAAAATGTACAATAAAAATGATATAATACCGATAAATCAACACAACGGAGGAAAGCCTATGAGAAAATGGAAAAAAGCAGGTACGATAGGATTGATTACAGCGATGGTCTGTGTATCCGGAGCGGGATGTAAGAAGAAAGCAACTCCGGAACGTCTTTTTCAAGATATGGCAAAAAACGGAGAGAAGATCGAGTCTATTTCAGGAAAGATGGCAGCGAATATGGAATTCGCAGTAGAAGATCAGAGTGTGGGAATGAAAATGGATTTTGATCTTGCATCTGTAGAGAAGTCCGAAAAATTTCAGATGGAAGGAAAGCTCGTAATGGACATTGCGGGCACAGAGGTTTCGATGGATCTGTCGAACTATCAGGTAAAAGAAGATGGCGAGTTGATGAGCTATACTTATGTGAATAACATGTGGACAAAATCACCTGTGGAAAGCGGAGAGGAAGAAACCACGTTGAATGCAGGTATGGTGGAAGAGCTGACAAAGCAGGCAAAAGCCTTCACCCTATCAAAAGAGCTTGTGACTGTAAATGGAAAAGAATGCTTTGAACTTAAGGGCGATATCGGCGGTGAATTTGCGACAGATGTGATGGGGGAAGATATGCTGGATGCTTTTGGAATGGCAGGGGCAGTATCGGAAGAGGAACTGAAGGAACTGGAGATTCCGTGCACCATCACGGTATATAAGAAGGAGATTCTTCCTGCAAGCATTTCCATTGATATGAAAGACGTACTCACAAAAGCGATGGAAGAAAGCGGAGGGATGGAGATCCAGGAATTGAATCTGGAGATGACCTTCGATGAGTATAACAAAGTGAAAGAAATCAAACTTCCAAAAGAAGCAAAAGAAGAAGCGATAGATGCAGATGAAGGCATAGGTGGATTGCTGGGAGGAGAGATGGAAGAAGACATCGAAGAGGACATGGAGAAGGAAGACACAACAGGTGTGGATGAGCCGGAAAAGAAGGGAACCTCTTCCTGGGAATCGTTAGAGCTGAATGTGAGTGGAAAAACAGTGACACTTCCGTGCAAAGTTTCGGAATTAGAGGCAGCAGGATTAAAGGTTGATGCGGAAGAGGTGCCGGCGGACAAGATGGTAAAACCGGACGAAACAGAATTTCCAATGTTGAAAGATAAAAATGGAAATCAAGTAGGCGTATATTGTGAAAATACAGGAGATACCGATGCAAAAGTGTCCGATTGTACTTTGATCGGCTTCTATATCACAAGCCGCGATGGAGAGGGGATTGTTGATATTGCCCTTCCGGGAGATGTGCGTCTTGGTATGACAGAGGCTGAAGTGCTTGAAAAATATGGGGAGCCGGGAGAAAAATCAGAAGACACTCAGACCGGAATCCTCACATACAACTGGGACGACGAATCGTTTACACGTTCTTTGGGAATTGAACTCGACAAAGACTCAAAGAAGGTTATTAGTATTATGATCGATATTTGGGATTACTAATTAGAACAAGAAGAAAATGAAAAAGAACTGCCGCATTAGAGAAAAACGATGCGGCAGTTTTGTTTTGAACTTTTGAGAATATGTGAAAAATAAGAGCGATACAGTGCATGATAGCATGATGTATATAGGGAGGCAAGCGACTTAGCTAATCGCATAAAAAGATATTATTTTTCGTACTCTGTTTCTGAATCTGAAATTCCAAACATGCTTCTTGTCTGTGCAACTGCTTCTTTTGGAAGATAGTGCATATAATCTTCCTTTTTCCATGAATCTATATGTCCGCTGAAAATATGATCGGGACACTCAAATCCGAGGAGGTGTGCCATGGCAACAGCAAAACCGTTGAAATTATTTCCTTGAGCAGTCACGATATTACCAGACACTACAATTGGGGACACTACATAATTTTCGCGCTCGAGAAATGGGAAAAAGTCAAAAAAGTCCATAAAAATGGAAGCAGTCCATTGCTTTCCTGTCAGAACACCTGAGCGAGCCAAAAGGAGTGGACCTGAACAGATTGCCCCTATGGGAAGATCATTATTTTGATGGAAGCGGTTTAGAAAGCTGAATAATTTTTTGTCTTTGAATACTTCTGTAAAGTCGCTGCACCCGGGCAGGATTAGACACGAATAGTCAGAAACATCAAAGTCATCTGTTGTTTTTTCAGGAAGAACAGATATCCCTTCTTCGCTTTTGACAGGACTTTTGTCAGAGGAGATAACTTCTGTCATTGTGTTATAGTTCCAGCGAAAGAGCCGGGATAAATTCATTACTTCCTGGAGGCTGAATTCCGGATAAACAAGCAATGCTAATTTTTTCATAGAGTGTCTCCTTTCTTCATAAAATGGAATTGCTATTTGCGGGCATTATGTATTCCTATTTGATCAGTCTTCAAGCTGCTTGATCTGTGAAATATCCGAGTCGATCATCAGTGAGTAATTGGTGTAATACACGACAAATCCAGGTTTTCCGCCCTTTGGCTTTTTGACATGTTTTTTTTCAATGTAATCAATCTCGATCTTTTCACTTCCGCGGTTCTTCGAATAGTACGCGGCAAGTTTCCCGGCCTCCTCAAAGGTGTGGTCCGGCAGTTCTTCTCCGTTTGTCTTTACGATGACGTGAGAGCCGGGGATTCCTTTGGCATGAAACCACCAGTCATTTCCGGAGGCAAAGTGGAAGGTGAGTTCCTCATTTTGCAGGTTGTTTTTGCCGACATACATGTGAAAGCCGTCACTGGACAGGTAGTGGAACGGCCTGCTTGTGATCTTTACTTTCTTTTTCGTAAATTTCCGACGGATGTATCCGGATTCGATCAACTCTTCTTTGATCTGTGTCAGATCATCTTCGCTGAGTGCAATATCGAGCGCATTGCTGACCGATTCCAGATAGGAAATATCATCTCTTGTCTCTTCGATCAGAGAAGTCAGTGCCTCGAAAGTACGTTTCTGTTTATTGTATTTTTCAAAATATTTCAGTGCATTTTCCTGTGGGGTTTTTGGGCCATCCAACGGAATTGTGATCATTTCGTTTGTGTAATAGTTCAGCGCTTCCAGTTTTTTTGCACCGGGCTCCAAATTGTAGCCGTAGGTGTGGATCAGCTCACCGTAGACTTTGAATTTTTCACGGTTTTCCGTATCTCGGAGCTGCTTTGCCTGTAAGTCATATTTCTTGCGGTTCCGTTCCAGGGCAGTCTGCACAACACGCCGCAGGTCGACGGATTTCTGGCGGATGCGGGTCAGTGTGTTTTTTTCTGCGTAATAGTCTTCCAGCAGGCGTGAAATCGAGTCATATTCCTTTCTTGTATACCGGGAGAAATGTGTCAGTGGAAGAGAACTGAATTCCTTCGGTTCTGCACCATTATAATAGATTGCCGGAGAAAATTGTCCGGCAGACACTTCCTCAAAGTACAATGTAAACTGACGGTAAAGGTGTGTCAGAAGATCTTCGGAGAGTTCTCTCGGAGTCATTGCGGAGTCGATCCCGGAGAGATAACAGATCTCTTCGGCAGCGACCGGGCTGACCCCGGTAAAACTTGTGTAGACCGCTTTGGCAAGCGGCATTGGTTTTTCAGTCAGTACCCGCTGAAATTCTGCGAAAGAGACCGAGAGGGGATCGGATTTCTCCATCGTATCCGGGACAAAATAAGTACGTCCCGGTAAAACCTCACGGACAGAACTCATCTGGGACGATACATGTTTGATACTGTCAATGATCGTCCCGTCTTCGCTGCAGAAGATAATGTTGCTGTGTTTTCCCATAATTTCCACGATCAGTTCTTTCTTACAGAGATCTCCGAGTTCATCGAGATGCTCAATCTCAAAATGAATGATTCGTTCCAGTTTTGGCTGCCAGATTTTCGTAATCCGCCCGTTGTTGATATGCTTTCGAAGCAGCATACAGAAGTTCGGGGCAGTCATCGGACTTGGTTTGTTTCCCTCCGTCAGATAGATTAACGGCAGCGAGGCGCTGGCGGAGATGCTGAGCCTGCGCTGTCCGGCAGGTGTCTTTATGGTCAGCAGCAGCTCATCTGTCTCGGGCTGTGCGATTTTGTTGATTCTGCCGTCGAGCAGGTTTCTATTTAATTCATGTACAATATTTGCGATTGTAATCCCATCAAAAGCCATAAGTAATTCCTCTTTTCCTAAATGTGATGAGGTGGATGGAAATAAAAAATTCCATGGACACCGGCAGGCAGAAAATCTGCCAGGACATTTCTGTAATAGTATACCATGACTTTTGTATGAGGTAAAGAATTGCGATTGACGATAAAGAGTAAATCCATTATAATAAAGTCTAGCAAAAAGACCGAAAGAAAAAGTGAAGAGGGCAAAGATTATGATAAAAAGTATGACGGGTTTTGGACGCTGTGAGATTGCAGAGTCAGAACGTAAATTTATTGTTGAGATGAAGGGAGTGAATCACCGGTATCTTGATGTAAATATCCGTATGCCGAAGAAATTAAACTTCTTCGAGTCTGCAATCCGTACGCTTTTGAAGAAATATGTGCAGCGCGGGAAAGTAGATATTTTCATTACTTACGAAGATATGTCAGAAGGGCAGATCGCATTAAAATATAACGAATCCCTGGCAGCAGAATATCTCAGATACTTCCGGGAGATGTCAGAAAAGTTTTCACTGGAAAACGACATCCGTGTGTCAACGCTCTCCAGATATCCGGAAGTATTTACGATGGAAGAACAGACGGTAGACGAAGAAGAGATCTGGAACGGACTGAGCAAAGCACTGGAGGGAGCATGCCGCCAGTTTGTGGAAACGAGAAGCGTCGAAGGAGAACACCTGAAGAAAGATCTGATCCAAAAGTTAGATGGAATGCTCGAAAAAGTGACTTATATTGAAGAACATTCTCCGGAGATCGTTGCAGATTACCGTGCGAAGCTGGAGGCAAAGATGAAGGAACTGCTTGCAGATACACAGATCGATGAAGGAAGAATTGCGGCGGAAGTGGTAATCTTTGCAGATAAGATTTGTACAGATGAGGAAGTTGTACGTCTGAGAAGTCATATTGAACATATGAAACAGACGCTGGAAGAAGCGGAAGGAATTGGAAGAAAGCTGGATTTCATTGCACAGGAGATGAACCGGGAGGCAAATACGATTCTGTCTAAGGCGAACAATCTGGAGATCTCCAACCGGGCGATCGATCTGAAGACCGAGATTGAGAAAGTAAGAGAGCAGATTCAAAACATAGAATAAGAAAAATGGGAGAAACAGCTGCAAAATATCGAATAGAGAATTGTGAGGAGAACAGATGGAACAGAAAGGAATTTTGATTGTAGTATCCGGATTTTCCGGAGCGGGCAAAGGGACGTTGATGAAAGGACTGTTGGAAAAGTATGATAACTATGCACTTTCTATTTCTGCCACAACGAGAAAACCGCGTGAGGGAGAAGAGGAAGGAAAGGCATATTTTTTCAAAGAAACCGAAGAATTTGAAAAAATGATTGCACAAGAGGAACTTATAGAGTATGCTAGATATGTAAATAATTATTATGGCACACCGCGCGCATATGTGGAAGAACAGTTGTCGAAAGGAAAGGATGTCATTCTGGAGATTGAGATCCAGGGGGCGTTGAAAGTCAAAGAAAAATTCCCTGAGACGCTGTTATTGTTCGTGACTCCGCCGAGTGCTGCTGTATTAAAGGAGCGGCTGGTAGGGCGCGGAACGGAGACAATGGAAGTGATTGAATCCCGCATGCAGAGAGCCGCAGAGGAAGCTGAGGGCATGGAGGCATATGACTATCTGATCGTCAATGATGACCTGGATACCTGTATCGAGGAGATGCACCATATCATTCAGGGAGAGCACAGAAGAAGTTTTCGCAACCGGCAATTCATGGCTCAGATCAAAGAAGAATTAGATGAAAATTTGAAAGGAGAATCATAGAATGTTACATCCATCTTATACAGACTTAATGAAAGTCGTAAACCAGGACGTAGAAGAAGGGGCTACAAAAATCGTCAACAGCCGTTATTCTATTGTACTTGCAACAGCAAAGAGAGCAAGACAGATCATCGGAGGAGAGATGCCGCTTGTCCGCGCGAAGGACGGAGAAAAGCCGCTTTCCATCGCAATTGATGAGTTGAACAAGGGAAAGATTAAGATCATTGCAGAGGATGATTCAAACGAATAGAACCGCAGAGGCAGATGCATAAGTATCTGCCTTAATAAATGTGTAGGAGAAAATAACAGATGAATATATTATTTGTATCACTGGGGTGTGATAAGAATCTGGTAGATACTGAGGTGATGTTGGGAATGCTGGCATCAAGAGGATATCAGATGGTGGAAGATGAGAGTGAGGCAGACATTATTGTCATCAATACCTGCTGCTTTATTCACGATGCAAAGGAAGAGAGTATCCAGACCATTTTGGAAATGTCAGAATTGAAAAAAGAAGGAAAGTTAAAAGCACTGATTGTGACCGGATGTCTTGCACAGCGTTATCAACAGGAGATTATTGATGAGATTCCGGAAGTAGATGCAGTTCTTGGAACAACTTCCTATGATAAGATTTTAGATGCTGTAGATGAGGCACTGGGAGGGCATCACTATTTGCAGATGACAGATATTGATGCACTTCCTTCCGTAGACAGCAGAAGACTTGTGACAACCGGAGGACATTTTGCTTATCTGAAGATTGCAGAAGGCTGTGATAAGCATTGTACATACTGTATTATCCCGAAGATCCGCGGGAATTTCCGCAGTGTTCCGATGGAGCAGCTGATCCGCGAGGCAGAAGAGCTTGCAGAGCAGGGAGTAAAGGAACTGATCCTTGTGGCGCAGGAGACAACACTTTACGGAAAAGATCTTTACGGAGAGAAATCACTGCACAAGCTGCTAAAGGAATTATGTAAAATTGCAGGAATCCGCTGGATCCGTATTTTATACTGTTATCCGGAGGAAATCACAGATGAACTGATCCAGGTCATGAAAGAGGAGAGCAAGATCTGCCATTATCTAGACCTGCCGATCCAGCATGCAAGTGACGGCATCTTAAAGAGAATGGGACGCCGGACTTCCAAAGCACAGTTGATTGAGATCATTGAAAAACTAAGAAGAGAGATCCCGGATATTACGCTGCGTACGACATTGATCACCGGATTTCCGGGAGAGATCGAAGAACAGCATGAGGAGTTGATGGATTTCGTGGATCAGATGGAATTTGACCGGCTTGGCGTATTTACTTATTCACCGGAGGAGGATACTCCGGCAGCGACGATGCCGGATCAGATCGAGGAGAGTGTCAAGGAAGACCGTCAGGCGGAACTGATGGAGCTTCAGCAGGATATCGCGTTTGAACGGGCGGAAGATATGATCGGAAGAGAAGTGCTTGTGATGATCGAAGGAAAGATCGCCGATGAGAATGCATATGTTGGAAGAACTTACAAAGACGCCCCGAATGTTGACGGCCTGATCTTTGTAAATACAGATGAAGAACTGATGTCCGGAGACTTTGCAAGAGTAAAAGTGACCGGGGCGCTGGAATATGATTTGATAGGAGAGATTGTATAATGAATTTACCAAACAAACTGACAGTTGTCCGCGTGCTCATGATTCCGTTTTTTGTATGGTTCATGCTTCCGTCCCTCGGTGGAGAGATGGCGGCAAGTAAGTGGATCGCACTTGCAATTTTCTGTATTGCAAGTCTGACAGATCTTTTAGATGGAAAAATTGCGCGGAAATACAACCTTGTGACAAATTTCGGAAAATTTATGGATCCGCTGGCAGACAAACTGCTTGTCGGTGCGGCGATGATCTGTCTTGTAGAGATGGGAAGACTTCAGGCGTGGATCGTCATTGTGATTATCAGCCGTGAATTTATCATCAGTGGATTCCGTCTGATCGCTTCGGACAATGGAATTGTGATCGCGGCAAGCTACTGGGGCAAGTTTAAAACCGTATTCCAGATGGCGATGATCATCGTGCTGATCGCGGCATTTGAAGGAAGTGCGTTCGCGCTGATCGAACAGATTCTGATCTGGGTATCATTGATCCTGACGATTGTATCTCTGGTTGATTATATTATGAAGAATAAAGAAGTGCTGACACAGGGCGGCATGTAAAGCGAAGGAAAAGATTGTGATGCGAAAAGGGTAGACAATCTTTTCCTTGTATATAAGTCTGTCTGGAGGGAGTGTCAATGGTAGAGCAGAAAGAAGGAAAATAAAATGAGTCTGGAAGAGAGAATCGTAGAAAAACTGGAAAAGAGAGGTTTGTATCTGACCACCGCCGAGTCCTGCACGGCAGGGCTTTTGGCAGGGCGCATCATGAATGTGTCAGGTGCTTCAGCAATTTACAAGGAGGGATATATCACCTACGCAAATGAATCGAAGGAAAAATTACTCCATGTGAAGCATGAAACTCTGGAACGGTATGGAGCAGTCAGTACGCAGACGGCAGAGGAGATGGCAGAGGGTGCTGCAAAGGCTGCAGGAGCGGATGCGGCGCTCAGTGTGACCGGAATTGCAGGACCGCTTGGAGGAACCGAAGAAAAACCGGTGGGACTTGTCTACATCGGCTGTCATCTATGTGGAAAGACAGTCACAAAAGAGTGCAGATTTCATGGAACAAGGCAGGAAAACAGAAACGCGTCGGTGGAGGAAGCATTGAAACTTTTGGAAGTACAGATGGAAGAAGAGTCTTCGACAAAATAGTGGAAAAACTATTGTGAAAAGTGACAAGGAACGACAGCTTTTTTGATCTTTCCCACATGGGACTGTCGAAATATGAAAAAAACTGAAAAAGATATAGACGAAATCAGAAGTTTATGAGAAAATATATCATATATGTGATGTTAAAGTTATAACAATCATCATAAGTAAAATCATACATATTTGAAAGGAGTCTTAACATGATTTATTCACATGAAGTACAAACAATGTGTCCGGTAGCTCAGGGCGTTAATCACGGACCAGCTCCAATCCCAGAAGAAGCAAAATGGGTACAGGCAAAGGAAGTAAAAGATATTTCCGGATTAACACATGGTGTGGGCTGGTGTGCACCACAGCAGGGAGCCTGCAAGCTGACATTGAATGTAAAAGACGGTATTATTCAAGAAGCATTAGTAGAGACAATCGGATGTTCAGGAATGACTCACTCAGCAGCGATGGCTTCTGAGATCCTTCCGGGAAAGACAATTTTAGAAGCACTTAACACAGACTTAGTCTGTGATGCAATCAATACAGCTATGAGAGAACTTTTCTTACAGATCGTATACGGAAGAACTCAGAGTGCATTCTCAGAAGACGGACTTCCGGTAGGTGCTGGTCTTGAAGACTTAGGAAAAGGACTTCGTTCTCAGGTTGGTACAATGTACGGTACATTAGCAAAAGGTCCTCGTTATCTTGAAATGGCAGAAGGATATGTAACAGGTATCGCTTTAGATGCTGACAATGAAATCATTGGTTACCAGTTCGTAAGCCTCGGAAAATTAACAGACTTTATCAAAAAAGGTGATGACCCTAACACAGCATGGGAAAAAGCAAAAGGACAGTATGGACGTGTGGATGATGCAGTGAAGATCATCGACCCAAGAGCTGAATAGTCTGCTTCGTTAGTAAATAGAGAAAAATCAGGAGGACGTAGAAAATGGCTTTATTTGAATCATATGAAAGACGTATTGACAAAATCAATAGCGTATTGAACAGCTATGGTATCGCTTCTATCGAAGAAGCTGAAAAAATTACAAAAGACGCTGGATTAAATGTTTACGATCAGGTAAAAGGAATTCAGCCGATCTGTTTTGAAAATGCATGCTGGGCTTACATCGTAGGTGCTGCAATCGCAATCAAAAAAGACTGCAGAAAAGCTGCTGATGCTGCCGCTGCAATCGGAGAAGGTCTTCAGGCTTTCTGTATCCCAGGTTCCGTTGCTGACCAGCGTAAAGTAGGTTTAGGACATGGTAACTTAGGAAAGATGTTACTGGAAGAAGACACAGATTGTTTTGCATTCCTTGCAGGACACGAATCTTTCGCAGCTGCTGAAGGTGCGATCGGTATCGCTGAGAAAGCAAACAAAGTTCGTAAAAAACCATTAAGAGTTATCTTAAATGGTCTTGGAAAAGATGCAGCACAGATCATCTCAAGAATCAACGGATTTACATACGTTGAGACAGAGATGGATTATCATACAGGAGAAGTAAAAGAAGTATTCAGAAAATCTTACTCTGACGGACTTCGTTCCAAAGTAAACTGCTACGGAGCAAATGACGTAACAGAAGGTGTTGCAATCATGCATAAAGAAGGTGTTGACGTATCTATCACAGGTAACTCAACAAACCCGACACGTTTCCAGCACCCGGTAGCAGGTACATACAAAAAAGAATGTATCGAACAAGGTAAGAAATACTTCTCAGTAGCTTCCGGTGGTGGTACAGGACGTACACTTCACCCAGATAACATGGCTGCTGGTCCTGCTTCTTATGGTATGACAGATACTATGGGACGTATGCACTCAGACGCTCAGTTTGCCGGATCTTCATCAGTTCCTGCACACGTAGAGATGATGGGACTGATCGGAGCAGGTAACAACCCGATGGTTGGTATGACAGTTGCTGTTGCAGTAAGTATCCAAGAGGCAGCTGAGAACGGGAAGTTCTAAGAAACAGCGATAATACACAAATTAAAGCAAAAGAAAATGCTATACCGGGATCAATAAGATTTCCGGCATAGCATTTTCTTTTTTAGTATTTAATTTTATCATTAAAGTTTTAACTTGTTTTGCTATTACTTTAATAAATCGTCAATGCGGATTCTAAAATCCTTAAAGATTTCCGAAGAGATTGATTCATTAAAAAAGCGCTGAGAAGAGTCTTCGTTTCCTTCAAAGGAGTACAGTTGCACTGTCTTTTTCATCGGATTTATAATCCAATACTCACGGACACCGGCTGTCCTATACTTAAATAATTTTGTGAGATAGTCCATGCGTTGGCTGCTTGGCGATACAATTTCAATGATAAAATCCGGGGCGCCGGAACACCCTTTATCTGTCAGCTTGTTTTTGTCGCAAATAACACTGATATCCGGTTCGACATAGGTTTTATCATCCTCGCTGAGTGTAACAGCAAATGGAGCAGGATAAACCTTACAGTCGCCGCCTTTTTCTTTGATATAGTTTCTTAGTGAAACGGATAATTCCATTACCAATTCCTGGTGGATACGACTTGGCGGAGCCATCATAAAGAGCTGTCCGTCAATCAGTTCTGCTCTTTCTCCATCTGGAAGAGCATAGATGTCATCGATTGTGTGTGTAGTTTTTTTTAATAATGGCATATAAATTCCTCCTAGCTTTCATGAGTTGATTATATGATAATCTTTTGGATTTGACCAGAAGTTTATTAAATATGCATAGTGCACTGTCCTTTTTAAAAATTTCCACTAAACGGAGGAAATGCCGGTCACTGACCGGCATGTTATGAAAAAGAAAAAGTTTTATCTATATAAAAAAGGTGTTGTCCTTTGTTTGATTATTATCATACAGAGGAATTGTGATAAAAATGTGATGAAAAAATAAGAAAATTATGAACAAACGGAAAAGAAATTTGCAATCGAAGCAAACAGTGTTAAAATGAAAGAAAAAGTAAAAAATACATCGGGAGGTGAAGGAAATGCAGTATGAAGGACAGATTTGCAGGGCACCGATGGAGCGTGGATCTTATATGCTTCCGGTTGCGGTCGGGTGCTCTTATAACGCATGTAAGTTTTGCACACTTTTTAAGCATTTACAATACCGGGAGCTGCCGATTGCACAGATTGAGGAAGAACTGCAGAGGGTAAAAGGGCTAAGCGGAAGACCGAAAAGAGTATTTCTCGGGGATGGCAATGCATTTGGAATGAAAACGGAGAGGCTTCTTGAGATTCTGCAGCTGATCCGGAGATATTTTCCGGATGTGACAGAGGTGAATATGGATGCCACCGTAACCAATATCCATGAGAAGCGTGATGAGGAATTGGAGAGACTTTGGGAAGCCGGGGTCCGACATCTGTATCTTGGAATTGAGAGTGGGCTTCCGGATGTGCTGGCATTTATGAATAAGGATCATATACCGGAGCAGGCATACACCGAGATTGAACGGATCCGGCGTGCGGGAATGATTTATGATGCACATATTATGACGGGGATTGCCGGGAAAGGCAGGGGAATTGAAAATGCAGAGAAGACGGCGGAGTTCTTAAATGCGACAAGACCGAGGCATGTGATCAATTTTTCTATGTTTCTGCACCGGGAGGCTCCACTGTACCGAGATATCGAACAGGGTTATTTCGTTCCGGCAGATGAACTTGAGAATTTGAAAGAGGAAAAACACCTTTTAGAACTGTTGGATGTAGAAGGGTTAAAGTATGATGGATTTCATGATTTTGTACAGTTCCGTGTCAGGGGAACTTTTCCGGCGGACAAAGAAAAAATGATCGCAAAAGTGTCGGATGCAATTGACAAAAATGAAAGGAAGAAGCCTGTTCTTGCTGTGATTTAGGATGATTTTTTTCGGATAGTATGTTATACTGTGTCATAAGCAATAGATTGAGAGGATAGGTTTATTCTCAGCAATATGACAAATCAAAAGGAGGAATTACGAGTATGTATGCAGAATTTGATGAAAGTTTGGTAACAGGAAATGAGATGATTGATTCACAACATCAGGAATTGATCGCAAAGATTAATTCACTTGTAGAGAGCTGCGAGAAAGATGGTGGAAAAGTTGCTGCGATCAAGATGTTAGATTACCTTGCAGAGTACACAGAATTCCACTTCAATGCAGAGGAAAAGCTGCAGGAGGAAATCGAATATCCGGGAATTGAGGAGCACAAAAAGCAGCACCGGGAATTATACCGCGTAGTCGACGAGCTTCACGAAATGTTAGAGGAGCAGGAAGGACCGACAGAAGAGTTTGTAGAGCAGGTAAATAAAAATGTGATTCAGTGGCTGTACAAACACATCAAAGGATTCGACCGTTCCGTGGCAGAGTATAAGAACTTAAGAAAGAGCAGTGAACTTCTGTAAGAGCAGGAGTCTAAAAAGGATTGCAGACATCGAAATATCAGATGCCGCAATCCTTTTTGTTGTCTGAGACATTATTTGAAAAACAGAAAAATATATGCTGCTACGCCGATAATAAGAAGAAACAGAATGATCATGATGGCGAGAATGACTTTGTCCTTTGTCTCGGAAACATCTGCTTCCTCCTCAATTTCAAGCATATTCCGGTAGTTTTCACGGACGGTGCGTTCGGATTTCTCCCGAATATGTTTTGGCGGGATATTGGAATACGTCTGCTGTTGTGACGGAAGTTTATATCTCTTTTTGCAAGTATGGCATAAGCCGTAGGAGCTGTCCTTTTTACTGATGACAAGTTCCCTACCACAGTGTGGGCATTTCATAGTGACTACCTCTCTTTGCTTTTGTTTATACGGAAATTATAACAAACTTAAATCTAATGCACAAGTTAGAAATCTGATGAAATTAAAAATAGGATATGGTATGATGGGAGTACAAAAAAGCGAGGGAGCAAACAGGATGAGAAAGAATCTGGAACGGTATTTTGCAGAGTGCAGAGAGAAGAAAAAGACAGGGAATATCCGTGTGACTTATGAAGAGCTGCTTGAGCAGGCATCAGGAAAGGAAGAGCGGAAGCTTCTGGAGATCAGAACCGGGAGGATGAGAGAGTTTCAGAAGCTTTTGGAAGCATTTATTCAGGAGGGTGTGCTAAGTCCGGTGAAAAGAAGCAAGAAACCGGGATACACGGAGACGGTCTATGAGCGGTATGAGATTGTCGGCAAAAAGAAGAAGGCAGTGGAAGATCCGGAGTACCTTGCTCTCTTACATTCGTATGTCGGCACGAAGGTGCTTGAGTCCTATCGGAGAAACCGGAGAGATTTTGAGCAGAACCGGGAAGCGATCAACGTACTTTATGCCTACTATTGCAGGGCAGAGAAAGTATGGATGACGGCAAATGAACTTGGCTACTATCTGTTCGGGGATGAGAAAGCATTTGAACAGCAGGAGGGAGAAAAAGAGAAGCAAGTATCAGATGAGCAGGAAATAAGCATGAAAAAAGATGAGCAGGTAAAGTGCGTGAAAGGGAGAAAGGCCGGAACCTATACGCACCTGCTGAACAAGATGGGATTTGACATCGAGCGGGATCTGCATGCTTTCTATACGAAGGAGCCGTTTATCTGCCAGATACGACCTTCTTTTTTTGAGAAGAACATCAGGAAAATTTTGATTGTAGAAAATAAAGATACGTATTTTCGCATCAAGAACGGAACGTATGGAAAGGGATATGACTGTGTGATTTACGGAGCAGGATGGAAGATTACAAGAGCCTTTTCTCTCGCAGAAGAAACTGGTATAATGGAGACAGATGTCATCGAGTATTTCGGGGATATTGATCCCGAAGGATTTTCCATTTATTACGAATTGAAAACGCAGTATGCATCGCATTCGATCCGGCTGCAGACGGAGTTTTATGAAAAAATCTTAGAGGCGGTCAGAGCGAGCGGGAGAAAAGTCGGGAAAATCAGAGGGAATATACAGAATCGGGCGCGGGAGGTACTTCCGTCGGCTCTTCAGGAATTTGATACAGAGACAGCAGAGTTTTTGCAGAAAATGATGCTGGAAGATCTGTGCTATATCCCGCAGGAAGCATTGATTCTTGTCAGATAAACTGTGGGAAATGCTACAAGGAGAAGGATAAGTGATGGAGTTACATAGAAATTTACTTGAGGAAATCCGGGCAGAGCAAGGGCTTCGGATGGAGAGCATGAAAAAATACTATCCGTTTTTTGAGATTGTCAGCCATGATCTGAGGCAGTTTCAAAATGGGAAATACAAGTCGGTTGACATAGGATATGTGCTGATGGCAGTGCTCAGAATGCTGATCGAAGAAAATAATTTTAACAATACCGGAGTGACTTATACAGACTATTTAAATTTTGTCATCCCGTTTTTAGAGAGCGAGTTTGGACTGGATTGTACGCCGGAAGAATATGCCCAGCTTGCGGGATATGTGTTTGATAAGATGAAAAATGACGGGAAGCCGTTCTCCTACGAGTTCTATGATCCGGAGGAGAAGAGCAGGAAGGCAGCCAGAGTATGGCTGATCAAAAGCCATTTTCAGGAAGGAAACATTTATTATTATATTACGGAGAGTGGAATTGAATTTTACCTGAATACAAAGGAATTCAAAGAAGAAAGTAAGATCAGTATCCAGCAGCTTCTTTTGGAGAAGATGATCCGCACCCAGAATTTCAAAGGAGGCCGTGAGATCGTAAAGCGGATCTGCAATGAGGTGTTGAAGCTGAAAATGCAGAAGCGGGAAGTACTTCAGGTACTTGTGCATGATCTGAAAAACGGACTTTCGCTCTACCGGGAATTTTTTCAGGAAAGTGTCTGCTGGTTTGACGAGGAGCACGATCTGTTTATGAAAAATACGAGACTGATTGCCGGGGCAATGTCCATGTTATCTCCGGTCGATCAGATTAAAAATAAGGAAGAGATCTTTTTGCTGGACGGAGAACTGAAGCGGGCAATGTCCATGCACTCGGAACTATTAAGTGAGTGTATGGATCTGAGGAGAAAAGTCGACAGCATGGTGGAGCAGGGGACGTTAAATGCAATCCGTCCGGTTGTCTATTTCCGCCAGTTTCTTGAGACGGCGCTTGCAAAAGACGATGTGGAACAATTGAAACTGCTTGCGGAACCTCTGTTTCAGGCGAAAAAGAAGAAAATGTTTGATCTGAAGCGGCTGGATGAAATGCTGGCGTTACGCCGCGGCATGGATGAGGAACGCGAGGAGATCGAGCCGGAGGAAGAGGCGGATTATGTCTATGAAGACGAACTGGAAGAACAGCGGATCAGCAGCAATTACCGGACGCTTGTGCGGGAACTGTTTGCCATGCTGAAGAAAACAGACTGCTTCACGCTGCGGGAGTGGAATGGGCGATTGGAAGCGCAGTACGGACAGAAGATTTTTGCCAACGGAGATTATTATTCCTTTCTCGTCAATCTGTGCCAAAAGCATGAGATTGTCATCCGGGAAGCGGTAAGACACCCGGCGACAAATTTTGAGGCAGTTTTGAAACAATATTTTGAAACAGAAGGAACCGAGGAGGAGCTGCAGATGAATTTTCATCTGGAAACGTTGACGGATGAGGAGCCGGTTACCTTTCTGGAACGTTTTTCGGTGACAAACATAAGAGTGGAAAGGATGAATGGAGATGACAGAGCAGACACTGGAAACAGGGATTGAGATTTTTGCCAGACTGATCAATCAGGAGGCGGTAAAATATCAGGGCGAACATACGAAGCTCTATGAGGCATATACTCAGAACGGAGAGATCTTTGATACGGTCAATAAGATCACAAAGGCGCTGAATCTGGAGATCTATGATTACCGGGGCGGATTGTATCTGACGCCGGGAGAATCGAATCATATTTTCGGATATACGAATGAGGAACTAAAGGAGATGATCGGACTTCGGTTAAACCGGGAGTTGTTCCTTTGCTATTTCATTATTTATCATATCATCACGAAATTTTACACGGACTCGGCAACTTACACTTATCAGGAGTATGTCAAGATTCCGGAGATCGTGGAGGCTGTGGATGCATCCTTTCAGAGCCTGTCGGACAGGGTGGAGACACTTACACTGACTGAGGTGGAGGAGTACAGCTTTGAGCAGATGGCGCTCGCCTGGGATCTGCCGCTTCTCACCAATGAGGACAGTTCCATGATCCGGGCGGAGAAAGGCTCCCGGGCAGGAATGGTAAAGAAGACATTTCAGTTTCTGATCCGTCAGGGATTGTTTCTGGAAGTGGAGGATCGCTATTATCCAACAGACCGTTTTTCGGCGCTGATCGAGAGCTATTTTGAATCTGAGCAGAGTCGTATTTATGAAATTATGACAGGAGGTAGGGACGATGCCGCATATTAACAGAATTCGGGTAAATAACATCAAATATAACGTGGGGACTCAGTTCTATGACGACCTGTGCCTTCGCTTTCAAGGGAAAAACAGCCTTTATGATCTGGCAAACGGAGGGGGCAAGAGTGTTCTGATGCTCCTGCTTTTGCAGAACCTGATCCCAAACTGTACGCTCGATGACAAACAGCCGGTGGAAAAGTTGTTCCGGGGGAGTACCGGGAGCAGTGTCATCCACTCGCTGATCGAGTGGGATCTTGACAGGCCGGACCAGGAGGAATGCGGATTCCGATTTATGACGACCGGATTCTGTGCGCGAAAGAAGGCGGACCGGATCAAGGAAGGGGAGGAGGAAGTCTCTTCTTCGGCGATTGAATATTTTAACTATTGTATTTTCTATAATGAGTTCAACGATTATGATATTTTAAATCTTCCTCTTGTAAATGGAAAGGAACGGATTACCTTTAAAGGGTTAAAAGAGCTCATCAAACGGCTTCAGGCCGAATCCAACCGGAAGCTTTCCGTAAAAATTTTTGAAAATTCAAAAAGCGAATATCAAAGTTTCATTGCAGGCCATGGATTGTATGAGAGCCAGTGGAATATTATCCGCGGGATCAATAAGACGGAAGGCCATGTGCGGACCTATTTTGAGAGCAATTACCGGACAAGCCGGAAGGTGGTGGAGGATCTTCTGATCGAGGAGATTATTCAGAAGGCATACCAGCTTCAGACCGGCAAAGAAAAAGATGCAGAAGAACTGGCACAGACACTTCTGGATATCAGGGAACAGATGGTAGAGCTGTCCAAGAAAAAGGAGCAGATCGCAAACTATGACAGGCAGATTACGGTGATCCGGGAATTTCTGACCAAGTTTGAGCCACTTTTACAGAATTTTGAACTGTGCAGGGAAAATGAACAGAAGACGAGTGTATTTTATCATGCCCTTCTTGATGAAAAGGAGCGCATCGAAGCAGAAGCGGAGAAATTAGAGGAAGCGCTACAGAACATGCAGGAACAGCAGCAGGAGACGGAGCGGATTCTTCTGACGCTGGATCTGCAGGAACTGGAATGTCACCTTGACGAAGTCAATTATGAAAGAGAACAGAAAGAGAAGCAGAAAGGGCAGTTAAAAGAGGCGGTTGAAGAACTAAAACAGAGTGTGACAGAGAAAGAGGCTGTCCGGTATTTTCTCGATTATGCGAAGGCGCAGTCGCGGGCACATACCATCGAGGCAGAGATGGAGCGGATGAAGCAGGGAAATGAGGAGCTTTATCAGTCTCTGCTGGAGATGACTGCGCAGAAAAAGAGAAAAGATGAGCAGATTTTTGAGCAGCTCAACGGACAGAAAGACGAGGCGGAGAAAAAGCGGGAGACATCCAGAAGAGAAAAGGAAGAGGCAGATAAAAAAGAGCGTGAAAGCGATAATGCCTGTGCCGTGTTAGAAAGCCGCCTTGCGGAAAATGAAAGAGAGCGGACTGCTCTGCAAAAGGAAATCAGCGAGGGGATGAAGGCATTTCCATTTCTTCTCCGGGAGCAGATCAAGGACAAGATTACAGAGAAAGAGAAGGAAGAAGCTGACGGGAAAGAGGCAAAGAGGGCTTTGGAACAAGAACGTGAAACAGTAAAGGATCAGCTTCAGTCAGACAGGCTGCAGGCAAAGGATCTGGAGCATGAAGCAAAGGAACTGAAGGCAAAAGAAGAGGCGTGTCAGGCACAGCTGACAATCTATGAGGAGCTGACCGAAAAAGTATCGCAGAGAATGGAAGTATATGGAGAGAAAGATGTCTACCGGCTTCTGGAGCTGTTAAAGGAGAAACAGAGGGAGACGATCATTTTGCTCCATGACGGACAGAACCGTCAGGCAGAACTGCAAAAACAGTTGGAACAGCTTCAAAAAGGAATTTTATTTCAGGTAACGCCGGAGGCAGAGCAGCTGAAAGAATTCCTCTACCGGAAATACGGGGACGGAGTGCTCGGTACGGAGTTGTTAGAGCAGATGCAGGCAGATAAAAAGGAAGAGGTGCTCAGCCGAATTCCATACCTGCCATACAGCATTGTCGTCGGACACCGGATCTACGAGAAGATCCTTGCCGAACCAAAGCCGGAGGAATGGCAGAATGTAAGCTGGATGATCCCGGTCATCGATCAGACTTATCTGGAGCAGGGACGGTTTGATGCAGGCGGCGGGGTGATGTTTGCGGGAAAAGAAACTGCGTATTTTCTGGAAAAAGAGCAGTTGGAAAAAGAAATGCACCGGACAGAAGAAGCACTGAATCGGGAGAAGAAAAAACAGGAACAGTTAAGTGAACAGCAGAAAGTACTGACAGCGGACACAGATGGCGTGCAAGAATATGTGACAAAATATCTTGAAAACTATGCGGGATGGATCGAAGACCAGCAGGCGAGAAAAGAAAAGAGAGCGCAGGTAAAGGCTGCACAAGAACAGCTAAAGGAGAATGAAAAGAAACTGCGGGCAAAGGCTGAGGAGCTGGAGAAAAAGATTCCTGCAAAGGAAGAGAAGATCAAGAGGCTGGCAGAAGAAATCATATCCCTGCAAAAGCTGGAAGAAATGTTTCAAAAGTCTGATCTTGTGGAAGCAAACCAAAGAGCGTGGAAAGAAAAGAAAGCAGAACTGGAACTGGAAAAGGAAATGTTTTGGAGGCTTGTGCAGACAAAAGAAAGGGAGATTTCCGGGGCGGACGAACGAATCCGGCAGATTGCGGCACAGATTGCAGGAAGGAAACAGGGATGGGAGCGTTATGCGGCCTATTATAAAGAAGAGATCCCGGTCAAAGAGCCGGTTCCGGAACGTCTGGAGGAAGAGTTGGACGGTGCCATCGCAGCATTTGAAAAGGAAAATAAAGATGTAAAAGAAAAAAGCGAGACACTGCAGGTTATCCGGGAACAGATCACTTCCTATTTGCGGGAATTAAGAAGCAGAAATGCAGACGTGAAAATGCTGGAACAGCTTTATGAGGAGCAGAAACTTGCGGAAGTGTCCGATGCAGAAATCGAGGCGCAGAAGGAACATCTGGCGGAGGAAGAGAAGTTATTACAAAAGTGTGAGAAAAAGGTATCTGAACTGGTGCTTGCATGTACGAGATTCCAGTCGCAGGCAGATGTGATCGCCGGGCAGATCAAGGAGAAATTCTACCGGATCGAGCGGCTTCCGATTGCAGCAGGAACGATTGAGATAGAGAAGGAACGGCAGAAAGAGCTGAAACAGCAGTGTAAGCGAGAACTGGCAGAATTGTTCCGGAAACAGAAAGAAGCTGTAAAAGAGCAGGAGGCAATCCAGACGATGATCGGAAAGATCACATGGGTTGCAGAAGAGTATCACATCAAAGACATGTCCGTCAAGACACTTCCTGGATTTGTCATCTTAGACTGGAAAGAAACAGAGCGCCAGATCATGAGCAGCTGGCAGAAGATGAAAGCGAGAAAGACAGCGGCAGAAACTGCATTTGGCAAGGCAAAGGCTTGGTGTGAAGAAACTTTAACCGGACTTGGAGCAGGAAGTTTTGCGCTGCAGATGAAAGAGCAGATTCTGGTTCCGCAAAGTTTTGAGGAGGCAGATAAGACGACCAAGCGGCTGGAAGAAGCATGCGTGATGATCCAGATGGGAAGAGACCAGATTGAAGAAAGTCTTCGCGATATCGAGAAGATCAAGAGCAGTTTTGAAAACCAATGTTTACAGCGGTGTAATACGATCCGCATGGAACTGGATAAATTTCCGAAACTCAGCAGTATTATGATTGATGAGAAACTGACTCAGATCGTCCGGCTGAAGATCCCATATGTGAGAGAAGATCAGCAGCAAATGCAGATTTCCAATTATCTTGCACAAGTGATCGAAAATCTTGGAAAGTACGAAACCGAGCAGGAAAAGAAAAAATATCTGATTCAGGAATTGTCTATGAAGCGTCTGTTCTCGGCAATCGTCACGGATATGAACCGGATCAGTATGGAACTTTACAAAAGAGAGCGGATCAAAGAGCAGAGCCGTCACTTAAGGTACGAGGAGGCGGTCGGAAGCACCGGACAGTCGCAGGGAATCTACATTCAGTTTTTGATCGCAATCATCAATTACATTGCAAGTATTCATTCCTATCATGCCAATGAGGAGTCCTTAAAGAAAGTGATTTTCATTGACAATCCATTTGGTGCGGCAAAGGATACTTATATCTGGGAGCCGATCTTTGCGATGCTTGCAGCAAACCGGGTGCAGCTGATTGTGCCGACAAGAGGTGCGACACCGGCGATCATCGGTAAATTTGATGTCAACTATCTGCTCGGTCAGAAGATGGTCGGGCAAAAACAGCAGACCGTTATTGTGGATTACCGCAGTAAGATTGATGTAGAAGAAGCTGAGTATGTAAAAATGGAGTATGAGCAGGCAACACTGTTTTAACAAAATAGATGTAAGGAAGGTGCTGAAAATGAAGTAAGCATGCAGCACCTTCAGGCACAAGAGAGGAGCAGAATGTTAGATAAGAAAGAATTTCTTCAGAAATACAGAATTTCAGAGCAGGATTTTGAGGAGGCAAAGATCAGCTGGGAAGAGCTGACAGCAATCTATGAGAATTACCAGTCCATGGAGGCGACGCTCCGGGAGATCGGGAAAGATTTTGTAGATGAATACCTCTATGATATCCAGAAGGCGGGCATCCATTCCTACCGCTACCGGACGAAGGAACCGGGACATCTTCTGGAGAAGATCATCCGGAAACGAAGAGAAAACTTCCAGAAGTTTGAAAGGATCGATCGCTGGAATTTTCACAAATATTTTACGGATCTGATCGGTATCCGTGTGTTCTTCCTCTACCGGGAGGACTGGATCCATTTTCACAAATACATCACGTCTGTGTTTGAAAATGATCCTGCCCGGTATGTGAAAAATCGTCTGGAAGACTTTGATGAGGATGCAGACCACTATTATATTGCAGAGCGGCCGAAAGTGTATAAGCGGGCGGGAGACAGTCGGATTTATGATGAAGAGCTGATCGAGATCCGTTCGGATGGGATTTATCGTTCCCTTCACTACATTATCAAGTATAAAGGGCATTATGTGGAGATTCAGGGGAGAACGCTCTTCGAGGAAGGGTGGAGTGAGATTGACCACGATATTGTCTATCCATATTTCAAAGATGACATTATGCTGAATGATTTTTCAACACTGCTGAACCGGCTTTCCGGAATGGCAGATGAGATGAGTTCTTATTTCCGACGCATGAAAATGATTCGTGTCGAGGAAGAACAGGAGAAGGAGCATGAGAGATCCGTTTAAAGTACTTGGCATTGAGCCGACTTCAGATAAGAAACAGATCAAGAAAGCGTATGCAAAGCTTGCAGCACGCTATCACCCGGAAGAATACCCGGAGAAATGGCAGGAGATCCACGAAGCATACGAGGCAGCGATACAGTTTGCGTCCGTGATCAAGAAGGATGCCCGGGCAGGGGAGGAAAAGAAGGAAGCAAGCGACTTTTCCGGTGTATTAGAGAACAGAGCAGAAGCTGACCATGTTGTGATCCGGGAAGAAAACACGGAGCAAAAAGCTGCGTCAGAAGCAAGCACAGAAAAAGACTGTATGGGAAAAGATACTGTGCCGGAAAGCATTCCGGAGGCCGTTTCCCTGGAGAAGTCAAAGGACATCGAGGAAGAAGAAATTGCTTTTGATTTCGGGCAGATTCTCTCAAACATAGAGAAAGTTCAAAAAGAAGAGCGGGATCGCACCTTGCAGGAGCTGCTGACTTTTTTGGAACCGTTAAGAGAGGCACCGGAACAGGAAGCAATGTTGTGGCATGTGTTTTTCCAGTCTGCAGTTTTCCGGGAAAATCAATTTCAGCCAGTATTATGGGAACTTTGCGGAGGAATTTTTGCCGAGCGGAATGTTTCCGAAAAGTCATTTCGCATCATTCGCCGTCAGATCGCGCTGACCAGACAAGAACTGGAAGAAAAACTGCAGTCATCCGGATACATTCCGGAACATCTGGAGTATCTGGATCAGACGTTGAACAGAGTTGCGCGTGCACTGGAAGAGGCAAGGGAGGTTCCTCTTGCAGGGAAAAAGAAACCTCAGAAGCACATCGGAAACATCCGAAAAATAATCTATTTGCTGGCGGCGGTGTTTGGTCTGCTTGTATTCTTGCTTCTGCCAAGAACGAGGGAGGACAGTGGGACATGGGATCAGCAGAGAGAAGAACTGGCAGAAACGATGGATGCGGCGGACAAGCTGATCGAGGATACAAAGTCTGCCGAACGTGACCTTCAGCAGGCAAAAGAGGAACTGGAGAAGGAAGGGGAACAGTCTCTGTTAACGTATCTTACTGAAAAATATGCGGGTACGGAAGTCACAGTTCCAGAGTATCATGTGTATTTTTCTTCGGTTCCGGGGTGGGATGATACTTACACAGGTGTGGAACTGCGAAAGAAAGGAACCGAGGAAGCGTTTGCATGGCTATGGAAGGACGAAAACGGGGAGAAATGCTTTGATAACTTGCAAAAAGAAGCGGTGGAAGCAGCTATGCAGGCGGAAGTCGCGGCGGCAATCGGAAGCGGGGAAGGATTTGCAAAAACAGAAGTGACAGAGATCAACAGTACCTATGGGAAACTGCAGGCGCCGTGGCTGGGACAGACCGGATATCACACAAAGTTTGAGCAGGATCTGGAAAGCTTCTGGAAGCAGGAACAACACTATCGTCTGACGAAGCCGGGAAGCGATCAGGTGATGGAGGCGTTTGCCGGGGAAAATCAGAATACAAGATACTGCAATGACTATTTTGTGATCTGTCTGAAGGATCCTGTGAAGACAACATTGGAGAACTATGCGAATGTGATGCCGACAAGGGCAGAGGAGTTTGCCCGGTATGAGGCAGCACTTCGGCAGCTGGAAGAAGCATACAGCACAGAGCTGGAAGTGGCATTGTACCTTCCGGAAGAACAGATGCCAGTGACGATGCTTTATAAAAAAGGAAAGGTCTCTGCACTGGAAGGGATCATTGTGACGGGAGCGGAAGCAGAAACGCAAAAGGAAGAAGCCTATCAACTGATTGAGGAAGTCTATGAGAGAAAGGGTGGAGACAAATGAGAACAATCGGAATTGACCTGGGGACAACGAACTGTCTGGCAGCCGTGTGGCAGAATGGAGAGAGCGTGCTGATCCCGGATAGCAGCGGGGAATATCTGACACCGAGCTTTGTGAGTGTGGATGGAGATCAGATTTATGTCGGAAAGACGGCAAAGGAGCGGATGATCGCACATCCTGATGAGACGGCAAGTGTATTTAAGCGGTATATGGGGACGGACAAGCAGTTTTCCCTTGGCGGCCGGCAGTTTCGCCCGGAAGAACTTTCCGCATTTCTGCTAAAGAAAATCAAAGAAGACGCGGAGGAATTTTTGCAGGAAGAAGTCGGCGAGGCGATCATCAGTGTTCCTGCATATTTTAACGATAGGGCGAGAGCTGCCACGAAGCGTGCCGGAGAGCTGGCGGGATTTCTGGTAGAGCGGATCATCAACGAGCCGTCTGCAGCAGCGCTTGCCTGTCAGAATATGGAGCAGCAGGAAGACGCCACCATCCTTGTCTTCGATTTCGGCGGAGGAACTCTGGATGTCTCTCTTGTGGAAAGTTTTGACAATATTGTTCAGATCGAGGCGGTCAGTGGGGACAATCATCTCGGCGGAAGCGACTTTGACAACGTGATCGCAAGACATTTCTGCGAGAAACAGAATCTGTTGTGGGATTCACTGAATGAAAAGTTAAAATCCGTGATCCTAAAAGCGGCGGAGCGATGTAAGATAGAACTGACAACTGCGAAGGATGCCGTGATGCGGGTAAGATACGAGGAGCAGTCATGGGATCTGAGTCTGAGCAGACAAGATGTCGTACACATCGCAGCAGAGATTTTCCGAAGGATGGAAAAGCCGGTGAAGCGTGTTCTTATGGATGGAAATGTTTCGCCGGATGAACTGACAGAGATCGTTCTTGTGGGCGGTTCCTGCAAGATGGAGATTGTAAAGCAGTATTTAAGTTATATTTTGGAAGGAAGAAAGATTGAGACACGCGATCCGGACCGGATGATCGCACGGGGGCTTGGCGTTGTCGTCGGGATCAAAGAGCGGGATGATGCAATCAAAGATATGCTTCTGACAGATATCTGTCCGTTTTCGCTCGGAGTAGGTATCCGGAATCCTAATGGCAGTGACAGGGATGTGATGAGTGTACTGATTGAGCGGAATACTTCGCTTCCTGCCAGCAGAGAAAAGCGGTACTACACTTCCCATGACAATCAGACAGAGGTTGCTGTCAATGTCTACCAGGGAGAAAGTTACTATGCAGATGACAACTTGTCTCTCGGACAGGTCAAATTTCATGTTCCTCCAAAAAAGGCAGGGGAGATCTATGTTGACATCCGGTTTACCTACGATATCAATGGACTCTTGGAAGTACAGTTATACACGCCGGAGATCGGTCAGAGGCAGACAATGGTCTTCCAAAAGGAGGATGATTTGATGACCGAAGCGGAAAAAGAGGCGAAGCTAAAGGAGTTTGAAAAGCTGAAAATCCATCCAAAAGAAAAAGAGGAAAATCAGTATCTCATAGCCAAAGGGGAAGCGCTCTACGTACAGTCGACAGGCGCCCTTCGCGATGCAATCGGAGAGTGGCTTGGATATTTTACAGGACTTTTAGAAGCGCAGGACGAAGGGAAGATCAGAAAACAGCGAAAAAAAGTGGAGGCTGCATTTGCACAGTTTGAACAGATATTGCAATATCAAGGCGTGCCAATGGGAATGAACCCATATACAGAAAACTGGTATGAAAGAGATCCAAAAGAAGCGGTGATCGAGGACTTTGAAGCGTGGGTGGAGAGACATCGAGGAGAATGATCAGTCAGGGCATCCATTCTGTTTGTGTAAAAAAGGATAATTTTTTGGAGGAGGTTTGACATGGCAATGTTTTATTTGATCCGGCATGGAGAAACGGACTATTCGGAGAGAAATGAAAAAATTTATCAAGGATTTGGGGTGAATTTGTCGCCCTTAAGTATAAAAGGGATTGAAAAAATACAAAATACAGCCAAAGATAGACGGTTATGTGGAGCAGATATCATTTTGTCATCGCCTTATACAAGAGCGGTGCAAACAGCTGCGATCCTTTCAAAAGAACTTCGGGCAGATATCATGATCGAGACAAATTTGCATGAATGGATGGCAAATAAAAACTATATTTATGAGGAAGATGAAAAGGCGGAACAGAATTATCATGAATTTGTTGAGAATCATGGGGTATATCCGACCGGTGGAGATTTCGATTGGGAGGATATGCTTATAATACGTAAAAGAGTCGTACCTGTTCTTGAAAAATATAAGCACTATCAAAAAGTGGTTGTTGCCTGTCATGGAATACTTATTCAATCTCTCTGCAATGGTCAACATCCGAAAAATGGTGAGATTGTTGAATTTGAATACGAATGAAAACCAAAAGAATACGCTATAAAGGAAAGGTCAGGTGCAGGAAATGATTAAGAGACAGTTATATCCGATTTGTGAATTCGATACCAGCAGAAAACCGATCATTCATCCGACAGATTTTTTAGAGAGGATATTGCCGAAAAAGTGTGTCATCACATTCTTTCGGAAAGAACTCAGCAAATTTGTGGAGGAAGAGAAGCTCTCTGTGATCGGGTATCTCCATTCAGAAGTGATGGATATTCCGATTTATGAGTACACACTATCCGACGGAGTCTGCCCACCGCAGGAATGTATTGGAGAGTGTCCGGATGGCTATATTTTGCCTGGGGAAAAAATTTGCATTACGATGCCGTTTCCGACTGCGCCGGGTGCCGCCACGACGATTGAGGAACTACATGCTATGGGATGTGAGAAATTTATCGTATGTGGTGCTGCCGGATCAATAAAAAGTGGTTCGGCGGTAGGAAAAATCATCGTTCCGACAGCTGCGGTAAGGGATGAGGGGACTTCCTATCATTATCTGGAACCCGCCCGTGAAGTAGAAGGGAATAAGGAAACACTGAAGGTTGTTACGGATGGGTTAGAGAGATTGGGAATCCCATATACACTTGGAAAGACATGGACGACCGATGCCATGTACCGTGAAACACCGGAAATGATTGCCCAAAGAAGAAAAGAAGGGTGTATTACTGTTGAGATGGAAACAGCTGCATTTTTTGCGGTATCAAAATACTATGGAATTTCGTTGGCTCAGCTGCTTTATACCGGAGATGATGTGAGTGGGGAACAGTGGGATGAACGTAGCTGGAGAGCACAGAAAAGTGTTCGGGAAAATATGATCCTCACCTCGATAAAACTGATCCAAGGATTATAGGTGAAAGGAAATGGAAAGATGATCGCGTACAAAGATTTACAGGCAGAAGAAATACAGTCATTTTGGGATTTCTTAAATAAGCTGGATAATGAAACACATTTTATGATGTATGAGCCAGATGAACGAAAGAAATGTACGAATTCCAAGGAACTGAGAGAAGACATTGAAAATCATGTCATTGGCGGTGGAGACTTCCTGCAAATCGCGGAAGAAGATGGTAAGATTGTAGGCTATATTCGGGCAGAGAGGGGAAGATTTCAAAGAATTTTTCATACAGCATATATCGTTGTGGGAATTTTGAAAGGATATCAGAAGAAAGGAATTGGGACTACCTTCTTTGAACATATAAGCCGTTGGGCTGAGAAAAATGGAGTTGTAAGACTGGAACTTACTGTGGAATGCGATAATGAGACTGCCATCCATCTATATAAACGAAATGGGTTTCAGATAGAAGGAATCAGGGAAAAGGCGATGTTTGTTCATGGAAAGTTTGTTGATGAATATTATATGGCGAAAATATTTGAAAAATGTCTATGAAAGCGGCGAATTATCTGATGATTCAACTTGTGCAAATTTTGCACAAGTTGCAGATAACGGAAAAGCCTATCAATATAAGTTTTATTATTGTAAAAGCGGATGTGTCAATTGCAAAGAATTTATTTATCTAAGGGCGAAATGCAGGAGCTTAACGAGATTGTCACAATGTATCTGGATTGCGCTACAAGACAGGCACGGCGACATATTCCCATGACGATGGCAGATTGGGCTTCCAAACTGGATGCGTTCCTGCAATTCAATGATGAGGAAGTCTTGCAGAACAATGGTAAAGTTACAGCCGTAATCTCAAAATCTTTTGCGGAGAGCGAATTTGATCAGTATCGGGTTATTTAAGATCGTTTGTATCAGAGCGACTTTGACCGTTTTGTTGCCGACGCTGATATATCCGATTTATGGGTATACTTTATCAGCTAAAGGATATCCCCATAGTCATGTGTTGCGGAGTATCTAGATGGATATGCTTTGCAGGAAGAAAAAATTATCGTTCTGACGATTGCAGTAAGGGATGAGGGAACCCTCTACCATTATCTGGAACCTGCCCGTGAAGTGGGAAGGCATAAGGAAACACTGGAAATTTTTGAAGGAATATCAGAACAGAGGAATTTGGACTACTTTCTTTGAGAACATAAGCTGTTGGACTGAGAAAAATGGAGTTGTAGGACTGAAACTTACTGTAGAATGCGATAATGAGCCTGACATCCATCTATATAAACAAAGTGGATTTTAGATAGAAGGAATCAGGGAAAGGGGAAAAATGATCATAACAGCAATATGGTATTACATATTAGATGTGGTTCTCTGTGTGGCAGCTTTTTCTGTCGCACGGAAATTATATAAAAAACTGCCTCTCATCAACTGGGAGAAAACATTAAGGACAATTACGTCAAAGAAAATCAGAAAATGCATCGAGAGGGGATATCTTGTTTTACTGATTTTCTTTTTCCTGCTTTGTGTAGGTGAAATTGTAATTCCGTCTATGAAGGATTTGCCACTGGTAGTAAGTGGAAAATATATAGAAGATAAAGGTACGATTTTCAAAGTTACAAACGACACAATATACATAAGAGGGAATGGGAGGAAGGAAATTGTAATCGGTGAAAGAAGTACAAAAGGTTTTCAAGAAGGAGATTTCGTTCTTGTACATTACTATCCGAATATGGAACGTGGATTTGTATATCAGATAGAAGAATGTGAGTAGACCTTCGATAGAGTATTGTTATGGAGCAAAACGATGATGACACTAAGAGAATTAAATATAACATGGATGAAAGAGATGATGGAGTTCGATCAACTTTGTTTTCCGACAGATTTTTGGGAAGAGGGAGACTGGCGCAAGTTATTAGAAGACGAGCGGGCAATTTATTACGCGTTATTGGATGGCGAAAAAATAGCAGGGGAAATTTTTGTTTACAATTGGAGTGGAGAAAAAGATTATGTAAAGATTATGAGCATTGCAATTCATCCGGATAAGAGAAAGCAAGGACTTGCACATCAATTATTGAATCATGTCACAAAAGAAATGGGCCAAGGTGAAGTGAAATATTTTTGCGGAGAAACAAGAGTATCTAATAAGGCAATGCAAAAAGTTTTTGAAGATTGTGGTTATGAACTGGATAGGATTGAGAAGGGATATTATACTCATCCGGGGGAAAATGCCTATAAGTATATTTTGCGATTATAAGGAAAACGTGATAAAAACTAATTTGTGAATTTCTCAGAGAAAAAGCTGAGGAATGATACCTCAGCCTGAATGGATTTAATGTAAAATTTTCCTCATAATAATGGTCAGTCGCTGCGCAGCAATTGCCGATAGCACGCACAGAACAAAATCTCCTGCTACAGTCAAAAGGAAGCAGTTGATCAGAACAATTTTCCACGATACGGTAATGTGTGCGATGTAGTTGCTGACAAAGTAGAAATAGAGGTTGCCGGATAAGTACATCACAAAGAGCCCTGCCATGGAGATGAAAAAGTAAGTGCGAAAGCGCTTCGGGGCAAAACGGTCAGTCAGCATTCCGACAACACCCGCGGCAAAGAAAAATCCGAGTAAAAAGCCGAAAGTTGGTTTTAATAAGTAGGATGGTCCGCCTCCGGATGCGAAGATCGGAACGCCGCAGAGCCCGATCATCAGATAGATGCCGATACTTAAACTGCCAAGCTTTCCACCAAGCAGAAACCCCGCCAGCAGTGCAAAGAAAAATTGCAGTGTGAAGTGCATTGGAATGGGTTCTACGGGGATATTGATTTGAATAAATGCGCCGATTGCAGTCAGGGCAGTAAAAAGTGCACATAGAGTGAGGTCTTGTACTTTCCAGTTTTTCTTTTTCATTTGTGATCCTTTCTTATTGTGAAATCTGATATACAGTCTTTTCTTACGGTCTTTATCATAACAGTTTCCCAAAAAGGTGGCAACAATTATTTTGCGTATAGAGACAGGCAAAAACAGGAAGACGGCAGAGAAACCCGAGGAGGAATGAGAGATATAGTTGACAAAGCGGAAATTTGATGATATTTTAGAGACAATTTTCCGTTACCATGGTTTAAGCTTTTTGACATGCTTGAATATAAAGCCACATGGGAGGGAAATGACATTATCCGGATATCAACCATGTATCCGAGCTCCCAGATCTGTTCCTGCTGTGGATATCAGAATCACAAAGGACTGCTGATGCAGTAGTGGTTGAAGCAAGAATCCTCCTGCTTTAGCTTGGAAAGTATCAAAAAATGGGAGCACATAAGAAAAATATAGGAGAGTAACATATGGAAAAGTTGAAGATGAAACAAGTGTTGTCCTTGACACTGACATTGTTTGCCGTGTTCTTTGGGGCGGGCAACATGATTTTTCCGCCGGCGATGGGGCAGCTTGCGGGAGAGAATTATTTGCAGGCGCTTGCCGGATTTATTCTGACAGATGCAGGGATTGCCTTGCTTGGAATGATTGCAGTTGTACTGGTGGGAAATAAAATCATGGACCTGGGAGATCTTGTGAGCAGAAAATTTTCATTATTATTATCTGTGACCGTGTATCTATTGATCGGACCGCTCTTTGCACTGCCAAGAACAGGAAGTGTATCTTACGAACTGGCAGTCCGCCCTTATGTGCAGCAGCAGTATACATGGATTGTTTCACTGATTGTGACAGCCGCATTTTTTGGGCTGACATATTACCTTAGCGGGAACCCAAGTAAAATTGTGGATATTATCGGGAAATATATGACACCGATACTGATCATAAGCATTATTGTGCTTTACCTTGTCTGTGTTTTTGCAGACAAATCCGGAAATGTTGTACAGTATGGACCCATTCAGAAAGCGACGGGGGAGTATCAGGATATTGCGTTTTTTAAAGGGATGATCGAAGGGTATAATGCACTGGATGGACCGGCGGGACCGGTATTTGCAATTATTATTATCAATGCGGTGACCGGGTTTCAGATAAAAGAACGGAAAAATGTTGTGAAATACACGATCCTTTCGGGGATCGGGGCAGTGGCGATTCTAAGTGGAGTCTACTATATGCTTACCTATATAGGTGCGACGACACGCACTGCGTTTGCAAATGGAGGAGCACTTCTGCATGCAGTGGCAAGTGACCTGCTTGGCCCTGCAGGAGGAATCGTACTTGGGGCATCGGTTTTTCTTGCCTGTATGACAACCTCGATCGGGCTTACAACCTCGTTTGCCGACTATTTTCACGAACTGCTGCCGTCGGTATCCTACCGCAGAATTACTGCGATTGTATGTCTGTTTAGTTTCGCGGTCAGCAACGTGGGGCTGTCTTATCTGATTGCGGTATCCCAACCGGTGCTGATGATGATCTATCCGGTACTGATCGTTTTGATTGTACTTTCTTTTGGACGAAAGTGGATTGAGGACAGGAAGATGGTATATATGCTCAGTATGATCGCAGCATTTGCCGTTGCATTTATCAATGCGATGGACAGCGTAGGAGTGAGTCTTGGAATTCTGACAGAATGGGGACAAAAACTTCCGATGTACCATCTGCATCTGGGGTGGATCGTTCCGGCAGTGTGCGGAGCGGCGCTTGGGTTTCTTCCGTTCTGGAGAAGAAAGCAAGAAGGAAAAAATTAAGAGAAGAAAGCTGGAATGGACATGGAAATAAAATTATTGGCGGTAGATATGGATGAGACTGTGGTAAACAGCAGACATAAAGTGTCAGAGAAGACGAAAAAAGCATTGGAAGCGGCAGCGAAAAAAGGAATTGTTATTGTTCCGGTTACGGGGAGGTGCCTGGAAGGGCTTCCGGCAAAATTACGCAGGATAGAAGGAATCAACTATATCATCACATCCAATGGTGCAAAAGTTTATGATTTGAAAGGGCAGAAAATATTGTACCGGAGGCTGATCACGAATCAGACTGCCTGTGCGATTCTAAAAAAATGCGGGGAAGAAGTTGGAGTGGCGATTCATCAGGAAGGAAAATGCTATGACAATTCTTTTCTGCAGGCGGCATACCGATATGTGGCTTATCACAGAGACTTTAAGGCACATAAAGTAAAGAAAGATATGTATGCATGGCTGAGGGATGGAGAAAAGCCGGTGGAGAAGATTCAGATCTTTTCGAGAGATGAAAAAAAGCTTTTGGAGTTGCAAAAGTCATTAGAACAGTTTGCGGCTCTGGAGATGGCAGTCTCTACGAGTGGATATATTGAGATCACACAGGGAGAGGCAAACAAGGGACGGGCATTGGAAGCACTCTGCAAGGAACTTGCTGTTTCGCTTTCTCAGGTTATGGCTGTCGGCGACAATGCGAATGACTTTTCTATGCTGGAAAAAGTCGGATTTCCGGTGGCAATGGGAAATGCAAACGAAGAAATCAAAAGTATCGCGAAAGCTGTGACCGCCACTGCGGACAATGACGGAGCAGCAAAAGCAATCAATGATTATCTACTGTAAATAATAAGACCAGAAAATTTCATATGAATCACAATACTGCCGCAGGACAGAAATCAATCCTCTTTTGGAGGAGGGAAGATCTGGCCTGCGGCAGTTCTTATGTCCAAAACAATGATAATGCGGGTTAAAGCACTTGTTCCTGTTTCATTGCAGAGTGGATTTCCCTTGCAAATGTATCCAGCATATGGATGGTTGTCCGCATATCATCTCTTGTGGTCTCCGGATGAAGGGCGCAGATCCTCAGCACTTTTTTGCCGTTTAAAACGGTTGTGAAGATGGCTGCATAACCGCTTGCAAGAATCCGCTCCGAGATCCGCTCGTTGAGAAAATCTGTCTCTTCTGCGGTAAGGTCCTCAGAAGTGTAGCGGAAATTTACCATTGCAAGCTGGGCGTTGGATACGATTTCCCAGTGATCCAGTTCTTTAAGAGCCTCCTCTGCCCAGACCGCAAGATCGAATCCATGCTCGATCGCGCTTCCGATCAAATCTGTGCCGAGCACTTGCAGTGTCAGCCAAAGTTTTAATCCCCGTGCGGGGCGTGTCAGCTCCATTCCGATATCCCATGTATTGATATGGTCAGCATCGCTTTCGATATCTTTTAAATATTCCGGATTTACATGGAAGCTGTGGAACAGATGTTTAATGTCTTTGACGAGTACCATTGCACATCCATAAGTCTGAAACAGCCATTTGTGGGCATCCCAGCTGATGCTGTCGGCAAGTTCTGTCCCTTTCAGCAGATGACGATATTTCGGGCTTAAAAGGACGGAAGCGCCATAGGCACCGTCAATGTGGAACCATAATTCATATTTAGAACAGATTGCGGCGAGTTCTTCCAATGGATCGATACTTCCTGTATTTGTTGTCCCGGCAGTTCCGATTACAACAAATGGAATCAGGCCATTTTCAATATCTGTCTGAATCTGGGTTTCCAATACGTCTGTCTGCATCTGGAACGCGTCGTTTGTAGGAATCTTGCGGATCCGGCTGTCAGGGATTCCAATGATTCTGAGGCCCTTTGCCACAGAGCTGTGTGTCTGGTCGGAAATATAGGCAACTCCAAGATGCATCGTCTCGTCTGTCAGTTTGTGATCGCGGGCAGCGGTAAGAGCTGTGATGTTTGCCATAGAGCCGCCGCTGACGAAGACACCGCCTGGATTTTCAGTGAAACCGACCTGCTCACAGAGCCAGTGGAGTACTTCCTGTTCGATGCAGTTTATCATCGGAGCCAGTTTGCTTCCGCCGGCGTGGATATTGTAGGCGGAAGTCATAATATCACCAAGCCAAGAGATAGAGGAGGCAGGTCCCGGGACAAATCCGAAAAATCTTGGATGGTTGGCATCCCCGCGGTAACGGTAGACTTCTTCTGACATCTCCGCGACAACGTCATCAACCGGGCGGCCGTCTTTTGGAATTCCAATCTGTTTGATTTTCTGAGACTGTTCTTCGTCGGTATACCATGTCACTTTCTGAGAGTGGATATCGTGTTTTTCACGGCAGAATGTGTGTACAAAGTTTTTGATTACTTCTTCTAATTGTGCGCTATTTAAAACATTTTCACTGTTTAGCATAAATGATACTTCCTTTCCAATATTAAAATCAATGAATCTGCGAGTGGTGGAATGCTCGCATCTATCCGGCGGTAAATAAAAGTCTTTACGCCTATGTGACTTTATTGTATACTACTTTTAACTATCCGTAAAATTCATAAATTTTATAAGATATATGAAAAATATTCATAATAGGATGTGAGAGGAAACGAAAACTTGCATATGATCCAGGAGGAGCAGATGGAATTAAGAAATATCAATACATTTTTGAAGGTGGCGGCGACTCAGAATTTTTCAAAGGCAGCAGAACAGCTCGGATATTCCCAGTCGGCGGTGACAGTACAAGTCAGGCAGCTTGAGAAGGAGCTTGGGACACCTTTGTTTGAGCGGATCGGAAAGCGCGTTTCGCTGACGGAGAGGGGAATGGAATTTACCGCCTATGCAAATGAGATTATGCGGGTGACCAACCAGGCGCGTTTGTTTGCAAAAGATAAGCAGGAGCCGGACGGAACACTTCGGATCGGCGGTGTAGAGTCTGTCTGCACGGCGCTCTTGCCGGATCTGTTACTTTCCTTCTATGCGCGGTATCCGAAGGTGAAAATGGTGATAAAATCGGGGACAACACAGGAATTGATGGAGATGGCAAAAAGCAATGAGATTGATCTCGTTTTTACGTTGGACCGGAAAATCTGCAATGCGGAATGGCATAGGGCGGTTCAGCAAAAGGAGCGGATTCTTTTTGTGACGTTGACCGAAGCGCTGCGTAAACAGACAAAACAGATGCAGATCCATGAACTGGTGACAAAGCCATTTCTTTTGACCGAGTCCGGCGCGGCATATCAATATGAATTGGAACGTCTGCTCTCAGAGCATGATCTGGAGATGACTCCGATTCTGGAAATTGGAAATACGGAGACGATTATTCATCTGCTCAAAAAAGGAATGGGCTATTCTTTTCTTCCGGAATTTACTGTGAAGAAAGAACTGGAAAGCGGGCAGTTTCTGGAGGTACAGACAGACCTTCCGATGATCGTGATGTACAGTCAGCTGTTTTATCATAAAAGTAAATGGGTAACTCAGGAAATGCAGAAGTTCATTGAGCTCGTGGAAGAGCAGAAAGCTGCATGGAAAAGTACAATGGAAAACAAAAATTAAGAGACAGCATCTGCCGGAAAAAAGCAGGTGCTGTTTTTGGTGGAAAAAATGAATTAAAAGCACGTAAATGCAGTGAGATGTACAAAAATAACATAAAAATGAATGTATCAAACATAAAAATATAAAAAACGATAGAAAAAGTAAATAAAAAGAAGTAAAAATAAGTGAAAATTTATAACAAAACAAAAGAAAATACTTGAAAGTATGTGATAAAAATGATAACTTAGAAGTAGATTAAATGTTAAGCACCTAAAATAATAAGGTGATAACAAAAAGCGGTGTAAGGCAACTGGAAAGAAACAGCATAAAGAAGATCTGTTAAAGAAACGCGAAACGATTGCGGAGGCGGCAATTGCAGCTACTGAGGCAGAGGATCAGTAATTTAGAAAGAGAATCAAAGAGGAATCTAACAGAATTTATAAAGCTGTTATGAAATAGAAAGGAGAATTTATTATGAAATATGATTTTACTTCCATTATGGACAGACATGGAAAGGATGCAATCGCGATTGACGGGCTTGGAAGCATGCCGGGATTTACACCGGATGCACCAAAAGAGGGATTTGATGCAATTCCGATGTGGGTTGCAGATATGAATTTCCCTACATGTCCGACAATTGTAGAGGCTATGGCAGAGCGGGTGAAGCATCCTGCATATGGATACTTTAATCCGACAGATGAATATTTTGATGAAATTATTAAGTGGCATGAAGTCAGACATGGTGTGAAAGGGATGACAAAGGAGTGCATCGGGTATGAAAATGGTGTTCTGGGAGGAGTGATCAGTGCGCTGAATGTACTGTGTTCCAAAGGCGATAAAGTGCTGCTTCATTCACCGACGTATATCGGATTTACAATGAGTCTGACAAACAACGGGTATGATATTATCCACTCTCCGCTTGTAAAGGATGAGGATGGCATTTGGCGTATGGATTTTGAGGATATGGAACGGAAAATCGTAGAAAATAATATCCATGCTACGGTATTTTGTTCTCCGCATAATCCTTGCGGCCGTGTCTGGGAGCGATGGGAGCTGGAAAAGGCAATGGAATTGTTTAAAAAGCATGATGTCTATGTCGTGTCAGACGAAATCTGGTCAGATATTATTTTGGAGGGACATAAACATATCCCGCCGCAGAGCATCTCGGAAGATGCAAGAAACCGAACCATTGCGGTATATGCACCATCTAAGACATTTAACCTGGCAGGGCTGGTCGGTTCTTATCATGTGATTTATAATAAGTGGCTGAGGGAGAGAGTTTTAAAAGAATCGTCTTTACCACATTATAACGATATGAATGTACTTTCCATGCATGCATTGATCGGTGCTTATAAACCGGAAGGATATGAGTGGGTAGACGAGCTCTGCGAAACGATCACCGGAAATATTGATTACGCCTGCAAATATATAAAAGAACATTTCGAGGGTGTGGAAGTATGTAAACCACAGGGAACTTACATGTTGTTTGTCGACTGCACAAAATGGTGTGAAGCTCACGGAAAAACAATTGATGAAGTAGAAAAAGCTGCATGGGATGTAGGTGTGGCTGTTCAGGATGGACGGATGTTCCATGGACCATGTCACATCCGGATGAATCTTGCACTGCCGTTAAGCAGGATAAAAGAGGCGTTCGAAAGATTGGATCAATACGTATTTCATGCATAAAAGGATAGAAGCAGAATGTCGGTTTTGGTAGAACTGGCATTTCTGCTGTTTTAGGAGGAACATAATGTCAAAATTAAGAAGAGGAGAATATATGCCGGAATTTTATTATCAAACCCCGTTTCTGTCCGGCCTCTCTATCGACGATACGGTGAAGCGGGTGAACGGAAAGACGGCGTTGATCTTTCTCCGTTATTATGGATGTACACTTTGCCAATATGATATGCATCAGTATGCAGAACAATATGAGGAAGTGAAAAAATGCGGCGGACAGATACTGGTTGTATTACAGTCTGATCCGGGAAAACTTGCTGCACAGACAAAGCCGGAAGATTTTCCGTTTGAAATTATCTGTGATCCGGAGCAAAAGCTGTATCGACAATTAGAAATTTCTGCGGCAAAATCTATGCTGAAAATGGCAGATACAAAAACTTTAGGGAAAATGATAAGTGCTAAGGCAGGTGGTTTCAAACACGGAGAATATGAAGGAGAAGAGCTGCAGCTTCCGGCAGTATTTATCATGGATCAAAAACGATGTCTGAGCTATGTCCATTACGGAAAATCGGCAGGGGATGTGCCGGATATCAAAGAACTGCTTGCACTGCTGTATGAAAATCAATAGAAAATATCCTGAATAGGAAAGAATAAATCTCATTATTATATGAAAACTATGGGAGTTGTACCGCTGCTGGAAAAGCATTGCGGAACAACTCCCTTTTCTAAGGCGGAAGCCGACAGTCAGCTTAAACTATAAAGATTTACTTTCTGCCACATCGAGGGAAAATGTTTCGTTCAGGCGGGACTGGATCTTGATGTATGTCTGAAAATCCTCTTCAGTAAATTCATTTAGATTCTCATAACTTCTGTGATAACATGCCTGTTCAAATTGGTTATGTTCCCGAAAAATATCCCATCCGCTCTCTGTTAAGTACAGCTGGTATTTTCTTCCGTTCTGCTGGCTGCGGATCTGCTCCATCCATCCTTTTTTTCGAAGTTTTCTGATCAGCTGAGAACACGCACTTGGAGTTTTCTTTAAAATGTCTGACAGTTTCATCGCCGTGATTCCGGGATTTTCGCCTACCAGATGGATGAGCTGGGATTCTGCCTGGTATAAAGTGACAGTTCCATAATCATGCGGGATAGCATCATAGTCATTGATCAGCTGGCAGCCTTCATCCAGCTGCCGGATCATTTCGCAATATAATTGATAGCGTGAACTGTCTTTCGTTTCTTCATTCTGTTTCATAATCTTTTACCTTACCTTTTCAGATGTATTTTTTAAGGGCTTTTTCTGCTCATATCAATACGCTGTTTTTACTATTTTATCATATCGGAAAGAAATTTGCTATACAGGATTCCGGGAGTCATAATGGATTGTTCCGCCACGAAGAATATGGTACAATAATTTTCATACACGATGTAGACCTAAAAATTTAGAGGAAGTAGAGTCGTTTACACGTTGTTACTATAGGGCCATCCAATTCGGGCAGCTTACCTGTCTTCCGTCACAGTACTGCGTCAGAATCGGCTGCCTTACATTTGGCCTTGAGAGATAATTTGCAAACAATTCATCTACGATGACGGAAATGGTATCATACACATTTCTTTCCGGGATCCATTTGTGGTCGAATGCAGTGGAGGAGGTAATCGTAAAATCATATCCTTTGTTCCGGTACAGCGAAATCACCATATATTCAGGGTTTTCGTACGCTGATTTTTAATGAGTTAATCATTAAATTGCATGGTAAAAAAGAGTACGAGCTATCATACAGATAAAAAAGAATATGTGTCTTGCCACTAAAAGAATGAGATACCTCATAAGTTGCGGGTATCTCATTCTTTTTAACTCTTATCTTATATACAAATTTCTCTAAAAGAAATTGTACTCTGGAATATCTCTTTCTTTAGGAGTATTTAACCGTCGTGCAATATCATCAACCGTTTGTTGACGGTTGCGTTCTCTACGAATAGAATCAAGTTCTTCCGACCAGGGAGATGTCACAGTAGTTCTACGTTCATCATCAAACATTTTATAAAGTTTCTCAATGGTACTTCGATACTGCTTGTTATATTTTCGTCCGATTCTATCCAAGAAATCGAGAAAATCACTACTAAGCGTATTCTGATTTTCTAAAATCTTTTGACAAATATCCGAAACAGAATATACTTTTTGTAACATACCGTCGGTTTCATCTTTCATTTTTTTGATTGTATTCTTTTCTGTAATCAATGCTTCCATTTGTGTCTGTAAATTTGCTTTTTCATGCTCAAAATCTTCTTGCTGACATTGAAAAATTTTCATGTTATTTTCAAGCTGTTCATGTGTAGCGGTTGCCCTTGCTTGTACGTCTGACATAGCTTTTGCCAATGCGTCTAATTCTGATTTTTCTAACATAAGTGCTTTCTCCTTTTCTTTTAATTGATTCTTTCTATTTGTAAGTTCCTTTAATTGCTGAGGGGTTAAGCCTTGTTGATGCCAAATACCTTGATTATCATAATACCCCGCCAAATGTTGCTCTATGGGTTTATTTTCTTGTTCTATTCTATATCCTTTTGCTTGTAATTCTTTACGAATCTGCTTGTGCATACTTGCTAATTGTTGTGGGTTTTTGAAAAATTTAGTTTGTGACAGAGTGCATTTTATTCCGTTCTTTGATTGATATGTATGACATGGTACAAAGAGGATATGAGCGTGAACGTTTGTTTCGTCCTTATGGAGAGAAATTCCTAAAACATTTTCTTTTCCGAACATTTTTTCAATGACTTCTATAATATCCCATGTCCATGTGTCCTCATGATTTGCGATTGTGTCTTTATCAAGCTGTATGAGGAGAGGGCGGGCAATGACTGTATCGTTTTTGCCCTTGCTTGTGATTCGTGCACCATGCTTTTTGGCGTATGTAATGCGCTGATTGACCGCATTCAACATATCTTGTGATGTATCTGTTCTCTGCCAAGTTCCTTGCGAATCCTTATAGTAAGATTCATTATTTAAGGTCAAGGCGGGATTGATGTTGGTGTTAGAGTGATTGACTTCACAATCGTTTCTTTTATCTGTTTCTCTGTCAATATGTCGGATATAGCCACTGATACCGCCGAATCCCACTTTTTTCGTTTTTGTGCTTGTAAAATGCCCCGACTGATGAATTTTGATACTGGCGTCAAATGACAAATATCCCATGCAAATCTCCTTTCTGTTATATTAGTTATATATCTTCTATAACTTAATTGTATTATAACAATTTGTTAAAAGTTTGTCAATCTCCTCAAGCGATTTTTTTCGGGACAGTTTGTCTATCTGTCAAATTCTTCTTATTCTATTTCTGTATATCTTTCTTGTATATTTTTTCTGTATTCTCTTTTCGCTTTTTTATTTTCGAGTGCAGTAGTGCTTCGTATTGCCCCAGTAGTGTATTGAGTTTCCCTATTAGTCTCTCTCCGCATGGCTGTAGCAAAATACATCTAAACACTAACGGTTTAGAAATATTTTGCAAAAGGGGCTTTCGCCCCTCTTGACTCCCCTTGTGCATTTCAGCCAGTTCCTTATGCTTCAATGCCCATTTTATGAGCCATGATTTGCCCCTATCATGTCACATAAAATTCCCATGTTTTTCTCTTATTCTGTTCCAATCATGTGCCATAGATTTCCCATAACATTCCCAAAACATGATACACGAAAACCGCACCCGAAGCGTGGAAAGAAATTCTATAAGAATGTTCTTCCCGATCTTCGGTGCGGAGTTCGTGTAAAAAAATTGCGGGTGCAAATGCAAAAAGGAGGTACATGACTATGTACGACAAAACAACGCAAAAAGATTATGTAAAGGTAGCGGTTACTTTATCCCGCTTGTATGGAATTGCGGAAACTTTACACCCTTTGGGGTATTTGAGCAATGAAAAATTTATTGAAAAAATCGAGAAGTGGACAGATGAATTTTTAAGTATGAAGAACACAGAAAAGGATATTTTGAAATTTTTTGAATCACGAATAGGAAAGTAAAAAAGTAGGACGTTTCTGTAATCAGATAACTGTCCCACGCTCTAAACATCTTGTTTATATTCTAAAATATCTTCAACACGACAATCTAATATACTGCACAATGTATCTAGCGTTGAGGTTGTAATAGGTTTTTCGTGTTTCATTCTATGTAACGTATTTGCGGGAATCCCAAATTTAAAAATAAGGGCGTATTCTGTCAGACCACGTTTAATAAGCGTATCATAGAAAGGCTTGTATGAAATCATGTGTAAGTTATTCCCCCTCTTGACTTTTTCACATGATAACACTACCCAACATATTGACTATACTAAATATATTGAGTATAATTTGAAGAAAGATAATTCTGCTCATAAATGAGGGGATTTATGAAAGCAATCTAAAGAAAAAGGAGAGAATCACAATGAAGAAAAAATTTGTTGCAATTTTATTGACAGTTACTCTGTCAACTGCTCTTGTAGCTTGTAGTGGCGATAGCACTGCCGACACGAAGCCAAAAACAGAAACATCTGTATCTGAAAAAGATACTAAGGACACCGCTAAGAGAGAAGATAAAAAAGAAGTAGACAAGAAAAAGGCTGACACTGATAAGAAGAAAGCGGAAACTGGCAAGAAAAAAGAGGAAGATAAGAAAAAGGAATCTGAGAAGAAAGCGGAAAAGACTGACAATAAGGAAACTACTAAGACCGCTAGCGCAGATAAGGACAGCACAGCTGAGACTGCGAATCAGTCTGACAACAGCTCTTCTGCTGATAACAGTTCCAATACTGGAAACAGTGGGAATGCTGGTAACAGCAACAGTGGTTCTGTGAACAAGCCAAATACAGGCTCTGGCAACAGCAATACTGGCAATAACGGAAACCATAATGGTTCTGTAAATAAGCCATCTGGTGGAAATAATTCCAACAGTGGAAATTCTGGCAACAACGGCAACCACAATGGTGATAGCAATAACAACGGTAATGGTAACAATGGTGGCGGTAACAACAAACCTGCACCTCATGAGCATAACTTCAATATCTGGAAAGATGAAGTAAGCCATACTGAAATGGTTACTGAAGAATATACAGAAGAGGTTCCGAAGTACAAGTACGAGGCACACTATGTATGTAAGAAATGTGGTTTCGACACTACCGATATAGAAGTTATAGGTGCACACTGCCTTGATTGTGATGGAACTTACAAACATGTAGCCGTACAAGTCCAAGATGGTTTTGAAACTGTAACCAAGACTCGTGAAGTTCCTAAAACTGTCGTTGACGACCCTGCACACTATGAATGCTCTTGTGGTGCTCGTCAGTAACCCTTACTCGCTGACTTGAGTTCCCCATCCCCTACCCAATTCGGGTAGGGGATATTTTTTGTTAGGGCATAGCCCTGTTTACCATTGTGTAGTTTTTCGTGTTCCGAAAAACG